>NZ_JABRVQ010000025.1 GCF_013248965.1 Psychrobacter okhotskensis | reverse complement strand
AGCTCATGGTTGCAATCTCACTTTGGCGGTGGATAGTAGCTTTGATGCTAGCGCATCTAGGCCTCTTTTTCACCTGCTCTTTGATATTGCACTTCATGTGTTAATCTAAGATTATTAAAGATTAAATCATGGCAGTGTATTCTGTATGATGCACTGCCCTTTTTGTGTTTACACTGTTATATATTCATTTTTTAATATGTAATATATTTAACATCAACTACATCGGTGTTTGCTTAAAAAACTTGACCATAATCTCATAGATATCTGGATATGCGTCGACCAACTTTTCTGGCGTCTCAAAAAACACTTCGCTGAGCACCGCAAAGAACTCAGCGGGATTGGTCGCGCCATATCGATCCAGTCCTGACTTACGATGCGTTTGAAAATCCTCAAAATCTCGCGCCATAACCTCCGTCCAGCGCGCAGGATCCATGCCGGGTTGCAATGGTGGAAAGCCATTAGCACGGCCATTGAGCATATCGAGCTTATGGACAAACTCATGAATGACGACATTGTGACCATCGCGTTCGCCTGAATGTTTGGCGTCCTTCCATGACAGAATGACCGGTCCACGCAGCCACGCTTCGCCGCTACGATGTTGGCTGCCTTCATGGACGATACCGAACTCATCTACAGTGGTACTGTCACTTTTGTAAGAACCGGGATAAATGATAATGGACGACCAGCCAGCGTACCATTCTAGACTTAGATTCAATATCGGCAAACAGGCTTGTAAGGCAATGGACTGCCTGACTGCATCTGTGATTTCAAAGCCTTGTGCGCCCGTAATGGATTTATCATCCAAAAACAACGTCGCCAACTCAAACAAACGAGTCATCTCGTCCTCGTTTAAGTGCTCAAGTATCACAATACGCTTGGCAGCCTGCATCCAGTCCGCCTTAGTAAAGTCACTGTTATCGAGTACGCGCTGATTGTGCCAGTCTTTTATTATGCTAAACATGCGTTGTTTTCCTTAAAATTGATTATCAAGCGTTGTTGTTATAATGATAACTGCAAATATTCATAGTTAGACTTATCTTTTGTAGCGCTCATGGATGATATCTCTGTATATCAAGCCTCTAATGACAGCATATTCATAATCAATTTAATCAACGTCTCTTTTTGATTGGGATCAGACTCAGCGACCAGTAAGGTTAAAGCAGCAAGTCCCGTGTTATTAATGACCATTTCCCCACTTTCATTGAGCAGCCGCTTATTACGATGTAAAAAATCCACGAATAAGAAAGCACCACTGCGTTTATTGCCATCGGTAAAGGGATGGTTCTTGACCATAAAATACAATAAATGCGCCGCTTTACTCTCGATAGTCGGATAGGCAGGCTCGCCAAACACGGTTTGCTGCAAATTGCCCAGTACACTGTCTAACCCGTCACCGCGAGGCTTGGCGAATAGCTCAGTTGCCTCACCGCGTGATATTAATTGCGCTTTTAAATTATTTAGTGCGCTCATCGCTTCAGTTAGGCTAGGCAATACACCGCCCTCCTGCCCTGCTGGATCGTCAAGCAAGCCTTCATCATAGCGTTGTAGCCATAAAAACGTCTGCGTATAACGGCTGATAATCTCAATTAAGCCGCGCCCTTCATCAGTATTCAGCTCAGGGCTTTGGGCTGTTTTTTTGATTAAGTTTAACGCTTGCTGGAGCTCGGCAGAGTTTTTATCGAAGCGTTGCTGATTGAGCGTATAGCCTTGCACTAAGTATTCACGTAAGCGCTGGGTCGCCCATATACGAAACTGCGTGCCTTTTTTAGAATTAACCCGATAACCCACAGAAATAATGGCATCTAGATTGTAAAAGCGAATGTTGCGTCGCACTTGTCGGTTTCCCTCTTGACGAACTACCGAGGATTGCTCGGTAGTTGCTTCGGGGTCGAGTTCGCCTTCTTTATAGATGTTTTTTAGGTGCAAACCAATCGTATCAGAGTCTTTTTCAAACAATGTCGCCAGTTGCGCTTGCGAGAGCCACAAGGTGTCGCGCTCTAGACGAATCTCAATTTGAGTTTGCCCATCATCTGCCAAATAAATCTCGAACTTCTTTTCATCCATGTTGCTCCATCCTCTTAAATGGGTTTATAAAGGTTTGTTCAGATGAGCACTTCATGTAAGTACCATCGCTAGTGAACCCTTAAGAAAGCAAGATATCGCTGTTTTTTGCGGCAGTTAAGTTATTGTTGTGTTGTATTTTAACGGTGACAACTTTAAAAAAGTCACAGGCTTGTTGTGCATAGGCTCGTAGACGCGCTATAGTCAAGACAAGGCACAGGCTACATATTGGACGTCTTGCACCTGCCGATCTGCCTATCATAACCCGTGTATGCGTCATAAATAATAACTTACCAAGGATGCGTGAGGTATTTATGAACCAACAATCACTTCAATCTCAAAGCCAAAATGATGGCCAAAGTCAAAGCCAAGATCAAATGGCGACTTCTCCTAACCCAACCATAAGTAAGAGCCACGCAAAAGACAAGCAAAAAAAGCGACAGTGCTTCGATGAACTACAAAACGAAAAGGGTGAATATCGTCCTGCAGCTAAGGCTGTCGGCGACTGGCTAGACAACATCAGTATGGATGCGCTCAACCACCTGAATGAGCAAGCAGAAAATATATTTTATCGTAAGGGCGTGACTTTCACTGTCTATAGCGATGCCAAAAACATTGAGCGGATGATTCCTTTTGATATCATTCCACGCATTATCTCCGCCAGCGAATGGCAGCAAGTAGAAGCTGGCTGCAAGCAACGGATTACTGCGCTCAATGCCTTTTTGCATGATATCTAT
The DNA here is from genome assembly GCF_013248965.1 of Psychrobacter okhotskensis. Taxonomy (GTDB): domain Bacteria; phylum Pseudomonadota; class Gammaproteobacteria; order Pseudomonadales; family Moraxellaceae; genus Psychrobacter; species Psychrobacter okhotskensis. Next base: position 58,624 of record NZ_JABRVQ010000025.1, on the reverse strand, counting down.
CACGATCAAGCCATTATGAAAGCAGACATTGTTCCTGCCAGCTACGTCTATGCCAGTGGTTGCTATGAGCCATGGATGATGGGCATTGAACTTGATAAGCCTATCTACTCGCACATCAGTGGTATCGATCTCATTCGAGACGAGACCGGTCAATTCTGTGTATTAGAGGACAATCTTCGCACGCCATCTGGCGTCTCCTACATGCTGGAGAGTCGCAGTATTTCAGAGACTCTATTAGCTGATTTGTTCGCTCATACGCCCGTATTAGGGGTTAGCGACTATCCGCAGCGTCTCAAATGCTGTCTTGCCAGCTCAACCACCAAGTATGATCCACAGATTGTTATCCTAACCCCCGGTCGCTTCAACAGTGCTTATTATGAGCATGCTTTTTTGGCGCATGAGATGAATGTACCACTGGTACACGGCTATGACTTGGTGGTTGAGGACAGCAAAGTCTACATGCAAGGTATCCGTGGTAAGGTACAAGTCGATATCATTTATCGCCGAATTGATGACCCTTATATTGATCCCTTGGCATTTCAGTCCAACTCAATACTAGGCGTGTCGGGTCTGATGAGTGCTTACCGCGCTGGTAATGTGGTCGTCGTCAATGCGCCCGGCACTGGTGTGGCAGATGACAAAAGCTTGTACCCCTTTGTGCCCGATATGATTGAGTTCTATTTGGGTGAAAAGCCCATCTTGCCCAATATCGAGACCTATCAGTGCCGCAAGCCTGACGAGCTAAGCTATGTACTAGACAATCTAGACAAGCTGGTGGTCAAAGAAACCCAAGGCTCCGGCGGCTATGGCATGCTCATAGGGCCAACCTCTACCAAACAAGAGATCAGCGACTATCGCAAGCGTCTGCTCGACAACCCCAACGGTTTTATTGCGCAGCCTACAATTTCATTATCTACCAATCCGACCGCTGTTAGTGATGGTATCGCCCCGCGCCATATTGACCTGCGCCCCTTTGTACTCAGTCATGGCGACGGTTCGGTCGATATCGTACCGGGCGGTCTTACTCGTGTGGCGATGGTCGAAGGCTCGTTAGTGGTCAACTCATCACAAGGTGGTGGCATCAAAGATACTTGGGTCGTCGATGACAGCAGTTTAGAGAAGAGATCTTCAGACAAGCGTAACGCGCCAGCTTCGAGCAAAGCCGCCTTGGCTAATGGGCAGGCGGATAAGTCTAACAATCTAGCACTGAGTGCTGCTGGTCACGCCAGCTACCACAATCGCATACAGCCTATCGAAGCGGGTTTTGAGGACCTCGATGATGCGCCAATGATATTGCTGCTGTCGACCAGTAGTCATTTGATCTGGCTCGGTAGGTATAGCGAGCGACTCTACTACTACGACAGCCTAATGAAACAGTTGATCAAAGGTGACCTAAAAAAATCACAAATACAGCATTTAATCAGCCATTTAGGCTTTGCGGCAGAGGCGAATGAGCCGCTAAAAGTAATGAAGGCACAAATACTTTACGACTTAGAGCAAAAAAGAATCCCTAGCGTGGTCCAATCCATTGAGACCAATGTGCAAGAGGCCAAAGGCGTGATTGGCAAAGATACTGCAGAGCTGTACAACCTCATTAAACGCTTATCAAGTGCCGGTACTTATCGAGCAGCGACGCTACAGCTATATGCCTGTAATGCAGCAATGGAACAAGAGCACCCTACCGTGACGTGTTTTTGGCAATTAGGTCGGTATTTTGAGCAATTAGAGCGTGCGGTCCTACTCAATGAGGACACCACCGAGATTAGTCTTGAATTTAAGTATTGGATTAATCAGCTGCCAGAAAACACGCGCTGGCGTGAACTGACTCGCTTGACCAATCAGATGATCAAATCAAAACAATTTAGCGACTTTAAGCTTATTAGCCGAGAATTCAACATCATATTACAGCAAGGTGTATAGCGTTTAGCTTAGTAAAATAGACAAAAAGCACCTTAAAGAGGAAGACATTATGAAACTTCAAATAAGTCATCAAACCAATTATTACTACGGCGAGCTGGCACAGCGCAGCGTTCAGTATATTCGTATGACGCCGATGCAATTACCGCATCAAACGATTCATAGGTGGGATGTGATGCTGCCTAAAGTTGCCGTCAATCAAAAAGACGGCTTTGGCAATGACTGGCTAACGCTTAGTCGTAATGAGGCACACAATAACTTGCAAATGCAGGCGTCCGGCATTGTCGAGATCAATACCGATACCGAGCGATTAGAGGACATGGACAACGTCCCCTATTTGCTATTTACGGTACAAAGCCCATTGACTAAGTGTTCAGAGGCGATGCGCGCCTTTGCTGCACCTTATCTAAAAGACCCGACCCATGACAGCCTTAAAGCCATGGCGACTGAGCTATTGACCAAAATGCCTTATATAAAAGATGCCACCCACGTGGGAACGACGGCAGCCGAAGCCTTTAACATCGGCGCTGGTGTGTGCCAAGACCATACCCATGTATTTTTAGGCTGCTTGAGGGATCAGCATATCCCAGCGCGTTATGTGTCAGGTTATCTATACGATGACACAGAGAATCATATGGCTAGCCATGCTTGGGCAGAGGTTTGGCTAGAGGGCTACTGGTATACCTTTGACATCTCAAATCTGCTGTTCCAGCCAAGCTCGCATGTGTATGTCGCTATTGGTCGCGATTACTTAGATGCCGCACCAGTACGCGGGGTAAGGATGGGCGGCGGCTATGAGAATCTTTACAGTCAAGTTTTGGTCTCAAGATTGTCATAGTAATAGATGCAGTCTATCTATCAAGATCAATATCGATTCTGCTTATTGAGATAAGGATTTTTTATGACTTACTGTGCCGCTATTCGTCTAAAAGACGCGATGGTTTTTGCGAGTGACACCCGTACCAACGCTGGCATTGACCATATCTCGACGTTTAGAAAACTCTACCAATACGGCGTTGAAGGCGAACGTTTTATGGTGCTACAGACCGCTGGCAGCCTTGCTACCTCACAAGCGGTCTTTAATAAGTTAAAAACCGATATCAACCTGCGTTCTGAGAGCAGCTTACATACCGTCGCGACACTGTTTGACGCGGCGCAAATGGTGGGTGAATGCATGCGTAGTATCATGACTCATGCTCAAAGCGTCGCTAACGATAGTAATAGTGGCACCTTTACCAGCTCGTTTATATTGGGCGGGCAAATCAAAGGCCAGCCTCCTGAGCTATATATGATCTACCCAGAAGGCAACTGCATTAGAGCCACGCAAGATACGCCGTTTTTTCAGCTGGGTGAGAGTAAATACGGCAAGCCCATTCTCGACCGCTCGGTTAAATACGAGACAGACGTCAAGCATGCGACCCAAGCCCTGATGTTGTCATTTGACTCAACCATTCACTCCAATCTGTCTGTAGGTATGCCCATAAATTTGTTGATTTATCAAAATGACAGTTTGAAGATGCCCAAGGGTCACCGTATCGAGCAAGACGACGAATACTTCAACGACATCAGTCGTCAGTGGTCGGTTGCACTACGTAATACCTTAAGTGAATTACCTGAATGCCCAGCAGATTATTGGGAATAGAAAAATGATTGGCGCAGATGAAGGCTTGATAGTAGTAATGAATCAGAATAGATAGACTAAGATCAATATTACTTTTCACTGACTATATCAATAAAAAAAGAGAGGGCTTGGTCAACAAGCATTCTCTTTTTTTTGGAAATTAAGCCGTTAATAAATGCCTCACATACAGTACCCAAAGCTACATTTATGGTTTATGTACACTAAGGCTTGTTAGCGCTCACCCTACCACTAGCCGCATCATCTGTGTACTGATATAACCACCAAAGGTGCCCACCGCATAGCCTAAAATACCCAAGAATACGCCAACGGGCGCCAGTGAGGGGTGAAATGCCGTGGCGACAATCGGTGCAGAAGACGCGCCGCCGGTATTGGCGTTAGAACCCACTGCTAAAAAGAAAAATGGTGCACGAATGATTCTAGCGACAATAAAGATAATCACCACGTGAATACTCATCCACAATAGACCAATGAGTAGCAAGCGCCACTGCGAGACAATACCGGCGAGATTGATTTGCATACCGATAGCAGCAATCAATACAAAGATAAATACCGTACCAATTTTGGAGGCACCAACATGATCAAGGCGACGAATTTTGGTAAAGGAAAATACTACCCCTATTAAGGTGATAATCACCACCATCCAAAAGAATGAGCTGGCAAAGCTGTATTGTACTGCCCAGCTATAGGGTGCAAAGAAGCCTGCTATCTGCCCGCCGATAAAGTGCGCCACTCCAACCATCGCAAAACACAAACCAAACATCACCATCAAATCATTTAAAGTCGCCGGACGGGCATGATCACGCTCGTAGCTCTCTACAGCGGCGATGACCTTATCAATACTACTGGTATCAGCCCGTAAAAACTTATCTATCTTAGCGCTGTGCTTGGCCATGACCAAAATAGCCAACAACCATAACGACGCATTGGTAGTATCGACCAAGATCATCATGCCAAACAAATCATCACTGACGCCAAACAATTCCTTCATCGCCGCTTGGTTTGCTGCACCGCCTATCCAACTACCCGCCACCGCCGAAAAGCCGCGCCATAGAGTATCGTCGGTAAACATCTCAGGTGACACCCATTTAGCAATGCCTAAGCTAATCGGCCCACTGATGACAATGGCGATACTGGCGGCAAAAAACATGGCAATGGCCTTCCAGCCAAGCCCCAATATCTTTGGCACATCCATTGATAGGGTCATCAATAGCAAACTTGCTGGCAACAAATAAGTGGCGGTAAAGCCATAAATCTGTGAGCCAATGCCGTCAGCAAAGATGCCAAGGCTGTTTAGGGTTGCTGGGATAAAGCAGCACAGTACAATACCCGGCAATACCGCATAAAAACGTCGCCAAAATTTACCCGGTAATCCTTGAGTATAGAACACCAATCCGATAACCGCCATAATGACGCCAAAGGCTACTGGTAAACTGTCTACCTTTAATTGAGCAATGGTTAAATGAGAAATGTCGAGCATCAAATGGCTCCGCAGCACACGATAAGTAAAGGCTTGTCAGTATAGACAAGGCAAAAAAGACCTGCAAGCAACGATTGACTACAGAGATAGCTTTTGTTTGTTTAAACTGCTCACCAATACTCATTGGCTACAGATAGAACCACCACGCACAAAAAAGCCAGATAACAAGTATCTGGCTTTTTTACGCTATTTTATCCGATCAAGTCAGTGGCTATTTTATTAATAACCTTTATTAATCATTAAATATAACGGTATTACGAGTTGTTGCTACGATTGCCACCGCTTGAACGACCTTGACCACGGCTATCAGCACGACCAGCTGGGCGACCTTGGCTGCCACTTGGACGACCACGACCCGTTGCAGCACGCTCACCGCGTGGAACGCCAGTGCTATCGCCACGGCTAGGAGCACCAGTGCGCTTGCCTTGATACGGCTTGCCACCTGAACGCTCATTTGGCTTGCCAGATGAATCACGTGGCTTACCTTGATAACCGCTGTCATTGCTAGCGCGTTGACCAGTTGCTGCGCTGTCGCTTGAACGACCACGAGCATTAGCAGGATTGCCTTGATAGCCACCGCCCGCGCGACCACGGCCTTGACCGTTACCGCCGCCACTTGAGCGTCCGCGACCACGGCCACGACCATTACCTTTGTTTTCGCTAGGTACATAAGTCTTCTTAGGCTCCATACCTTCGATGATCGATACTTCCATTTTGCGATCTAAATAACGGTTGATCGCGTTTAGCTGTGGACGATCATCCATGCTACATAGGCTGATGGCAATACCCGTACGACCGGCACGGCCACAACGACCGATACGATGCACGTAGTCTTCTGTTTGACGTGGTAAGTCGTAGTTAATGACGTGCGATAGTGCTGGCACATCAAGACCACGAGCGGCAACATCCGTTGCTACTAGGATTTTGACTTTGCCGTTACGCAAGTCTTGAACGATACGGTTACGCTTGCTCTGTGGCAAATCACCATGTAAGAAGCTGGCTTTATGGCCTTGCTCTTGTAGAGATTTGGCTAATTTTTCAGTACTACGTTTGGTCGCAGCAAAGATGATGACTTGTTCCATCTCTTTATCGCAAACAATTTTGTCAAGCAAACGGTTTTTATGATCAAAATCATCACAGTAGTATACTTTTTCTTCGATATGCGCTGATTCAACTTTGATTGATACACGCTCAGGGTTTTTAGTGAAGCTGGCAGCGATTTTACCTACTGGGCCATCCCAAGTCGCTGAACACATAATCGTCTGACGATCAGTCGGTGCTGCGCGTAGAATGTCGCTGATATCATCAGCAAAACCCATGTCAAGCATACGGTCAGCTTCGTCAAGTACCAAGACTTCTAGGCTTGATAAGTCAACGCGACCGGCATTGATATGGTCGAGTAAACGACCAGGGGTTGCAACGATAACTTGAACGCCTTTTTTCAAAGCAGTAATCTGACCATTGTAAGGAGCGCCACCTACTAATGGTACGCAGAATAGACCACGCATATCTTTAGAATAAGTACGTACGCTATCATGTACTTGCTGAGCAAGTTCACGCGTTGGCGTTAGGATAAGGGCTTTGGTCAATTTGTCAAAGCTAGTCGCACGGCTTAAACGGTCAAGTACAGGGATAACGAAAGCGGCTGTTTTACCACTACCAGTTTGCGCTGACAATAATAAGTCACGACCTGCTAGGGCAAAAGGAATGGCTTGTGCTTGAATAGGGGTTGGGTTGGTATAACCACTGCGATCAAGTGCGGTCAAAATCGGCTTGGCAATACCCAGATCAGTAAAAGTGACTTGATTTTCGTCAGAAGCGTCAGCGTCAGTAGAAGCTGCTTCATTAGTAGTCGTGTTTTGAGTGGTGTCTTCGATAATGCCATTTTCAGCGGCGATTGCAGATAAGATGTCAGTCATGAGAATCCTTGGTAAGTATAAGTTGCTGTAAATTCAGCAAGCTTGATGCATACCACTGATAACCGTTCACCACGCAGCTTTTATTAAATCACTATCAAACCATATAAAATAGCTGATAATCAGAAGCCAAGCCAATAAAGCTTCACTTCTTTAATAAATGCGTTCGTGCTGTCTGACGTATTTTGGTGGTAGTGCCGAGTGTCTCATCCTTGTTTGCTAAAAACGCATTATCGATGCTTTGTCCAAAGCAGATAAAGGCAAGTAACAACCAATCTATCCCATACATGGGTTAGTAGATAAGATATGAGTCAAAAATAACTGATATTTATAAAATGTTATTTAAGTACACAAAATCATCGGCAACAATTACTTATGGTCATCCTAGACCCAAAATCGCAGGCGATGTTATCAATCTCATAATTCACGCTAGTCAATGCTAACGTGGCGACGCAGTATAGCACAGTAAAAACATTATCTGTATCTATTTTTATATTTACTATCAAAATAAGCGCTATCTTCTTAATAATGCAGTGTTTAATAAAGCATTAATATACATAAGCTGCTAGCGTGACATTTTGACTTCTGTTACGTAAGTTGGCATTTGCCATGCCCCGCCCGCTTCCACCATGCGACATAGCCCAGTGGTGCTTTCATGGCTTTTTTCAAAAGCTTTACCGGTCCATACCCAGTCAGTTTTAGATAAGCAGTCGCCAATTGCGCGACCTTTCTGTACGGAAGTAATTTTACCTTTGTCGTAGTCAGTCGCACTAGTGGTGACCAAGGTCGGCTTATAAGGCTTCGTGTCATTGAGTACCCAGATGCCCATGCCAGCGTTATAAGCCCCTGTCCAGCACTCGTGTTGCGCCAACAACTGCGTACTGTTTAGACGGCTGACGCGCCATGAGTTTTTGTCAGACAGGCTTGGGCAGTCGCTATCCGCGTCTCGCATGGTGCTTTTCATCATCGCTGACAACTGCGAGGATCTCATGACAAACTTTTTATTGCTGCTGGGCGCAGCATTAGGGTTTGGTGCGACAAAACGCAGTGACGGTGCAGCCTTAGGCGGTAAGACCGTACTGTTTGGCTTCTTAGCATCATTACTACGGACAAAAGCACTCGATGTGCCTACGCGACCTTGGGCTTCATCGGCCTTGAGCATAACCGAACTGGCGCCTTTATCAGACAACTGCCAGCGTGAGTTGCGTAGTACCAGCTCAATCTTGCTCGATTTAGTCAAAGCCTCCAATAGGGCGCTCACCTGCGCTGAGGTCAGCTCAGCATTGCCCGCTGCAGCGGAGAAAGGTTTGGTTTCACCCAGATCCTTGCCGTCGATAAACAAGGAGATACGATGGCGATTGCCTAGTTGCATCAGAGCTTTGGCAGAACTTTCTTTAGCCCCGCCAAACTTGACCTGACCATCTACGCTGGCATTGGCCCCTGCACGGCGTATCAACAAGACAGAGACGGGTAATTCACTATTGTTTTCTGCTTGGTATCCTGCCAGCCGGCAAGTACGGGTATTATCACAAGCAACCTGCCAGTCTTGACTGGTAAATTCAACGGCCGCCGCATGGCTCATAGCGCTCAACGACGTGATAGTAAGTGCGGCAAGTATGGGTAACAAAATTTTATTTTTAGACATCAATGTGGTTATCTTTATTGTTTTTTTAACTTTAGTTTTAGAGTGAGTCATATTTTTTACGTTACAATTTTTATGAGTATGGGTATAGCGGTAGGCATCATGGTCAGTCGACACTAATGGCGCGCTTAGAACGTTATTATTCTTCATAGTCGTTACTCATTAATAGAAGAATTATAAACACCTGCCCTTCAAGACGGTGGCCTGTTATCTTAACGTATCAATGTTTCTATCTGTTGTACTAATGTACCATTGTGTAAACAGAGAAGTATAGTATTAATTCAACTATCGATATATAAAGATAGCACTATCAATATGTTAAAAAATAACAAGGCTGATAAGCAACTTGCCTATCAGCCTTGTATTACAGCGTCATTGTTTTTATTTTTCTAATATCATTCTTATTTTTCTAACAACGAACCATGAGGGACAATCACTTAATTGATTGGTTTTAGCGCTAGATCGACTGCTCGTTTTACTGCAGGACGTTTAGCAATGGTCTGTGCCCAACGCTGCACGTTTTTATAATTATCAACTTGTAAGAACTCAGCGGCTTCATACAGCTTGCCAAGTACCAGCTGTCCATACCATGCCCAGATGATCATGTCGGCAATATTATAGTCTGCTTCGTCATTGCCACACATGTAGACGTTGTCTTTTAGATGTTTATCGAGTACGTCAAGTTGGCGCTTGGTTTCCATGGCATAGCGATTGATGGGGTATTCCATTGGTTCTGGCGCATAAGCATAGAAATGACCAAAGCCGCCACCTAAGAAAGGTGCACTACCCATCTGCCACATCAACCAAGACAGGCAGTCTGCTCTGGCCTTACCAGAAGATACAGGAACAAACTGACCGAACTTTTCTGCTAAGTATAATAAAATGGCACCGGACTCAAAAAGCGCAATAGGCTCGCCATCATTGTTTTTGGCAGCATGGTCAACCAATGCAGGTATCTTTGAGTTTGGATTTATCGCCACGAAGCCTGAGCCAAATTGATCGCCTTCCGAGATGTCAATTTTATAGGCGTCATATTCAGCGCCTTTAACATTCAGCTCAGCCAGCTCTTCTAATAGGATGTTTACCTTGACACCGTTTGGGGTATTCAGTGAGTACAGCTGTAACGGTGCATCGCCTACTGGTAGGGCTTTATCATGGCGCGCGCCAGCTGTTGGACGGTTGATACTAGAGAATTTGCCACCATTCTCCTTGTCTTGGGTCCAGATTTTAGGCGGTGTATAAGTGCTTTTATCTGTATTATGGTTGGCAGTTGCTTGATTATTATCATTACTCATAAAACATCCTATTTATTATTGTGTGCAAAAAATTGTATGCAAAAATACGGTTCTACGAAACATAGTCAATGAAAGATACTAGTGATATAAAGCTGGCAGGTAAAATAGCTACCAATATTTGACTGAACGAGCCTGATAACGTATTTGGTTCATGTATCTGATTGATGTAAAACCGACTATATACGTGTTCTACTATAACGGCTCTATGCCGACTTATTAAAGTCCTGTCGTGTAATTAATGTAGTGATTTTTAGGATAAAAAATCCTTTGGTTACTTTGCTCATCTTTAACTGCGCTAGCGTTGTTTCTATACTACGCGCAATTTAATGGTTTTTAGAGATGAGCGGCTCATAAACGTAATTCTTGAATACCCATAACCTTAAGATAAAGTGATGTCAGTATGGTAACGCTAACTCCTACCCAGAATAAATACCTGCCCTATGTGCTAGCGGTGGCGCTGTTTATGCAGATTTTAGACGCCACTATCTTGAATACCTCACTACCGCAAATGGCACAAGCGCTGGGTGAGTCGCCACTTAAGATGCAGTGGGCCGTTATTAGCTACGCTTTAACCTTGGCTATCTTTATTCCTATCAGTGGATTTCTGGCCGATAAATATGGTACGCGGCGGGTGTTTTTATACGCTATCGTTATATTCTGCGTGGGATCTATACTGTGTGCTGCATCGCCTACCCTAGATTTTTTGATTGGTTCGCGCATTATTCAGGGTATCGGTGGCGCGATGATGACGCCGGTTGCCCGTTTGATACTGGTCAAGTCGTATCCCCGCAATAAGCTATTGACCGTCATGAATTTTGCAGTGATTCCCGCATTGGTGGCGCCGTTAGTAGGACCCGTACTCGGTGGTTATATCGTGCAATATGCCAGCTGGCAGTGGATATTTTTGATCAATGTACCCATGGGTGTTTTTGGTTTTATCATGGGCAAAAAACTGGTACCTGCTTTATTTGAAGATACCAAGCATTTAGATTGGACGGGTTTTTTATTGTTTGCGGCAGCAGCTTGTGGCTATACCCTCGCTGTTGAATTCGGCTCACAAACAGGTCGCGGGACTTATGGCTTGGTGTTGGCGTTCTTGTCAACGGCGTTGATAGGCGCCTATGTCTGGCATGCCAAACGCCGTCAAGCACCGCTCTTTCCATTGAGCCTATTTGATATTCGCACCTTTAAGATTGGGATTACGGGTAACTTATTTACGCGCTTGGGTATCAGTGCCGTACCGTTCCTATTACCACTATTACTACAAGTGGTGTTTGAATACTCACCGTCGCGTGCAGGTTGGCTACTGGCGCCTATCGCGGTTGGGGCGATTGGCATCAAGCCTTGGGTCAGTCGAATTATCCAGCGTTATAGCTACCGCACAGTACTGGTCTACAATACATTTTTTATGGGCACACTCATCATTATGTTGGCGCAGTTTAATAATGCCTCACAGTGGCTTTGGTTCATCCCTATTTTGACCGTGATGGGTGCTTGCAACTCTATGCAGTTTAGCGCGATGAACACCATTACCATCGGTGATTTAGAAGGTGTGCAAACCAGTAGCGGTAACAGTTTGATGGCCGTTAATCAGCAGCTAGCGATTAGCTTTGGTATTGCCTTTGGCGCTGCGCTACTCAACCTACTACGTGAGCGGTTTGAGCTTGATACCTTGGCTGCCTTTCAGACGACGTATTGGATACTGGGTATTTTAACCATTCTCTCAGGATTGTATTTTTTACGTCTCAAACCTGAAGATGGTCGCGGTCTGTATTAGGTCGTGCCCTAAATTCAAAAACTGAAGACACTTGATGTCATAAGACACACTCATAAGTGCTAAACAAAAAAAAGCCAGTAGAGGTTTGAACGATATCAAACCTCTACTGGCTTTTTGATTGATGAGTGACTGTTGATGAGTGACTAAGGTGCTTTGTCATCATCCATTTGCGATTGGATATAATTCTCTACACCAACGTCTTTTATCAAGTCTTCTTGAGTCTCTAGCCAGTCTTGATACTCTTCATTGCCATCTTTCAGTTTTACCACTAGCTGACGAGATACATAATCACGGTGAGTCTCGCACAGGGCAATGGTATCGGTCAGGATGTCGAACTTCTGCTTTTCTAAGCGTAGATTACAGTCAATCATTTCAGGCACATCTTCAGCGATAAACATTTTGCCATAATCTTGCAAATTCGGTAGGCCGCCTAGCAACAAAATCCGTGCAATCAGATCATCAGACCACTTCATTTCCGCTATAGACTGTTTGTAGAAGCTCTCATTCAGCGCTTCAAGCCCCCAATGACGTGCGATACGCGCATGCAAAAAATACTGATTAATAGCGATCAATGACTGGCCAAGCACTTTATTGAGTGCACGAGTAACGTCTTTATCCCCTTTCATAATCTCTCTCCCTTTATCATTACCTAATAAGTTAAATGTCGTCTATAGCTATCAATAGCCATTAAGCCAGATGAGGGGATACCTCAGCCATTTGACTTTGTAGGTAATTTGGCAGACCAATCATATCGATAAGACGCAGCTGCTGCTCAAGCCAATGCGCATGATCTTCTTCCGTGTCTTTGAGCTGCTCGACCAACATCTCGCGCGTGACGTAATCATGCTCTTCTTCGCACAGCGCAATACCGTCTTTTAAATGCTGCTGTACTTGATACTCCAAATCAAGGTCAAGCTGTAGCATTTCAGGAACGGTGCTGCCAATATTGATACCGTCAACCTGCATTTTTGGCGTACCGCTTAACATTAGAATACGACGAATGATAGCCTGTGCATGCAAGGTCTCATCTTGCATTTCGTGGTTGATACGATCGTATAATTTACCGTAATGCCATTCAGCATACATCTCAGAGTGAATAAAGTACTGGTCACGAGCCGCAAGCTCACCACCTAACAGAAAGTTTAAATAATCAATGACTTTTGGGCTACCTATCATCACATGCACTCCTATATTCGTCTGGCAGATTACATTCATAATAATGCATATATTAACAGTATTATCAGTAAACTGCTCAGTAAAGTTAAAAACAACAAAAATTCTTCCAAAGCAAGACATATATAGTAGCATATAGGCGCTATATGGCTTGTAACGTTATGAACTAAGAATAAGATGCTAATTGAGAATCATAATTAGCCAGCTTTTTTTTGCAGCGGCTAAAGAGGTATGTGAGTAATACAGAGAGAGTTCGGCGCGATATATACGAATGGCAATGACCCTACCCTTTATAACTGTTCGCTAACTTTTTTAGCTGAGTTAGAAAAGGTAAGCCTGATAACATAAGCCTGGGTATTTGCAATGAAAGGCAGGTACTTGTGATGCACAAGCCTAAAAGGCACTTATCTAATAGCCGTTAGACGGCGTAAGCTAAGACATCCAGCTTGGCATGGTGTTCATCAAGGTAATCATTGACCATCGGCTCACAGCAACCACAGCACGTCGCAACATCAAGGGTATCTTTTAGACCGTCAAGGGTATCGATACCGGCAGCAATGGCGGCTTTGATTTGCTTTTCTTTTACGTCGTTACAGATACATACGTACATGTGCTGGCTCCTACGATGGTTACTATATGTCTTGCTGATGCACTTAAATGATTAAAGAAAAGCTTTTTGAATGGATAAGTTACTTAACATTCAATACTTTATCTTGTTAGTCGTTATAATAACGATAATTATTACCATTTGCAATAGCATTGGCCTATCTGTTTATCATTAATGCACCACTAGAGATTTTGGGTATGAATTCATGTAACTGAATATAGATAAACGTGTAACCGATTATACTTAACGGTACTAAAATGACGACGAAGTGTAATTTTGCTCATTTTTTAATCGATTTAATAAGCAACTGCTGTTATATTGAACCCCTATTAACGAAGCTCTATTGGAATTATCCTATGTCTGATAATAATTTTACGATACAACCTATCGAATTGTTTAAGGTTTTATCTGATCCGACGCGCTTAAAAATCTTCCAAATCTTATTCAAAAAAGAAGCACGCTGTGTGGGCGAATTGGTAGAAATATTGGATCAACCACAGCCAACCATCTCGCGCCATTTGAACCATTTAAAAAAACTGGGCATCTTAAGCTGTGCTCGCGATGGTACCTGGATGTGGTATGAAGTAGCCGATGATCTGCCTGACTGGTGTCAAGATATCTTGGATATCACCTATGAGCAAACCTCACTCAAAGACTTGAACCTAAATATGTCAAAACTTGCTTAGAGGCTACTCATTCAGTTAATAGTTGCTGAGTTTACTATTAATTGGACTATTACTTAGTCATTGCCCTGCCCTCTATGTTGAAGCCCATACATAATTTAAGCCATAAAAAAAGACCTACATCAGTAGGTCTTTTTTATATGCAAACGATAGTAATTGCACACCATGCTTATTCTAAAAACAGCTATAGTCTTTTGAAAATAGCCCTGTGAAAATAAGACTTAAAACAGGTGGATTATAATCCTTCTATACTAAGTCTAAGAAATCACTGACAAAGGCGTTAGCTGGATGATGTATCAACTCTTCTGAAGTACCTACTTGCTCAACATGGCCATGATTCATCACCACAATCTCATCAGACACAGCGCGGGCTTCTTCTTGATCATGGGTGACCATGATACTGGTGATACCCAGCTCATGATGAATGTCTTTTAGCCAAGTACGCAACTCCTTACGTACCTTGGCATCAAGCGCACCAAATGGCTCATCCAATAGCAACAGCTTTGGTTTTACTGCTAAGGCACGTGCCAGCGCAATACGCTGACGCTGACCGCCAGATAATTGATGCGGATAAGCATTAGCGATTTGTGGCAGCTGTACTAATTCTAGAAGCTCTGCCACTCGCTTATTGATATCCGCTTTGCTTGGTCGCTCATTCTTGGGCAATAACGTTAAGCCAAAGGCGATATTATCGGCGATGTTTTTGTGGCGAAATAGCGCATAGTGCTGAAACATAAAGCCGATATGGCGTTTTTGCACAGGCGTATGGGTAACGTCCAACTCATCAAACAATATCTGCCCCGAGTCCGAATACTCAAGCCCAGCGATGATGCGTAACAAGGTTGTTTTACCGCAGCCAGAAGGCCCTAATAACGTTGTCAATTTACCTGTAGGTACGGTGATATTGATATTGTCTAAGGCAGTAAAATTGCCAAACTTTTTATTAACGTTCCTAATCTCGATGCTCATAATAGTGTCTCTTATTATATCTTTTGTCTTATCGTAGCAGATGATTTCGATTATTGTTTTACTAGTCGCTGTTTTATCAATCACTACTTTAGCCGCTTATACGCTGTCATCTGCGCGCTTTGCTACGGTGGCATTGGCACTCACTGGTAGCTCAGGCGCGCTCGCTAGCCGTTCAGATTTGGCAAACTTGCGCTCTTGTACCTTGGTCATGACTTGTTGTATCAATAGCGTCACTAACGCCAGTGCGGCAAGTAAGCTTGATAAAGCAAAAGCGGCGGTAAAGTTATAATCATTGTAAGCAATCTCAACCAAGAGCGGCATGGTATTGGTCTCACCGCGTATATGACCTGAGACCACGCTCACGGCACCGAATTCACCCATTGCCCGAGCGTTGGTCAAAATCAAACCATAGAGCAATGCCCATTTGATATTGGGCAAGGTCACATGCCAAAAAGTCTGCCAACCGGTGGCACCCAAAGTAAGCGCGGCCTGCTCCTCACTATCACCTTGAGTCTGCATCAGCGGTATCAGCTCACGTGCCACAAAGGGAAAGGTCACAAATAACGTGGCTAACACAATACCCGGAACGGCATAAATCACTTGAAAGCCCATGCTCTCAAGCCAGCCACCAACGGTAGAGTTAAGACCGAATAACAAGACAAACATCAAACCGGCGACCACTGGTGACACCGAAAATGGCAAATCAAGCAAGGTCGTGACCAGCTGCTTACCTTTGAATTGATAACGCGTCACGAGCCATGCAATTGCGATACCCATCACCATGTTAATTGGCAACACGATAGCGGCGGTAATTAATGTGAGCTTAATCGCTTGCAGCGCTTCTGGATCGACTAGCGAGGCAATATACAACTGCCAGCCACCTTTAAAGGCTTCATAAAACACCGCAAATAATGGTACTACTAGCATGATAACCATGAATAAGACAGCGATGCCAATAAAGGTGCGCCGTATCCATGGGGTATCTTTGGTTGCTGGGTTGCTTTGATAGTCGTAGCTATTGGATATCTGCATCTTAGCGAGCTCCTACACGGCGCGACAGTTTCCACTGTACAATGTTGATGGTCAATAAAATCACAAATGAAATCATCAGCATAAATAACGCCACGGCAGAAGCACCTTGGATATCGAACTGCTCAAGCTTACTAATAATAATGAGTGGTAAAATTTCAGACTGCATCGGAATATTACCCGCGATAAAAATCACCGAACCATACTCGCCAGTCGCACGGGCAAACATCATGCCCGCGCCCATTAATAATGCTGGTAACAGCTCTGGCAAAATCACCTTACGAAACGTGGTTAAACGATTTGCGCCCAGTACCGCGGCCGCCTCCTCAAACTCAACCGATAGCTCAGCCAATACGGGCTGCACGGCACGAACAATAAATGGAAAGCTGACCACCACTAAAGCGAGCCAAATACCGATAGGCGTAAAAGCCACCTGAATGTCGAACTTATCAAACCATTTACCAATCAGGCCATTCGGCGCATAAAGAGTGGCCAGAGAAATCCCAGTGACAGCGGTTGGTAGTGCAAAAGGCAAATCAACCAAGGCATTGATTAAGGACTTACCCCAAAATTCATAACGCACCAGTACCCAGGCGACCAGCGTCCCAAACACCATATTGGTGAGCATGGCTAAAAACGACATCCACAAGCTTAATTTAATAGCAGCAGTTACTTGCGGCTGGGTAATGGTTTCCCAAAAGCCCGTCCAGCCCATTTGGGTTGTAGTATAGGCCATCATAGCAAACGGTAGTACCACTAATAACGACAAGCTAAAGACGGTAATGCCCATGCTCAGACCAAACCCTGGCAGCACATTGCGCTGACGCAAACGGTTCAGCCAGCCTTTTTTTGGCAAAGGTTTGCTGCTCGAAGATGGTGTTGCACTCATAGTGATGTCCTATTGCCTATCTGATGGTACTTATCGTAAAGACCACGTTTTATCAAATGTATTATTAGTCCGCTTACGGTATAAAGGACATAGCGCGGGTGCCATGTCCTTTATATGATTGGACGTTACTTTAGAGCTGCTAAGCGGGTAACGACAGTACGTTTAAAAGCAAGCGTATTGGTTACTGCGGGGCATTAATCGCTAACTGATCGAATACACCACCATCGCCAAAGTAAGTACTCATGATCTCATCCCACGTACCAAAGGCATCGTTCGGGCGAAAGGTTTCAACAGGTGGTAATTTGTCACCGTTTTTATCAAGGACGCTTTTTACGCTAGGACGTAAGTAAAGGTCAGCGGCCAATTGCTGAGCAGGCTCGCTCCATAAGTAATCAAGATAAGCTTTTGCCGCGTCAGTGGTGCCTTTTTTATCAGTCACAGCTTTGACGATCGCAACAGGGCTTTCTGATTTGATAGAGTATTTAGGATAAACGATGTCAACTTGACCCGCACCAAAATCAGTGGCCGCAAGGTTGGCTTCGTTTTCAAAGGTAACTAAGACATCACCAATACCGCGCTGAACGAAGGTCGTCGTCGCTGCACGCCCGCCATTCTCATAGACTTTGACGTTTTTTAGCATGTCTTTTACGTATTTTTTCGCTGGTGCTTCTTCGTTATTAAAGGCGTGTAAGCCATAACCATAAGCCCCTAAAAATGCATAGCGACCATTACCGGTAACTTTCGGATTGGCCATTACAATCTCAAGGCCATCTTTGGTCAAGTCTTCCCAATCATTGATACCTTTTGGGTTGTCTTTACGCACCAAAAATACGATGGTACTGGTAAAGGGCACAGCGTTATCTGGGAATTTGCTTTCCCAATCTGACTCAACCAAGCCTTTTTTCTCAAGCAGCTCGATATCTGAGCCTTGATTCATGGTCGCGACATCCGCTTGCAGACCATTAGCAACCGACAGGGCTTGCTTACTTGAGCCACCATGTGACTGCTTGATTAGGATATTACTGTTTGGGTTCTCCGCTTTATAATGTTCAACGAACAGCGGGTTGTAGTCTTTATAAAAGTCGCGTGCCACATCATAAGAGACGTTTAACAGCTCGATATTTTGACCTTCTGCAGCTGGCGTGCCATCAGCATTGGCCGTCGTATCGGTCTGCTCGCTGTTGCTACAGCCCGCGAGTCCAAGTGTCAGTGCCACGCCAGCAATGCTTAGAGCACTTAGCGCTTTGTTTTTTTGTTGATAACGAGCTGCGTCAGTCATAAATACCTCAGAGATGTCTGTTTGTTATGTTGTGCAAGTATGCTAACAGCGCCATCTTATTATGTTTAATGATGAATATGTGTATGTTATTGCCAAAATGGAATAACCAAGTCATATAAATAAATTTATCAATAACTTATAAGTGGTTATCTCTTGAGGCATACCACTTTTTATGACGTCTGCCTGCTGTCGAGTGCTGGCTAGCTGTAACGATCTAATCGAATGCGGTATTACAGTTAGCCATTACTCTACCCGTGCCAACTGATCAAAACGCCCACCATCGACAAAGAATGTCTCCATAATCTGAGCCCAAGAACCGAAAACGTCGACTGGCTCAAAGGTGTCAATATCAGGCAATGTGTCTTTGTGCGCGGCCAGCACCTGCTCATTACTAGGACGCATATACATTTGTGCCATCAGCTCTTGTGCTGGCGTGTCCCATAAACCCTTAAGATAGGTATTAGCTGCCTCAGTTTTACCGCTTTTTTCGGTGACCGCGGTCACCACGGCAACAGGGTTTTTAATCACAATCGAGTAGCTCGGATAGACGATGTCGACTTTCCCTTTCGCAAACTGCTTCGCGGCCAGATGTGCTTCGTTTTCGGTAGTGACGAGCACATCGCCAAGGCCGCGCTGGGTAAAGCTGGTCGTCGCTGCCCGTGCACCATTGTCATAAGTGACAACGTTCGCCAGTAGCTTTTGGATAAAATCATTGGTTTTGGTTGGGTTCTGCGGGCTTTCGTTAAACTGATGTAGCCCATAACCATAAGCGCCCAAAAAGGCATAACGCGCCGTACCACTGGTCTTTGGATTCGGGATGACCACATCGATACCATTACGTGCCAAATCAGACCAGTCTTGAATGTTTTTTGGATTGCCGTTCCGTACCAGTAGCACCATAGTGCTGGTATAAGGCACGGCATTATTAGGTAGTGCTTGCTGCCAGTCGGCTGCGACTAAGCCTTTTTCGACCAGCAAATTCATATCGCTTTGTTGGTTTAAGGTCACCACATCAGCTTGCAAACCACTGGCAACCGACAAGGCTTGCTTGCTTGAGCCGCCATGCGACTGATTGATATTTATTTTACTGTCTGGATGCGTTGCCTGATAATCCGCACTGAATAAAGCATTGTAGTCTTTATACAAATCGCGTGACACATCGTAAGAGACGTTAAGCAGGCTGATGTCTTTTTGCGTACTTGCGGACTTATCTGTGTCGTCTTGTGTGGCTTGCGTAGGGCTACAGCCTGTCATTAGCATTAACGCTGTCAACGCGCCGCCTATGATAAGGGTGCGAGGTTGCGCACTTTGAGACAGTGAAACGCCAGCGCTAGTGCTGATGCGCGCTGAGACTTTATTGATAGTACTATTGGTTTGCATAAATGCTCTCTGTATTTTTAAATTGCGTATTTTTTAGTTTCGATGCGACCGTTTTTATTAAAATACTTATGACGGTCTCAACTGCCATTGCTCGATGAGCTTGGCTCTCTGAACTGAATTTTTAACGTAGCTTATTGGCCAATTTATTAACTGGCTTCTGTGGATAATGAGAGACATGCTAGCAGCTTGTTTTATGAACGCTTAGTGACAAATCAGCTTATCGAGTGCTGAACTTGGCATAAGCAAGCAGTTGTATTTGTTTCATGACTAATCCAGCAGTTAATCTAAGAAATAAATGAGAACAGCTTTAACCTCTAGGGGGTTAAGAGCGTTATGCTACCGACTGTGGCATACTATACGTAGCCAACCAATCGCCTCGATCGGTCAGTACTTATGCTCCGTACTTATAGTCAGCATCTGTCATCAGCCATACCTATCATTCACTTAATACCAAGGTGCCGCCCTATGATTCAATACCAACGCCGCTCAGTATTTTCTACTGTCTTAATTTGTGCCAGCACCGTTCTTATTAGCGTTACTGGCTGTAGTTATAGCACTGTCAGCCAAATTGACAACACCGTGAAGAGTAAGGCTGTTGTGCAGACACCTGCGGTACAGAAAATCGTTGGTGACTATGCTTCAAACGGCTATGCGACGCGCAAGCAAGGCAGTGATTGGGTGGGCGTCATAGTGAGAGCTGATGGAGCGGCAGATATTGCCATAAAGGTGCGTGCCCGCAGCGATGTCAAAAAACCAACGTGTCAGTTTGACGCTAAGGCGACGTTGCTAGGTCAAGACGATGCACATGGTATTATTTTTCAGACCAAGATAAACAACAGCAATGACAGCATGGCGTTCTTCCAATTTAAAGAGGATACGCTGACCATTGATAGCCAAGATAAATATGCATTAAACTATTTTTGCTCAGGTGGCGGGACGCTAGCCGGAAACTATGAGAAACTTGAGGGGAATTTAGAGCTGAATTAGAATTCGATGAGGCGATAACATAAGGTAATACGTAGCTTTAAATAATCTAGCTTTAGAGCAGAAAAAAGGTGTCAGATTTATCGTCTGACACCTTTTTTCATTTTTTAGTACTAGCTTTATTTGCTAATAAGACAAATGTTAATTATACGGCTGATGCGCCAGTAAGTTTGATCTCTGCACGCTCTTCACGAGCGATACCAGCGTAGTAATCACGCAAAATCTGCAAAACTTCTGGACGGCTAAAGTTGTCTGGCACATCCTCATCTTCTGATAAGGCTTTACGTAGCTTAGTACCTGATACCTTAACGTGTTCACTTGCATCATGCGGGCAAGTCTTGTCTGATGCCATCGCATTACAAGCATTACACCAAAAGGTCCAGCCAATTTTTAACGGCTGAGTGATAAGGTCGTCTTTACCAACATATTCAAAGATAGTCTGCGCATCAAAGGCACCGTAATAATCGCCGACACCAGCGTGGTCACGACCAACAATCAGATGGCTACAACCGTAGTTTTGACGGAATACTGCATGCAGTAGCGCCTCACGCGGACCGGCATAACGCATGTCTAGCGGATAGCCTGCTTGGATCACGGTATCAGCTCTGAAATAATTATCAATCAAGGTCTTAATGGCTTCTTGGCGTACCTCAGCTGGGATATCTCCTGGTTTTAATGCGCCGAGTAGCGAATGAATCAGTACGCCATCACAAATCTCGATCGCAATCTTGGCCAGATATTCGTGTGAGCGGTGCATAGGGTTACGCGTTTGGAAGGCGGCGACTGTTTTCCAGCCTTTGGCATCCAATATCTCGCGCGTCTCAGCTGGCGTTTTATAAATCTCTGGGTATAAGGCGGGGAACTCGCCTTCGCTTAGTACTTCGACGCGACCTGCGATGTTGACTTCGCCTTGGTTCAGGACTTGCTGCACGCCCGGATGTTCAGGATCAATTGTGGTAAAGACTTGCTGGCACTCATGGTCTTTGTCGATATCATAAGTTTCTTCGACAGTAATGATGCCCATCACTTCCCCATCATCCGCGACCAAAGCCACTTTATCACCTTGGCTCAAAGTATCGGTCAGTGCTCTTGGAGCAGATAAAGTAATGGGGATTGGCCAAAACAAGCCAGCATTCTCACCACTTTGCAGACGCATGTTGTCAACAACGCCTTGCCAATCGGCTTGATTCATAAAGCCATTTAGCGGGGTGAAGCCACCAATACCAAGCATAATCAAATCACCACGCTCACGTGAGCTTAGCGTGATAGTCGGCAAAGTGCTGGCAAGTTCTAGAGCCTCTTCGCGTGCTTTACCTTTTAATAATAGTGGCTTTAGGGTGTCGCTACCATGAGGGGGTACTAGTTTTGAGGCTGCTTGATTGGGGACTGAAGATGTCATATTAATTTAAAACCTTAATGATGAGTGAGAAAGCTGAGTAAATGGGTTATAAATAGAATACGCATAGGCTACCGAATTTTCGTTATGAAAATTTATGCTGACTTTGGATATGGATATGACTTATAGGAATTTATGTTTTAACGCTTTAGCTTATATGATGTGACGCTAAGCTAAACTGTCACTGAGCAGTTTTTAAGCTATCATATACGTCTATCATTATTGAGATTACGTCATGTACCAATATAATTATGCTGACCAAACCTTGGTAGAAGAACGAGTCGCCCAATTTCGCGACCAAACCGAACGGTTTTTGGCAGGCGAGCTGCCAGAAGAGCAATTTTTGCCGCTGCGTTTGCAGAACGGTCTTTATATCCAGCGTTATGCGCCGATGTTGCGTATTGCGGTTCCATATGGCTTGCTGGCAACCTATCAATTGCGTAAGCTCGCCGAGATTACCCGCAAATATGACAGAGGTTACGGACACTTTACCACTCGTACCAATATGCAGCTGAACTGGCCAAAACTTAAAGAAGTGCCAGATATTTTGGCGGAGCTGGCATCGGTACAGATGCATGCCATTCAGACTTCGGGCAACTGTATCCGTAATACCACCACTGACCCTTACGCCGGTATTCATAAAGAAGAGATTGCCGATCCACGTCCTTATTGTGAGATTATTCGCCAGTGGTCAACCTTTCATCCTGAGTTTGCATTTTTACCGCGCAAATTTAAGATTGCCGTCATTGGTACCGCCAATGATCGGGCAGCGACGCAGGTGCATGATATCGGACTGCATTTAAAAGCCAATGAAGAAGGCGAGCTTGGATTTGAGGTGATTGTTGGTGGCGGGCTTGGACGTACGCCAGTGATTGGCAAAACCATTAATAAATTTTTACCACGCCATCATTTACTCAGCTATTTAGATGCGATTTTGCGCGTCTATAATCTGCATGGTCGCCGCGATAATAAATTCAAAGCGCGTATCAAAATATTAGTCGAGAGCATGGGCGGTCCTGCCTTTGCTAAACTGGTCGACGCTGAATGGGAAGCACACACCAAAGATGGCTCATTAACTCTAACCGATGCCAACTTTGACAAAGCCAGTAGTTATTTTACCGAACCTGATTATCTAAGCTTTGATGCGCTCCAAGTACAGTCGGACTTGCAGCAGCAATTAAACGCTGATAAAGACTTTGCCAATTGGTATAACCAAAATACGGTCGCCCATAAAATCGCAGGTTATCGCGCCGTGGTGATTTCGTTAAAAGCAGGGTTGATCAATGGTAAGTACGTGCCTTCAGGTGATATCAGTGAGTCGCAAATGGACGCCCTCGCCGACCTCGCTGATGAACATAGCTTTGGTGAATTGCGTGGTACTTATCAGCAAAATCTGGTTTTCGCTGATGTACAAACCAACCGCTTATACGAGCTATGGCAACAGTTGGTTGCGCTACATTTGGCCCGTCCAAATATCAATACCCTCACCGATATGATCGTCTGCCCAGGCTGGGACTTTTGCTCGCTCGCCAATGCCACAACCCACAATATCGCTGAACAAATCGAAAAGCAATTTGATGATCTCGACTATCTTTATGATTTGGGTGAAATCCGCCTCAATATGTCTGGCTGTATGAATGCCTGTGCGCATCATCATACCGGCGATATCGGTATCCTTGGTGTCGATAAAAAAGGCGAATACTGGTATCAAATCAGCCTCGGCGGAAACTCTAGTAACGACGCCAAAATCGGCAAGATATTGGGTAAAGCGGTGCCATCTGATGATGTCGCGACGACGATACAAAAGATAGTAGACGTCTATCTAGAGCAACGCGTGGCTAATGAGAATGAGGTAGAAGGCTTTGGTGAGCTGATCAATCGTATTGGCCTTGCACCCTTTAAGGAGAAGGTCTATGGGTAATCATCATCTTTTCAATAGCGAGGCTGTGGACATCAGTCAAAACGATACTTGGCATGTACTGACGACTAACGATCTACCAGATGGTATCGCACTGACCCACATATCACTGCTCGAAATTTTACAAAAGCAAGAAAAGCTCGATGTGCTCTTACCGCTTAGCGATTTATTGGATACTAAGGGCAATATTGCTGGCGGTCTATTGCAAGAGGTGTATGAATTACTCGCTCAACATGTCAGCAATCTTGGTGTCTGGGTGACATCGAATAGCGATACGGAAGTGCTAACTCGCATACCAGAGTTTTTATTGCAGCAAGATTTAATTGTGATTAATGTGCCAGTGTTCACCGATGGACGCGGCTTTAGCTTTGCCCAGACCCTACGCCAGATCGGTTACCAAGGCGAGATTCGTATGGCTGGCAAGTTTGGGCGTGACCAAATTGCCTACCTACTACGTGCGGGCGCGGACAGTTTTATGATAAGCGAGCATGACCTACAGTCCATCTCCGACATCAGCCAAGCATTTAACGCGCTGGCTAGCAGTTATGACGGTCGCAACGCCGCCGACTTACCGATGTTTGCGGACGCCTAATTTGTATTATTTCAATTTAAATTATGACAGCAACGACCTATTTTTGTAGGCTTGGTTTTTAACCCAGCATTTTACTTTTATAAATTTTCACAGCTGGGTTAAAAACCAAGCCTACGACTACTATTAAATATTTAATTTTTTTACCATCTTTAACTTTATTCATTTAAATTATTAACCACCATTAAGGAACATATTATGAGTCAATTACACCCAGATCTAGACCTTGATCAAGCCAACCAAGCGCTACAAGGAAAATCACCAGAGCAAATCGTTGAATGGGCACTCAGTCAGGCTAAAAACCCTATCATTACCACCAACTTCCGCCCTTACGAGTCGGCTATCTTGCATTTAGTTGCCAAGCAACGTCCTGATATCACCGTATTATGGGTAGATTCTGGTTATAACACGGACGCCACTTATCGTTTTGCTAATAAAGTGATCAAAGACTTAGATCTTAATGTCGTTACCTATATCCCTAAGCAAACGGCGGCGCATCGTGATGCCACGATGAATGGCATCCCAGGGATTGATAACCCACAGCATGATGAATTTACAGAACAAGTGAAACTTGAGCCCTTCCGCCGTGCGCTAGATGAGCTAAAGCCTGACGTTTGGTTCAACGCCATTCGTAAAGATCAAACCGAATTCCGCCAAGGTCTTGATGTACTTAGCCTATCAAAAGATGGCGTGCTAAAAGTAGCGCCTTTATTTGAGAAAACAGATGCAGATCTAGATGTGTATCTTGATGAGCATACCTTACCTAACGAGCATGACTACTTTGATCCAACGAAAGTAGAAGAAAGCCGTGAGTGTGGTTTGCATACTCAGCTGTAATTTTCAGTAGATTTATAACCAAAACACCTCTTAAATATAAGAGGTGTTTTTTTATTTTCATTCAGTTTATTTCGAAAAAATTAGAATAGCTGGTGAGTGAAAAGTCATATCTATACATGAATACATGACGCAATGCTGATATTCATTATTCTTGTTTGCTGTGCCTACGCAGAAGAGGCGACAAAAAATTGATTTCAGCGATACCATAGCGTTTTTAGTATATTTTGACTATGTCCTTACCTATTCCAGATTCACCCAAAAACCCTCACTAACATGACAAAAACGAATATGCTAATGCCAATACACTAGGTGAGACGCGCAGCCTGATACCTCATAATGGCAACATATTTCAACTTAATGAATAACTGGTGATGCTATGAACACCTTTCCACTGTTTTTTAAATTAGAAGACCGCAAAGTGCTGATCGTCGGCGGCGGCGATGTGGCGCTACGTAAGGCTGACTTGCTCAGCCGCGCTGGTGCGTGTATCACTGTCCTTGCACCAAGTATCAGTGCTGAGATACAAGCTTTACTATCAGATAGCAAGCACCAACTTATCTATGATAATTATAATAAAACCTATATGACAGGCGCGCGCGTTATCATTGCCGCGACCGATGACGAGATACTTAACCATCAAGTCCACGCTGATGCCAGCGAGCTTAATATTCCGGTAAATGTGGTCGATACCCCACCTTTATGTGATTTTATTTTCCCCGCCATCGTCGACCGCAATCCTATCGTGATTGGTATCTCGTCCAATGGCAAAGCGCCGGTGCTGGCACGTCTATTACGGGCGCGGCTTGAAACTTTGATTCCGCAAGGCTATGGAAAATTGGCCAAACTAGCAGGCGACTTCCGTACTGAGGTAAAAAGCAAGATTCCAACCTTAACGGGTCGTCGGCAGTTTTGGGAGCGCGCTTTTGAAGGCAAAGTCAGCGAGTTGATGTTTGCGGGCAATGAAAGCCAAGCCGCCGCGCAACTACAAGCCGACTTGGATGAGACAGCCGCCAAAATTGAACTTGATAAAACGAGCCGCGCAGACACGCAACCATTACAAACAGAGTCTTCGTCTGTATCAACCACCGCTACAATAGATCAGCCACAACACCCGACTGCAGCGCCTGAGCAAACGCCTGTCGGTGAAGTGTACATCGTCGGTGCAGGCCCCGGTGATCCAGAGCTGCTCACGTTTAAAGCGCTGCGCTTAATGCAGCAAGCCGATATTGTCTACTACGATGCGCTAGTATCACCGCAAGTATTGGACTTATGCCGCCGTGATGCTGATAAAGTATTTGTCGGTAAAAAACGCAGCAATCATGCTGTCGCTCAGCTTGGTATCAATGAGCTGTTGGTCAATAGTGCAAAAGAAGGTCGCCGTGTAGTACGTTTAAAAGGTGGCGATCCCTTTATCTTTGGACGTGGCGGCGAAGAGATTGAAAGCCTACGTGCGCACGGCGTACCTTATCAAGTCGTTCCCGGTATCACCGCTGCTAACGCCGCTGCCAGTTATGCAGGTATTCCGCTCACTCACCGTGACCATTCACAATCCGTGCGTTTTGTCACTGGCTTCTTAAAGGCTGGCGCGCCCAATAGCAACTTTAAGAGCTTTTTAAATACTGACGAAACCGTGGTGTTCTATATGGGTCTGCATTCGCTGGCGCGTTTGACTGAAGGCTTGATTGATGCTGGTCGTCGTGCCGATACGCCAATCGCTATCATCTCTAATGCCAGTATGCCAAACCAGCAAGTATTGACTGGTACGCTTGCTAATATCGTTGAATTACAAGAACAAAATCAGCTACCCACGCCAGCTTTACTCATTATGGGTGATGTCGTCGCGCTACATCACGATTTGGCTTGGTATAACCTGCAAAATAAGCAGCATAATCGAAACACCCGTGACACCGCAAACAATTGGTTGCGTGGCGATACAGCTGCTACACCAAAAGAAGGACATACTGATGCTAACCAGCAGGCCCATGCATTATCAATGGTGGCTAATTTGGCAGCGGCTGATAATGGTTTGGAACAGTTGGTGATTAATTAGTTTATATCTATGCTCAGTAGTATAAATTTATATCTAGATTGCTAAAAAAAGAATCATTGAGCTTCGGCCTAATGGTTCTTTTTTATTCCAAATAGGTACTAAATACTAAATAGCTACTAAGCCAATGCTTACTTTAAACCAGACACTAACAGAGAAAACCAAAGCAAATCTTGCTAGAATGACTACTTTCTACTAAATATCCTAAAGCTCAACTATGTCCACACTTGCCGATACCAAGTCTATGCCTATGAAACCTTTAACAGTCCTCCACACTTCAGATTGGCATTTAGGACGCAGGCTTTATGGTCGTATGCGTTATGATGAATTTGAAGCGTTTTTAAGTTGGCTACAAGATACCATTAGCGCGCAAAAAGTCGATGTCCTTATCGTCGCCGGTGATATCTTTGATACCATGACGCCGAGTAACAGAGCGCAGGCGCTATATTATGAATTTTTGGGCAAAGTTTCAAAATCATGTTGCCAGCATATCGTTATCGTCGCGGGCAACCATGACTCCCCTACTTTTTTGGACGCACCAAGCAATGTCTTAAAATTCTTAAACGTTCATGTCATTGGCACCGCTTGTGAAGACTTAAAAGATGAGGTCTTGGTGTTAGACGATGCAGACGGTACACCGCATTGCATCATCGCCGCAATCCCTTATCTGCGTGACCGTGATGTCCGTAGCAGCAGCGCTGGCGAGTCCGCGGATAGTAAAGATGCCAATGTCATCAAAGGCATTCGTGCCCATTATGATGAAGTCGCCAGCATTGCTAAAGCGAAGCAAACAGAGCAAACAGAATTAGCCGAAGCAAACCAGCGTCACATTCCTATCATCGCTACAGGGCATCTATTCGCAGCGGGTGGCACCACTACTGAAGACGATGGTGTGCGTGAGCTTTATGTCGGCTCACTCGGCAAAATCTCTGCTGATATGTTCGATGAAGGCTTTGATTATGTGGCACTTGGGCATTTGCACGTACCGCAGCGCGTCGGCGGCTGTGAGCATATCCGCTATTCAGGCTCGCCTATTGCGATGGGCTTTGGTGAGGCCAAGCAACAAAAGCAAGTATTGCTGGTACAGTTTGGCGCAGTAGAAAATGATTTTAGCAATCAAAAAGCAGCGTCAAATAGTACATCTGAAAGCAATATGCCTAAGCTTACTAATACAGTGACTAAGATTGAACAATCGGTAGAAAAAGCCGCTAAAAAAGTAGCAAGTCGGTCAACTGGTTTTATAGATGACTTGTTTGACTTTGATGACTCAGTAGAAAGTGATGTAAAGGAAGAAAGCACGGTTGAAGAAGGTTTAACTCAAACAGGTGCTAAGTTAGCATATCAACTGCTGCATGATGATGAGTCACGTCAGATGCAAGTGGTTTCCCTACCCATTCCAAAATTCCAAAAATTGGCGCAAATCTCAGGTGATCTGGAGTCTATTAATAAGACTATCGATAAAACCATTCAAGCTCTTGATGCAACAGAATCTGTTTGGCTTGAAATTATTTATACGGGTGATGACGTGGTCAGTGAGTTGCGTGAGCATATTCAGGCGATGGTAGATGGTTTGCCGTGTGAAGTATTAAAAATTAAAAACACGCGCACCTATAATAAAGTTTTGAACCAACAGCAAATCTCTGAGACCCTACAAGATTTAAATGAGGAAGAAGTATTTGAGCGCTGCTTAATTGCTCACAATATTCCTGATGAGCAAAAATCATCCTTACGTGACGCCTATGATCAAATTGTTTATAACCTGCGTCATGAAGATACTCAGGCCGAATAATAGCAGCGCATTTTGGATGCCAGCCAACAACTTCTTCACTTTTCATCACTGTTCTCTTTATAACTGTTCTATATAAAAATAAGACCTACCCATGCGACTGATTGAACTACGACTTAAAAACTTAAACTCCCTAAAAGGCGAATGGCACATTGATTTTAGTGATCCGGCTTTTCTGAATGAAGGGATTTTTGCCATTACTGGGCAGACGGGCGCTGGCAAGACCACCATCTTGGATGCGATTTGCTTAGCACTATATAGTCAAACGCCAAGATTGGGTGATATTACCGGCTCAACGAACGAAATCATGACCCAAGGTACGGGGGAATGCTCGGCAGAAGTCATCATCGAGATAGATTCCAAACGCTATCAATGCTACTGGTACCAGCATCGCGCCCACAAAAAAGCCAAGGGTAACTTATTACCGATTAGACACGAGATTAGCGAGGTTAAAACCGGTAAGATTTTAGAAGAGAAAAAATCTAAGACATCAGCCTACATTCAAGACCTTATCGGCATGGATTTCAATCAATTTACCCGCTCTATCATGCTAGCACAGGGCAGTTTTGCCGCGTTTTTAAAGTCTGATATCGGCGATAGAGCCGCCATTTTAGAGAAAATAACGGGCACTGCTATCTATGCCAAAATATCGTTAAACGTCCATGAAAAGAAACGCTTTGAAGAAGAAGTGCTTGGTAAGCTACAAGCGGGCGTTAATAGTTTATCATTATTAAATCTTGAAGATGAAAAGCTACTGGCAGCAGAATTAGAGACCCTTAATCAACAGCAAAGCACACAGCGACAAACTTTCAAAACCCTGAGCGAGCAGCTGCAGTGGCTGGATAATGTACAGCAGCTACAACAAAATCTATCGACCTATCAGGCCGAATTTGCAGCAGCACAGCAGACACAGACAGACTTTACTCCAGAAGCGCAGCGCCTAGATATTGCTAATAAAGCCTTAGAGATTGATAGTCAATTTCGAGAGCTTAGCTATAGCCGAGAGTCGGTCAAGAGGTTGGGTTTCGAGCAGCAAGATTTGTTTAATAAGATTCCAACACAGCAAGAAGCGCTGGCACAAGCCACGACCCATGTAAACGATGTCAATACCATTGAAAAGCAAGCCACGGACAATCTGCAGACCACCTTACCTATCATTGCAAAAACGCGCGAGTTGGATGCTGAAATAAAACAGCAATCCCATTCTTTGGCAGATGACAATCAACGTAAAGACGTCTTAGTCAATAATACGCAACGATTACGCCAAGAAATAGCCAGCCACAAACAAACAGAACAAGAGACCAAAGCTCAGCTTAGCAGTATAGAAAAATATTTTAGCGATTATGAAGAGCTAAACGATCTCGATACAGATATGGCGACCTTTGATAGCAGCTGTCGCCGATTAGTGGTGCTGCTGGAAGATAATGTCAGCTTAGCGGCGGATAAACTTGCGCATGACAACCAATCAAGCAAGCTACAAGCTCATTTCGATAAGCTCTCTAAGCAGCAAGAAGCAGATGAATTGTTAATTAAGCAAAAACGCGAGCAATTGGTCAACGTACAACAGCAGCAAGTAGCACTTATTGAAAAACAGTCGCTAACTAGTATGCGCAGCGAGCAAGAGCAAGTCGATAAGATCAACACTCAGATTGCGCAAGCCATCTTTAAGCTACAGCAGCTATCCGATCTTGCCAGCCAAATCGAAAAGACCAATCTCTCGCTGCCCACGCTAACCGAGGAACTAACGACCTTAGCAGGATTGATTGCTAGTCATCAATCAGATATTCAAGACACTAAGCTCAAGAGGCAAGAAAAACAAGAGCATCTGAATTTACTACAGAAAGTCGCTGGACTTGAGGACTACATAGCAGAACTAGAAGATGGCTTGCCCTGTCCGCTTTGCGGTGCGCATGAGCATCCTTATAGCAAACATCATCCATTATTAGCCAGTAATAATAATGATAAAGATGCCGAGCAAAATCAGTCGTCCACAATAAAACAGACTAAGACGCAACAAACTCAGCAGCAAATAGCTGAGCTAGAAACCTTTATTGATAACCTTGAGCAGGCTTTATCAACATACAATATCGAATACGCCACAAAGAAAGAAGCTCTTAACAACCAAGAGCAACAGCTAGCGGCTCTACAGCAGCAATCCAAAATTTTACATGGTGATATTCAGTCGTACATAGCCTCATTATTTGAGGCTGAAAACAATTATTCTAAAGCAATCGCAGTAATTATTAATCCTCTTTATAAGATAGGCGATGATATTAATGCGACCATCACGAATATAGATCATAGCTTATCCTTATTAGACACCGCCAAACATGATCTGACTGAACATAAACAGTCTCTTAAAATTATAGTGGTCGAATATGACAACTTAACTGAAAGTGCGGCAAAGCTCAGTACTGCCATCGAAACCGACGAAAAACAGCAACAAACAGTTAGTCGCGATATTAATAATTTAACAACTGACATCAAGCTTAACTCTCAAAAGATTGATGGGATAAAAGATAAGATTGCCGCTAATTTCTCGGAGTTGGCACCCCTGATGACCACCGTTTCATCTCTAACGCATAAATACCCAGCGGATAAATATAAAGAACACTTAAGCTTAACTAAAGCGCTCAATGCGGAAGACTTATCTGACGCACTTAAGCAACTACATAATAGTTTTGATGAGCAAACGGTAATAGGCAGCGCAGACTATGACCGTCATATTGAAAAGTTGCGTCAACAGCGCAGCGCTTTAAACCAGTTAAAACGACAATTTAATGAGCAGAAAAACCGCCAGCAGCAGCTAACAAATAGCTTAAGCAGTTTGACCGCGCAGATTGAAACCAAGCAAGCACAGCTTAGCAATGATGAAGCAGCGCTCAAAGAGTTAGAGAACTTAGTTGCTCATAAAACCAATGCTATCGAACAATTAAAGCAAGATAGAAAAGAGATTTTTGCAGATAAAAATACAGACAATGAAGAAAATCAATTACGCCGTGCGGTTGATGAGGCTAAAGCCAAGCAAGTAGTAGCACAAAGGCAGCTAGACACTGTACAGCAGACTCTAGAGCAATTAACAGCTAGAGAACAACAGCTAGACACAGAGCTACAGGCGGCGATGTCTATACTGAATACGCAGCAAAGCGGATTTACTAACTTGCTCGCAGAATCACAGTTCGTAGATGAAGCTGCTTTTGTGAGTGCCCGCCTGCCTAAAGAAGAGCGTGAGTCACTACAGACACGTAAATTAGCGATTGATAATGCATTGCATCAAGCTAAATTACAGTTGGATAGCACCCAGCAAGCGTTAGAGCAAAAACTTGCCAATCCTATGACGGATGAAGACCGAGAAATACTTGCTGGCCAGCACCATCAAATACAAATAGATATTGATGAGTTAAGTCAAAAAATCGGTGCGATTGACCAAAAACTTAAGGATAACGACAGTCAAAAAGGCCAACAAGCGGCACAGCTCATTGCTATCAATGAGCAAAAACAAAAACTACAAGTTTGGCAACAGCTACATACGCTCATTGGTTCCGCTGATGGCAAGAAATACCGTACCTTTGCCCAAGGCTTAACGTTTGAGGTCATGATTAGCCATGCTAATACGCAACTGCAAAAAATGAGTGACCGCTATTTGCTCATTCATGATGACAGCAATCCCCTTGAGCTTAATGTCATCGACAACTATCAAGGCGGCGATATTCGCAGTACCAAAAACCTCTCCGGCGGTGAAGGATTTATTATCAGTCTGGCCTTAGCGCTTGGGCTATCACAAATGGCCAGTCATAACATCCGCGTCGACTCGCTATTTTTGGACGAAGGTTTTGGCACGCTTGATGAAGAGTCGCTTGATATTGCGCTCGATACCTTAACCAGCTTGCAGCAAGAAGGTAAACTTATTGGCATTATCTCCCACGTACAGGCGTTAAAAGATCGTATCCTAACCCAAATTAAGGTCGAAAAACTCTCTGGCGGCTTTAGCCAAATCAGCGGTCAAGGCTGTCGCCGAGTTACCAATGTTACCGACGAAAAAGCCTCGTAAATTAAGACAGCAGTTAAGGCAGTTAATAAAAATTATGACAATAAGGCAATAAAAAACCACCGTCAATTAATAACGGTGGTTTTTTTGAAAAGACGTTTATCTTGTTATTTATTTCATGACTCTTTACTTAGTCACTTGCTCACTTTCACTCATTTAGTCACTAGGCCGCTCAGCTCACTCATAAGGACAGAGAGCGTTGACAAGCTAATAGCACTTCCATCATTGCTATCGAGCTTATGCATCTCCGTCGTTACCCCTTCAAGATGGTCTTTATGACGCGCTTTCCATTCGCTAAATGCCTGCTGTGCATCTGGCTTGGACAATATGGCGTCCATTAACAGACGCAGACTACGTGACAGCTCATTCACTAAGGCATGACGGGCACGGCGATCCCAATAGTCTTGCTGTGGTAAGTTGGCGATATTATCCATCATCCAATCTAGCTGCAAGACATGGTAGGCCTCGAAGTATAAGGTCGCAATCTCATCGACAGGACGCTCATATTGCTCGGCAAGGCGCGCTGCATCTAACGCATCAACATGATAAGGCAGCATAGCAAACAAAGTAGCATCCGTATCGGATAGCTCTTTTTCCACCAAGCTATGGGTGTCTGCCTCTAAGTACTCGGAAAATTGCTGCTCAATAAAACCGCCTGATTTGGTTAGTTTCTCAACACTTTCACTAAAGCGGCTAATCATATCTGCCACTTGCAAGTTTTGCCCAAAGGCATTGATGAACCACACCACACCGCGCTCGAGAGCATCACGTAGACGCAGCTCGAGGTTCAATAACAGCGTCGCATCGACTTTATTATCTAACGACTCAAGCGTGTTCCAAGCTTTTGCCACATTGAAGACATCACGGCTAATCGCATAACCACGAATAATAGTCGCTAGAGACTGATCGGTTTCTTCATAGAGACGGAACAGTGCCTCGATACCCAAACGGTTGACCACACTATTGGTCAGATAGGTACTGATAATCTCACGATGCAGACGATGTTCAGTCATCTCATCAAAGAAACGCGTAGCCAGCTCGTCTGGGAAGTACTTACGCAGCTCATTGATAAAGTATGGATCATCTGGCAAGTCCGATAGCAACAAGTTGTCATAAACCCACATTTTGCCATAGGCCATGACCACCGCCAGTTCAGGATTGGTCAGACCGGTATCCGCTTTTTGACGTTTGGCGATCTCTTCGTCTGCTGGCAAGTATTCAATGGCACGATCAAGACGACCTTCGCTTTCTAGCATTTGGATAAAACGCTGGTGATCGCTTAGGTTAGCAGCGGCGCGGATATGGCTAAGCTCAATCGCTTGTGGTTGTAGATAGTTTTGGCGCAACACCAGCTCTGCAACAGTATCGGTCATACTTTCTAGCAGCTCGTTACGCTGCTTCAGGGTCATGTCACCTTGCTCAACGACTTTGCCGAGTAAGATTTTGATATTGACTTCATGATCTGAGCAGTTCACGCCGCCTGAGTTATCGATGGCATCGGTATAAATGCGCCCACCTGTTTGGGCGTATTCGATACGTCCTTGCTGGGTAAAGCCCAAGTTACCGCCTTCACCGACGACGGCTGTACGCAGCTCGTTACCATTGACGCGGACTGCATCATTGGCACGGTCACCGACATCAGCATGGCTCTCATTTTCGCTTTTCACGTAAGTACCGATACCACCGTTCCAGATGAGATCCACTGGTGACTTCATTAGTGCACTAATAAGCTCATTAGGGGCCAAGTTGTCTTCACTAATATCGAAAATCTCTTTCATCTCAGCGCTAATAGCGATGCTTTTGTCCGTGCGTGAGAACACCCCACCACCTTGACTAATGAGCGACTTTTCGTAATCGTCCCACGTCGAGCGCGGCGTTTCATACAAGCGTTCCCGCTCGGCATAAGACGCAGCAGTATCTGGATTGGGATCAATAAAGATATGTAGATGGTTAAAGGCCGCGACCAGCTTGGTATGGGTAGATCTCAGCATGCCATTACCAAATACATCACCGCTCATGTCACCGATACCGACCACGGTAAAGTCATCACGGTTTTGAATATCCATACCGCGCATACGGAAGTGACGTTTGACTGATTCCCAACCACCGCGGGCTGTGATACCCATGGCTTTGTGATCATAACCGACCGAACCACCGGAGGCAAAGGCGTCATCGAGCCAGAAGTTGTATTCGGCAGCTAAGGCATTGGCTATATCAGAGAAGCTTGCCGTACCTTTATCAGCGGCAACGACCAAATACGGGTCGTCTTCGTCATGACGCACCGTATCGGCTGGCGGGACAATTTTTCCATCCACAATATTATCCGTGACATCGAGCATACCGCGTAAGAACGTCTGATAACAGGCGATACCTTCGGCTTGGAACGCTTCACGGCCATCTGCCATAGATTTGGTCTTGACGATAAAGCCGCCTTTTGAACCGACCGGCACGATAACCGCGTTTTTGACCATTTGCGCTTTGACCAGGCCGAGTACTTCGGTACGGAAATCTTCCATACGGTCTGACCAACGCAGACCACCACGGGCAACTTTACCACCGCGTAGATGCACGGCTTCAACGCGTGGCGAGTAGACAAATATCTCAAACATTGGCTTAGGCTTGGGCAAGTTTGGAATATCTGCAGCTAAGAACTTAAACGACAGACGGTCTTTACGTGCGCCTTCACTATCCGTTTGATAGAAGTTGGTACGCACCATGGCATTGATTAGGTCTAAATACCAACGCAAGATACGATCTTCATCCAAGCTATCAACGTCTATCAAGGCGGCGGTGATTTGCTCTTGAATTTTCGTGGTTTTTTCTGTGCGCGCCTCTTCACTATACTTAGGATTCATACGTGCATCGAACAAGCTGCTTAGTGCCACGCTAATGTCGTTGTTTTTTACCACCGTTTGCTGAATATAAGCACTAGAGAATGGCGCGCGTGCTTGCATCATATAGCGGGACAAGGCACGGAGTACGACCACATCATAAGTGTCTAGTTTGGTGATTAATACCAGCTCGTTAAAGGAATCACTCTCAACGCGTCCCGCCCAAATCTGCTTGAGACTGTCTTCAAATTGATTACGCACCACTTGCATATCAACCGTATCGACATGCTCCAAGGTCAGTTCATACTCTTGCATCCAGATAGGCAGCTCTGGTAAGTCAAACTCATAGGTTTGCGCAGAAATCACTGAAACACCAAAGTTCTCTAATATTGGCAAGACTTTGGACAAAATAACGGGTTGCTCACGTCCATACAGCTTAAGATGCAGCTGATTGCTTGCGTCACCGGTTGACTGATATAGGTGCCAAATCATTGGCTGCTCATCGGTCAATCCTGATAAGCGTTTAACATCTTCGACAGCCGTACGGGTATCAAAGTGCTCTTGGTAAGCGGCAGGTATGTAGTTGAAGAAACGACGATTAAGTGCATTGGCTTGTTGCTCACCGACATTGTCGAGTAACATTTTTTGATAGTGGTCGCCCCATGATTGCATGAGTGCCGACAGCTTTTCTTCTAAAGCGGCTGTATTCACATCATTAACTTGACCAGGCACAGTACGTACGTGGACATGCACACGAGCGTGGGCAGATTCATTAAATTCAGTGGTAAAGCCAGATGAGGTGCCACCATACGCGTCTTTCAAGACATTTTGCACTTTGATGCGCAGTTCAGTGTTGAATTTATCGCGGGGAATATAGACCAAGCAAGAAACAAAACGCTGATAATGGTCGATACGACTGAATAAGCGCAGGCTCTTTTTGTCTTGTAATTGACTGATACCAGAGACAATCGGATAAAGCTCTTCGACGCTGGCTTGAAACAAATCATCACGCGGTAAAGTATTAATGACGTGCATCATCTTATGATGTGCATGACCATCACGCGGTAAGTCTGCCATTGCCATGATTTTATTGGCTTTTTCAC
The DNA here is from genome assembly GCF_013248965.1 of Psychrobacter okhotskensis. Taxonomy (GTDB): domain Bacteria; phylum Pseudomonadota; class Gammaproteobacteria; order Pseudomonadales; family Moraxellaceae; genus Psychrobacter; species Psychrobacter okhotskensis. Next base: position 21,410 of record NZ_JABRVQ010000025.1, on the reverse strand, counting down.
GCAGTAATGGTATCTGTTGGACAGTAAGTTGATAGGCTTGCGACGTCAGTAAACCAATAAATCGATATTCACCGACCAGTTTGCCATTGTCATCAAACTTATGAATACCTAAGAAGTCCATATATACAGAACGATGTATAGGTGAGACACGGCTCGATTTGGATAACATCAATACTCGCGGCTCGGTCAACAGCTGCTTTAACACTTTTGGCAATTGGCTAAAGCTTTCTGACAAAGTGTCTTCTGCGGCACCGCGTAGCAAACCAAGACCGCTATTGCCAATGGCAAATAAATCCAAATCTGCGTTCTTAGAATTGGTAGTGTCGCTGTTGACATCCATCATGCTATCGCCTTCTAAGCGATATTCACGGTAGCCTAAGAAGATAAAATGATCGTCCAATATCCAATCTAAGAACGCTTGAATCTCTTGCTGCGAATAGAATACTTCTGGCAATGGTTTTTTTGACAGCTCCGACTGGATGTCCGTTAGCTTCTCGCGCATTTGTTTCCAGTCACCAACGACGGTATCGAGCGTATCCACTTTTGCCAACAACAGTTGCTGTAATGCGGCCAACTCTTCGTTGTCTTGATAGGCAATTTCACAATGAATCATAGATAAGTGCGACGTCGCGCTTTCATGAGCACCTTCAATATGAGCAATGTTGCCGTCATCATCGCGTTCAACACTGATAATAATGTTATAAGTGCGATGCACGTCGATACCTTGAGCCTCAAGACTCATCAAAATAGTATCTACTAAAAATGGTCTGTCGTACGCCACTATTTGTATGACCGTGTGTGAGCTGTGGAAATGCTGCTCTTCTGCTTTTGGGTTCAAAATAGCGAGTTGCGGTTGTTTACCATCATAAGACTTGAGTAGCGTAAAATGATGGAGCGCCATGCCTGCTAAGTCAGTATTGCTGATAGCCTCTGCCGTCTCTTGATGCAGGGGCTGATAATAACTATGAATAAAATGATCAAATAGTGATTTGTCATTTTGTACATAATTGGTGGCAATATCGCTTATCTGGCTGATGCGCTCTTTTGCGATACTTAGGGAGTTTGGCATGTCCTTTGTCCTTTTTATAGGTTTAGTATTTCAAGTGTTTTTCTTTTCAAGTGCTTTTCTTTGTTAGCACTTAGTTGGTTTCTACTTATTAATCAGTATTAATTATTAGCAAGGTCTGAATGTAATGAATCACCAATATCAGATAGCAGTACATCCATTAACGAGCTTCTAATAAACCACATCGTTCTCTTTGGCATCCTCTGTTGTTTTTTATTGCCTAATGTTTATAAGAGCAAACGGCTGGCTAGATTTAATACCATTAATATATTGAAGTGTAACGCACCTAGGCGCATAGCTAAAGCGTACAACATCATTTCATGAATCAGCAACATGCCGATAACCTTTGCTAATGAGACAACACACCTTAATTATTGATGAATAACGGCTGGCAGGTGGATACTCATGGCAATCAAGGCACTTTTTTTGTTAGAATACGGCTATCTCTCAGAGTGTATGACTAACTCATTATTAACTTTAATGCTAAGGGCAAGACGTATGATGAATATTTTGGTGATTGGCTCAGGTGGTCGTGAACACGCGCTAGCATGGCAATGTGCAAAAGATAACAACGTCCAACACGTCTACGTCGCCCCAGGTAATGCTGGTACTGCCCTTGAACCCAAATGCCAAAACGTTGTTCTCGAGTCTACAGGTAGCGGAACTGATGAACACAATGCTGTCATTGAGTTTTGCCAAAACAACGCCATCGATATGGTCATCGTTGGACCAGAAGCCCCATTGGTGACGGGTATCATCGATGCCTGCCGTGCTGCTGGTATTAAGGCGTGGGGCCCAACGGCATATTGTGCGCAGTTAGAAGGCTCAAAAACCTTTGCCAAAGAATTTATGGCACAGAACAATATTCCGACGGCAGCTTATCAAGGGTTCACAGATACTGACGCTGCCAAAGCCTATATTGATGAGCAAGGCGCGCCCATTGTTATTAAAGCGGATGGTCTGGCTGCTGGTAAAGGCGTCATCGTCGCGGAGACTATCGAACAAGCATATGAAGCAATCGATGATATGCTGGCCGACAATAAGTTTGGCGATGCAGGCAGCCGTGTGGTGATCGAGCAGTTCTTGCAAGGTGAAGAAGCCAGCTTTATTTGTATGATTGATGGTGACAATATATTACCGATGGCGACTAGCCAAGATCATAAACGTGCTTTTGAAGGCGATACAGGTCCCAACACTGGCGGCATGGGTGCTTACTCTCCTGCGCCAGTTGTCACCCAAGATGTCCACGACAAGGTCATGGCACAAGTTATTCAACCAGTGGTCGATGCGATGAAGGAGGCCGGTCATCCTTATACTGGATTTTTATATGCAGGACTCATGATTAATGACGCAGGTGACCCTTATGTCATCGAATTCAACTGCCGCTTCGGTGATCCAGAGACACAGCCAATTTTGATGCGCTTGCAATCGTCGATGGTAGATTTGGTCGCTCAAGGGCTGGCAGGCCAGTTACCAAGCGATGCTCAATGGGATGCGCGCCCTGCCCTTGGTATCGTTGTTGCCTCAAAAGGCTATCCTGAAACTTCTTCGAAAGGTGATGTGATTGCTGGCTTGCCTGAGCTGGATGCTAACAATAATAGCGCAGTTAAGGTCTTTCACGCAGGCACGGCATTTTCGGATGATAACAATGCTAATGCGCACAACGTTAATGCAGAAATCATCACCAACGGCGGGCGAGTATTATGTGTGACGGCGTTAGCAGATAGTATTGCAGACGCTCAGCAAGCAGCACTGGCAGTGACAGGTGCGATTAGTTTTGATGGGGCACAGTATCGCCGCGATATTGGTCATCATGCCATTGCCCGCGAACAGGCGTAATTCATCATCAGCCATTTAGCAATATTGGATAATTCACTTATCTGGCACGTTTAAACCATCGTTGACGTTATGTATTGTATTGAGTGCCATGTTCTCTAAGTGAGTTATTATTCGACCTAGTACTATACTAGGTCATATTTTTTGCTACCTTATTAGGGCGTATCATCATTTAGCTTAATACGTTAGCTTACAAACTAACTGCTAGCGGTCGGCTAAGGCTTATAAACCCCTGCCCCTTTATATGATACAATTTTGTACCCGTTTGTACCTGCGCGTCGCATCTCTCTTGTATTGTCGGTTTCAAACCCGCACATCAATACCAACCGGATGAATGATTATATTTATGGCAAATGATACGTCTAAACCTTCTAATAATAAGCAATCAATTGACAATCTAAAAACCTCAGGGTTTGAACGTCGAATGTCGATTGCCAAAACTTCTCTAAACATTGGTCGTCGTTGGGCAGGTAACAGCGTGTCTGGTATGTTTTTGAATAAAGAAGCGCGCACGGCACGTAACCAAGCTTTTATGGAAGCGCAGGCAAATTATGTCGCAGAAGAGCTGGGCAAACTAAAAGGCTCCGTGGTCAAAATCGGTCAGATGCTGGCTATTTACGGTGAGCATGTATTGCCACCTGAGATAACGCGCGCACTACAAACACTCAATGATGATACCGCTACCCTGTCATGGCCAACCATCGAGCAGACCTTGCGTCAATTATTAGGCGATAGACTCAGCGAGCTCGACGTCGATACTATTCCGATCGGTACGGCTTCTCTCGCCCAAGTTCATCGCGCCACGGTATTAGCCACTGGTGAGCAAGTGGTGTTAAAAATTCAATATCCAGGGGTAGCAGATGCCATCAATTCTGATCTTGCCTTGTTTAAGCGTTTGCTAAAAGTCAGTAATATTGTCCCGCAAACGCGCTCGCTCGATGCATGGTTTGAAGAGATACGCGACCTACTTCATCATGAAGTCGATTATGAGGCAGAAGCTGCAACTACTGAGCGTTTTTATGAGCGGCTGATAGATGATCCGCGCTATGCTGTGCCCAAAATTAATCGCGCTTACTCAAGCAAACGCCTATTGTGTATGTCTTACGAGCCCGGCATTAGCGTCGTCTCGGAAGCACTGCAGCTTTTACCGCACGAACGTCGCAATGCCATTGGTCAGTCGGCAATAGAGATCATGATGCAAGAGATTTTTGTTTGGGGCGAGATGCAAACAGACCCAAATTTTGGTAATTATCTCGTTCGTGTCAGCGACAATGACCACGAGGTCGATAAGTTAGTATTATTGGATTTTGGGGCGATTCGTCAGTTTGATAATACTCTTTTGACAATTGCTCATGGCTTACTAAAAGCTGGCTACCGTCACGACCATCAGGCAATGATGCAAGCCATGACTGGTTATGATTTTTTTGACACGATGAGTGAAAAAGTTTGTTCCGATATCGCCTCTTTGTTCCTCTTGGCAACTGAGCCTTTTAGCGATCCAGCGACCAATCCTGATATTCCTACTGAGTGTTTGGATGAACAAAATCGTTATATCTGGGCAAATAGTAAACTACACTCACGCCTTTCCTCTGCTGCGACGCGCGCTATGCAGTCTTTTGAATTTAATCTGCCGCCAAAAGAATTTATGTTCATTAGCCGTAAGTTTATCGGCGCCTATACCCTTCTAACGGTTTTAGATGCTTATACGGATTCTAATAAACTTGTGAAGCCTTATCTGTAATATGAAATGAGTGTAATTTTTGAACTGCCTTTTAGGGGCAGTTTTTTATTTTGTAATTTTATTTGCTTAGGCTATTTTATATGTAACAACTGTCTTATTTATACGGGAGCTAATCCTTATTAGGTTTATTTTTTGCTTAGGCTATTTTTTAATGTCCATTTCGCTAACTTGCTAATCACCAAACCTTGTTTTATAGCCTTTTGGCTTATGCATAGTCAACTCCCAACATGTTTCTCCACGCGCTAAGTACTTTACCTCAAAGTGGGTACGCTCGCTGTCTATCGGCACATGATAACGCTTGTTTGGTAAGCACCATACCGTGCAAGCTTGTTGCTCTGCAGTATCCATATACGCTTCGATATTCGTCGCTAATACTACCTCTCCTCCTACTTGTAGTCGCGATAATAAAAACTCAAAAAACGGCATATTCAGCCATTGCTGGTTGGGATTGTGCTGCTCTGGGTTAGGGTATAATATAAAAATTTTGGCGATACTACTGGCCGCGACGGCATGTACGATCCAGGCGATGGCATCCGCATGAATGGCGTTTAAGTTGGATAAATTCTGCTGTGTTGCAATCTTAGCAAAGGCTTCAAACTTATTACGGGTACGCTCAATGGCAATCAGTTGCTTATCAGGATTTTGTGTGGCAAAACTGAGCGCGTGCTTGCCCTTCCCGGCACCAATCTCTAACAATAAAGGGGCGTTGTCTTGGTTTTCGCTGATTATCTTTGGAACAATAAAGTCGCGCGGCGCTGACAGTTTGTGTGGTTGAAAGGCACGATTTTTCTGATGGGAAAGCGTTGCTTGTTGCGTCATAGTAGGATTTCGTCCTGTAAGCGATAGTCTTTAGTAGGCTATCAATTTGATTATTAAACTATTACTGATTTAGTTGTAATGTCTATTTTATAAAAACTCTGTTAAGCACTATAGCATATGCTTTAGGTGTATTCTTTATTCGCTTTGTTTAGGCTGGTTTGACATAGAAAGCTATTTGCCTTTTGTCATTCTTTAGCCTCATGCTATTATACCGACTCTCATTCGCTGAGCATACTTTTCCTACTACCTATGAGGATGACCTCACTTATTATGACTGAATCTACTGCCAACACTGTGCCCAAAACTTACCCTTGTCCATGCTGCGGCACTCAGACCGCATGGCAAGACAATAAATATAAGCCTTTTTGTAGTGACCGCTGCAAGCTTATTGACTTAGGCGCTTGGGCCAACGAAGAGTACACCCTACCGGCCGAGTCAACCCCTTTTTCGGATGAGCTATAACCAATCCGTTTAATCACTTTATAACGTTATCACCGCAAGGATATTTGTATGTCAGCTACTTACCTGATGCCCACCTATAATCGTCAGCCCATCAGCTTTACTCGTGGTTCAGGCAGCTGGCTGTACACCAAAGATGATACGCCTTATCTAGATGCCCTGACGGGTATCGCTGTCTGTGGCTTGGGGCATTGCCACCCTCAAATCACCGACGCCATTCAACAACAAGCTGCTACTTTGGTACATACGAGCAATCTATTCGGTATCGACTGGCAAGAGCGTGCTGGCGAAGTACTGTGTACGGCAGCTCAGATGGACAACGTGTTTTTTGCCAATAGCGGCGCCGAAGCGAATGAAGCTGCGTTAAAACTGGCGCGTTTATACGCCCATAAGCAGGGATTTAAACGTCCAAAAGTCATCGTGATGGAGCAGTCATTCCACGGTCGCACCTTATTGTCGTTATCAGCAACAGCTAATCCAAAAGCGCGCGAAGGCTTTTATACCTTAGATGATGACTTTATCCGTGTCCCCTTTGGCGATATCGCAGCGATCAAGCAAGCCGCGCAAGAGCATGATGATATTTGTGCTATCTTTGTAGAGCCCATTCAAGGTGAAGGCGGTCTCAATACTGCACCTAACGGCTTTACTTATCTAGAAGAGCTACAAGCAGAATGTGATGCTCACAACTGGCTATTTATGCTGGATGAAGTACAAACGGGCAATGGTCGCACGGGTAAATATTTTGCGTATCAACATAGCAGCGCGCGTCCTGATGTTTTGACGACAGCGAAAGGCTTAGGCAATGGTTTCCCCGTCGGTGCTTGCATGGTACGTGGTCGCGCCAATGGCTTGTTCGGTGCTGGCAGTCATGGCTCTACTTACGGTGGCACGCCCTTAGCCAGTCGTGTGGTGCACAGCGTTTACGAGGTATTGGCAAACAGCGATATTATGGATAATGCAGTGACAGAAGGTCAGTTCATTCGCGAATGCTTAGTAAACAGCTTAGGACAACATGGTGTCACCAGTCGCGGTGCTGGGATGATGATCGGTATTGCCTTACCTGAACACATGGACTGTAGTCAGCTGGTCGATCGAGCCCGTGATGAGCAAAAGCTGATTATCAATGTGACTGGTGGTCATGTGGTGCGCTTACTGCCGCCGCTTAACATGAGCCGTGATGAAAGCTCACAGGTGGCTGATCGTTTGATTGAGCTATTAAAACCATCGTTTTAATTCATTGATTTAATCAAATGCTCACACTCAAAAAGCCTATAGATAACTAATCTATAGGCTTTTTGCTTTTTAACGCTTTAAAATACTTTCAAGTAAAGATCATTAAACGCTCGACTTAATTAGCATGAAAGTATTTTTTCAATACTTCTAAACAACGCGTAATTTTTGCAGGTTGCTGATCGCGGTTCAAAGTAACGGCATAGAGCACAAAACTCGGCAGCTGATAACCGGTCAAGACTTCCACCAATTCACCACTTTCGAGCTCTTTTTTAATATCCATTTCCATCATTCTAACCAAACCGTGCCCTTCTTTGGCTAAAGTCGTGGCCATAAAGACATTGTTGGTATAAATGCGCGAATTCATTTTTATACGTGATTTTTTACCTGTTTCGGTCTGAATCATATCAACCTGATTGGCGTCCTTCATGATTTCAATACAAATCAGCTGATGCTCGGCCAAATCTTTAGGCGTTTTCAATTTTACATGTTGGCGCAGATACTGTGGTGAGGCGACAAGCATTTGGCGTACATCCGTCAATGGATGACTGCTCAAATTAGAATCATTAATCGTTGGACTCATACGAATCGCAATATCGATACGCTCATCAATCATATCAATATAATGATTGTCTGCTAAGTAAGTAATACTTAGGTCATCATGTGCCGCCATCCAAGTCGACAAGGCCGGTAAAATATGGTTGACCCCAAGCTCGGGTGTCGTGGCCACACGTAAGCTACCAGCGAGCTCATCACGTAACTGATTGACCTTGATTCTACCTTGTTCGGCCGCGCTAACCACGTCTTTTGCCGCTTCATAAAAGCTCTCACCCGCTTCCGTTAAGCTGAGCTTACGAGTAGAGCGATGCAATAGCACCACGCCAAGCTCATTTTCTAACGAACGAATTTGTTGACTGACTGCACTGGTTGTGATGCCAAGCTCTCGAGCTGAACCACTAAAAGAGCCGTGTCCGACCACACTGGCGAACACGGCCATACCGCGTAAATTATCTAACATATACTCACCTAAGCCACTTTTCAGTTTTTAATATAACTTAACCATTATAAAGTATTTTATTTAATCTTACCGTTTTTAAATGTAGCTTACCTTATAAATAGATCCTATTTATCTGTTAATAAAAGCAAAAATATCAAGGTGATAAACGAACATCACCTTGATATTTTAATCATAACATTACATTTAATGATTATTTAATTGGTAAACAATGCCATTACTAAAATTTGCAACTGTTTAATATAACTGAACTTTGCCCATTTTTCCTTCGCCGCGCTCGGTCAGATATTTCATCACGGGTGTATCTAGCAATTTTGCCTCTGCAACCGTCTTCGCTTGGATCAAACGCTTTTGTTGGCGACGCTCAGGCGTTTTGTCTTCTGCTTGCATGACGCTACCATCGATTTGCAAGCCAATCTCTGCCTGTGTAAATTGCTGCTGTAGTTTTTCTGCCAGTTGCTGAAAGGTCATCTGCAAGTGCTTACTGTCGACACTGGTAACAAAGGTAGCTTTACCATTGCATAGACCAGTCATCATACCTTGACGGGCAAGTGCCAATTCATCTTGAGCCAAAACCTCCGCTTCACGAGCGGTTTGTAGCCAATAGTCCCACTTCTCTGGTGTCCACGCACCTACCAACTCTTGCGGTGGGCAACGAAGTAAAGTGCGTGGATCATCAGATTCAGATGTTAATTGAGAATCATTCGCCTCAGGCTCAACAACGGGTTCAGGCTCAACAACGGGTTCAGGCTCAACAACGGGTTCAGCATTTGCGCTACTATCCAACACATCCAACGTGTGTGCTGATTCATGAGTTGGATCAACACTGACTTCATTACTGTCAAAACTAGCGTTTGGCTGCTCAATACTGACCTGCTCTTGATAGTCGATATCATAAGGCTGTAACGGCGGCATCGAAGCTGAATGGGTAATGGTCGCCTGCGTAGAAGATGTATTTTCTATGGCGGGTACTTCAGATGACACGGAGTCATCATAAGTAGGGTTTAGTATTTCGTCTATTGGTAATGGACGAAAGGCCAACAGACGTAAGATACACATCTCCAGCGCTTGCATCGGTGTACTGGCAAGTTTCACGCCTTCACGCGCTTGCACAACGATTTCGTAATACAGCTGCAATACCTCAGGACTGATATGCTGTGCCAGCGCATTAATATCTTGGGCTTGCGCCTCATTGACATTGAGAGCGACTTCGGGCAGTAGCTGGGTCAATGCCAACTGATGTAATAGCTCTGCCAGCCCATCAAACATACTCGTCGCATCAACCATTTGCGCACGCATCTGCTCAATATGAGCAGCGACGGCAGACTTGTCATGATTATAGATATCAGTGATGAGCCGCACCAAGTCAGCGGCATCAATCAAACCGAGCATGGCATTGACCGTGACATCATCAAGCGCACCTTGGCCAAAAGCAATGGCTTGATCGGTTAGGGATAAAGCATCACGTACCGAACCTTTTGCTGCACTGGCCAATTGCCAAAGTGCAGGTTGGGTATAGCCTACTTGCTCTTGGGTAAGGACATTTGCCAAATGCTCACTCAGCAAGGTTTGCGGCAACGGGCGTAGAACAAACTGTAAACAGCGCGAGATAATAGTAATTGGCAATTTTTGCGGATCAGTGGTCGCGAGCAAGAACTTCACATGTTCAGGCGGCTCTTCCAAGGTTTTGAGTAGTGCATTGAAGCTATGCGTGGACAGCATATGCACCTCATCAATCAGGTAAACTTTGTAACGTCCTTGGCTTGGTGCATAAGGCACATTATCTAGCAGCTCGCGGGTGTCTTCCACTTTGGTGCGAGAGGCCGCATCAATTTCGATCAGATCAATAAAACGACCTTGATCGATGGCAACGCAATTATCACACACACCGCAAGGCGTACTGGTCACCCCAGTATCACAATTCAGGCACTTGGATAATATACGTGCAATCGTCGTCTTACCGACACCGCGCGTACCCGTAAACAGATAGGCATGATGCAGACGATTGTAATCAATGGCATTTATCAATGCTTGCGAGACGTGCGTTTGCCCAATCAACTCATGGAAGTTTTTTGGGCGGTATTTGCGAGCTAAAACTTGATATTGCTGCGTCATAGTAACTGCCAATGTGAAAAGTACGAATATATAAAAAAGTACAAATATAGTTAAAGCATCAAATCAGCGATCTATAGTAAGGAAAGTCTATGACTGCGATCGCAACTCAGCCAACTGCTCGTATAAGCGCTGCGTGTTTGCATCGATAGCCGAGCCATTCTGATGAAAAGTGTCAATGTACACCTCGGTATTAACGCTGTCCTCGCACGGTCTAACTTCTACGCCAATTAAAAACAAATCATCCATTACCGGCTGCTGCATTTGTGAATTAAGCTCAAACAATAAATCCTGATGCGATGCGCGAACTTTGTCTGCACTCAATGCACTATTTTCATCCTGTCCATAGAACACCATCAAATAGTGACGACCAAATACATGATAAGAATGCTCATGACGAACATAACCATTCCACCGTGAGTTTTGATCAATCGTTCTATGTGCCAATATTTTTTCTATTAAACACGCATAGGTATACATCGACTCATCAACTAACACATCGACCTGCTCTTTTGGCAGTGGCGTCCCCTCCTCATAATACTGCTGAATCAAGCGATTAAAGAGCTTATACCACATGCGAGTATTCTTTTGAATCTCTAGCATCAACGCATTAGCAAAAGCGGTTTGGTCAGGTTCTGCAGCTTTAAGCAAGCGAGGTTCCACTTGGTCTATTAACTGGTGAGCAACCAACTGCTCTTGCACCTCAATGGCTCTTTGATGAAAATCAGGTGACTGTAAGAACTGGGCAAGTAACGTTGACTCGTCTTGAAACGTCTCAAAGCCAGCAAGCTTGCGGCGGTGAAAATCCAAATAAGCACTGAGATCACTCGGAGTCACCAACTGATTAAGAATGTCGACAAAGTTTTGATGGCTAAATACTTGCAAGACACTCTGCTCATCGTCCAAGTCCAGCACACAGTCTTCAGCAAAGAACTGACTGCCATATTCGTAATTGACGGTATAGGGCTGCGACTCTGGGTTATCGCCTTCATGCTTGATGGCGAGTGACGTCAAACCAATAAAATAAATTGCCTTGTCCGATGCCGACGCGTTTACGTCAGCCAGTACCTTGTCATTTTTTAGATAAAGCTGGGCATGACGCTTGATTAATTGGTTGACAACTTCCTTTCTCCACTCACGCACCTGTGTACTATCAATCTCTTGCTGGTTAGCCTGCATCACCACATCATTAACGATAAGGTAAACCGTCGCACCAGAGAATTCACAAACAAAGTCATAACCCTGAAAGGCATGCTCGGGATGATTGCTATTGTCCTCTGATACGTCATACAAAGATAAGAAGCTTTGCTGAATCATCTGCTGCCAAACTGAGAGCGGTGCGTGCTGAGTGTCCATAATATCCCTATAGATGAGTGCTCATAAATAACTGAGTGTCTGCCACCAACGTTGCAAAACTCGCTTTATACTCAGTTCAGTAACAGTGTGATAGCCAGTTCAATATAATTTAGATACAAGGAAGGCGAGTAAAGTACGACAAGTAGTAGACTAAGCGAGCCTGATACCCTATCTAAATTATATAGGAGTGACTATATTTCATAGTAAGTAGACTCTAGTCTAGTTGTCAAGCTTGCGACGCATATGTGGGAATAAAATCACATCACGAATGCTTGCTGAGTCCGTAAATAGCATCACTAAGCGATCAATACCAATGCCCTCGCCTGCTGTCGGTGGTAAGCCATAAGATAAAGCTTCGATATAGTCTTCATCAAAATGCATCGCTTCATCATCACCAGCGTCTTTTTCAGCGACTTGACCACGGAAACGTTCTGCCTGATCGGCAGGGTCATTCAGCTCACTAAAACCATTGGCCAATTCACGACCACCGATGAATAGCTCAAAGCGGTCAGTAATCTCAGGGTTATCATCGCTACGGCGTGCCAATGGCGACGTCTCTGCAGGATATTCAGTGATAAAGGTTGGCTGACGCAATTGATGCTCAGCGGTCTCTTCAAAGATAATCGTTTGCAATTTACCCACACCAAAGCCCTCTTTTACTTGCTGTTTAAGGGTGGTCGAGGCGTACTCTGCTAGATACTCACGGTCATTGATATGCGCCATGTCGAAGTTTTCGGCATATTTGGCAATCGCATCAGGCATCGATAAACGCTCAAAAGGCGCTTTTAGGCTGATGGCTTCTTCTTGATAAGTAATCTCAGTCGTACCCAAGATATCCATCGCCAACTCATTAAATAAACGCTCGGTCAAATCCATCAAGTCATGATAATCCGCATACGCTTGATAAAACTCAATCATCGTAAATTCAGGATTGTGACGGGTTGAGACGCCTTCGTTACGGAAGCTACGGTTAATCTCGAATACTTTCTCAAAACCGCCAACCACCAAACGCTTCAAATAAAGCTCAGGCGCGATACGTAAATAAAGCGGCATATCCAAAGCATTGTGATGCGTCACAAACGGACGTGCAACAGCACCCCCTGGAATCGGGTGCATCATTGGCGTTTCAACTTCCATGAAGCGCTCATTCAGCATGAATTTACGAATACCGCTGACAACCTGACTGCGAATCATAAAGGTATCGCGAGTTGTCTCATTGGTCATCAAATCAAGATGACGATTGCGATAACGGGCTTCCACATCTGCCAAACCATGGAATTTATTTGGCATTGGACGTAATGATTTGGTTAGTAGACTGATCTCTTCGATATGCACGTATAGATCGCCTTTACCTGAGCGACCGATATAGCCTGATACACCTACGATGTCACCCAAATCTAGCGACTTTATGCTCGCACGCGTCTCATCATCGAGCTCTTTACGTGCGACATATAGCTGAATACGGCCGCTCATATCTTGGATGACAATGAACGAGCCACGGTTGAGCATGACTCGACCTGCTACGTTGACCTGTGTTTTTTCGCCATTCGCCGCTTTTTCTTCAATTTCTTGCTTTGAGATGCCATCAAAAGCTGTTTGCAAATCTTGCGCATAATCGGTGCGTTTGAACGTATTTGGATACGGCTGTTTGCCTGAAGCAGTGATATCGTCTAGCTTGGCTTGTAGCTGGGCGATAAGTTCGTTAGCATCTTCTGGGGCTTGCTCTTGATTCTGATTTTTATTGTTGGAATTTGACATAACACTCTCAAAATTATTAGGTAATTAAAGGAACAAACGAAAACGGTGAATTGAATCTATACTTATTATCATCATAGTCAGCTGTAAAAAAACAGCTATAGACAAACAAACACTGTCAGGTGGACAGTGTCTCGCTTTTATAAACCAATGGCTTTAGTCCGCACCAATACTGGCCATCAAGTCCGCCTGATACTCGCGTAACAATGCATCAAGAATCTCATCCAAATCACCTTCCATAATGGCATCAAGCTTGTATAACGTTAGGTTAATACGATGATCGGTCATACGACCTTGCGGGAAGTTATAAGTGCGAATGCGCTCTGAGCGATCGCCACTACCGACCAAGTCACGACGGATGGTGTCTGCCGCATCAACCTGCGCTTGCACCTTGACTTGCTGGATTTTTGAGATCAGCATTTTCATCGCTTGCGCACGGTTTTTGTGTTGGCTACGTTCTTGTTGACACTCTACCACGGTACCGGTCGGAATGTGTGTTAAGCGTACAGCTGAATCCGTGGTGTTAACGTGCTGACCACCGGCACCGCTTGAGCGAAAGGTGTCAAAACGAATGTCTGCTGGATTTAAATCAACGGTGTCATCAATCTCAACTTCCGGCATAACTGCAACGGTACAGGCTGAGGTATGCACGCGACCTTGACTTTCCGTTTCAGGAACACGCTGCACACGGTGTACACCAGACTCAAACTTTAGACGACCATAGACGCTGTTGCCGGACACACGAGTAATGATTTCTTTATAGCCGCCATGCTCGCCTTCATTGGCTGATAGCACTTCCATTGTCCAGCCTTGAGTCTGCGCGTACTTTTGATACATACGAAACAAATCACCGGAGAAAATCGCCGCTTCATCACCACCTGTCCCAGCACGAATCTCTAAGAAAGCTGGCACTTTATCATTGGGATCTTTTGGCAACATCATGACGTTGAGCGCTTCTTCCATCTCTACGATGGTATCACGGGCGCTGTCAATCTCTTCTTGCATCATCTCTTTCATGTCAGGATCTGTCGCATCGGCTAGCATAGTCTCAGCATCGGCCTGATCCGTCTCTGCACGCACATAGTTCTGCCATAAAGTAGTGATATCCATCAAGTCGCTGTGCTCGACAGACAATTCACGGAATTTATTATTATCGCTGATGACACTGGGGTCTGATAATAAGGCGGTGACCTCTTCATAACGGTCTACCATCTGGTCTAAACGCAGGCGTAAGGATTCTTTCATAAAAGGACTTTTAATTGGATAAGAGGAATAAGACCGTGATTATAGCAAATTTTTTGGGGTAAATTAAAACCTCTAGGCATTCTTGTCGATATATGGACAAACTTTTCTGCTACTTGTGTCATATCGACACTTTTTTCTGATGATTTGAATACAGCATAAGCTTTGCTTAAAATTTAAGTAAAAAAAATAGCCAAGAATATTCTTGGCTATTTAAACAATAATTAAGACTTAAGGCTTAAAAAATCAGACCTTACGAACCAGTACCGACCCAATAGAGTAACCAGCACCAAACGAGCAAATCACACCTAAATCACCAGATTTTAGCGCGTCTTTATAACGATGAAAGACAATCATTGGGCTGGCTGAACTGGTATTGGCAAATTCTGCGATAACACTTGGCACAATCGCCTTATCGGCATCACGTCCAACAACGGTGCGCAAGATTAAATCTAGCATGTTGGCATTGGCTTGGTGTAACCACATCATTTTTACATCACTGGCTTGCATTTCGTTCTCATGCAAATGCTCGGTGATGATTTCTGATACCTTTGGACAAACTTCACGGAATACTTTGCGGCCGTTTTGTAAAAACAGTTTATCAGTAACCGGCTCTTTGATATCTGGATACATCTCAGTCTGCGCCGCCAAAAACTCTGAGCGATCCATAAAACCATATTCGTTTTTGATATTGGTTGAAAATTCGGTAAACAACTTCGAGTTGATGATCTCATAACCTTTTGGCGTGTCTAGTTCCTCAACGATACAGGCGGTTGCGACATCACCAAAGATAAAGTGACTGTCACGATTGCGCCAGTTAAGGTGCGCTGAAGTAATCTCAACGTTGACCACCGCAATGCGCTTGGCAAGCCCAGAGACGATAGAGCCATGCGCTTGTGATAGACCAAAAGTCGCGGCACTACAAGCCACGTTCATATCATAAGCAAAGCCGCCAATCATGCCGATTTCTTTTTGAATCTCGATAGCGACTGCTGGATAGGTACGTTGGAAGTTTGAACAGGCAAGGATGATACCGTCTAAATCATTGGCCTCAAGTCCAGCATCAGCAAGGGCATCTTTGAGCGCCGCAGCACCCATCTCAGCCATAATTGACAGCTCTTCGCCTAAATGACGATAAGGAATCACGGGTGCCATGATTTCTGGGTTTAAGATACCGTCTTTTTCCATGACATAACGAGATTTGATGCCAGAGACTTTTTCGATAAAAGCGGCCGATGAGGGCTCAAGTGCAGTCACCGTGCCTGCTGCTATGTCATCAGCATGCTTTGCATTATAATTATCAACATACTGGTTAAAAGACGCCACCAGCTCTTCGTTGCTGATGCTATAAGGGGGAATATATAGGCCGGTGCCTGTGATACAAGTCGTCATGATAAGCTTCCTTGTCTACTACTATAGGGCTTGGAATAAGCATAAAAATGGAGAAAATAACAATCGTTCATTTTCAGTGAATAACTGTAAACTTAAAATCAGTGCCTTTATTATGCCTGAATATTTTAATTTTTCTAATACTTTGTTACAAATAATCCGTTTCTTGCTAAGATTTAACAAAAACTGTCTTTATTTCGAGTCAGTTACTTAAGACAGCTACGCTATAATCAATGGCACATACTCTCGTAAAATCCATGACAGATACTTATAAAAGCTCATATTTGGAATATTAATGGTTGAACTTCTTAACTGGTTATTTGGGCAATATGCCGATTACCCTACCGTATTTATAGCGCTCGAATTAATCGCGGTCATCTTTGGCGTGGCCAGTGTGTTACTTGCCAGCAAAACCAATATCCTTGTCTTTCCCATCGGGCTGGTCAGCACTGCCATTTTTGTCTATCTACTGTGGAAATGGCAGCTATTCGGTGACATGTTTATCAATGCCTATTATACGGTTATGAGTCTATATGGCTGGATTAATTGGTCAAAGAATAAAAAATCTCACCATAGTGAGGTTCAGCAAGTAGACAATGTCCAAATAGAACATCTACATTCCGATGACATTCCTACTCTATCAGCCTTAGCAACAGGCACGATCGCTTTCGTTGCCTTGGTTTATTACTTCCGACCAGTGATTAATAATGGGTTTAGTTTCGATGGTGCTGTACTTGGAGTGCACTTATTTACTTGGGTGGACTATACCGATATGCTGACCACCGCGCTGTTTTTGATGGCGATGTGGCTGATGGCACGGCGCAAAATTGAGCATTGGCTACTGTGGATCGTCGCCGATGCTATTTCTGTGCCGCTGTACTTTTACAAAGGATTGACCTTCACCGCACTACAATACGTAGTCTTCACACTTATCGCAATTTGGGCTTACTATGAATGGCAACGACGTTACCGCTTGCAACCTAAAGCAGCATACGCCTAAATCGGTCATCAATGTCGCTATTCTAGGGGCAGAGAGCACTGGTAAGACCACGCTATGTCGCGACTTGGCAGCGCATTTTGGCTGCCCTTGGGTAGCAGAATACATGCGCACCTATCTACAAGCGAAATGGGATAAGGAGCAACTGACCTGTACTTGGGACGACTTACTCCCCATTGCGCAGGGTCAAATAAAACTAGAAAATGAACTCGCTGAACAAGCCGCTCAAATGCCGGATAGAGCGCGCTACTTATTCTGTGATACCAGTCTATTTGAGCTGATGGTTTACGCCAATTGGTATTATGGCGACTGCCCTAAAGCGCTCACCAATGCGGCGTTAATACATCATTATGACTTGATTTTATTAACCGAAGTTGATATCCCGTGGGTCGCTGATGATTTGCGCGATAGCCCGCATCAGCGCGACGAAATCAGTGCTTATTTTGAAAGTCAGCTGACCCGTCACCAAAAGCCATTTCATCGCATAGGTGGTGATAGAGATGAGCGGGTACAACAAGTGCTCGAATGGCTTTCTTAAATCCATCCTATACCACGTTATCAGTAAATGACCTACAACCTTTAAGAGCATTAAGAGATGTCCATGCTAAAAAATATTGAACGATACCTAGAAAAAATCATCTTTAACAGCCGCTGGATATTAGCGCCTTTTTATTTAGGGCTGATCTTAGGGATTGTCTTATTATTTATAAAATTCATTCAAAAAACAATCATGATGTTTAATACTGTATTTAGCGCTTCTGTATCAGACGTCATTGTTAATATATTAGTATTAGTCGACCTCTCCTTAGTAGCCAGCTTATTATTAATTATCATATTTAGTGGTTATGAGATATTTGTCTCAAAAATTGACACTGGTGATCACGTTGATCGACCTAGTTGGATGGGTAAAGTAGATTTTTCTGGTCTAAAACTAAAAGTCATTGGTGCCATCGTCGCTATTTCTGCAATTGATCTTTTAAAATCATTTATGGACATTCCTAATGAATTGAGTAATGGTGAAGCGGACAAGCTCATGTGGAAAGTCATCATTCATATGACTTTCGTAGTGTCTGGCTTATTGTTTGCTATTATGGATAAAGTGGTTGGTGATACTAAAAAACACTGATGCCAGAAAGCACTGATATCAGAAAATACTGATATCAGAAAACACTAAGGCTTATTTTTTCCACACACTCTCCATCGTTCTTACATATTTTTTCTTTATCTCTCCTCTATGATCTTCTTTGAACCTACTGACTGTTATATGCACAGTTTTGGAATAAAGATTCATATGAGGCACTCTTATGCAAAAAACACTATTCACCAAATTGACTATCATCGTGGGGCTCTGCATTATTTTTGTCGTCGGGCTCATGATGTTTCGCACTGTCATCGCTGAACGACAATATTATGCACAATCAGTGGTGAAGGAAATCGCCCAGCAGCACGTCAATCCGCAAGAAGTCATTACCCCTTTCATCATTATTCCAACCACCATAACGCCAGAATGCTCAATAGTAGGCGATACCGATGCCGCTAAATGCAAATCCGCTTATTCATCGACGCTAACGGTCTTTGCTAATAAAACTAGCGCCACTCAAGACCTTGAAGTCAGTACGGACACCTATCGACGAGGGATTTATCATGCCACTAGCTATAACGGCGCGTTAAAATTCGATCAAAGTTATACCATAAATCAAACCCTACAACGCTTAATAGCAGATAACCAGTCGGTGAGTAACGACTCAAAAACCCTTAGCACAGCTAACAATAGTACCAATGGCAATGGCAACACAAAAACAGAAAAGACCGATATACACTGGAATGACGCTAAGTTGATTATTCCAGTTTCTGATTTGCGCGGTGTGGCAACCTTACCAACAGTAACGATCGACAAGCAAGCCATCAAAGCAACCTATCCGCAGAGTGCCATGCTTAATGGCTTAAGCTATGTTGAAGTATCGTTGCCCAACGATGTTTTGAATCGATTAACCACAACGAGCGCAAGCCAGCAAGAAAAAACAAACCTTGTGGCTGAAAATCTGAATAGCGAACCACTAAATACGCAAAGTTCTAACATACAAACGCCTATTAGCCAAAACCCAAACCATCAAGACTTAGACGGTCAGCAATCAGATAATAGTCGTCATCAAGCGCTTGATATTGTGGTGGACTTGCCTCTCTCAGGTATTAGCACCTTAAATACCGTGCCAACGGGGCAAAACTTTGAGCTATCTATGCGCAGCAATTGGCATGCCCCAAATTTTATTGGCAGAGCCTTGCCCAATGCTAAAAAATTCACCTCAAAAGGCTTTGAGGCCAAATGGCAAAATCAATATCTAACGGTCGCTAACAATCAAAATTTATCAAAGTGTGTCAGCACTGCCAATAATCAATGTATGGTAGCCAGTAGCGCCGTGCTCGATAGCGCTGACCAAGATGATGAGGCTATCACAGCAATAGAAGGCATTGTCACAGCAGAGGGTAATATCGTGTCCAATAGCGACCGAGATGTGCGCTTAAGTAGCTTTGGAGTGAGTTTCGCGGAGCCAAATGACGTGTATTTACAAACAGAGCGCACGATGAAGTACGCACTGCTATTAATTTTGGTGTCGTTCGGTACATTTTTCTTATTTGAGGTGATCAAATCCAGCCGTATTCACCCTATCCAATACTTATTGGTCGGTTGTGCACTGCTGTGCTTTTACGTCTTGTTGCTACCGCTGGCCGAGCAAATCGTCTTTTGGCAAGCCTATGCAGTTGCTGCAAGCGCCTGTGTCGGATTGATTGGTTGGTACACTTATTATGTATTAGATGGTATCAAGCGAGCGGGCATATTTACCGCTATATTGGGAAGTCTGTATGCCGCCTTTTATGGTATTTTGACCACAGAAGACCTAAACCTGTTATTGGGTGCTATCTTCTGCTTTGTATTGCTAGCCTGCGTGATGGTCATGACCCGTAAAATCGACTGGTATAAGATTGCTTAATATAGGGTCTGTTGAACATTTGAATGTTCAACAGACCTTAGTCAATACTAAATAAAATAGACACACAACATTATGATGCGTGACTGCTACAAATTTTTCTTGCTTGCTGTACCTACCCAGACAGAGGCTATAAAAAGTTTATATCAGTCACGCTGTATCTTTTTTATATTCACCTGATTAGAGTCGGTTCACTATAAGCTCATCTTTCATCGTCATTTTTCAATCGAATCTATTTATAGGGTATGTTTACATTTAATTTGTCAGTCAGGTTTTTTGGTATTGCACTATACTATCGTCATTACGATATAGGGCTAAAGCGATAAGCCGTAGTCATTGTCGTTATTATTATCGTTGTCATTACGACTGCCATTTATTCAAAAAGCCAATTTAACGACTGTAGGGATTATTTTGAAAGCCACGTTATATACGATTATTGCTTTAATAGCATTTGCCGCAAACTCTCTTTTTTGTAGAATGGCGTTAGCAGAAGGTTATATAGATGCATGGAACTTCACCATCATTCGCCTGCTCAGCGGTGCGCTCTGTCTGAGCATTATTATGGGCGTTTATAGCTATAATTTACGACGCAACGAAGCAACTCTTAAGCATCCCACTAGCGAGGCCATTTTAAGCGACAGAGGTAGCTGGCTCAGTAGTATAAGTTTGGTGGTTTATGCACTTTGCTTTTCAATCGCCTATGTTGAGCTTGATACCGGAACTGGCGCACTGATTCTATTTTCAGCGGTTCAGCTCACCATGATTGGCTGGGGGATATATAAAAAAGAGCAATTAAGTGCCTTACAATGGCTGGCTTTTATAGTGGCAGTGGCAGGATTTGTCTATCTCATGTTGCCATCAGCGGCTGTGCCGTCAGTATTGGCAGCGACATTGATGGCCATCAGTGGCGTGGCATGGGGGATATATAGTATACGCGGTAAAGCGTGCGTGTCACCGCTACGAGCGACGGGCTTTAACTTTCTCAGGAGCCTATTTGCGATTCCGCTACTACTCATCATGAGCATGGTTTATTTAAAAAACATATCGTTAGCAACGATCAGTATCGAGGGCATCTTATTGGCTTGCGCATCGGGCGCAATTGCTTCTGGCATGGGCTACAGCGTTTGGTATATGGCAATGCCCTTACTGAAAAGTACGCAGGCGGCAGTAGTACAACTCTGCGTACCGGTATTGGCTGCCATGCTTGGTGTGGTATTTTTATCGGAGCAACTGACCATAAACTTTATCATAGCAAGCACGGTCATTTTGGGTGCGGTTTTAATATTTATTTTAAATCTTAGATTAACACATGAAGTGCAATACCAAATATGAGGTGAAAAAAAGACCTAGATGCGCTAGCATCAAAGTCTTTATCCACCGACCAAAGTGAGATTGCAACCATGAAC
>NZ_JABRVQ010000024.1 GCF_013248965.1 Psychrobacter okhotskensis | reverse complement strand
GTTTATCACGACAAAAAGGGCAGTTTTTTGATTCATGGCTTTGATTCCTTGCAAATATAGACAGTATATAGCGTTAGACCCTACGCCAGCATGAATAATGTCCATTACACCTAATTATTAAATAATCATTTCCATTTGTGTCAGGTTGAATATTGCTATCTCTATCCAATCTATAGTCAAAATATCTTAAAAACGCGACGGTATTGCTGATATCAGTTTTTTGTAGTCTCTGTCTGCGCAGCCACAGCGAGCAAGAAAAATGTCTATCAGCAGTGCGTGATATATCGATACTACTCTTTACTCGCTACATTTAATGACATTGCCTTTTAATAAAATCATACCTAAGCAACGGACAATAAAAAATCCAACGCTAAACGCTTATAGTAGACGTTCAACATTGGATTAATAAAATTCTAGACTAGGGCGTATCTTCAATTCAAGCGCTTGTATCTAAATGGCCTAAAAATAGCTAAATTTTGCCAAATATCGTCAAATAGCTGATTAATATCTCGATATTATTTGCGCTATTTTCCTCGTTTAAAGGCAATTTATTTCATTTTTATGACCATTTTTGAAATGAGGACACGCCCTAACTGGCTAATTAGCCAGAGTAATCATTCCTGATCCAACTTGTCAATCATACCTTGGTATTTCTCTTTTTTTGCAGCGATTTTTTTGCGTCTCTCTTCAGCAGTCGCGACTAAATTTTTGGCGACGTCTAAGCTCTTATCAAAGGCCGCTAATTCAAGATCTACCGCATGCAACAGTTTACCAAGCATCATAGCCGTTGCTTTTTCAGAGACATCGTGAGTCATCCCACTAGCGTCAGAGGTAAAGTCATCTTTGAGTTTTGAGGCCCATTGGTAAATACCTGCCATAGTAATGCCAGATTTATCCTCTTGGTCAGCGCCGTCTTCTTTACTAGCTTTATCTTTTTTGCTGGACTTGCCGTCTTTAACCGTTTCATCGTCTTCATTTGACTTAGACTCTTTATCAGCGCTGCTAGCCTTGTCTTTTTTGTCAGATTTCTGCTCTTTTTCAGAATCTTTATTCTTACTTGATTTCTCTGACTTGCCCTTTTTAGCAGCACTGTCCTCTGTACCTTCTTCGTAGTCATGCTCAGTGTTGTACTCTTCAAAGTCGCCGTCCTCAAATACCACGGTATCATCTTTGACCACTTCTACGCCAGTAACGGCTTTGTTGCCTGTAGAGTTTTTCTTATTTCCAGCATTACTATTTTTTGCATCATTGTTTGACATGATTTATTATCCCTATTTGTATTTTGAGTAAAAAGTATTTGTAGTAGACACTCATAAATACTAAGCCAAGACTATTTTTTAATCAATATACGGATATAAATCTACTGTTTAATGTCTACAGGAAAACACATGTCATGTTATAAACGCTTAAATAGTCACACTAATGTTGTAGGCGATAACGAAGAAAATACCAAATTTTATTAATAATTGCTGAGAGGATTATCAGCAATAAACTCAACCAGCAGCTCTGCTACTTTTCCCCCTTGATCTTCTTGCAAAAAATGACCAGCGTTATTAACTGTGGTATGGTTTTGACCTTTCGTTCCCGGTATCAGCTTTTGCATGATTCGATCGCCACCAGCCGTGACAGGATCAGAATCACTAAACAGCGTAATAAATGGCTTCGTCCATTGGCTGAGCTTACCCCAAGCCGCCCGATTATTCTCTGAGGCAGGATCATCTGGCGTGGTGGGGACAAGAAGCGGAAACTGTCTAGCGCCTTCTTTGTATGACTCATCAGGGAAAGGGGCGTTGTACGCATCGATAACCGCCTGCGATAGCTCGGTAGTGGTGCCGCTCTTAATGATGCCTCCGACATGAAACTGTGGGGTGTCCTGTGAGAATTGCTGCCACTGGCGAAAGCTCTCTCCAGGATTATGATCCCCAGTGGGCAGCATAGTATTGCCAGCTGCTACTCGAGAAAATTTTTCGGGATTATCGGCGACTAAGCGTAGACCGATTAGGCCGCCCCAATCTTGACAAAAAAGCGTGATGTTTGTTAAGTCTAATTGATCAAGCAGCGATTGCATCCAGTCGACATGGCGCTGGTAAGTATAGTCAGTACGTGCCGCTGGCTTGTCCGAGCGTCCAAAACCAGGTAGGTCTGGAGCAATAACGCGATATCCTGCGGCGGTCAATATCGGTATCATTTTGCGATAAAGATAACACCACGAAGGCTCGCCATGTAGCAACAGTATAGGCTCAGCGTCTTTTGGACCTTCATCGAGGTAATGTACGCGCATTTCAGCGCCTTCACCATCATCAACCATGAGATAGTTCGGCGCAAAATCGTAATCGAGTAGGTTGGCAAAGTATGAATCGGGGGTTCTAAGCGTTTTCATAGGGTATCCTTATCCTGATGATAAATAATCGTGCATTTGCAAACAGCCGATGCCAATTTAGCATAGCACTGACGCCACTATCTGTTGCATATCTTTTGAGTACTATGGCGTCCTATAAACACACTCTACAAATCGCCAATTAGCTTACGATATCAATGCTCTTAGGCACATGCACGTCAATACGTAGCTTAGGTAGATCTTGTAGTTGCTGCCTCAGTAAAGGCAAGATATCGAGATACCAGTCTAATGGCAGTGAGTTTGCGACGTTGGGTTCATTGAGGGACAAGCTACCAGCTGAAAAGTTCTCAGATGAAGGTTCGTTAGATGAATTACTTATATTACTACGTAGCCGATTATCGATAAGTGGGCGAGCGAGTAGGGCAGCTCTGCGGATACCATGATAGCGAACAAGGGGGATAAGCTGGTGATGTAAGTCGATTAGAGCGTCAGTAAGCCAGCGTGTGCGTGTGGGATGATAAGGATGATCTGAGATAACAAGGTTGGCAATATAACTGGGTTGATTGCCATTACTGCTGATGCCAAGGCCAGCCTGCTCACGTGTACGCTTATGCAATAAACAGCTACCAGCACTTAAACTACCGTCACGACACGCGCGATAATAACGTTGATAGTTATCAGGGAATAACGTTTTAGCTCGAGTAAGAATAGGGTCGAGTAGTGTACCAGCAGTATTAACCGGTAAGATAAGCAGCTGGGCACTGCTATTTAAAATAGGGGCGTGCGTCAATTGTAAATTCGCCATAGTCAGCCCCTTTAAAAAAATTATGTATTCATTCTACTTTAGTCTGTCCGGCGTTTTCTGCTTCTAATTGGGCGATTTGTTGTTCAATCAGCGCAATTTGCTCTTCTTTCATCTCAGTCAGCTTTTTATTCATTGCCAGTTGCTCAGCCGCCAGTTTTTCTTGGGCAGCAAAGCGTTTGCGCTCATCTTCTAAGCGATCAATCTCTTCTTTGGCCAAGCTATCGGTTTTTGGTAAAGGGGCGTTTAAGATAGCAGCGGGCTTCGGCACTTGAATGGTCGAGTCAGTGCGCGTATCAGCATCGTCAGAATTTTGATCAATGACAGCATTTTCATTCTGTATAGCGTCATCACTATTGGCCTCACTGAGGACGTTTTCTACTGGCATAGTAGCGGACGGCTCAAGTCCTGTTTGCTCAGGGATTGACGGTGAGCTGCTATCAGTTTTACTTGTTTCAGGCACAGATTGTGCCCAAACTAAATAGCCGATAATAATAAATAGCAATACTAATATAATCGCCATCCAGATTTTACGACGTGATTTAGCGGCTTTCGCTTTTGCACGTTTGCTTAATAAAGGATGCTGTTTTTTATTTTTCATACTACGGTCAATTTATGTCAAAGATATAAGTAGTCATACTATAGCAAACTCAAAATAAAAAGCCTATCTATTGCTAGATAGGCTTAAAATACTGTTAAATGATAAAGCACTTAAAAGCTTTTAGATATGACTATTATTTGTTTGCTTAAGTTTTAAACTTTACCGTACCACTGGTACCTGTAGACATCGCATCACGAGCGAGCTGGTCTTCCGCATGGTTTTTGGCACTGATGGCATCAGGGTCGGGGCGATGCTCTGTATGACCACACTGGGTACATTCGATATACTCGTCTGGTGCAGGCGTGACGATATTGACTTGTACCACCGCATCCAGCGCCTGACATTTCGGACAGCGAACACCCGCTAAAAAACGCCGCTTTGGACGTGACGATTGATAACGCATTTAAATCACCTCGCGATTGCTTTGAGCATTGGCGGCATCGATATTTTTAACATCGCTAAAGCCACTGTGACGCAATAAGGCATCGATGCTGGCACTGCGACCACGGAAGTTTTCAAAGTTAGTCTTGGCGGGAAAACTACCACCAACCGACAAGATACTCTCGCGGAAAGCTTTACCAGTGACAGGGTTAAAAATACCCTCTTCTTCAAACTTACTAAAAGCGTCTGCAGAGAGCAGCTCCGCCCATTTATAAGAGTAATAACCTGCCGCATAGCCTCCCGCAAAGATATGGCTAAAACCATTGGCAAAGCGGTTATAGTCAGGCGTTTGCATGATAGCAATGTCGCTACGCACGGTATCTAATGTTGCTAAGATACCGTTATAATCAAGCGCTGGCGTCTGTGCATGAATTAATAAATCAAAAAGCGCGAACTCGATTTGACGCAAGGTTTGCATGCCGCTTTGGAAGTTCTTCGCTGCCAATAATGCTGCGAGCTTATCTTTAGGCAGCGGCTCACCAGTCTCGACATGGCTACTAATCAGCGCAATCCCTTCGGCATCCCACGCCCAGTTTTCCATAAATTGGCTCGGCAGCTCGACCGCATCCCACTCGACACCATTGACGCCAGCGACATCGCCCACTGTTACTTGGGTTAAGAGATGATGTAGCCCATGACCAAACTCATGGAACAAGGTCAGCACCTCATCGTGAGTCAATAAGCTGGGTTTGCCATCGAGGGCAGGCGTGAAGTTACCGACCATAAAGCAAACCGGTAGCTGTTGATGGTCTTGCTCGTCATACGTATAACGCGACTGAAAACCACTCATCCAAGCACCGCCGCGCTTACCACTGCGGGCAAATAAGTCAAAATAAAAGCCACCAAGCAAGTTATCGTCAGCATCGAACAGTTGGTAGAAGCTTACATCGTCGTGCCAGCGCGGTACGGATGTGCTTTCACTGTCTATCTTATCACTATTTTGCTCTTGGACTTTGATACCGTATAAACGCTCAACGATGGCAAATAAGCCGTTAATGACTTTTGGTAATGGGAAGTATGGACGTATCTCTTCTTGCGATAAACTAAATTCGCTTTGTTTTACTTTTTCAGCGATATAGGCACTGTCCCATGGCTGCAAATCATCAATACCATAATCTCGTGCATATTTTTGTAATTGTGCTAAATCCTGCTTAGCGGCTGGGGTTGCTTGCGCGGCTAAATCGCGTAAAAAGGTTTCAACCTCTACAACGCTATCTGCCATTTTGGTCGACAGTGACACTTCAGCATAATTATTAAAGCCTAATAACTTGGCTTTTTGTGCGCGTAATTGTAGGATTTGACTCATGATGTCGGCATTATTAAGCGACTCACCTTTGGCATTGGTATGCTTATCAAACTCAGAAGCGCGGGTCACATAAGCGCGGTAAAGCGTTTCACGCAGATTGCGGTCATCGGCATGGGTCATGACGGCAAGATAAACAGGAATATTTAAGCTTGCCACATAATAAGGCGTCGGCAACGCATCAATTTGTCCTTGGGTAAGCGTACCGCTGGCAAGCTCACGCGCTTTATACTGTTCACCTGCGTCCGCTAATAGCGCCAAACCACTCTCAGTTAACCCTGCTAATTGGCCTTGTTCAAGCGGTAAGGCATACGCCTGAGTAGCATCCAAGATATGGTCTGAGAACGTCGCTGATAAAGTCGACAATTCACTTTGAATAGCAGCAAAGGTTTCTTGTTCAGCTTTGGGTAGCGCAACGCCTGATAGCTCAAAGCTACGCAGCGCAAGCTCAATCGCTCGCGCCCGCGCAGGTTCTAGAGCAGCAAAGAAAGCCTGATCATTGACGATCGTCTGATAGCGACTAAATAGCGGCTGATGCTGACCAACACGCGTGCCATAAGCAGACAGCTTGGGCAACAATTCATGATGGACATGACGAATCTCATCGCTACTCATCACGCTATTAAGATGCGACAAAATTCCCCAACTACGATCCAACGCCAAGTTTATATGGTCAAAGGCAATCACATCGTCTAACGCTTGCTGAGTGCCCATATCTGATGTTTTTGTATCTTCAGATACTGTTAGCTCATCTAAAAAGGCGTTGGCCTGGTCGATGGCTTGATTGACTTTTACCTTCAAATCGTTTGGCTCTGTAGCGGTAAAGTCAACAAGGTGTAAATTTGAATCAAGTGCAGTCATATGGGTATCCAATGGTAATAAGTGTACAGTTATAAAATATCTATTATCTAAAATTGTGTAATAGTTGATTTTTTAAGCGTTTGCTTTATTTATAGAGTGAGTTAAACGGCTTTTGTTCTAGTTATAGCTTTAATACTTTAAACGAGGTTATCTAAAAGATGGGTATGGCATGATAGAAATACAACCCAGAGACTGGTGGAGTCGCTTTCTCGTTTATCTTACTGTGTTTGTTAATAAGTATGTAGGGAGTCGCCTCAGCAAAAGAAAGACACTATTATCGCGTCACTTACAAAGAGTCATCATTTACTTGCAAAATACCCCTACAGTTAGTAAGGTAAACTTGTTATGATGGTATTAAAGGTACAAGAGAATGGTTAAAGATGCTTAAAAAGCTACATCTAAGAAACCATCGTAAACAATATTTTTAATAATTGTATCTCAATAAAAGTGTTTATCAACAATAATGACTAACCAAAACACTGGCTATCTATAAAGATAATAAATCACAAATAAATACATGATTGAAGGGGATGAGACATCTTGCATGTGTTATTTTAATTGATGATGACTTCCCTAAAATCCAAAGATAATAAAATTAGGAGCACTATCTATGAAAGCAACGCTTAAGAGTTTACGTGAGACCAAAGCCAACCCAGCTGTCAGCGTCTTTGTAAAAACCCACCGCGCTCATCCTGCTAATGAGACTGACCCTATCGCCCTTAAAAACCAACTAAAAGTGGTCGAAGAGCGTCTGACAAATGAATACGATAAAGCTACAGCGACGACTATCTTAGATAAGATTCATGCAAAGACTAATGATCTGAATCATAACTACAACCTAGATACCTTAGCTATCTTTGCTAGTACTGATGATGTACAAGTACTGCGTTTACCTCTAGATGCCAAAGAACGGGTCATTATCGGTGAGCGTTTTGCAACCCGTGATCTGGTACGTGATATGGCGAGTGCCGTGCATTATTATACGGTAGTATTAACCCGTGATAAGGCGCGCTTGATTGAAGCGTCTAACGATCGTGTTGTCAAAGAGTTTGACAAAGATGATGATGCGCAAAAGAACATGGAGAGCATTCCATTTCCTATCGAAAACAATAGTTTATATAAGACAGGTGATGGTGGCTCTGATCGTTCAGCGAACAACGAGAGTAGCTATCTAAAAGAGTTCTTTAACCAAGTAGATAAGAGCGTACAAGAGCTATGGGGCGAGCATAAAATGCCTTTAGTCATCGTTGGGGATACCAAAAATATCGGTTATTATAAAGATGTTTGTGATCGTCCAGATAATATTATTGCTACCGTTTCAAATGCCACCAATTTGGAAGAAGGCAGCGCGCAGCATATCGTTGATAGCGTACAAGAAGCGGTTGAAAATTATCGCTCGTCATTACATCAAGCCGCTATGGGTGAAATTGACAAAGCGCGCGGTGCCAATATGCTGCAAACGGATTTACAAGAAGTGTACCGCAGCGCCTTCCAAGGTGTTGGCGAGACTTTATATGTTCGTCGCGGTTACATGCAACCGGCTATAATCGATGAAGCGGCGCAGACTTTAAGCATGGCTGATGATGCGACTGCCCAAGGCGTGACTGATGATGCGGTTGGTGAAATCATCGAACACGTCATTCATAACGGTGGCAAAGTCGTATTCATGCCGCAGGAGCTGATGGGTGAAGATCAGCCAATTGCTCTGGTAACGCGCTATTAATTGATAGCTGCTATTCGTTAATGAGTTAGCCATCGTTACGACTTAGGTATAATATGGGAGCATTGGTTCGATATGAATCAATGCTCTTTTTTATAATAACTTAGGTTTACGTTTATCTGATGACCGGTGTCATTTGATAAGTTTTTAATAAAGCGCTGTTCACCCTTACGCTATCCATACTGAGTTTATAACTGATAAATTTATGACTAATACAAGCTCTTTTGTTCTAACCAGCTATAACATTCATAAAGGCATGTCGCCTATGAATCGGCAAGTAAAAATGCAAGGTATTGCCCATGCGCTTGAGGGTATAGGCTCGGACGTTCTGTGTTTGCAAGAGGTACAAGGGCAGAATCTTAAGCGCAATATGCAATACAACGAATATCCTGATCAATCACAGCATGAATGGTTTGGCGAATATCTACAGCTGCAAAACAGTTATGGTAAAAACTCAGAATATGAAAACGGTCATCATGGTAATGCCGTGCTCAGCCGCTTTCCGTTAGATCCAAAACATAACGTCAATATTACGGTAAATAAATTGGAGCAGCGTGGGGTCTTACATTGTGAGGTGCAGCCAGTAGGCTGGGAGAGACCGGTCGTAGTATTGTGCGCGCACTTAAATTTGTTTGAGCGGGATCGTCTTAAGCAGTATGAGGCCATTGCCAATTATGTGCGCAATGAGATTACCCCTGATCAACCGCTGATCTTAGCGGGTGACTTTAACGATTGGAAAAAACTGTCTTGTGATAAGCTGGCGTCCAGTCTCGGCATGACCGAAGCTTTCAAGCATTGTCATGGTAAGCTGTCACCTACTTTTCCGGCCAAGCTACCCGTGCTCAGCTTAGATCGTATCTATGTGCGTAATTTAAGGGTCAAAGATGCGTGGGTACACACTGGCAAACCGTGGTCAGCGCTATCCGATCACTTGCCCATCAGTGCGGAACTGGTGTTGCCATAACGCAGAGAATTTACTAAAAATAAAACAATAGCAGCATACAAGGATGATAAACCATGTCTAATACTCAAATACCAACCACTCAACATGCGGTACTCATTCGTGAGTTTGGTGAACCTGACGTTATGAACTATGAGGACGGTGTCGCCATTCCAGCTTTGGCGGATGAGCAAGTCTTGGTAAAAGTTGCCTACGCCGGCATCAATCCTGTTGACTATAAAACCCGTCAAGGTAAAGGTTGGGGCGCTGATAATATTCAAAAAGATAAGTTTGATCATGATCAGCCAGCGATTTTAGGTTTTGATGTAGCCGGCACTATCGTCAAAAGCAATAACGAGCAGTTTGCCGTTGGTGATAAAGTTGCCGCTCTGACTTTTGATGGGGGTTGCTATGCAGAGTACGTAGCAGTCGATGGTAAGTTGCTAGCCAAAGTGCCAGAGGGCGTCACATTAGAACAGGCAGGTGCACTCCCTTGTGTCGGTCAAACGGCGCTACAATTTGTTGAGTTCGCTGATATCAAAAAAGGCGAGCATGTTGTCATGAATGCGCCCGCTGGTGGGGTTGGTCAGCTGGTCATTCAGTTATTAATGGACAAGGTCGACGAGGACAATATTAACGTCACCGTCATCTGCTCAGCAGAAAAGTATACCAAGCTTGATACTTTGATAGATAAAAGCAAGCTGACCGGCTGGATTGACTATACCAAAGAAGAGGCATTTCCTGATTTGCAAGCCGATGTATTGCTAGACTTGGTCGGCGGGGATGCAGGGGTACGCGCACTCGATGTACTCAAATCTGGTGCACGCGTCAATGTGTTACCAACGATTTGGGTTGATAATCTCGTCGATGCTGGCAGTCAAAAAAGCCTAAACGTGGCAGGTTATAAAGCCCAGCGTAGTGGGCAGGATATGGCGAGAGTGTTAGAAAACGTGGCAAATGGCAAGCTTAAATTACATATTCAGCAGACCTATTCGCTCTCTGAGGTCGTTGCCGCGCACACTGAGCTACAAAAAGGCGATACCTTTGGCAAGATAGTTTTAAAAGTAGACTAATCTGGCAGCATCTGTCGAAACGTGAGACTAATGCGTCCAGTGTTGACCGTTTTAGTCTTGGTAATAGTGTGCTTCCAGTAGGTTTGTGTATCGCCATGCATGACGATAAGCTGACCAGACTCAAGATAAAGCTCGATTTTATCTTGAGTTTTTTTATGCTTAAAAACAAATTTGCGCGTGGCACCGAGCGATAAGGCAGCGATAATAGGTTGATAGCCCAATTCCTTTTCGTCATCAGCATGATAGCCCATACCGTCACTACCTGAGGGGTAATAATTCAATAGGCAAGAATTAAAATTAGCGGTAATCCCAATATTTGCTAGCTGTTGCTCAACATGTTGTTTCACGTGAAACACGGTTTCTGACCATAGAATGCTTTGACGGGCATGCCCGGAGTAGTGATAGCTGCTGCTATCCCCACCCATCCAAACGATTTGGCGCGTGGTGACGTGGGTCTTACCAAACAACGTGACAATGTCAGCCTGCCAAGGCAATTCACTCAATAATATGTCATAAAGCTCATGGCTATTATCAATGACGATACCCAAGTCATTGAGTCGCCCTTCATAAGGCAACAGGTTATCCATAGGACTAGGGGTAAATAAATCAGTCATAAGCTCAAAGCTTAACGGTTAAAATTCTGTAAGATAACAGTGGCGCATTGTTCAGGTGCTTCTATAGGTAATAAATGTCCGTTCTCAGGCATGATGTTAAGCTGGTCAGTAGGCACAAATTTTCGCCAATTATTGCGGACTTTATCATTGATAAAGATAGTGGGCTTACCGATGATGAGTTGGTAAGGCACCGTGGTTTTTGCCAGCTTCTTTAATGCACCGTCGATATAAGGGATGCCAAAATAATTCGCTATCTCTTGCTCGGGAGTGAAGATAAATGCATAACGGCCATCGTTTTGCTTTACTAAGCTTTGCTCGGCAAAGAGGTATAAGTGCTCATCAGAGATGCGTCGATAAGCGCTTTTTTCTCGTAGGCTGTCATAAAAATCATCAATATTTGCCCAAAATTTTTGCTTAGTTAACGCGCTTTTGAAAGGTTGACGCTTAAGCTTCACGCGGCGAGGTATCAGCTTATAGAGCAGCGCCTGTGATTTGGTAAAAGTGACGGGCTCTATCAAGTACAACGCAGAGAATAGATCAGGACGTTTGGCCGCTGCCATAGCCGTCGCAGTAGCGCCCTGCGAATGACCTATGCCCACAACAGGACTATCTTGCGTTTGCTCTAAAAACTTAATAAGCAGGTCAGCATCTTGCTCACGGGTTAGTACCCGAGCTTTTGGCTTGTCATACCAATAGCCACGCATCGCCAGCGCACTGATATCAAAACCAGCAGCCAGCTCGGTTAATAAGGGCTGATAATTACCGACCGTAAAACCATTACCGCCATAGAAATGCGCTTTGGCTCGTTTAGCATTATCATGGGTCGATTCAGCCAATGAGTGTAAATCGTAGTAACGGGCGCGTTTTTTATTTAGCGTGATACTTTTAGCAAATTGTTCCATAACACTCGTACTTCCCTGTATGACCATTTTTCAATTTTAAGTTTAGTTTTCAAGCTACAGTTTATTGTGAGATTTAAGGTGGTACCAATTTTAGCTCTCTTCTCCTAAGAAACCACCGCTTTGACGCTGCCAAAGCCCCGCATAGACGCCATCCAATGCCAGTAGCTCTTCGTGACTGCCTTGCTCAATGATTTGACCTTTATCCATGACTACCAGTCTGTCAAGCGCGGCAATCGTAGAGAGACGATGAGCAATAGCAATCACCGTTTTGCCCGTCATGATATCGTTCAAGCTTTCGGTAATGGCAAACTCAATCTCAGAGTCTAGCGCACTGGTCGCCTCATCCAAGAGTAGAATCGGCGCATTTTTTAGCATAACACGTGAGATGGCAATACGCTGGCGCTGACCGCCAGAGAGTTTGACGCCCCGTTCACCAACTTGCGTATCCAAACCCGTATTGCCTTTATCGTCATACAAATCTTTGATAAATTCCCATGCTTGTGCTTGCTTAGTGGCACGGATGATTTCTGCATCGCTGGCATCAGGGCGACCATAAGCGATGTTTTCACGAACGGTGCGATGGAGCAATGAGGTATCTTGCGTCACCATACCGATCTGTTGACGCAGAGACTCTTGAGTGACTTCATCAATCGCTTGTCCATCGATGTAGATTTTACCTTTATCAACGTCAAAGAAGCGCAATAATAAATTCACTAAGGTTGATTTACCCGCACCTGAGCGTCCAACCAAACCAATCTTTTCCCCAGGTTTGATATCTAGATAGAAATTATCGAGCAGTTTGATTTGTGAAGAGGCAATCGCCGTTCCCGCAGTACTCACTTCATCAATACGCTCGCCTTCGTTATCACCATTTTCACTTTCATAACTGAAATCAACATGGTCAAAGACAATGTGACCATCAGTCACTTTTAGCTCAGGTGCATTTGAAACATCCACAATCGTTTGCGGTGCTGACAAAGTACGCATACCGTCTTGGGCAGTACCGATGCTTTCAAACAGGCTAGCAGTTTGCCACATAATCCACTGCGTCAACCCATTGAGTCGTAATGCCATCGCCGTTGCTGCGGCAATAGCACCGACACCAATATCGCCTTGCTGCCATAAATAAAGACCAATCCCAGCCGTACTACTTACTAAAATGACACTGATCAGATGGGTGGATATCTCTAAATAACTGACCCAGCGCATCTGCGCATGAACCGTACCTAAAAACTGACCCATGGCGTTTTTGGCATAGCCCAGCTCACGGCGCGAATGGCTGAACAGCTTTACCGTCATGATATTGGCGTAAGCATCAGTGATACGGCCAACCATCAATGCGCGGGCATCAGCCTGTATGATAGAGGTCCGTTTAAGCTTGGGAATAAAGAAACGTAAGGTAAAGCCAACCAGTACGAACCAGATAACAAAAGGTATGAGCAATAAGCTGTCTAAATTAAATAAGATAACCCCAGTCGTAATAAAGTAGACAATGACATACATAAACATGTCAGTGACTGTCATCACCGTATCGCGTACGGCCAGCGCCGTTTGCATTACCTTGGCTGACACACGACCAGAGAATTCATCTTGATAAAACTGCATTGACTGCCCAAGCATGTGCTGATGAAAACGCCAGCGCATCTGCATCGGGAACACACCTTGAATCGACTGAAAATGAATGAACGACGATAAGGCAATCCAAAACGGGCTCAGGAGCATGACCGCTAGCATCAAAAGGAGCGTATCGCCTTTTTCAGTCCATAGTGTTTGCGGTGTATACACCCCTAACCAGTCAACAATGTTGCCAATCCATGCAAACAGCATCGCCTCATAGATACCGATACCTGCGGACAAAATCATAAAGAATAGCAGCCAGATACGTAAGCCTTTGGTACATGCCCACAAAAACTTCATCAGCCCTTCGCGAGGTGAGGGCAATGGCATAGGCGTATCAGGAAAGGCCGGTAGACGGTTTTCAAAAAATCGAAATAAAGCATTCATAGGCAAGGGTAAAGCATCAATAGCAATACGCTAAGACAAACGCTGGCAGACATTATCTTAAACGTGTATTTGGGTGAATGGGAAATGCTGCTATTTTAACAAAACTTCGTAATCACGCCTGCATGCTAATTGTAAATTGATAATCAACGGCTGTACTCGTTTATTACTGATTGGCTCAACTCTCATAAATACATTGCTGTATAAAAAATATTTTGTTACATTCTAGTGCTTATTTTCTATTTGGCTGTCATTCATCTCATTTTTATCTCCATTTTAAAAATGAGGACACGCCTTGGATAAATAATAAACACATAAAACTGCGACTTAAAAGGTAGACGTTCATGCTGTATTTAACCATCGCGGTACTATGCAGTGTCGCCGTTTCAATACTCTTGAAAATATTACGTCAACGAGATATCGATATTCGCCAGACTATCGTCGCTGGTTATCCAGTGGCTTTTTTATTGACATGGTTTTTATTGAAGCCAGACATCAGCGGACTTAGTCTGTTAGGAAGCGCGTGGGGGATTATCATAGCACTTGGCGTGCTACTGCCTGCGGTGTTTATCATTCTTGGGCGCGCGATTGCTGCGGTTGGTATGGTGGCAACCGATGCCGCTCAGCGTTTATCATTGATTATTCCTATCGTTGCTGCCTTTTTATTATTCGGTGAGGTACTGACAGGTACGCGTATATTTGGTTTGGTATTAGGCTTTTTGGCACTAGGTGCTTTGGTGTATCGTCCTCAAGCGGGCGGCATAACTAAACAAGCTCGCCAAACGCCGCTTTGGTTACTTGGCGTCTGGGCAGGCTACGGCATTATCGATATTCTATTCAAGCAAGTGGCCAAGCAAGGGTCTGCCTTTCCACTGACCTTATTTGTCAGTTTTGGGCTGGCAGGGTTATTACTGTTTATTTATTTGCTGATCACACGGGTGCGCTGGCAAGGGAATGCTCTAAGCGCAGGATTACTATTAGGTGCGCTGAATATGGGCAATATTTATGCTTATGTACGAGCGCACCAAGTATTGTCTGAGTCGCCAAGCATTGTCTTTACTGGTATGAACGTGGGCGTCATCGCGGTGGCAACCATCATAGGCGTTGGCGTATTTAAAGAGCGGCTCAATCGTATTAATATAGTAGGCTTGGTATTAGCAATTTGCTGTGTGGTAGTACTGTTTTTAGCTTAGCAAACACCCTAATAATTTAGCCCAAATCCATCAACATCGTTACGATTTATAAAATCGGTAACTTATCAGATATAGGCATGCCGGGCATCCTATGATAAGGTTGCTTAAAAACAGCAAGACTGATATAAGCTGACAAAAAGCGCTTTGCTTTGAGACATTTGACCTCAACGAATAAAAATAGGATGCACGCCCAATGGAATACGAAAAGCAATTACAACGCATAAAAAATGGTTCAGGCTTCATCGCGGCGCTTGACCAAAGTGGAGGCAGTACGCCAAAAGCACTCGAAAATTATGGCGTGAGCAGCGACGATTATGACAATGATGACACCATGTTCGATCTCGTACATGAGATGCGAGCCCGTATCATCACTTGTGAAACCTTTGATAGCGAGCGTGTGCTTGGGGCGATTTTGTTCGAAGATACTATGGAACGTGAGGTCAATGGCAAACCGACGGCCAATTATCTATGGGAAGATAAAAATATCGTACCATTTTTAAAAGTGGATAAGGGTTTGGCTGAGCAAATGAATGGCGTCCAAGTGATGCGTCCGATGCCAAATTTAGATTTGCTACTCGATAAAGCCAAAAACTATCCAGTATTTGGCACCAAAATGCGCTCAGTGATTTATGAGCCCAATGTCGATGGTATCGAGCTGGTCGTACAGCAGCAGTTTGATGTGGCCAAGCAGATTCTTTCAAAAGGCTTCATGCCTATTGTCGAGCCAGAAGTGAATATTGATAGCGCTAAAAAACATGACTGTGAGCTGATACTTAAAACCAGTCTTTTGCACAATCTTGATTTTTTAGACGATGGTCATCAAGTAATGCTGAAACTGACCTTGCCAGAGGAAGAAGGCTTTTATCAAGAGCTGGTTGATCACCCAAAAGTGCTAAAAGTTGTGGCATTGTCGGGCGGTTACAGCCGTAGTGCTGCGTGTGCTAAGCTTAAGCAAAACCCAGGTATGATTGCCAGTTTCTCCCGTGCTTTTACCGAGGGGTTAAGCAAACAACAAAGTGATACAGAGTTTGCGGATACGATTAATACTTCTATTAAAGAGATTTATGAGGCGTCGAAAGTTTAAGCAATAGCTATTCAAGATAAAATTTATAATCCCAGTAGACTTCATGTTTGCTGGGATTTTTTTATTGCTTTAATTCTATATGAAACTGAGTTTTTTATAAAATGTTTAGCTCTATAGTTTCAAGCTTCAATATTTGCTTGTTTAAGCACTAACCTCATTAGAGTTAGTTATAGGTGTAAAAAAGCTTGCCCCTAATCTCATTAGAGGCAAGCTTTATGGTTTTATAACGGTATTAAAGACTAAAAGGTAGTTTGCAAGGCAATGGTAGCGCCTTGATCATCGTAGTTATCACGCCATTCTCCGCGATAGCCTGCTGATATTTTCATATTAGCAGTTGGTGCGTAGCTAAGACCAATACCAGCAATACCAATTTCACGACCAATCTCTTGACCAATGGTATTAAATTCATCGTTAGGCATACCAACGAAGCTGGCAGTAATATCTGATCGACGATCACCGTTTTCAACCGCTGCGGCCAATTGACCGGTAAGCGCAAGAGTCGGGGTTAGGGCTTGCGACAGATTCAGACCTGCCGTCCAACGTAGTGATTCATACTTATTTTCATCGACATTTAAGTTGTAGACACCAGCACCCGTCTCGCGATAGCTGTCACTCTTCGCTTGAGCATATTCTAGTTGAGCGAAAGGACTGATATTGCGTAACTCATTACCAATACGATAATCTACACCCAAACCTGCCTGCATAGTATCGACAGAGTAATCAGAGCTCGCAATAGCATCGGACAATATTTGAAGATGACGTTCGCCCTCGACATCACTGCGACCCGCACCTGCATGAAAACTCATAGCAGTAGCATCGTTAATGGCGTAACGCCCATAACCTAGGACTTGCCAGCTTTTAGCTTCTAACTCGTGATCCAAGCGACTGCCTTCAGTGTCTGCATCGCTTTGAACGTAGGAAACTGCGACGCCTAAGTTTAAATCGCTGCTGAGCGGCGTATCCAAACCGACGATAGCGCCATAGCCTTTAGAATCATAACCTGTGATACCGTTCTCTGCATCATGATTGCTGTTATTACCGATTATTTGCGCCCAAATGTTACGCTCAGGTGTAGTCGGAAGATGCTCATAGATAGCATTGCTAACGGCATAGTTGGCATCGGTAATAATACGATTGGTCGCGCCCATGAACAACGGCTGCAACTGATTGGCTGCATCAGCTAACTGAGATTGATTAAAGTTAATGGTTGATCTGATTAAACTATCAGCCAATTCATTACTGCCATTCGCCACACGATCTTGAATGGCTCTATCTAAAGCGTAAGCAATACCCGAGTCATTTGAATTAGATTGACTCAATACCGATTGAACAAAGGTGGTATCAATAACAGGTGGCTCAGGTTTAACTGGTGGCACAACGACCGGGGGCTTAGGTTCAACTGGCGTTTCAGGCTCAACTGGCGGTTCAGGTTCAACTGGCGTTTCAGGATCAACTGGCGTTTCAGGCTCAACTGGCGTTTCAGGCTCAACTGGTGGCGTAGGCTTAGTCATAGTTAGATGCACGGCATCCGCTTCGCTATAGTCAGCGTAAAAATTTACTAATGGGCTATTGTCGCTTACCGTTTTGAATTCACCAGTACGAGTCGTCGCTTTTACAACGTCTTTCCATTCTTTATCTTTTGCTACATTAGCGATGACTTCGTCAGCATAAATGAAAAGATTTCCTTTGCTGATATCAACTGCTCCATTAATGAGAAATTTTCCATAATTTTCATCGATTGTGCCATCTTCATCCCAATCAAGCAGACCAATAGTAAGCGTTTCATCATTGCCCATGATGTAATTACCATTAAACTTCAGCGTTCCTTGAGTAATGGTTAAATCACCTGTCCATTGCTTGCTGCTTTCACTAATCTCTAAAGTTCCTAATCCATACTTTGCAAATCCACCGTTTTCATCCTCTACGTTGAGCTTACCAGCATTGCCAGTAATTACTGCATTAGGATTGATGACAACATAGGTTCCAACTTCACCGTTATTATTACCCGTTGTTTCGAACGAAATACCTTTTCCACTTACTTCAATTAAATCATCTTTAGTAAAGTTAGCAAACAAATCGGGTTGATCTGTTTTAATTCTAAACTCACCACCATCGATAAAAATATTAGAAAGAGTAGAAGCCGTATTGCGTTCAATACTATTAGTTGATATAACACCGCCATTAACTAAGTTGAGCGTGCCAGATCCTGTATTGCCTACGATTAACTTCGGTGTGACAAATGTACTGTTATCGATAGTCAAAGTACCAACAGCGTTTGCACTATTTTCACCTCTGCCACCAATATAAGTAGTATCAGTTGCTCTAGCCAAACCGGTATAAAAAGGAGTGTTTGATACTTTGAAGGTAC
The DNA here is from genome assembly GCF_013248965.1 of Psychrobacter okhotskensis. GTDB lineage: Bacteria > Pseudomonadota > Gammaproteobacteria > Pseudomonadales > Moraxellaceae > Psychrobacter > Psychrobacter okhotskensis. The sequence continues at coordinate 44,021 of NZ_JABRVQ010000024.1, read as the reverse complement.
CAGAGCCTTGCTGACCAATGACTAAATTAGTAGTCTGGAACTGGTTTCTACCATCGATAGTCATAGTACCTTTGCCAGAAGCACTACTACCCAATATAGTATCTCCATAAACCTGAATAGTATTACCATTTATAGTAGGCGACTCTGTTTCTTCATCTGCACGAGTCATAGTGACGGTACCAGTACCATTTACACCAACTAATAAGTTGTTATCTACATTGACGTAAGCATCATTGCCGGCAATGTTTAAATTACCATTACCAGAGGTGCCGACTATCATTTCAAGAGTCTCTACTCTGGCATCATTAATGTTTAATTCTCCAATAGCACTCTCACCATCTTCATCAAAACCGCCAACTTGAGTGACTCGACCAACGGTTAAAGTACTGTTATCACTAACATTTACAATTCCTTTACCATTAAAACCTCCAAGTAAAAAATCTTTGGTAGTAATCTTGGATTCTTGCCCTGATACATTGACAGTACCTAAGTTTTTGACGCCAACGATAATAGTTTCTTGATTGTTCCATTTACCACCGCTAGACAGATTTACTTCGCCTATAGCGCTATTTTCTTGAGCTAAGTCAGCATTGTTCGAATTTAATATAGCATTATTTGTGACGTTGATAATTCCTGAGCCTTCTCGACCTACTATTAGGCTGGAGCTAACATTAGCTACAGAGTTTACGTCGCTGATAGCCAACGTACCTTCAGAACCCGATAGATCACCTACAGACATTTTATCGCTAGTGACGGTTCCTGCATTACCAATACTTAGTGAAGCATTTTCGGTTGTTCCTATGAAAAAACTATCTTTAACATCGATTTTTGATCCTGCACCTTTAACCACCACCTTGCTTCCTGCAGAACCCATATTATTAGCAACAACTAAAGTGTTAGTGGTAAGGTTACCGCCATTTTGAACAGAGAGACTACCTGTACCATTATCGCCAACAAAGGTATTATTCTGAGCAATCAAATTACTTCCAGTACCGTCAACGATTACATTGCCTACTGAGTCTGTTTCATCAGCAATAATCAAATTATTTGTTATTGCATTGCCTGATTTAGTTATATTTAAACGTCCACTAGTATTTGAACTGTAGCCTAGTATTATTTTATCAGTAGCCTTTAACTGCCCATTGTTAGTGATATTAATTTCACCATCAACGAGTCCTCCTATAGCTATAGCAGGCGCACTCAATAAAGCATTATTAACAGTCACTTTACTAAATCTATCAACACCTACAGCGCTACTAACACCAGCTTCTACAGCGGCGCCATTTTCAATGGAAACGTCGGTATCTATAGCTAACACTTGACCATCTGGGTTTGCACCAAAGTTGATTTGATTATTTGGTGCCGCCAGGACAGTTCCTGGATTAGTTATCAAAACATTACCATTGATAGCAACAATATCTTGATACTCTGTACGTTGACCATCATTAACTACAATATCAGCGGCCATCGCCGTCCCTGACAAAGAAAGCATAGCTAGTGCTAAGGGTGTCATTATAAGCTTGCTAGCTGTTTGCGATTTACCAGACGCGGATTTGCCACGAGATTTCGCAAGCTCAGAGACGCATTGATAAAAACCTAACGCACGATTAAAAACAACACGGTAAACATGATTCATACCAATAGCCTTAACTCTAGTTGATTGTTAAGTAACGAATTATTACTTATTAACCGTATATTACTCGATTTAATCCGCTTGTCTATAACTTATTACACAATTGTTTATATTCATATATAGCCTCTTTCTTTAACACTTTCGAATAAGGATACTTTTGAGTATGACGGCACGCAAAAAGCTCGAAACTGACTATGAGTTTCGAGCTTTTAGATGTAGTTTTTTCAGTACTTAAAATCAAACTTCTTTATATAATTGACGTCCTTCGCTATTATATTTGTCGGTCATCTCCGCCATACCTTACCTTACTTCCTCGGTACTCGCTTCACCAACTTGCCCGACCAGCTTAGTATCCACCTCTTTGATCAGATGTCCAGCCCCAGTTAGGTCGCCGGTTTGTGGGGTTACTTTTTTATTAGCGGCATCTTTATCCAGCCCTGCCGCATAATCCCGCACGTTCTGAGTGATCTTCATTGAGCAAAACTTAGGTCCACACATCGAGCAAAAGTGCGCCGTCTTATGCGCGTCTTTGGGTAAGGTTTCATCATGGAACTCACGGGCGGTATCTGGGTCGAGCGCCAGATTGAACTGGTCGTCCCAGCGGAATTCAAATCGGGCTTTAGATAACGCATTATCACGAGCTTGTGCGCCCGGATGACCTTTGGCAAGGTCGGCGGCATGAGCGGCAATTTTATAGGTGATGATACCGTCTTTAACATCCTTTTTATTGGGCAAGCCTAAATGCTCTTTTGGGGTCACATAGCAAAGCATCGCCGTGCCAAACCAGCCAATCATAGCAGCACCAATCGCACTGGTAATATGGTCGTAACCGGGTGCGATATCGGTGGTTAATGGCCCTAAGGTATAAAAAGGTGCGTCGGCACAGACTTCTAATTGCAAGTCCATATTTTCTTTAATACGGTTCATTGCTACGTGACCAGGACCTTCAATCATGACCTGTACGTCATGCTTCCACGCTACTTGCGTCAACTCGCCAAGGGTACGCAGCTCACCAAACTGCGCCTCGTCATTGGCATCTTGCAAACAACCGGGGCGCAAGCCATCGCCTAGACTAAACGCCACATCGTACTGCTTCATGATTTCACATATATCTTCAAAATGAGTATATAAAAAGCTCTCTTTATTATGAAACATGCACCACTGCGCCATGATAGATCCGCCACGCGAGACGATGCCCGTTAAGCGTCCAGCAGTTAGCGGCACATACCGCAGCAGTACACCGGCGTGAATGGTAAAGTAATCGACACCTTGTTCGGCTTGCTCAATCAAGGTATCACGAAAGATTTCCCACGTTAAATCTTCTGCCACGCCATCGACTTTTTCGAGTGCTTGATAAATAGGGACGGTACCAATCGGCACGGGCGAGTTACGAATCAGCCATTCGCGGGTTTCGTGAATATGATTGCCCGTAGATAAATCCATTATGTTGTCTGCACCCCAGCGCGTCGCCCACGTCATTTTTGACACTTCTTCGTCGATAGATGAGCCGAGCGCTGAGTTGCCGATATTGGCATTAATTTTCACCAAGAAGTTACGGCCGATAATCATTGGCTCGGACTCAGGGTGATTGATGTTGTTGGGGATAATGGCGCGGCCAGCGGCTACTTCGCTGCGCACAAATTCAGGGGTAATAATAGTTGGCGTGTTGGCACCAAAGTTCTCGCCATCATGTTGGCGCATATCGGTCAGTTCGTGCTGCTTTTGCGTTTCACGAATGGCGATGTATTCCATTTCAGGCGTAATAATGCCGCGACGGGCATAGTACATTTGCGTGACGTTCTTTCCTGCTAATGCACGGCGTGGTTTGTCGATATGGGCGAATCTAAGATTGGCGGTACTGATATCGCGGGCGCGCGCCAGTCCGTAAGAGCTCGACAATCCGTTCAATTGTTCGGTATCACCGCGCTCAGCAATCCAGCCTTCGCGTAGCTTTGGTAAGCCTTTCGTCAAATCGATCTCGACATTAGGATCGGTGTAAACGCCAGAAGTGTCATAAACATAAAAAGGTGGGTTTTGTTCCCAATCGGTTTCAGGCACGCCTTGTATCGGAGTAGGGTCAAGGGTGATTTCGCGCATCGGTACTTGAATGTCAGGACGTGAGCCCTCGATATAGACTTTTCTAGAAGCGGGAAGGACACGGTGTAGGTCGCGCGCGTCTTCTTCAAAGCGGGCATCATTGGCGGTACGGTGAGCAGGGGTTTTGAGGGCATCGGCTTTTTTATCCGCTTTACTGTCAGTTGTTTGACTAGCATTGGCAGTAAGAGGGGCGTCAGTAGCTGGGATGTGGGTTTGGGCTGTTTGTAAATCTGAAGTAGTCATATGCTGTCCTAGCGTGTTGGTTTTTGAATAAAAGCAACACCGCCAGTAGCTGCGGGGATTGGCCTATATGATACGGACAAATTCAATCGTAAAACAAACCTGCTAGCGCTATCAAACCTAAACGTAGTCAGTGATCTTTAGCTGATTGATGGACGCGACTGATTATTAAAGCGCTATATCCGCATAACAATGCTAGTAGATAGTGGCGATAATAAAAAGGCATTTCTGCGCGCCCTTTGTACTTATATAACATAAGCTTAAGACTTCCCTGCGTCGGTACTAACCGCATCAGGTTCGGCGGGTGATCTCTCAGCGAATGTATCAAAAGGCTTATGAAATAAGCTCGTAATACACCGCACCCCGAGTCTGTCAGTGTTGTAAATCCCCTTCATACTAGCAAAATTCTGCGCGCGCGGCTAATGATATTTGGCTATACGTATCTCGTTTCAACTCTATATTTTATGGCTTTATAAACGCAGCTGGCTAATATCGCCCAACAACGTGACTCAAATTAATTGACTGTCAGGTCCTCAAATGAGACTTTTTTAACACGACTGAAATATTAAAAAGGTTGTCATCAAACTGTCATAAAGATTTGACAAGATAGCACGCATGTCACAAACAAACCTTTTTCATATCGTTGTCAAACTTTAGGAGCCTTACATGCGTTATTCGTTATTAGCAGTAGCCGTTAGTTGTACATTAATGCTCACGGCATGTAATAAATCAACCGACACGGCAGAGCCCACTGCTGATACTAGCAGTAGCGCTGTTACCACGGCTGAAACCACCTCTCAAACAGCCTCTTCTGCTACCACAGGTTTTAAATCTGCTGAAAATATCGCCATGAATATCACGGGTGCAGGTGCATCATTCCCGCAGCCTATCTATGCCAAATGGTCATACGACTATAACGCTGCCACTGGTGGCCAAGTCAACTATCAATCGATTGGCTCATCTGGTGGTATCAAACAAATTCAATCAAAAACCGTTGACTTTGGTGCTTCTGATGCACCGATGACGCCTGAAGAGCTTGAAGAGTCTGGCCTTATTCAGTTTCCAACCGTTATTGGTGGCGTCGTGCCAATCGTCAACATCGATGGTATAGAGCCGGGCGCATTGAAGCTAGACGGTACAACCTTAGCAGATATCTATTTGGGCAAAATCAGTAAATGGAATGACCCAGCTATCAAAGCCATGAACCCAGATCTGACTTTGCCAGATGCGGCAATCACGACGGTATTCCGCTCAGACGGTTCAGGTACGACTTTTAACTTTACGGACTATCTGGCCAAAGTCTCACCAGATTGGAAAGACACGGTTGGTGTTGATAAAACAGTCAAATGGCCGACCTCTGCGACTGGTGCAGGCGGTAAAGGTAACGAAGGGGTTTCAAGCTACGTCAACCGTATGAAAAACTCTATCGGCTATGTTGAGTATGCTTACGCTAAGCAAAACAAAATGTCACATACGGCATTGAAAAATGCAGCTGGCAACATCGTGCAACCATCAGCTGAGACCTTTGCTGCGGCAGGTGATATTGATTGGTCACAGCAAGAAGGCTTTTATAAAGTCATCACCAACTCTGAGACTGACCAAGCATGGCCTATCGCTGCTGCCACCTTTATCTTAGTCCATAAGCAACCAGAGAATCCTCAGCAAGTTGCTGGCGTGTTGAACTTCTTTGACTGGGCTTATAGCCAAGGTGATGACGATGCCATGGCACTAGACTATGTACCATTCTCTGACACGGCAGTGGCCTTGTTCAAAGCAAAATGGAACGACGTAAAAGGTAGCGATGGACAGCCTGTCTATAAACCTGCTCAGTAATTCGATAGTCATTATTTAATAACGATCGAATTACCCTTTCAAACAACTATTCTCCGGTAGTTGTTTGAAAGGTTTTATCACAGCGAATTTAATCGCAAAGCCAATGATATTTATAGCTTCTGATACTTATATCTGCTGAGTTTGTTGTGATAAAACCTGATAAACACACTCATTTTTTAATCTTATCCTATTGAATGCTGAGACACTTATGACAGACTTAAGGTCCCAACTGGCTAAACAAAAACGTTACGATGCTTTATTCGTTAACTCCACCAAAGCATTTGCCATACTGGTATTGATGTCTCTAGGTGGTATTTTAGTGTCGTTAATTGTCGGGGCTTGGCCAAGTATTCAAGAGTTTGGTCTAGGTTTTTATACCAGCAATAACTGGGATACGGTCGCCAATGAATATGGTGCACTTGCACCCATCTATGGCACCTTAGTGACCTCATTTATCGCCATTCTGATAGCCGTGCCAGTGAGCTTTGGCATTGCCATATTTTTGACCGAAATGTGTCCTGCTTTTCTAAAAAAACCACTTGGTATCGCCATTGAGTTATTGGCTGGTATCCCCTCTATCATTTATGGTATGTGGGGCTTGTTCGTCTTCGCGCCGTTTTTTGGCGATCACATCCAACCATGGTTTATTGAACACGTCGGCCCTTTACCGATTATCGGTAAACTGTTTGAAGGCGCACCGATGGGACTGGGTATGTTCACAGCGTCCTTGGTGCTTGCCATCATGATTATTCCCTTTATCGCTGCCACCATGCGCGATGTTTTTTCCGTCGTGCCAGACTTATTAAAAGAATCAGCCTATGGCATGGGCGCGACGACTTGGGAAGTCATGTTCAAGATTATTTTGCCGTATACCAAAGCTGGTGTGGTTGGTGGTGTTATTTTAGGACTGGGCCGCGCATTGGGCGAGACCATGGCGGTGACTTTCTTGATTGGTAATGCCTTTAATATCAGTCCAAGCCTGTTTACCTCTGGGGTTACGATTACCTCAGCGCTGGCCAATGAATTTGCCGAAGCCTCTAGTGAGCTACATCTGGCATCGTTGCTGCATCTGGGCTTAATATTATTTGTGATTACTTTTATAGTGTTGTCCATAGCGAAGCTTATGCTCATGCGCATGGATCATAAAGCAGGCAATCGCTAAGCCAACGTTGTATCAGCACGATAGAGATTAATGTTGTCTAAAAAGATTATCTAAAAAGGCTATCTAAAAAGATATGGGAAACGAATGTTATGCCTAACCCTGCTATCAATGCTACTAGCGCATTACCGGTAAAGACAAGCTTTGAGGCACGTTATAACAAAAGCCTTTATAACAAGCGTCGTCGTCTGAATAAGCTTGGTCTAGGCTTTGCGTTGTCGGCGATGGCGTTTGGCTTATTTTGGCTATTATGGATTTTACTGACCCTGTTCGTTGAAGGTTTTCAAGGATTGGTACAGTTGCCAGTATTTACGGCTGATACCCCACCACCGATGAGCGCAGGTGGTCTACGCAATGCCATTGTCGGCTCAATCATGTTGGCATTTTCAGGACTGTTTATCGGTGCGCCCATTGGCCTGATGACCGGTATTTATTTATCAGAATTTTCTCAAGGCAGTATGCTGGGCAAAGTCACCCGATTTTTAAATGATATTTTGCTATCAGCACCCTCGATTGTGATTGGTCTCTTTATTTATGCGCTGATGGTCAAAGGCAATAATTTTTCTGGTTGGGCAGGCGCGTTGGCGTTGGCATTAATCGTCATCCCTGTGGTCGTACGCACCACAGAAAACATGCTTAACTTAGTGCCTAATAGTATTCGTGAAGCGGCCTATGCATTGGGTACACCAAAGTGGCAACTGGTGACCAAAGTTACGATTAAAGCGGCCAAAGCGGGATTGACCACAGGCGTATTGTTAGCCTTTGCCAGAATTACCGGTGAGACTGCACCGTTATTATTCACTGCGTTGAATAATCAATACTTCAGTACCGATATGGGTAAACCTATTGCTAACTTGCCCAACACCATTTATCAGTTTGCGATGAGTCCCTATGACAACTGGCATACCTTGGCATGGTCGGCGGCCTTACTGATTACCTTGTCGGTATTGATATTGAATGTTTTGGCACGGTTTATTGGCAATCGGGGTCACAGTAAATAACAGCTACCAAAAAATCAGGCCTCGTCGGTTTTTACTTAAATTTATATCAAGTCAGGTTGGATACTATTATGAATGATGTCATCAATAAAGCGCCTAAAAAAACGGCGGTTAAAAAGTCTCATATCACTGAAGACAATCTATTAACCAACCCTTTATCGACCAGTGCACAAATGGCTCAGCCAAATGTGGCAAGCTTTAATAAGCAAACCCTGCATGATATTCCGCAGAATATGCCGCCAGCAAAGCTAGAAGTTCGAGATTTAAGTTTTTATTATGGGGATTTTAAAGCCCTTAAAAACATCGACATCGATATTCCGGATAAAAAGGTGACGGCGTTTATTGGGCCTTCAGGGTGTGGTAAATCAACGCTGCTGCGTACTTTTAACCGTATGTATGATTTGTATCCGGGCATGCACGCAGAAGGCAGTATCAACCTTGATGGCAAAAATATCTTAGGTAAAGACGTCGATGTTAACCTGCTACGCGCGCAGGTCGGTATGGTCTTTCAAAAGCCAACGCCATTCCCAATGTCGATATACGATAACGTCGCCTTTGGTGTGCGACTTTATGAAAAGTTAAGCAAAGCTGAGCTGGATAATCGCGTGGAATGGGCGCTAAAAAAATCGGCATTGTGGCCAGAAGTAAAAGACAAGCTAAAAGCGTCAGGCTTGTCTTTATCAGGCGGACAGCAGCAACGACTGTGTATCGCCCGTAGTGTTGCTACCAAGCCTGAAGTGCTGTTGCTTGATGAGCCAACCTCTGCATTGGATCCTATCTCAACGGGTGCAATCGAAGACCTGATTGAAGATTTAAAAAACGACTACACCATCGCTATCGTCACGCATAACATGCAGCAAGCGGCAAGGGTATCGGACTATACGGTCTATATGTATTTGGGCGATATGATTGAGATGGGCGAGACGGATCAGATATTTACCAAACCGGCGCAAAAAGCCACAGAAGATTATATTACCGGTCGTTATGGCTAAGCGCATTGATGATTAAGGTGGGCGACGCTTAGAGTCAGCAATATTGTCGCGTTTTTAGGATATTTTAACTATAGATAAGCTGCACTAATAATAAGACGCTGATAACAAGACGCTGATAACAAGCAAACAGGATGAGTGCTTATTGTGAGCAATCATTCGAAGTTTTTAGCATTGACCGAAGTATATCGGCAGCTCGGGTTTGAGCACTCAAATCATGTGCGATTTAATAGGCATACGGTGTCATCAAAACCTAGATTTCAGGGAATACGTTCTATGCAAAATGACAAGCATATCTCCAAAAGTTTTGACCAAGATCTTGATGAAGCGATTCGACTGTTTCTGCATATGGGTGACAGCGCGGCCAATCAGGTCGCCAAGGCCATCCATGCGTTGACCGATAAAAACCAGACGCTGGCACAAGAAGTGATTGATATGGATTTTGACATCAATCGCATGGAAGTCGATTTGGACGAACATATTTTATTGCTGGTTGCCAAGCGTCAGCCCGCTGCTAGTGATTTGCGTTTGGTCATGGCTATTAGCAAGGGTGTGGTCGATTTGGAGCGTATCGGTGATGAAGCAGTAAAAATTGCCCAGATGGCAATCAAAATTATCGCGCAAGGTAAGACTGAATATGGCTATGCGGAAGTGCAGCATCTGAGCAACCAAGTTCGGTTAATGGTACACAATGCGCTAGAAGCTTTTAGTCAGTCGAATGCTGAGCAAGCCTTTGAAGTCATGCGTAACGACAAAGTGGTCAATGATGAGTATCAGTCGGCCATTCGCGCCTTGATGACCTACATTATGGAAGACTCGCGCTACGTCTCAAAAGTCATGAATATCATGTGGGTACTGCGCGCGCTTGAGCGTATCGGTGATCATGCGCAAAACGTGGCAGAGCTGGTTATCAATTATATTAGCGGGCAGGATGTGCGGCATTCAGATTATGCTGAGGTCGAAAAAGCGGTGCAAGAAGCCAATGATCGCATGGCGGCTCGTCAAGCTAGTGCCACGCAAGTTGCTGATACTGATGCTGGGTCAGTAGACAAGCATAAGGATTAAACAGCTATTCAGCTTATCAGGCATTTAGTCTATCAATAAAATCTCAATAAAAAACGCGCCATATTATTTATATAGCACGTTTTTTATAGCAGAAAATCAAAAAATTAGCTTTCTGGCGTCCAACCTTGCGCGCGCTCATAATCTTCATTGTCTAAAAATTTATCACGTTGCTCGGTCAAAAACTGCTTGGCTTTAGGATCCATCATGCTTAGGTGGTTTTCGTTAATCAGCATGGTTTGATGCTCAAGCCACTCTTTCCAAGCTTTGTCAGAGACCGTTTCTTGCAGCTCTTGACCTTTTTTATTAGGAAAAGGCGGATGTGGCATCTTTGGTAATTCTTGCTGATATTTGCGGCAAAATACCGTATTGGCTTGGGGATTAAAACTCTCAGCCATAATAGACTCCTTATTAATTATCAAATGATTGAATCAAATATTGGTATCCCCCTATGATAACGGTCTTGGTAGATTTAACCAAGCCTATCAGGTGTATAGAAGGTAACCATTCATTTTTTTAACGCTAATAAAAAACCCGCCTAGAGAGCGGGTGTTTTTACTAGTAGGCTTATATTTTTATCAAATGTTTTATGCAAACACTTTTAAACGCGCGCGACCATTAACGACGGCTTGCTTAACCTGATTGGGAGCGGTACCACCTAAATGATCGCGAGCTGCCAATGAGCCTTCTAGCGTTAGATACTCAAAGACATCGTCACCGATGGCATCGCTAAACTGCTGTAGCTGTGCCAAAGATAAATCGCTCAAATCGACCCCTTCTTTAATACCTAAAGCGACGGCATGACCAACCACTTCGTGAGCATCACGGAAAGCGACACCGTTACGCACCAAATAATCAGCCAAATCAGTCGCTGTCGCATAGCCTTTCATCGTAGCAGCGCGCATGTTTTCTTTATTTGGCGTGATATTTGGTAGCATATCAGCGAACGCTAATAGCGAACCCGTTAAGGTATCGACGCAATCAAAGAGCGGCTCTTTGTCTTCTTGGTTGTCTTTGTTATAGGCAAGCGGCTGGCTTTTCATTAGACTTAATAGCGTCATTAACTGCCCGAAGACACGGGCGGCTTTACCGCGAACCAACTCAGGTACATCAGGGTTTTTCTTTTGCGGCATGATAGAGGAGCCGGTACAAAAGCGATCTGGAATTTGCACAAAGTTAAATTGCGCGGACATCCAAAGAATAATCTCTTCGCTCATGCGTGACATGTGCATCATTAGAATAGAAGCTGCTGAGGTGAACTCAATGGCAAAGTCTCGGTCCGAAACCGCATCCAGTGAGTTTTGACAAATACCTTCAAAACCTAGCAGTTTGGCCGTAATCGTACGGTCGATGGGGAAGGTCGTACCCGCAAGGGCGGCGCTACCGAGCGGCATTTGATTGATACGGCGACGCGCGTCAACGAGGCGTTCGGTATCGCGGTATAACATCTCAAACCATGCCATTACGTGATGACCAAAGCTGACGGGCTGCGCGGTTTGCAAATGGGTAAAGCCTGGCATGATAGTATCAGTATGCTGCTCAGCCAAATCTAGCAAGCCGCTTTGTAAACGTACCAATAGGGCGATGATATTATCAGTTTCTTCACGTAGCCACAGGCGGATATCGGTGGCAACCTGATCGTTACGGCTACGACCTGTATGTAGCTTTTTGCCTACCGCACCGACGATATCTGTCAGGCGTGATTCAACGTTCATATGCACGTCTTCAAGCGCAATCGACCAGTTAAACTCACCGGCTTCAATCTCACGTAGTACTTGTTGTAGACCGCCAATAATAGTCGCAACGTCCTCGGCGCTCAAGATATCGCACTCTTTAAGCATGGTGGCATGCGCAATCGAGCCTTGAATATCATGACGGGCGAAGCGTTGGTCAAAACCAACCGAAGCGGTGAAGGCGGCAACGAAGCTATCCGTCGCTTCACTAAAGCGTCCGCCCCACATCTGTTGGCCTTGGCTGTTTTGTGGCGCTGCGTTTGTTATAGGGGCATCTGTGCTAAAATCAGTGGCAGATGAATTTTTATTTGAATCGGGATTACTAGGATTTGAAGAATTGGCGTTCATATCGGTCTAAGACAAGTCAAGAGAATAAGAGCTCAAGTATAGCAAATGATGAGGTTGCCTTACTAGCTGCGCGCTTAGAGTTTTTTATTCCCAAGCTCATGGATGTCATGAGACCTTGGCAGTGGCTGCTGTATATCTTTTTTTGGTCACTGTTTGTGACGGTGATTGACCGTCATGACTTGGCAACTTGGTCAGAATTTATGATTAAGTTTATGAGCCGATTTGTGCAAAACACAGTGAGCATCATCCCTTCATTGTACTTAATTGATTATTTACGCCCTGTCTTTACACGCATGAGCATCGTTAAAGCCAGTATTTATGTACTGATGATACTCATGATCGCCTCTGGCATAACCATGACATTAGTCATGCTGATCATGCTCAATGTGGGCTGGATTGAATACAATCTGCAAACTTTTATTATAGAGGTCCTGTTCGATACCATCATTGGTGGTGGCTTTACCTTGGTATTCTTGCTGTATTTTTTACGCCGCTATCGTGAAGTCAACGCGCTCAAGCAATCGTTTGAATATAAATTGACAGCGCAAAACGATGTGATTAAAGCGCGCCTTGCCCCGCATTTTTTCTTTAATACCATTAATACTTTGGTGTCTCTTATCGAGTCTAACCCATCACGAGCCGCCGACTTATTACAGCACGTGTCAGCATTATTTCGTGCCAGTTTTGAAGGCGCACGCGAGATTAGCTTTGAAGAAGAAATCGCCCTTTGTGAGCATTATCTTGCCATTGAGTCTATCCGCTTAGCAGATAAGCTGATCATGAGTTGGCAGCTTCCCGATGAGGATGTGATGTATGATATGGTCATCACCGCGTTGACGCTACAGAGTGTGATTGAAAAAATGCTGCTGAATGTGGTTGAGATGACGACAGAGACTATTTATATGGATATCGAGGTAACGTGGCAACAGCACCGCGTGACCATCACAATCCATGTGCAGCTGCCCCAAAAAACCTTGATGATTAATTACGATTTGCGCCAGCATATGAATTTTTATATTCAAGCTGAGCGCTTACGGGCTTATTTTGGCGAAAGCGCGGACATTCAAAGTACGGTGACCAGTAAACAAATTGTCACTGTTATTGACTATCCTCTGCAAGACGTCAGTTTATAATACTTTTCTGGTTTTATTCCTATCGGTAACTGACCGTGGCATATTTATTGCAGAATTTATTATACTACTATCGTCGTTGGTTTTAGATGATGGCGATAAAAGTTTAGGAATAAATGCTATTATGTTATTGATACTATTAAAAAATCTACTAAGTATGCCGTAAGAGAGGAGTTTCCATGCGGATTGTAGTTTGTGATGATGAGCCATTGGCACGTGAGCGTTTGGTTAGGATTGTGCAGGAGTCAGGTCATCAAGTGGTTGCGCAAGCAACGACAGGCGCAGAGGCCATTGTTGCGGTAAAAACTCAACAGCCAGACATCATTTTACTAGACATTCGCATGCCTGAAATGGACGGTGTACGCTGTGCGCAAGAGCTGTCCAAGCTGGAGCATCCACCAGCGATTATTTTTGTCACCGCTTACGATCATTACGCGATTGCGGCGTTGAAAGCCAATGCGATTGGTTACTTATTAAAACCGGCTAACAAAGATGAATTGTTAGAAGCGCTTAATAAGGCTAAAAATCTAAATGCGGCCCAGCTAAATGAGATTCGTAAGCTCGAAGACCCAACGGCACGTCCCGTGCGAGAACATATCGCGGCGCGTACCCATCGCGGTGTCGAGTTGATTAAGCTCAAAGATATTTATTATTTTACCGCGGATCAAAAGTACGTCAAAGTTCGTCATAAAGACGGTATTGTATTGATTGACGAAACCCTAAAAGAGCTTGAGCAAGAGTTTGAAGACCGCCTCTTTCGGGTACACCGGAACGCTATCATCAACCTCAGCTTTTTGGACTTTTTAGAAACCCTAGATGCTGGACAGTATCAGATACGCTTTAAAGGGATTGATGAGACGCTAGCGGTTAGCCGCCGTCACCTACCAGCGTTACGTGACAAAATTCAAAGTATGTAACAGACCGTTGCGATAGCGAAATAATCAGCCCATATCATCAAACCCTTATTTATGCTTAAATAGGGGTATTTTTTTGCGTCAGCAGTCATGACATATGGTTTTTATCACCTATTTGATAGGGTGGATTTGCGTGAGGGTTTAGCATCCATTTGGCGTCCATTTGGCATTGACAGCGCATTATCGTACCGAACTTATTGAGGCCCTTTATGAGCAATCCGCAGCAACCTGCTTTGACCACCTTAAATATCGCCACGCGTCAGAGCCCATTGGCGTTATGGCAAGCTGAGCATATTCGTGATCGCCTGTTAGAGATGTATCCTAGCTTGACCATTAATTTGCTAAAAATTGTCACTAAAGGTGACAAAATTTTGGATACACCCTTGGCTAAAATCGGTGGTAAAGGCTTGTTTGTCAAAGAGCTTGAGCAGGCATTGTATGCTAAACAAGCGGATATCGCCGTGCATTCACTAAAAGACGTACCCATGCAGTTACCAGAAGGCTTGACGCTCGGTGTTTATTGCAAACGCGCCTCGCCCACGGATGCCTTTGTCTCCAATACTTATAATAGTATTGATGAGTTGCCACAAGGCGCGGTAGTCGGCACGTCAAGCTTGCGTCGTCAGTGTCAAATCAAAGCCTACCGCCCCGATCTGCAAATCAAAACCTTGCGCGGCAACGTTGGTACCCGTTTGGGTAAGCTGGATGCGGGCGAGTATGATGCGATTATCCTAGCGACCAGTGGGCTACAGCGCATTGAGCTGGATGAGCGTATCCGCGGTGAGCTTGATATCGATGCTTGCTTGCCAGCAGTTGGACAAGGCGCTTTAGCGATTGAATGCCGTGAGGGTGATGCTGAAGTACTAAAACTACTCGCGCCGCTTAATGACGACAAAGCCCGTATTCGCCTTATCGCTGAGCGCGCGCTAAACCGTCATTTAGAAGGGGGTTGCCAAGTGCCAATTGCGGCTTATGCTGTTTTACAAATGGCTGATGAAACCGCCGCCAACAACGATGACAATGGTAATAATGGCAACAATGATAACGGCAATGTATTGTGGCTACGTGGTCGTGTGGGTCAGGCTGATGGTAGTGAGCTGCTAAAAGCGGACAAACGATTAACATTAAGCGGCACACAAGATGAGCAAGAAGCGCAAGCCAATCAGCTCGGTATCGATGTCGCCGATCTGCTGCTCGCTGATGGTGCTGGTGCTATCTTATCAGCGATTTATCATCCTGAATAATACCTCAGTGCTAGTGCTTAAACAGTAAATAAGTACGGCGACTGGCTTGGACATATAGTGGTAATCGCTTATACGCCCTTTGATTACGCTAACTTTAATTTCATCAGCATTTTGTCATTGTCATTGTGATTATCATGGTAGGTTTATGTCTTACTCAACATCGCAGTCTACTGATTCCAATCGGTCCACTGAGAATTTATCAGCGCCGCAACAAGTGGTCATCAATACGCGCCCGATAGAGCGTGCAGCGCCACTGACCCAGTGTCTACAAGCGGCAGGACTGTCGGTCATTGAGATGCCGATGTTGACATTACAAGCGCGTGCCACGACCGATAAAGACAGACAAATGGTGCGGCAGTGGCTGGCAGGTGATTATCAAGCATTGGTTATTGTTAGTCCGACCGCTGCGGCCTCTGGGTTAGCCATGTGGCAAGCACTTGAGGTTGAGCGTCAAAAACCAAATAAGACTACTGAGCTGGTAGAGTCCGCATTGATGGCGTTAGAAACGCCAAGTCATTTGATTGCGGTTGGTGATGCGACTGCTGCTGTCCTCAATAATGCCCAGCTACCCGTGGCCAGTTATCAAGTACGACAGCCTAGCATTGCCAATAATGAAGGTATGCTAGCGATGCCTGAGATAGAAAGTCTACAAGCAGGCGATAAGCTATTGATATGGCGCGGGCTTGGCGGACGTCGTCTGCTAGTCGATACCTTACAGGCGCGCGGTGTGCATATCGATAGTATTGCTTGGTACGAGCGCATCATGCCAGAGGATGCGCAGAGCCAGTATGAGCAATGGTTGCAGGATTTTTATGCACAAAATGCTTTGCAAGCTAATGCCACTGTAGATAGAGTAAAGCCAATTGTCGTGATCAGTAGTGGCACGGCTTTTGAGCATTGGGCCAGTATTGTTGAAGCCGCGGTAGTTAAGGTTTTAGACGAGAAGAATTTAGAAGCAATTGCAAATCAAAGCAAGACCGATAACGCGGCGCTTAAATTATCAGACTTCGCTTATGTCGTATTGGGCGAACGTTTGGCAAACATGGTCGCACAACAGCAGCTGAGCTATTGGCGTGTGGAAGATTTGGCACCAGAAACTATTCTGGCAGCCATTAACTCTAAAACTTTATAAACATATAACTGTGCTAATTGATGACATGCCTTAGTGCTTGATACATTTTTTCGCTCGCTTTAAACATGGTTAACCTTACCAATAACGGTACTGTCTTATGTCAACGAATTCTGAATCATTATCTAGGGATCCTTCTGCTATCCAGCAGCGCCGCCAAGCAAACACCTTATTGTTGCGTCTGCAATGGTTGGTGATATTGCTACTTATCGCGGCGTTATTAGGCCTATATATTAGCCATCAACGTTTTCAACACAGCGTCAATGAGCGCTTACAAAGCAATGAGCAGGTGATCAGTCGTCTAAATGAGATGGATGATCGCATATTCGCCATGAGTCAGCAGACCTTACCAGAGCCGAGCGTAGCGGCCAGTAACCAAGCTCAAAACCAGCTAGATTTACTGCGTATCCAAATACAGGCAGCCAATAGATTACTGGCTGACAATAACGATAGTGCAGCGATAGACTTACTACGCGGTCTGCACTGGCAATTATCACAAAGCAGCAATGAGATTGCCCCGGCGTTGACCGTGGTCATTAAGCAAAGCTTGCTCAAAGATATCGAACGTCTGCAAGCACAAAGTGCACAACCAAGCCCATGGCAAATCCAAAATCTAGCGATTCAGAATATTCAAGATTTTTTGCACAGTCATGAGCGGGCAGCGAACAGCAATAGTAATGGCACTAACAATAATAATGGCAATGAGAGCACTCAAAAAAATACTCAGCAAAGTAGAGCAGTAGGCAATAATAATCTTACCCTGAACCGCCGCCAATTAACCATTCATGAAGTTATCATGACATTGAATTTAGCGAGCCAAGCCAGCAATATGCGTGAACAGGATCAGCTTATCAGCTATCTGACGCAAGCTCGTAAGCAATTAAAAACCTTAGTACCACCATCTTCTATGACTGCTAGCAAACAACCTGCGCAATCAGCAGCAAAAAGTACGACGAGCGCTACTAAAAATACAAACGATTTGGCCAAGAATTTAGAAACAATGAAAGCGCCAAGCGACATTGCAGAAGTGATTAATTGGCTCGATCAACTTATTGCCAACGCACCGAAACCAACGCCACTATTGACCACGCAAATTCTAGAAAAACCGCCACGTTAATGTCAATGAGCAAATCTTGTTTAAAATAGTCGTCTATATCAATATTGAAAGATAAGGTTAAAACATGGATAAGAAAAATAAGACAGCCAATCGTGCCGTTGATGTATCAAGCGCTAGCCGCCCTGAGGAATTGGCACATTATCCTGTTATTCATCATCAGCCGATTCACTGGGGCGAGATGGATGCGTTTAACCACTTAAACAATGTCGTCTATTATCGTTATGCTGAGTCAGCGCGTATTGCGTATTTGCAGACGTTAGGGATGTTTGATGGCAGTATGGTGACAGTCCTCGCTCAGTCTAGCTGTCAGTATTTACGACCAGTCGTATATCCTGACACTTTATTATTGGGCGTACGCTGTCAACGCTTGGGCACAACCAGTATTGTTATAGAATATAGTTATTATAGCGCTTCGCAGCAAGCGCTGGTCGCTACTGCTGAGGCAGTCGTGGTGCGCTTAGAGAGTGATGGCAAAACTAAGTTGCCTTGGACAATCGAGGAGCGCAAGCGACTGCTCGCATTAGAAACAGCAGTCGGACACACGCCTAAATTTTAAAAATTAACCCCTAATAAATGAAAAAAGCACGCTAACGGTAAAGTAGCGTGCCTTTTTATGTGTGACTAATATTGAATTATCCAGCCAATCGAATCCTAAACTTGCTTTGGCGCATGCACAAAATCAACCACGTTCAGATCAAAGCCTGAAAGGGCATAAAACTTCATTGGTGAGGACAATAGGCGCATATCACGCACGCCTAAATGGCGCAAAATCTGTGCGCCAACCCCGATACTACGATAAGGCTGTTGGGTAATGGTAGATAGCGACTCATTATCAGCGGCTTTATCCAAGGCGTCGCCCAAATCAATCGGTTGATGACTGCCAATCCAAACCAACACGCCGCGATCTGAGGCACTGATTTCTTCTAACGCCGACTGTACGCTCCAGCCACTACGGCCTGTGGTATCATTTTTAGCAGCAAATAAATCACGCAAAGGGTGGAAGCCGTGTACACGTACCGTACTGACGCCTTCGCTGACATCACCTTTTACCAAGGCTAAATGCGTTTCATCCGCCCCAAATTCGCGGAAGCGATGTAGGGTAAAGGTGCCGTGTTCAGTCTCAAAGGGACGCGACTCAATCTCTTCTACCGTTTGCTCATTGGCAATACGATAGTTGATGAGGTCAGCGATGGTGCCCATTTTGATGCCGTGCTCTTTTGCAAATATCTCGAGATCATCACGGCGTGCCATTGTACCATCAGCATTGATGATCTCTACAATCACTGCTGCGGGCTCAAGACCTGCCAATCGTGCTAAGTCGCACCCTGCTTCGGTATGTCCGGCACGGTGCAATACGCCGCCGTTTTGTGCCATGATCGGGAAGATATGCCCAGGTTGTACGATGTCTTCAGGTTTTGCTGCAGATGAGACCGCTGCTTGAATAGTGCGCGCGCGATCGGCCGCAGAGATACCCGTGGTGACACCTTCAGCTGCTTCAATTGACACGGTAAAGTTGGTGCTAAATTTTGCCTCATTGCGATCTGACATCAGCGGTAGTGCCAACTGTTGGCAACGTGCTTGTGATAAAGTCAAACAAACCAAACCACGAGCATGGGTAATCATAAAGTTAATATCTTCAGGGCGCACATGGGTCGCTGCCATGATGATATCACCTTCGTTTTCGCGGTCTTCATCGTCCATCAAAATAACCATTTTTCCGGCACGAATGTCTTCGATAATCTCAGGAATCGTATCTAAACTCATAGGAAGTCTCAATATTTTATTATGTATAAATCAGTGTGATGTGGGATATAAATGTTTATCCGGCTATTGTAGCAGTAGATAGCACCACGCGCTGCTGTGCTAAGGTAAAACCTGCCTTAGTTGGCGCAATATGCTATAAAAATGACCTACTCACTTGGCTGGTGTATATCGTTATGAGGTCATTTTAACGCTTTTCACTCCAGCATGCTGCATCATCTTGACAATCTGTCCATTAATAGCTTAAAAATAGTGATAAGTAATATCAATGATGCAGACAGATAATCTTTATTGGTCATTACTCGCCGCTTGGCTTTTTAGCCAATCCATAAACTGCTTGCTGTGTTGTTCACGCTGATTGTCCGCAAACTCATAAAAGCTTGTCCCGATTAAATTGTCTGGTAAATATGACTGCGGATAATAGTGGTTGGGATAATCGTGCGGGTAGATGTAATCTTGACCATAGCCTTGATTACGCATCAGCTTGGTCACGCCATTACGTAGATGTAGCGGCACAGGAGATGCATCCTTTTCTGCCAACGCCATTGCAGCATTGATGGCTTTATACGTGCTATTGCTTTTGGCACTGGTCGCCAGATAAACCACCACTTGTCCTAAGATAATACGTGCTTCTGGCATACCAATCGACTGTACACTACGTAATGCTGCATCGGCGAGGAGTAGGGCATTAGGATTGGCATTGCCGATATCTTCACTGGCCAAAATCACTAAGCGCCGCGCAATAAAATCGGCAGGCTCACCGCCAACGAGCATGCGCGCCATCCAATAAAGTGCTGCATCAGGATCGGAGCCGCGTACGGATTTTATCATTGCCGATATAATATCGTAATGCTGCTCACCATCCTTGTCATACCGTACTAAGGCGGTTTGCGCCACTCGGCTAACCAGTTCGTCATCAATAATCATTGGCGACTGCTTAGCGTCAGCCGTTTGAATGGCTAGCTCTAATACATTTAGCGCCTTTCTGGCATCACCATGCGCCAGTTGACTGATGGTATTTTGTGCTTGCAGGTCGATAGTCAAATTTTGCAGAATGTTGTCTTCTTGCATGGCTCGTTGTAAGACCGCACTGATTTGTTCAGGCGTTAGTGGCTCTAGACGATAAACTTGGCAACGAGATAGCAGCGCATTATTGACACTAAAAGAGGGGTTCTCGGTGGTCGCGCCAATCAAAGTAATATCACCAGATTCTACCGCGCCCAGTAGCGCATCTTGTTGGGCTTTGTTAAAACGATGAATCTCGTCGATAAAAACCACTGGCGATTCAAAGTTTAAAGAATCTTTGGTATCTAGCACTTCACGCAGTTGTTTGACGCCAGTATTCAAGGCGGATAGCGCATGAAAAGGCCTGCCAACCGCGTCAGCCAACAGCATCGCAATCGTGGTTTTACCAATGCCAGCTTCGCCATGCAAGATAATGGACGGCAGGTGTCCTTGCTCCACCAAGCGTCTCAATGGCGCACCCTCTGCTAATAAATGTTCTTGACCAATGATGGCATCAAGAGTCGTGGGGCGCATACGCTGAGCAAGTGGGGTATCGGCATGAAAGTTAGGCGGCATAGGACTCTCTATTATAGGATCGGCTGTTACAGGGTCTGATAATGATTATTTCATCAAAACGACTATTGATTGAATTGAAGACACGCCCTAGACATTGGTAGTAAAAATAAGCTAATTTAGACAGACAGTACTTCATTTTTATACAAACAGCTCTTTATTACTATTATGGTTGAGCTGCTAGGCTAACGCAGATTGGCGTTAAGAAAAACTGGCTAAGTGTACAGCTTATGTCCTAGACAATTGGTTTTTAATGTTTGGTTTTTAATGTCTGTATTCCTATTAAGGGCTCAGCACCATTCGCTAGCATAAGGCAATCCATTGATGATGTCTCAGCAGACTTTCAAACAGTTTTTACGGACAAAATTTTCCAAAAAACAATCACGCAAGCTGACTGCTGGTGAAATTGTGCTGGCTCGTTCAGTGTTCGGTAGCAATATTAAACTTGATGATGTTCATCTTAAAACGGCGCGTTGGGTACTAAAAAACTATGCGGTTAGTCCCAATGGCAACATTTACTTTCATCCTGCAGATTGGATAGCAGATTTTAGCCATGCCTCTATTGGTAAGCAAAGTTGGCTGATACACGAGCTAACCCATGTTTGGCAGCTACAACAGGGCCTCAAGGTGGTACGCGGTGCGCTTATCAATCGCCGCTATGATTATGTATTAGAAACAGGCAAGTCTTTTTTTAACTATGGTATCGAGCAACAGGCGCGCATGGTACAGGATTATTTCGTACGTCAGCAGCTTGGGAAAGACTGTCACGATTTAGAAGCCTGTATTCCATTTTTGACCAGACAATCTGTGGACAATACTAAAAAATAGATAGCTCATTCAGCGGTTAAGCTCTATATTGTGATAAATAGCTATTTTTCTGAATACCCAATATTATAAATAGCGATGATGATAAAGCAGGCTAAATACTACAAACACCAGTATGGCTGCGCAAAAACCGAACGCATTAGCACTATACTGAAGCCATACACTGAAACAATGCACTGAAGCCATGAAATGTCGCGACAATCTGAGCTTTTAATAGGTTAGCTTCTAACGTTAGCTTTTAACAAAGGATATGTACTTTGATGTTTAAATTTTTGTCAGCTGAGTCTGATATCGATTCGCACAACGATAGTATCAACCAAGGTCGCCTTTGTCTGCGCTCATCGTCAATGTTGCTGGCGGCGACAATGACAGGGCTGCTATTCTTGACGGGCTGTCAGCAAAAGCCAGCAGAAGAGCCTGTGATAGATTATGACCAAACCACTGAAAAAACAAGCGTAGAAGACAGCGAGCCTATGCCGCAAAGTGATTCAGCTGCTGCCCGCATAGAGCAGTTCCAGCCCTTGTACGTCGCTCAAGCGCAAGGGTTGCAGCAGCGCTTGCAAGCAGAGTATGAGTCATTACAAGCTGCTGATGCGTCAGGTGGCGATGCTTTATTGCTTGAAGGAGCGCCTGACACTACGGCTAATGATGATGGCAATCTTGGCAATCAAGTGACTGCTAGTAATACACCCGATGATAGCGGCTTGCCAGCTACAGAGGCAAGCGACAATAATGTGTCTGAGCAAGCATCAGTACCAGCCGCTACCGAGAGCGATGTTACGGATGCTGACATTAACACCAGTACTGAGGTTGGTGAGCGCGATTTGACCGTGCTTAAGCGTATCAGTCTTGAGCCACGTAAGCCGGTGATGTTGTCGGAAGCACAGATAATAGAAAGCTATCAGCAAGCGATGGAAGCACTATATCAACCGGTAACGACACCACTTAGTGCTGAAGATATCAATACCTTAATTAATATAGCAACCTTGACCCCGCAACTGTTCGAGCATGCAGAAATCGCTGGCAGAGTCAGTGCAAAAAGCCCAGCGCTGGCGCGTTTGATAATTCAACATCAAGTCTGGGAGCAGATAGAAGCTCAGCAAGTGTTAGATATGCAGCAGATGAAAATCAATCAGCAGCAAGAGTTTGAAACACTGATGACTAAGTTCAATGAAACCATTAAAGACTACGATGAGCAAATTGCCAAATATGAGCAGACGTTAAAAGAGTTTCAGTAAAGTGTGATTTGTCATCACGTTATTAAATTTAGACCATAAAAAATCCCGCTACGAGAGCGGGATTTTTTATGTTGCTGATAAGGGCTTACTATTTGCGATCTTCAACTTTAACAAAATCGCGTTTTGTCTCACCAGTATATAACTGACGCGGGCGACCGATTTTGAACGGTGCACTGTGCATCTCTAACCAATGGCTGATCCAACCAGAGGTACGGGCTAGAGAGAAGATAACCGTAAACATTGACGTTGGGATACCAATGGCTTTTAGAATGATGCCAGAGTAAAAATCAACGTTTGGATACAAGTTACGCTCGATGAAGAACGGGTCTTCTAAAGCGATTTTCTCAAGTGCCATAGCAAGCTCAAGCTTAGGATCGTTGATACCAAGCGCGGCTAATACTTCATCACAAGTCTCTTTCATTACTTGTGCGCGTGGGTCAAAGTTTTTGTAGACGCGATGACCAAAGCCCATAAGCTTCACTTCACGGCTCTTCACTTTTTCCATGAATTCAGGCACGTTTTCTACCGAACCGATTTCATCAAGCATCTCAAGAACAGCTTCGTTCGCGCCGCCATGTGATGGGCCCCAAAGAGCCGCGATACCAGCAGCGATACAAGCGTAAGGGTTTGCACCAGTAGAACCCGCTAGACGTACAGTAGACGTTGAGGCGTTTTGCTCATGATCTGCGTGCAAGGTAAAGATTTTGTCCATGGCTTTAGCGATGACTGGGTTTACTTTATAGTCAACGTCAGCAGGGGTGGCAAACATCATATATAAGAAGTTTTCTGCATAGCTAAAGTCATTGCGTGGATACATGAACGGTTCGCCTTGTGAGTATTTATAACTCATCGCAGCAAGCGTTGGCATTTTAGCAATTAGACGAATAGCAGTGATTTCGCGATGATCTTCATTGCTGACATCTAGGTTTTCATGATAGAACGCTGATAAGGCACCAACGACACCAACCATAATGGCCATTGGATGCGCGTCACGGCGGAAGCCTTCAAAGAATTTGCGTAATTGATCATGAACGCCTGCATGCTTGCGAATTTTTTCAAAGAAGTCGGCTTTTTGCTCGGCGTTAGGTAACTCGCCATGAACGAGGGCATAGGCCACTTCTAAATATTCAGCATTGTTTGCTAATTGATCGATAGGGTAGCCGCGATGTAACAACTCACCTTTACCACCATCAATGAAAGTGATTTTTGATTCGACAGGTGCGGTTACTTTAAAACCAGGGTCATAAGACCAAAAGCCTGACTCTTGTATAGCTGCAACATCGATAACTGGGCGCCCTAAAGTGCCTGTAATAATAGGAAGTTCGTATTCTTTACCATCTACGGTTAGTTTGGCGTTAGTGTCAGCCATAAATTCCTCTCCATTGGTTGTAACTTGTTAGAATAAAATATACCGACGCACAGCCTCGCGCCATTAGTAGTCAAACGGTCAAAATGTTTTAACCCATTTAATATGCAGGCTATATTAGCAGCAATTCTCTCTGATTTGAAAAAACTTTTAGCAGCAATGGCACCAACTGGTGTGGTTTCATAGTATTTATCTACTGTAATTTTTGTATCAAAATATGTCTGCTTGGTTATTTTACTTAAAAAATGCCTTTTTATGGCATTAAGCCAAATCCCATTATTCACATAATATTGGTGTCAATTTGCCAAAATATAGCTATTAGCATTTTGGTTATTTATGCTAAAAACAGAGTGCGTATGAGTAGTAGGCGAACAGAATAGGTCAACAAATTCGTTAGGCTGAGATGTCGGAGGGGATTTAGTATTGCACAAATCCGCTTGTTTGTTAAATAAGCCTTCTAATTTCATTACTTTAGGGATAAATTTGTAATTGTCGCCCAGTCATTTTATAATTAGCGTTACTTAACTGGCACTCGCTCTGTGCGAATTGATAAGTGGTCGTGGTATAGTATCGCTTAAAGCTGATTCTATCTGTATTTGGCGATGACCAAATGGTGACTGTTTAGACCAAAACCCTAGGTGATGGTCTCATGGATCTTGTTAACTGTCCTATTCTTAAGTAATTAGTAAATAATTAGCCTGTTTTAGTGAATGCACTTATGGTTCATAGTGATATAGAAACGACAGTCGTATTTTTCTGTATCAAAAGTATCAGTAAAAATAGAATAGTTAATCGATCTAATGAATGTTTATCTTTACTTGTTGGCTAGTGGATGGGCTGTCGTCAAGAGCTTATCAGTTTGATAAGTCCTGCTAAACCGTTTATCAAAACCTTTTATCATACGATCCTTTCTTCATATTTAGCACAAACTAAACGAAGTCAGCTAGCTCTTCCTTACTTTATTCGTCTCGTGTGTTGCTCAATGCCTAATTGACGCCATTAATGTCAAGCGTTGCTAGCAGATACAGGAGTATAACCGCAAAAAGGATGCCCGCTGTGAAAAGCAACCGACCTATTGATCTGCCTTTAAGCCAAGTGATTAGCGTTAATCGCTCACCGATCGCAATTGCCTCAATCTTGCATCGTATCACTGGTATTATCTTATTTTTACTGATTCCTGTCATGCTGTGGTTACTACAGAACTCATTGGCCTCGCCTGAGAGTTTTGAGACCGTGTTTGACAACGTACTCGTGCGCTTTTTGGCATGGATATTCGTGGCCGCGATTGCTTATCACTTTGTGATGGGTATCAAGCACTTATTCGCTGATATGGGCATGAACGAAGAACTAAAATCTGGCCGCACTGCCTCTATGGTCAGTTTTGTGATTGCAGCGATTCTAATTGTCGCGTCATTTGTATGGGTGATGTTCTAATGATAAAAAATAATTCAGGAGTCAAAAGCGCGACTGGTCTCACCGGATCAGGCTCACGTGATTGGATTGTTCAGCGCATTAGTGCTGTCGTCTTAGCCGTTTATAGTGTGGTACTTCTAGGCTTTTTCTTAACGCATGGCGATGTGACCTTTGTTGAATGGTCACAGTTTATGATGAGCTTGCCGATGCGCTTATTTAGCTTGGTGGCTATCCTTGCGCTAGCAGGTCATGCTTGGGTGGGAATGTGGACCGTCTTTACGGATTATATTACCACGGGCAAATTAGGCTCAAGCGCAGCAGGTCTACGTCTGGTGTTGCAGACACTTATGATCATTGCCATTTTAGTATTCTTATTTTGGGGTATTATGATTTTTTGGGGTAATGGCTTCGCTGTCGTTGCTGTCTAAAGACTCAATATCTAAGCCTTATTTATCGGTAGGTTTTATCAATAACGCTATCAATAATTCAGGTTTTACAAACGAAGCTAGATTCTACAAAATAAGCTAGGCTTTAAAAATAAGGATGGACTGCTTGGTCAGTTTTATAGACGGTTAAAGTCTTTAAGAGCAGTCTTTCAGTAGCCATATAATAGTCACGAGTTTCAATTGTTTTTGGCTGAGACAGTCGCTTATATGAGGGTGAATATAAGTCAACTTTGCCAGACACGACGATGACTATGCACATTTTAGTAAGTGGTTTGAGGTGGTTTACCTCGTCAATTTTAAGTGGTTTGCTTGATTAGACAGAATAGACGTTCAATCAGCCAACTACCGTGACGTAATAAGTAACCCTTGTATTTACTTCGCAAGCATTAACAGGCATTAGGAAAACCGTAATGGCAACTAGACAAGATAATACCATTAGTAATATTAAGACCCTAAACTACGATGCCGTCATCGTTGGTGGTGGTGGCTCAGGTATGCGTGCGTCACTACATTTGGCCGAAGCGGGCATGAATGTGGCGGTCATTACCAAAGTATTCCCGACCCGTTCGCACACGGTTGCCGCTCAAGGTGGTATCGGTGCAAGTTTGGGTAACATGAGCAATGACAACTGGCACTTTCACTTTTATGACACCGTTAAAGGGTCAGATTGGTTGGGTGACCAAGACGCTATCGAATATATGTGCCGTGAAGCGCCAAAAGTGGTGTATGAGCTTGAGCACATGGGCATGCCGTTTGACCGTAATGAGGATGGCACGATTTATCAGCGCCCATTCGGTGGTCATACTTCTAACTATGGTGAAAAAGCTGTACAACGTGCTTGTGCTGCGGCTGACCGTACGGGTCACGCACTATTGCATACCCTTTATCAAAAAAACTTAGAGCAAGGTACTCAATTCTTTATTGAGTGGATTGCCCTTGATTTAATCAAAGATGAAGCCGGTAATATCAACGGTGTGGTCGCGCTTGAGCAAGAAACAGGGACGGTTGCGGTATTCCAGTCACCAATTACTGTTTTGGCAACTGGCGGCGCTGGTCGTATCTTTGAAGCCTCTACCAACGCTTATATCAATACTGGTGACGGTATCGGTATGGCAGTTCGTGCTGGCGTGCCACTTCAGGATATGGAATTCTGGCAGTTCCACCCAACGGGTGTGGCTGGTGCGGGCGTTCTATTGACGGAAGGTTGCCGCGGTGAAGGTGCTATCTTGCGTAATAAAGATGGTGAAGCCTTTATGGAGCGTTATGCGCCAACCGTAAAAGACTTGGCACCACGTGATTTGGTTTCGCGCTCTATGGATCAAGAAATCAAAGAAGGCCGTGGTTGTGGTCCGAATGCAGACTATATCGTTATGGATATGACGCATTTGGGTGTTGAAACCATCATGAAGCGTTTGCCATCAGTCTTTGAGATTGGTAAAAACTTTGCGAACGTCGATATCACCAAAGAGCCTATCCCTGTTATTCCAACCATTCACTATATGATGGGCGGTATTCCGACGACGATTCATGGTCAAGTTATCACGCCAGATTTAGACGCGGAGACGGATGAAGACGGCCTATATACCAAAGGCAATGTCGTTAAAGGGTTGTATGCTATTGGCGAATGTGCTTGTGTCAGTGTCCATGGTGCCAACCGTTTAGGAACCAATTCACTGCTCGATTTGTTGGTATTCGGTCGGGCAGCAGGTAAGCATATCGTTGATGAATTCCATCATGCCGATCACAACTACAAGCCGCTTGATCCACGCGTTCTTGATTTTACCGTGAAGCGTTTAGACAAGTTACAACAGTCTACTGAAGGCTATAATGCTCAAGACGTTGCAGACGAGATTCGTGCCGTGATGCAAAAGCATGCTAGCGTATTCCGTACCCAAGCCATGATGGACGAAGGTGTTGAGAAAATCTTAGCGCTGGGTGACAAAATTGACCAAATCCATTTATCTGATAAATCACAAGTGTTCAACACCGCTCGTATTGAAGCATTTGAAGTCGCAAACCTTTACGAAGTGGCTAAAGCAACCATGATCTCAGCGGCTAACCGTCACGAAAGTCGCGGTGCCCACAGTGTGTCAGATTATGACCGCCCAGAAGATGATGACTATGCACCAAACGGTCGTAACGATCATGACTGGATGAAGCATACACTTTGGTACTCTGAAGGCAATCGCATTGTTTATAAGCCTGTTCGTAAAGTACCGCTGACTGTTGACTATATCGAGCCAAAAGTTCGCGTCTATTAAGTCTAGACTGCGCGGCTTTTATATCTGTTATATAAAAGCCGCGCAAACGTTCTATCCCTTATTAATTTATTAAAAAGGTGACCGCCAGCTACATGCTCATGCCAGCGCTGTAATAAAGAGAGACCCTCTAGCGCTGACATGCGGCAACCTTTGTATGCCCGCCATCACCTACGTGTGGAGTTTAGCATTATGAGCCGAGGTACTCGCACCATCGAAATCTATCGCTACGATCCTGACTTGGACGCAGCGCCGCGCATGCAAACTTATACGATTGAGCTACTAGACTCAGATCGTATGTTGCTTGACGTGTTATTACGCCTAAAAAAGGAAGATGAAACCATCACCTTCCGTCGCTCTTGCCGTGAAGGCATTTGTGGCTCTGACGGCATGAATATTAATGGTAAAAACGGTTTAGCCTGTTTGTTAAACATGAACACGCTACCCGAAAAAATTACTATTCGTCCGTTACCAGGTTTGCCTGTTGTGCGTGATTTGGTTGTCGATATGAACCAATTCTACGAGCAGTACGAAAAAGTACACCCGTACTTAATTAATGATCAGCCTGCACCGCCAACGGAGCGTTTACAGTCACCTGAACAACGTGAAAAGCTAAACGGTCTGTATGAATGTATCCTATGTGCGTGCTGCTCAACCAGCTGCCCATCATTCTGGTGGAATCCTGATAAGTTCTTAGGCCCATCAGCACTATTACACGCTTATCGCTTTGTTGCTGATAGCCGTGATGGTGATACGCAAGCACGTTTAGCACGTTTGGACGATCCATTCAGCCTATTCCGCTGCCGTGGTATCATGAACTGTGTTTCAGTTTGTCCAAAAGGCTTAAACCCTACCAAGGCAATCGGTCATCTACGTAACATGCTGATTGATCAAGCAGGTTAAACGGGTTCATTGTTGCATGGTTGTATGCACACATCATCACGAAACACCGTCTCATTATTAGGCGGTGTTTTTTATTGAACAAATTTGCATAGTGATAGAATGTGTCGTGATCGAATGCAAGCGAGGTTTTTCTGATTGCTATCTAACTTGCTATTTAAGAAGACAGCCATCATATATTTTAAAGGACGATACGAGGCGCGAAAAAACGTTGCTTCTTACCGTTGTAAGACCAAAAAATATTATAGATAGTAGAGTTTTTCATCAAAAAAGCAGGAAATAACTGGTCAAAAGTAAGGCAGTATTAACAATACGTTGGTGGTATGTAAGAAGATGAGTTATATGAGCAAACTCTCTATATAATTACCAATAGAAATGTACGAAGTGGGAGGTCTATAATAGATATTCATTATGTAAATACCTACTATTGAGCAAACAAACTATGTCATGCGGGGTACGCATGCTAAGCTATACAGCAATGTATGTTTGTCAAAAAAGACGGTAAATATCTCTCATACAAAAACATTTCAGCGAAAATAGCCAGTTTATAGGCTAGCTGAACGATAGGATGTTTACCAAAGATATTACCATTAATGAATTGGTTATAGCTGATAGCAGTATATATAAATTAATGTTGTGAAACGAGTCTGATAAGAAAACCGGACGTTCACAAATAATTTGATTGAATGACTATTATCTGAGATAAGTATTGTAGTAGCACTCGTTGTCGTTACTTGATATATGTTTTATCAATAGTGATAACGGCTTCTTTCTATAGCACGAATAACATTTAATACGAATAGAGCTTTTATATACTAAATATTAGCCATAGCAAGTCTTACTACTTAATGGTGAATTTTAAGAGTCAAAATACCGAACGTACAATGAACGACACAATAATAAGCACGATTCCATTCATTTATCTATCAAATAGACGATTATTATGAATAGTATAACTAAAGAAGCTGCAGACGTAGAACATACTGAACTGGCTGCTGATAATGCCAATTATATCGAAGCACTTTATGAGCAGTACTTAACTGACCCTACTAGTGTTGGTACCGATTGGCAAGCGTATTTTGCCCAGTATCAGTCGCCAAATGATGCTCAGCATAACGCCATCAAAGATCAGTTTTTATTGCTTTCTCGCAATCAGACGGCCAACAAGATTACCCCCGCAACCACAACGACTAGCAATGCCGCTGACTGTGCTGACCCTAAGCAAATGGGCGTACAGCAGCTGATTTCTGCTTATCGTCGCCGTGGTCATCGCCGTGCAAAATTAGATCCGTTGGATCTACATCCGCGCGCTGAAGTCGAAGATTTGACCCTTGAGTACCACAATCTCTCAGAAGCTGATTTAGACACCATTTATCCTACCAACGATTTGAATATCGGTAAGGACGAAGCACCGTTACGAGAAATTATCGAAATTATGGAGCGTGTTTATTGCCGCTACATCGGTGTCGAATATATGCACGTCACCACCAGTACCGAAAAGCGCTGGATGGAACAATATCTAGAGACCAACTTAGGTCATATCGAGTTTGACAAAGAAAAGCGTTTGTCTATTCTTGAACGTTTGACGGCAGCCGAAGGCCTAGAAAAATATCTAGCGCGTAAGTATACAGGTGTTAAGCGTTTTGGTTTAGAAGGCGGTGAAAGCTTTATTCCTGCCGTTAACGAAATTATACAGCGTGCTGGTGGCTATGGTACCAAAGAGATGGTTATTGGTATGGCGCATCGTGGACGCCTGAACTTACTCGTAAATATCTTAGGTAAAAACCCCGCTGATTTGTTTGACGAATTCGATGGCAAAGTACAGCCAGAAAAAGGCTCAGGCGACGTTAAGTATCATAATGGTTATTCATCTAACGTGATGACGCCAGGTGGCGAAGCGCATTTAGCACTGGCCTTTAACCCATCGCATCTTGAGATTGTGGCACCCGTATTACAAGGCTCAGTCCGTGCTCGTCAAGTGCGTCGCAACGACCAAGCTCGCCATGAAGGTAAAGATGGCAATTCAGTACTGCCAATCGTTATCCACGGTGATGCAGCATTTGCAGGTCAAGGTGTGGTGCAAGAGACCTTCCAGATGTCACAAACTCGCGCTTATACCACTGGTGGTACGGTACATATCGTCATTAATAACCAAGTCGGCTTTACGACCAGTCGTCAAGAAGATTTGCGTTCGACAGAGTACTGTACTGATGTGGCGAAAATGGTACATGCGCCCATTCTACATGTGAATGGTGATGACCCTGAGTCTGTCGTATTTGCCGCTCAATTAGCCTTAGATTACCGTCATGAGTTTGATAAAGACATTATCATTGATCTGTTCTGCTATCGTCGTAATGGCCACAATGAAGCGGACGAGCCGTCAGCGACTCAGCCATTGATGTATGCAGTCATCAAACAGCTACCAACGACCCGCACTCTCTATGCCCAGCAGTTAATTGAAGCGGGTATTATTAGTGAAGAAGAAGCGAAAAGTTACGAAGATTCTTACCGCGAATCGTTAGATCGTGGCGATTATGTGGTGAATTCTTTGGTCAGTGATCCTGATGAAGCGCTTTTTGTCGATTGGAAACCCTATCTAGGTCATGACCTCGTCGATGACTGGGACACCAGTGTCGATATCGAAACTCTTAAAGGCTACGGTCGCCGTATGGCTGAAATGCCTGAAGGCTACAAGTTACAGCGCCAAGTTCAAAAGATGGTCGATCAGCGTCTAGCGATGCAGACTGGCGAAGAGCCGCTGAACTGGGGCGCTGCTGAAACGTTGGCTTATGCCTCACTGGTTGATAATGATGGTGTATTAGTACGCATTACTGGCGAAGATGTCGGCCGTGGTACTTTCTCGCATCGTCATAGTGAAATTTATAACGTCAATGACGGTAGCATGTATGTGCCACTTGCGCATATGAGTGAAAAACAAGCGCGTTTTGCCACTTATAACTCACTATTATCAGAAGAAGCAGTATTGGCCTTTGAGTATGGCTATGCCACGACTGTACCAAACGCATTGATCGTTTGGGAAGCGCAGTTTGGTGACTTCGTCAACGGTGCGCAAGTGGTGATTGACCAGTTCATCTCAAGTGGCGAGACCAAATGGCAGCGTGTTTGTGGTCTAACCATGCTGTTACCGCATGGCTATGAAGGTCAAGGCCCAGAGCATTCATCTGCCCGTCTTGAGCGCTTCTTACAGTTATGTGCCGAAGACAACATGCAAGTGATTACGCCAACGACGCCGGCACAGATTTATCATGCGCTACGTCGTCAAGCCATACGTCCAATTCGCAAACCATTGATCGTCATGTCACCGAAGAGCTTGCTACGTCATAAGCTTGCCACGTCAAATCTAGAAGAGTTGGCCGTTGGTAAGTTTGAGACGGTTATCTCAGAGATGGATGATCACAATGCAGATAAAGTAACTCGTATGGTGCTATGTGGCGGCAAGGTTTATTATGACTTGTTAGAGCAGCGCCGTGCATTGGGTCTAGAGCATGTGGCTATTGTACGTATTGAGCAGCTTTATCCGTTGCCAGAAGAGCGTTTGATTGCTGAGATTGAAAAATATAGCAATCTACAAGAGATCGTTTGGACGCAAGAAGAGCCGTTGAACCAAGGCGCTTGGTATTATTTGGCACCGCATATGTTCCGTATTGTCGTACCGCATCCAACCAAGGCAAAAGTCATGGAGCCGGTAGCACGTCCTCCTAGTGCCGCACCTGCGACGGGCTCACCCAAATTACATGCTCAGCAGCAACAAGCATTGATTGCCGGTGGTCTTGGCATCAGTGTCGATGAGTTGTCAAAGTAATAGCTTATATCAGTAACAGTTTATAAAAGACACATGAATTAGGCGATGACAGTCAGTACCTAGCAATACCATATGAGTAACGCGATTGAAAACGGTATTGACTGCCCATCACGACTTAATAATAAATATGAATATCCAAATCTAAGGAGTATATCGATGGCTGATATTAAAGCCCCCGTTTTTCCAGAATCGGTTGCCGATGGCACAATCGTTGAATGGCATGTCACTGAAGGTCAACAAGTTAATCGTGATGACCTATTGGCTGAAATTGAAACCGATAAAGTTGTCCTCGAAGTCGTAGCGCCTGATGATGGTGTGGTGACTAAAATCGTTAAGCAAGTTGACGACACTGTGTTATCTGATGAGTTAATTGCAGAGTTCGAAGCGGGTGCAAGCGGTAGTGCAGATGCCGGTTCTAGCTCAAATGACGCTCCAGCTGTCAATCCAGATCAGCCAGCTGCGCCAGTACAAGCCAAGCAAAGTACTGACGGCGGTGAGCCAGTACAAGCGACTGACAAAAAAGACGAAGCTGACCATAAAGATCAAAGCCCAGCAGTGCGTAAAGCGGCAAAAGAAAGCGGCGTAGATCCTAAAAACGTCGAAGGTAGTGGTCGCGGCGGTCGTGTGACCAAAACTGACATGTCAAATCCAACGCTTAAAGCAGACATCTCTATCAAGTCTGATAGTGGTCGTCCAGTCGCCGAATCGACGGGTGAGCGTACTGAAAAACGTGTTCCGATGACGCGTCTACGTAAGCGTGTGGCTGAGCGTCTATTATCAGCGACGCAAGAGACTGCAATGCTGACGACGTTTAACGAAGTCAACATGAAGCCATTGATGGACATGCGTACCAAATATAAAGACCAATTCGAAAAACGTCATGGTGTGCGCCTAGGCTTTATGTCATTGTTTGTCAAAGCAGCGACTGAGGCTCTTAAACGCTACCCAGCAGTGAACGCGTCACTAGACGGTGATGATATTGTTTATCATGGTTTCTATGATATCGGTGTTGCGGTATCGTCTGATCGTGGTCTAGTGGTTCCAGTACTACGTGATACCGATCGCATGAGCATGGCAGATGTCGAAGCCAAAATCCGTGAGCTTGGCGGTAAAGCACAAGAAGGTAAGCTTGGTTTGGACGAGATGACTGGTGGTACATTTACCATCTCTAACGGTGGTGTCTTTGGCTCATTGATGTCAACGCCTATCTTGAACCCACCACAAACTGCTATCTTGGGTATGCATGCTATCAATGATCGCCCGATGGCGGTTAATGGTGAGGTTAAAATCCTACCAATGATGTATCTCGCGTTATCTTATGACCATCGTATGATTGATGGTAAAGAAGCGGTACAGTTCTTAGTTACCTTAAAAGATTTGGTCGAAGACCCAACCATGCTGCTATTAGACCTGTAAGCTTCTAAGCTTGTATTGGCAACCGCCGATACAAGCTTTTTAACTTTGGTGTAAGTGATTATTATTTGTCGATAAATAAATAAAGGGTTTCACTCAAATAACGTATTGGTTATGGAGTGAGGTCTTCATCAGTTTATCAAAAATACAATCAATCACTTAAATCCTAAATAAAACTAGAAAGACATTAAAAATAGGAACGTACTATGAAAGATAATTATGATCTAGTCGTTATCGGCGGCGGTCCTGGTGGTTACGAAGCAGCGATTCGTGCAGGGCAGCTTGGTATGAGCGTTGCTTGTATCGAAAAACGTGTTTATAAAGGTGAGCCTGCTCTTGGCGGTACTTGCTTAAACGTTGGTTGTATCCCATCAAAAGCCCTACTTGATAGTTCGCATCGTTATGAAGCGACCAAGCATGATCTTGAAGAACATGGTATTAGCACTGGCGACGTCGCTATCGATATCGAGCAAATGATTGCTCGCAAAGAAGGTATCGTTAAGCAATTGACTGGCGGTGTGGCAGCGTTATTAAAAGGTAATGGCGTTGACTGGCTACAAGGCTGGGGCACATTGGTTGATGGCAAAGGTGCTGATAAGCAAGTTAAGTTTGTCGCTTTAGAAGACGAAGCAGAAAGCACTATTACCGCTAAAAACGTGATTCTAGCGGCTGGTTCAGTACCTATTGATATCCCAGTTGCCAAAACTGACGGTGATCGTATCGTTGACTCTACTGGTGCCCTTGATTTTACCTCAGTTCCTAAGCGTCTAGGTGTTATCGGTGCTGGCGTTATCGGTCTTGAGCTCGGTTCTGTATGGCGTCGTTTGGGTAGCGAAGTTGTTGTTTATGAAGCGCTTCCAAGTTTCTTAGCAGCTGCTGACAAAGACATCGCAAAAGAAGCAGGCAAAATGCTGAAGAAGCAGGGTCTTGATATCCGTGTTGATACCAAAGTCACCAATGCTGAAGTGAAGGGCGATCAAGTTGTTGTCACGAGCGAAAATAAAGGCGAGTCATCTGAAGAGAGCTTTGACAAGCTCATCGTTTGTGTTGGTCGCCGTGCATATTCTGAGAAGTTACTTGGTGATGACAGCGGTGTGACCTTGACTGAACGCGGTTTGATCGATGTCGATGACCAGTGCAAAACCAATCTTGATGGCGTTTATGCTATTGGTGATTTAGTCCGTGGTCCAATGCTTGCGCATAAAGCAATGGAAGAGGGCATGATGGCGGTGGAGCGTATTCACGGTGAAAAAGCTCAGGTTAATTATGACACGATTATCAATGTTATCTATACCCATCCAGAAATCGCATGGGTTGGTTTGACCGAGCAAGAAGCGACTGAAGCGGGTTATGAGGTTAAGACCGGTTCATTCAACCTAGCGGCTAATGGTCGTGCCCTTGCGCAAAGCGAAGCACAAGGCTCTATTAAAGTGGTTGCTGATGCCAAAACAGACCGTCTATTAGGTATGCATGCTATCTCAGCTGGCGCCGGCGATATCGTCCATCAGGGTATGATTGCGATGGAATTCGTCTCTAGTATCGAAGATTTACAGTTGATGACGTTTGCCCATCCAACGATTTCAGAAGCGGTACATGAAGCGGCTCTATCTGCAGATGGCCGTGCTATTCACGCGATTCAGCGTAAAAAACGTAAGTAATTTTGATAGCGTTCAATAGTGTTTACAGCGCTTTTAGAAGTTTAAGTAACAAGCTATAGCCTGAGCGCGGCACCGTTTTATTATTTGCGGTGTCAGCATTTGGGTCACAAGTGCCGCAGCAGAAAATCGCTGCTGTGTACTTGTTTTCACTTTTTATTAATTGTAAAAAATAAAGGATACAATCAATGAATTTACATGAGTATCAAGCAAAAGAGCTATTAAAAAGCTACGGACTGCCCATTCAAGAAGGCATCATCGCGTATAACGGCGAAGAAGCTGCAGCTGCTTTTGATAAAACACCAACGGACATTGCGGTTATCAAAGCGCAAGTACATGCTGGTGGTCGCGGTAAAGCGGGTGGTGTTAAGCTGGTTAAGACTCGTGAAGAAGCTAAGCAAGTGGCTGAAGAGCTTATCGGTACCAATCTAGTCACGTTCCAAACTGACGCTGATGGTCAACCAGTTAATTTCGTATTGGTTGCAGAAGATATGTACCCAGTACAGACTGAACTGTATCTTGGTGCCGTTGTAGATCGTTCTACGCGTCGCGTAACCTTCATGGCATCAACCGAAGGTGGTGTTGATATCGAAGAAGTCGCTAACGAGACGCCAGAAAAAATCTTTAAAGTAAGCGTAGACCCATTAGTAGGTCTTATGCCTTACCAAGCGCGTGATGTTGCATTCAAGCTAGGTCTTGAAGGCAAGCAGATCAACCAGTTTGTAAAAATTATGACTGGTGCTTATCATGCTTTTGTCGAAAACGACTTTGCATTACTTGAAGTCAACCCGTTAGCCGTTCGCGAAAATGGCGAAATCGTCTGTGTTGATGGCAAAATCGGTATCGACTCAAACGCATTATATCGTCTACCTAAAATCGCAGCGCTACAAGACAAAACGCAAGAAAACGAGCGTGAGCTAAAAGCCGCTGAATTCGACCTAAACTACGTTGCTCTAGAAGGCAACATCGGTTGTATGGTCAACGGTGCTGGTCTTGCAATGGCTACCATGGACATAATCAAACTGTATGGCGGCAAGCCTGCTAACTTCTTGGACGTTGGCGGCGGTGCAACCAAAGATCGCGTGGTTGAAGCGTTCAAAATCATTCTAGAAGACAGCAGTGTTGAAGGTGTTCTAATCAACATCTTTGGCGGTATCGTACGTTGTGACATGATTGCAGAAGCGATTATCGCTGCCGTTAAAGAAGTCGACGTAAAAGTACCGGTCGTTGTACGCCTAGAAGGTAACAACGCTGAATTGGGCTTACAGATCTTAGAAGAATCTGGTCTGAAGCTAACGTCAGCCCAAGGCCTAGCCGATGCTGCACAAAAAATTGTCGATGCTGTTCAAGCATAAACCTATCAATTTAGGTGCTTAAACATAGTAGTCAAAGCGTGATAGTAGTTTTTAGTCAACGAGACGTGGTTAGCATTTAACGACACCTAAACGGCAAACTGCTATTGCAAGACAACCGAATAAGGAAAACATAATGAGTGTATTAATTGATAAAGATACCAAAGTATTGGTACAAGGCTTCACTGGTAAAAATGGTACGTTCCATTCTGAACAAGCGATCGAATACGGTACAAAAGTCGTTGGCGGTGTAACACCAGGTAAAGGCGGTCAAACGCATCTAGGCCTACCAGTATTTAACACGATGGCGGAAGCCATGGAAGCCACTCAAGCCGATGCTTCAGTTATCTATGTACCAGCGCCATTCGTCCTAGACTCAATCGTTGAAGCGGTAGATGCAGGCGTGAAGCTGATCGTCGTGATCACGGAAGGCGTACCAACGATCGATATGTTAAAAGCGAAGCGCTATATCGAAGAAGCAGACGGCGTCCGTATGGTTGGTCCTAACTGCCCAGGTGTTATCACGCCAGGTCAATGCAAAATCGGCATCATGCCAGGCCATATCCATCTGCCAGGTAAAGTGGGCATCATCTCACGCTCTGGTACATTGACTTATGAGGCGGTCGCTCAGACCACTAAGCTTGGTTTTGGTCAATCAACTTGTATCGGTATCGGTGGCGATCCTATCCCTGGTATGAACCAGATTGATGCGTTGAAACTGTTCCAAGATGATCCACAAACTGAAGCGATTATCCTGATCGGAGAGATCGGTGGTACTGCTGAAGAAGAAGCAGCTGCTTATATCAAAGATCATGTCACTAAACCAGTGGTTGGTTATATCGCTGGTGTTACTGCTCCTGAAGGCAAGCGTATGGGTCATGCTGGCGCTATTATCTCTGGTGGTCAAGGTACTGCTGAAGAGAAATTCAAAGCTTTTGAAGATGCTGGTATCGCATATACGCGTGACCCATCTAAACTTGGCGAAAAGCTAAAAGAAGTTACTGGTTGGTAATTCAGAATTAATTCTGTAAGGTAACTACTAAAACCACATTGAAAGATTAAGAAGGCACCCCTACAATGGGGTGTTTTTTATGTTTAATTATGTGTAAGACAACATGTGTAGAGTGTTTGTTACTGTTTAGACTCTTAAATGTAAAAATATTGAGAATGGGATAATCCAAGTCTTCAATAAGAATTTTTACTTCTGGCTAATTAAAATAATTGTTTCTAAACCCAAATATTAAAATAGGTATTATATGGCTATCATAAAAGAAATTATTTCGACTAGCGATAATGTAAAAAATGAGATCGTTGACACAAATAAAAATAACGTATTTGCATTTTGGGAGTCTAAAGATGAAATACCTGCATATTTAGAGCTTTGTAAAAAGACTTGGTATAAAAATATACCTAACTGTGAAATCCACATTATAAATTATCAGAACATTCAGTCATACATAGGTAATACCTATAATCTAACTAAGCTAAAAAAAATACCTCTAGCTATGCAGTCAGATATTATTTCGGCTGCTATATTGGAAAAGTTTGGTGGGTTGTTCTTGGATATTGACTGTATTGTAATTGACGATCTCTTTGAGATATTTAACCTAATATCTAAGGAAAAACTCATTGCCTTTGGAGTACCAAAGTCTAACTCAATTCACTTGGCAGTGCTCTACAGTTATAAACCAGAGAATCCTATCTTTAAGCTCTGGAGAATTGAGGCTCAAAGAAAATTAGAAAATATTGATGATAGTTATCGTTGGGATTATTTTGGTAATGCTATTGTTAACCCTTTACTAAAAAGTAACTTATATAATGATAAATATTATATTATTGAACGTTCAATCAGTGGCAACATATTAGAGTCTACAGTATTAATGGGAGCCAACTATGATACGGTTATGGAAGATTATAAGAACTTTTATTTTAATGAGTACCTATCGTTAAGGCCCGAGGTTCTTTCTTTAGTAAAATGTGGAGTTATATCATTACATAATTCTTGGACGCCTCATCAATATAAAAATATTAGAGATATAGACATCTTTGTAGAATGTAAAATTCCTATAGTAGATATTTTAGAGTTTGCTATGAAAAATAATAGGAAATTTAATCACAACGCTCTACCTCTATTAGAAGCATTTCTCATTGATGAACTATCTAGAAAGGAAATAGTTTATAAAAGTAAGTACTTTAAAGGAATGCTAGTTTTAGATTTTAAAGTGAATAGTATAGATTTTGCATTTGATATTATTGAAAACGAAGATGGCATTGGTGTCTTTTTAGTATTGAGAGATACTAATAACTCAGAAGAAATAAAGAATATATTATCGAAATATTTGAATTATAATGATTTTCACGGCAATAGAATTGAAATAATAGATATTATAGATAAAAACAGAGCGCTTGAGAAAATATTGGATATCTATGAATTAATAAGCAAAATAAAATTCTTGAGAAAAACAGGTATGAGTTTTTTTAATAAAAACCTTATAGAAGATAATGTATTTATTAATTTAAATTCCTTTTCCATATATGGAAATATTCTATTTATAGATGGAGTTTGCATACCTATAGGTGAATATATAGTGGATTATAGTGATATAGAATACACGTTATTAATAAAAGGTAAAAGTGTATACAGAAGATCCCTAGCTAAAGATAATAAACCTGAGCTTTCAGATAAATACTCAGATAGTTATAATGTTTCTTACGATAAATGTTGGTTTACTACGTATGGCTATAAGGGTATTAATATATCTGATATTGAAAAAGGTGAATATATATTAGAGATTGAAATAAGAGTAAAAGATTTTACCAAAACTCAAATTATTAAGTCAGGTGTGAATATATCAAGCAACAGTAAAGGATATAATTTTGTATCAGATTCTGTATCTAATAAAATTAGCATTTACTAATACATTTCCAGTCCATAAATTTTCCATAATTTTTTAGTATGAATATTTTATCGTAGTGAGAAAAAGATATGAAAGTCCAAAGTAGTATTTTGAATGCTTTACCTATGAACGAGGAAAGTAAAGAAGTTTTAATTCGTAGAGTGAATAAGCTTCTGAAAGATCCAAAAGGTTTTTTGCAGGGTTCATATAATAAGCGCAGCGCACAGGTAGTAAGTAAGACACCTATCAAACATAGAGGTGATAATAACTTTACAGTAGTATCAGCGGTTTATAATGTTGAAAAATATTTAGATGATTATTTTAAGAGCTTGGTTAATCAAAGTCTAAGCTTCAAGAGGCATATTTACCTTGTTTTAATAGATGATGGCTCTACCGATAGTTCAGCCGACATTATAAAAAAATGGCAAGATAAATTTCCAAATAACATTAAGTATATGTATAAAGAAAATGGAGGCCAAGCTTCTGCCCGCAATATAGGTCTACAATACGTTGATACGGATTGGGTAACCTTTATAGATCCTGATGACTTTGTAAATAGTCAGTATTTTAAGGTTATTGATGACAATCTAATCAACAATAAAGACGTCTATGCTGTTGGCTGTAGTTTAGAGTTATATTTAGAGAGTGGTAGAGTAATAAAAAACACTCACCCGTTAAAGTATAAATTCAACAGTAAAAATAAAAAACATTTGATATCTAATCTGGATAGAAATATTCAAATGAGCGCTTCTTCGACTGTTTTCAAGGTCAATGAAAGTATAAGAAATGGTTACTGTCGTTTCAATGACAAAATCAAACCTAATTTTGAAGACGCTAAATTTATAGCGGATTACTTTTTGTATAACTATGATAAAGAAATAATATTTATAGGAAATGCTAAATACTATTATCGGAAACGCGAAGATGGCAGCTCAACATTAGATAACTCTTGGAAAAATGTAGAGCTTTTCGATGATGTTTTTGAGTTTGGCTTGATCCCTATGCTTAAAAGTTATCAATCAGAATTCAACTTTGTACCCAAAAATATTCAATGGATGGCTATCTATCATATTTCTTGGTATTTTGGGCG
Organism: Psychrobacter okhotskensis; assembly: GCF_013248965.1. Classification (GTDB taxonomy): domain Bacteria; phylum Pseudomonadota; class Gammaproteobacteria; order Pseudomonadales; family Moraxellaceae; genus Psychrobacter; species Psychrobacter okhotskensis. The sequence continues at coordinate 2,380 of NZ_JABRVQ010000024.1, read as the reverse complement.
ATTGATCAATAAAAATCATAACCATAGCATATTGAGTAAAAAGGAAGAGACTAAGTTTTTACAACTCCTAGATACTGTATTTTCAATGATAAGTAGTCAAACCATCATGGAGTTTAATCTTGCTGGTCTCTGGTTTGTACATAAAGTAGGGATGTTGGGTAGCTTTAAGCAAGAAAAGCCTTCTTTTCAGATAATCTATATAAATAATATTGATAGAGAAAAAAAGCAAATATTGCTCTCTTATTTTACTTACTTTGATGTTTCATGCTCGTTTCGATTAAACGATGCGGATGTTACTCCTCAGTATGAGAAAATAGTCAAACATACCTTTATCAACCAACTTTTTGCTCAAGAGAGGAGATGTTGGATTGCTTTCGACAACGAAGAAAGTTTATTTACGGTTGCACTAGATAATGAAGACGCTCGCATAACTCTAAAAAATAAGCAGTACAAGAGTGGTGTTTCCATAAAGCATATCCTTAAAGCTTTTGAGCCTTCGTTACACTATCAGACTGATGGTAGTTGGCTATTGATGGACCGAGTAACTCAAGCAGACGATAACGCAGAACATTTATATCGTTACCTTATGGATAATTATCCTGAGCAGCGCTGTTATTTTGCTTTGAGCAGAAGCTCTACGGATTGGATGAGGCTACAAAATGAAGGCTTTAACTTAGTTGAGTTTGCTACAGAAGAGTTCGAGCGTCAGCTACGTAAAGCGTCTAAGATTATTAGTAGTCATCTGGATAAACCCATAAATAACTACTTTGGTGATCAGTACGACTACAGTAAAAAATTCGTCTTTTTGCAGCATGGTGTCATCAAGGATGATTTATCAAGTTGGTTCAATACTAAAAAGAATCTAAGCTGTATTATTACAACGACTAGGCCCGAGTATCACTCCTTGATTGATGAGAATAGCTACTATAATTTTACTAAGAAAGAGGTTGCACTGACAGGATTACCTCGTCACGATGCTTTACTGAAAAATAATCAATCTGAGAGTAAGCAACTTCTAGTAATGCCGACTTGGCGTGATTCAGTAGTAGGTAATATTGTAGCTGGTGGTAAAGATAGAACTATTAATGATGATTTCATGCAGACCAGTTACGCGCAACATTGGTATGAGCTATTACATAGTGAGCCGTTCAAAAAATTAGTGAAGGAGTATGGCTATGAGGTTGTTTTTGCGCCTCATATTAATATTGCTCCTTATATTGAAATGCTAGCGATACCCAGCTATATTCAAGTCTGGCAAGCGAATAAAGCCACAACTAGTATGCAGCAGCTTTTTCAACAATCAAAGCTCATGATTACTGATTATTCTTCAGTAGCGTTCGAGATGGGGCTGTTAGGAAAGACGACTTTTTACTATCAGTTTGACAAAGATGAGGTATTCTCTGGTGGCCATACCTATCAGCAGGGTTATTTTGATTATGAAGTAGATGGATTTGGTCCAGTCGTGATCGATCAAGAGTCATTAATTGCTACGCTTGAAGATGTACTACAGAACGAAGGTGAGCCATTAGCGCCTTATGAGACAAGAATACAAGAAACTTTTGCTTTTCGAGATACCAATAATTGTCAACGTGTGCATGAAGCTATTTTGGATCTCGATCGTCCTGATATATCAGAAGTTTCTGTTGATACGATTATGGAGTATGCACAGCAAGCCATAACTCATGAGGCTTGCGATCTTGCACTGGAACGTATTGAGAATGCTTTACAGCATTCAGATATTACTCAAGCGCAATTAGAGCAAATTACGCCAATTAAAGAGCAAGTCATTCAGACTGGCTATCAAGATCAGCCTGTAAAACTAGCCAATGTCCTATGGCAAGAAAAGCGTTTAGAAGCTGCACTAGAAGTTTTGAAGCAAGTAGAGTCTTCGCAAATTACTGATGAGCTACTACGTCTAAAAGTAAAGCTCTCTATCTTAAATGACAATTTTGTATTGGCACGTGATTCACAGAAGCTATTACTTGAAAATTACAAAGATACTTGCACTACTGATGATTGGCAGTTTTATACGCAGTTAGTAAATACTTAAAACTTTCATAAACTCTAAAAATATTTTCTTATTTGAGCATCGTGACTTACACAACCAGTATTAGTTGAGAATTTTTAATGAAAGAACAAGTCTATATAGCCACAAATGGCGTAAAAGTGAAGTATAAACACAAACCGAGTAAATATGATTATAATCACATTATTTTTGTTTTCTCAGGGTTTTTAAATGCTAATCCTGGAAACTATGATTTTTTAAATGCTTGGATTCAACATTGAAGTGCAACGCACCCGAAGCTAGATTTTACCTCAAGAGGCGTTCTAAACCCTAGCACCTTTCTAGGTCGATTATTTAAACTGTCTTCAATCGACT
>NZ_JABRVQ010000023.1 GCF_013248965.1 Psychrobacter okhotskensis | reverse complement strand
TCATGCTACCAGCCATTTGCTCGGCCAGTTTTTTAATGTCAGATTGAGTAGTCATTGCTTATTCTCCGGTTAGTGGATTATAAGCAGTTACACAAAGTTTGGGAAACTCCCACTTTTGCGCATACTTGACTATTTAATTACTCGCTATTTGAATTAACAGTATCGTAGCTTAGTGAGCTACCTACACTCATCATGTAGTCAAAGGTGGCATTTGCGATAACGACCTTACCCACAGCGTTAGGATGAACTCCATCATACATCCAATTAGATGTTTTATAGCGCAAATAATTACCCGTATAAGTAGGAATATCAATATAAAATATATTTTTATTCTCTTCTACTATAGCTTTTCGCACCAGAGTGTATTTCTTTAATAGAATACCAAGTGGATGATCTAATTTCTCATAGTACTCAGGGTGGTTAGGCTCAACTATATAGATGCGACAATTAGGGCAGACACTACGCAATCTATCAATCCATATTTGTAAGTTTTCAAAAAACTCAACTGGTGATTGCTTACCTGTAGCTCGTACCCCATCATTTGTACCGATATTTATAACAGCAATGGTTGGTTCTAAATGCTTATAATAAGTCTCAATGCTAACAAGTTCGTTATGCTCACATAAAGCCACACCACTACGTGCAAGCACGTTATAGGTTATACCATTTTCACGATTTTCATCTACAAACTGCACACCGTAAGCGGCAAACTTACCGCCAGACCTATCTAATTGTATTACCAGTTTCTCTGACAAATATTCAGTATCAATCTCGATAACTGATAATTGCTCCACCTTAGAGTCAGTATGAATTAATATCCGCTCTGATGCCTTTTGACTTGAAAATCCAAAGCCAAACTTACATCCACCTGGTTGTTTTAGATAAAATAGCCTAACTTTTGTACATTTAAGTGGTCTTTTTGTGCTTACAAAAATAGTTTCAGCATTTGATTTTTGAACTAAAAACCCCTGCCCATCTGGAGAATACTTATAAGGTGATATACCCCATTTGCGATCAGAATTACCCCACATATGGATAACTGTTTCAGGTGAGGTTCGTGTGACTACGACTTGTTGATCTGACGCAAACATCTTAGTGTGCGTTGCACTCAGAGAGAGATATCCAAAGTCACCCATACCACCATACATAGGTGCTAATCGCTTAATGAGTGGTGTGGTGTAACTTAGTTTTTCCATGTGTTCTGTTAGTGAGTCACCAACAAATAAAATTGAATCTCTCATATTTCCTTCTTTAATCTTATTGAAAATGTCAACGCAAATAATTGGCTATATGTTACCCTAAGTTTAATCATTTATGATGTATTGTCAAAGACACATAAAATCCTAGGGGAAATTGGTATTTCCTATACAAACTTCACATTTTTTTATGACTTTTCGAGGTTATGTCAGTTTTGGCAGTGCAATATCTGGGCGTTATTGAAAAATAGTGCCCTCTTCTATATTTGTTTTAATGCTTATAACTATCTTTTAATATATGTCCTATATAGTGATTAAGAATCTTAAATTATCTATAAACTAAAGTAATAAAAAACTTTCAAGTAGTAGCTAGTCTGCTTACACTAAATATTTTTACATTCTGGTTTTTAATGACATATCTTGCCGATGGCGTCCACTTTCCATCTATTTCGCTTTTGACATCCAAAAAAGAAATAGGAGTAACGGGTTCTTGTATAATAGTATTGTAGCCTATATTATCGCAATCAGTTCCTAAATAAGGATATATAGCATTTGCAATTTGCAATTTACCTTGCTTATTAGGATGGAGTACATCATGCATCCAACCTTTACTTAAAAAGTAATCATAGTCTCCTATCAATGTAGGTAAATCTATATATTCTATATAAATATTCTCATCAACTATTTGTTTTCTAACTTCAGCGTATTGAGGAAACAATAATCCTCTTTTATCATCTTTTTCAGCGATAGCATAAATAGATGACTTGTTAGGCTCGACAATAAAGATTTTTATATCCGGACATACGTTACGAATTCTATCAATCCATATCTGTAACTGTTCCTTAAACTCTATTGCAGGAAGTTGACTGGATTCTCGTAAAGCATCATTAGTGCCAAGATTAAGAATAGCTATTGTGGGCATAATGCATCGGTAATACATTTCAATACTAGTAAGTTGGTTATGTTCTTGTAGTGTTGATCCTCCTCGAGCAAATACGTTATATGTCAAGCCCTTTTCTTCTGAGTCATCCACAAATTGGATACCATAAGCAGCAAATTTTTTGCCTTTACCATCTAATGCTATGACTAGTTTTTCACTTATGTTTGCAGCATCAATTTCGATGATGGCAAGTTCCTCAGTTGAGGACTCAGTATTAACGAGAACACGATGGCCTGCTACTTGTGCAGAATAGCCAAATGAGAATGTGCATCCGTTAGGTTGTTTGAGATAGAATAATCTGACTTTAGTAATTTTAAGCAATTCTTTTGTTTTAACATAAATCTGCTGCCGGTCTGATGCGTCAGCAAAAAAACCTTTTCCGTCAGGTGAGTATTTGTATGGTGACTGATCCCACCGATGATCAGACGTTCCCCACATGTGAATCATAGTATCAGGACGCGTACGGCTAACTGAAATTTGATTGTTATATCCCATCATCTTAGTATGAGAAGTAGTTAAGGGTAGGTAATCGAATTGTTTCATTCCTCCGTATTGTGGGCTTAATCGCTTTATTAATGTCGATGTGTATGTTGAGCCTTCATGGTTTTCAGTTAGTGAGTCACCAACAAATAAAATTGAATCTCTCATATTTCCTTCTTTAATCTTATTGAAAATGTCAACGCAAATAATTGGCTACATATTAACATAAATTAAATTATCTATGGAAAGCTGGTATTTTCTATGCCTACAAGTTCTTACTTTAATGTTGGCTTTCTTTATGGCTTTTTGGGAGTTTCGGCAGTGCTACTATGCGGGAGGTTGTCAAAAAATAGCCTGCTCTTTTATTGCTTGTCATTTAGTTAGTGCAGTGCAGTATCGAAGCCTATAGCAATAACTAAAGGTTTAGGCGTGTATAAATTAATCCATGATATAATCAAGGTTATAGATTGCTTAATGATTTAGATAACAATTAGAGATCATCATGCCAGCCATTGCCACCACTCACAGCTTAAACGATTATTTAAAATTACCTATCTCACGTTATCGTGAGCAGCTTAAACAAGGTAACGCTAAATATATCGAAGTCAGCTATACCCACCGCAACAAACCTTATCAATACTCTATTCAGCTAACAAAAACATCATGCCATTATGGCGGTTATCGCTACTGGTGGCTATGCCCTCAGTGTAGCAAGCGTGTCAGTGTTTTATATTGTGCTGGGTTATACGTTTGCAGACATTGCATAAATGCACCTTATGGCAGTCAGTTGCAGCAACCGATAGATAGAGTGTTTAGCCGTATAAGTGAGATTAGAGTGCGTTTAGGTTGGCAACAAGGCGTTATTCATGGAGTAGGAGCTAAACCGCGTTACATGCACTCAAAGACGTTTGATAGGTTAGTAAACGAGCATGACAAGCTTAGCGCTCAAGTTTGGCAGCAAACACTAGATAAACTAAATTGCACTCACTGAGGGATTAAATGCGATTACCTGACCTTAACGACTTAATGCAAGATTTACAGCTCGCTAAGCAAATGGCGATAGATGACCACAACCCAAACGCGCTAGTAGTCGCTACTATTGCACAAGCGAAGTTACTAGGACTGGATAAGCCGATTAAAGACGTAACGGCAAACAATGATGAGTCAGTCGTTTTTAATATCACGGGTGTATCGCCTGAACCATTAACGCCTGAGGTAGCGCTCGCTATTAGTAAAAGGTTAGAAGATGAGTATTGAGATAATGAGCAGATTAACGCTAGATGACTTACTAGATCAGTTAGAACAGGCTAGGCAAATGGCAATAGAGGAACGCAAGCCCACCGCCATGATACAAGCGACTGTTACGACAGCAAAGCTGCTAGGACTCGATAAGCCAGTCGTCAAAGACGTTCATGCTGATGACGTGCAGACCATTAGCGAGCTGATGAATGAGCTGTCATCTGAGCAAGCAGCGATCACCTATAAAGATATTATGGGGTAAAGAATGAAAATGAGTATTGATGACCTGATGACTGAGCTAGACGATGCTAGATTGACCGCTAAGGTTAATGGGCAAGCGTCTGCTATGGTTGCTGCTACCATGTCAAAAGCAAAGCTGCTAGGGCTAGATAAGGGCGTTACTGATGATAACGAGGTGCAGCCGATAAGCATCATTGTCCGAACCGTTGACGCTCGCAAACCTGACAGAGTGTGCTAGTTTTCGGACAGGTATCGAGGGGGGCGCTATTTTTAGTGTTGAGCGTATCGACAGAGGACACCGCCACCATTCACACGCGCAAAATAAAAAGCGTTTCAAAAAGAGGTTAATACCCCAAAGCATAGCTAAACCCTTACAGGTCATAGCCTAATAGCTACAATTAACTTAAGTGGCTGTGTTAACAAAGTTAAAAGAGGTTAAAGCAAAGAGCAATAGCTAAACTTTTAATTTTGCGGACGTAAAAATATGCAGACCTCAGCGGTCACCGCTTGCGAAGTCCTGAACAATTACACCACCCTACGGCTACCAATAGCCAAAAAATAAAGCTACTGGCTACCAAAACGGCTACCAATATAGCGCCTTACTTAAAAATGAATATAGAAATCAATAACTTAAGCATAAAAAAAGCAACCTGATGAGAGGTTGCTTTTTTTTAAAGTCTAAACAGTATTTTTATTTTTTTAACAAACAAAGAAATCTGTACATCTTATTAAGATTAACATTGCCGAGAATACTGTTAACAGTGATACTCAACAGCCGTTAAAATTAGATGGCTTCGATTTGCTCAGCTTGTGGGCCTTTTTTGCCATCACCTAAGATGAAAGATACTTTTTGGCCTTCAGCTAGGGTTTTGAAACCACCACCTTGGATAGCGCTGTAGTGAGCGAATACGTCTTGTCCGCCATTGTCTTGAGCGATAAAACCAAAACCTTTAGCTTCATTAAACCACTTTACAGTGCCTTCAACTTTATCTGACATAAATTTTCCTGACTCTTTAACTGTTGGCGAGACGTGTGTCATCACCGATTAATTGATATATACTCTAGATCTTTTGCTGAATGCGGCGGCTCAAACTCATAATATATCAAGAAGATAGCTTATGTTTTTTGCCTCAAATCCATTGAGTACAGCTTGATTATAACAGTTTTTTTTGACTGCAACATATTAAATTACAGAGTTTTGTAAACAATATAAGAAGCCTTTAATCACCATTTAGCACCGTACTTTAATGGCTCGTTATCTCTTCTAGACCCTGTTTATTACTTTCAATTTCAATATTCTTGTTATATATATTCAATAATAAAAATTAGATCCTATCACTTTTTGCATACATTTACTGTGCTATAGGTAGCCATGGTGAGGTCAACACCAGTAAGCAAAGGGCAAAAAATATCAAAGAAAACGATTGGCTATACGCGATATATTTAGTTGGTATGACCAAATCTTTGGGTGAATCTGGGATACCTTTACGCTTTAACAATTTGGTGCCGTAAACCCAACCAAACACCGTATAAATCCCGTATGCGGCAGGCACTGCAACCGCCAAAGGCGTTAGATCGATCACATATAACATTACCACAGAGATAAAAAACCATGAAGTGTCTAGCAGTGAGCTGATTTGAAAAAACTTAGATTGTGGCAGCTTGCCATCGGTGCCTTTGAGCATCTCACCTTCGATCCAAATCAAAACAGCCACGACAGCACTAAGAGTAATATACACGAATTGCGGCGTTAGCCAGTCTGGAAAAGATATTTGCACAACATACAACCTGTAATCTATGGAAAAAATAAGAAGAGAAATAGTCACCGACATAGTCAGGTAACTGAACCGACGCTTGCCTACATTGGGTGTGGGTTACTGGTTTTCAACCGCTATAATGAGTGAAAGGTAATATCGAACCATCACGCACTGCTGATAGCAATAAAAACCCCGTGCTATCACTTGATAACACGGGGTCTGTTAAGACTTATTAAGCCTTACCATCATAAGTATTGACTTAGTTTTTGTCTTTATCGATGATTTTGTTGCCGCCAATCCAAGGCATCATGCCGCGCAATTTAGCACCAGTCACTTCGATTTGATGCTCAGCGTTGTTACGACGACGAGCCGTCATTGATGGATAGTTGGTTGCGCCTTCACTGATGAACATTTTTGCGTATTCGCCAGATTGGATGCGTTTTAGCGCATTACGCATAGCTTCACGTGATTGCTCATTGATGACTTCAGGACCAGTCACATATTCGCCATATTCAGCGTTGTTACTGATTGAGTAGTTCATGTCAGCGATACCGCCTTCATACATGAGGTCTACGATAAGCTTAAGCTCGTGCAAACACTCAAAGTAAGCCATTTCTGGCGCATAGCCCGCTTCTGTTAGCGTTTCAAAACCCATTTTTACTAGCTCAACAGCACCACCACAAAGAACGGCCTGCTCGCCAAATAGATCGGTTTCAGTTTCATCTTTGAACGTGGTTTCGATGATACCTGAACGACCACCACCAACACCAGCTGCGTAAGACAAAGCTAATTGCTTGGCTTGACCTGAAGCATCTTGATAGATAGCGATCAAATCTGGAATACCGCCGCCTTTGGTGAATTCGTTACGAACGGTGTGACCAGGTGCTTTAGGCGCAACCATGATAACGTTAAGATCGCTGCGAGGAACGACTTGGTTATAATGAATCGCGAAACCATGAGCAAAAGCTAACGTAGCCCCTTCTTTGATGTTAGGCTCAATCTCGTTGTTATAAAGCTCTTTTTGGAACTCATCAGGGGTCAAAATCATAACCACGTCAGCAGCTTTAACTGCATCAGCCACTTCAGCAACTTTTAGACCAGCGTTTTCCGCCTTTTTCCATGAGCTTGAGTTCGCGCGTAGACCAACAGTCACATCGACGTCTGAATCTTGTAGGTTAAGTGCGTGTGCATGGCCTTGTGAACCGTAACCAATAATCGCAACTTTTTTGCCTTGGATAATCGATAGATCGCAATCTTTATCATAATAAACGTTCATAAATAGAGTCCTTTTCCTCAATCATGGCGTGCCATGGATAGTAAACGCTTATGCAGTAGCCATTATCGTAAAATGGTCACTAACATAAGCGTTATGTTAATGGTAGATAGATTATAACTAAAATGATTTTGATTAACTATTCCGTTGCTCAGCCACTAAGCGTATTAAATACTCAGTGTTTTTTCTCCACGTGCAATACCAATCACACCCGAACGTACCACTTCTAAGACACGTTCTCGGCCGATAGTATCGATAAAACCATCCAGCTTAGCCGTATCGCCAACGATCTGAATCGTATAGAGATTGGCATTGACGTCAACAATTTGTGCACGGAAAATATCTGCGCTGCGTTTGATCTCTTCACGTACGCTACCCGTTGCGCGAACTTTGACTAGCATTAACTCACGCTCAACGTGAACGGTGTCTGATAGATTAAGCACTTTAACCACTTCAATCAATTTATGCAATTGCTTGGTGATCTGCTCAATTCTTTCAGGGGAAGTAATGGTGGTTAACGTCAGACGCGAAATACTCGGATCTTCTGTTGGGGCGACGTTTAAGGTTTCGATATTATAGCCACGTTGTGAGAACAAGCCGACTAACCGCGACAACGAACCCGCTTCGTTTTCCATCAATACCGAAATCAGATGTTGTTGTTGCATTAGGTACGCTCCCCTTTGGTTAACCACATATCACGCATCGTCTGTCCAGCGATTTGCATTGGATATACATGCTCATTACGATCGACATAAACGTCAATAAATACCAGCTTGTCTTTCATTGCCATGGCTTCTGCAATCTGTGCTTCCATGGTGGTAGGATCAGTAATCTTGATACCAACATGACCATAACTTTCAGCTAGCTTGACAAAGTCTGGTAATGAATTCATATAAGATGACGCATGACGACCCTCATACAGCATGTCTTGCCACTGTTTCACCATACCCAACTGCGCGTTATTTAGGTTCAATATTTTGACCGGTAGATTGTACTGTAAGCACGTCGATAGCTCTTGGATATTCATCTGAATAGAGCCTTCGCCAGTAATACAAACCACATCGCGATCTGGATTGGCAAGTTTGGCTGCCATCGCATACGGTAAGCCAACACCCATCGTACCTAAACCACCCGAATTGAGCCATTGACCCGGCTCTAAATAGGTGTAGTAAAGCGCGGCAAACATCTGATGCTGACCAACGTCACTGGTGATAATAGCGTTGCTGTTGGTCACTTTATCTAGTGCTTGAACGACCGCTTGGGGCTTGATGCCATTGTCAGTGCTGGTGTCATAACGCAGACCATGACGCTTACGCCATTCATTAATCTGTGCCCACCAGTCTAGTAAGGCATGCTGCTCCAACTCTTTATCTTCGCCGATAATTTCCAACATATCTGTAAGTACTGATTTTACGTCACCAACGATAGGAATATGGGCAAAAATAGTCTTGGAGATAGAAGCTGGATCGATATCGATATGAATGATGGTCGCATTCGGGCAGAATTTTTTGACATTATTAGTGACACGGTCATCAAAACGCGCACCAACTGCCAAAATAACATCTGCATGATGCATGCTCATGTTGGCTTCATAAGTACCATGCATACCAAGCATGCCCAAGAACTGACGATCAGAGCCAGGGAATGTTCCCAAACCCATTAGCGTATTGGTCACTGGCAAGTTTAGACGATGTGCAAGTTCGGTCAGCTCTTTGTGGGCTTTACTCCAAATCACGCCACCGCCAGCATAGATAACAGGACGCTGCGCTGATAATAAGGTCTCAACCGCTTTTTTAATTTGGCCGCCATGCCCTTTCACTGAAGGCTGGTACGAACGTATAAACACCTCATCTGGGTACTCGTAGGCATATTTTTCGCTAGGCGCGGTCATATCTTTTGGTACGTCAATGACGACAGGACCTGGACGACCAGACTGCGCAATAAAAAAGGCTTTTTTGACGATCATTGGGATTTCGCTAGCATGGCGTACTTGAAAGCTATGCTTCACGATAGGACGAGAGACCCCGATCATATCGGTTTCTTGGAACGCATCTTCACCGATTAGGCTGCTTGGCACCTGACCTGAAATCACGACCATCGGCACTGAGTCCATGAAGGCGGTGGCAATAGCGGTTACTGTATTGGTAGCACCAGGACCTGACGTGGCCAGCACGACACCTGTGTTGCCGGTCACTCGCGAATAAGCATCAGCCATATGGCCAGCTGCTTGCTCATGACGCACTAAAATATGTTCGATGTTGTCTTGCTGAAACAACGCGTCATAAATGTGCAGCACTGCGCCGCCTGGATAGCCAAAAATATATTTGACACCCTCATCCGTCAGCGATTGCACCAGCATCTCAGCACCAGATAGCATCACAGGCTGCTTGCTACCTTCGGCAAGACGTTGTTGCTTTTCTTCAAAATTTTTGGCGGCATTACCTGTTTGGGTATGTCCCGTCATATTCGGACTTTGCGTGGTTTGCGTCACTGTCATCACCTTTTTTTGCGGCGAGAATTTGCGTTATTTTATAAAAGAAAACAACCACGTTTGGGCGTTATTTTAAGTCTTATAAAAATGATTGCCAATCCTTGTCCATATCAAGAATGTGTGCCCACTATATTTAAGTAATTGCATTGTACAACGCAAGAGAATACTCAAACACAGCAATGTATTTGGGGTCAGTTTTGTGACAGGAGTTTATCGATATACTATGACAAGATGCGAGTGCATCTATAAAAGAGGCTTATTACTTATGAGCGATAGTGTTTATAAAAGAGGCGCTGCTATAGCTAAAGTCATGAAATAATTCTAATAGCCAATACTATGTCATAAGATCATCCGATCTTATAATAAGCTAATAAAAAATATCATAACCGAATATTGTCTTGCATTTAATGCAAGCAATACAACCGCAAAAATCCACACTTAGCGTATTTCAAATAATAAGTTTATCTTAGTCATTGTAGACAGATAAGTCCGGAGACAACATATACAGTTATTAATAATAATCGCTATGATCATCATTTTTGCCATATCATTATCACAAAGAAAATAAAACGACGTAAGCTACCGATAAGTAACCCGTAGTTCTCATTCTCAAGTGCCACGGCAATATCATAAAAGCCGCTCACTGACCAATCAACTGCTATTATATTCAATGGTTTGAGTCCTATTGTCAAGAAAAACTTCTAAAACCCACCCCTAACTATTAGTTATTAAATAATGTACATTCATAAGCATTATTTGCTAAAATCAAACGCTACTGTATTCATATTGTTATTTATCAATGTAAATACTACCCTTAAATAAATGTCTACCTTCATTTTTTACCCCTTAAGAGGATTGCTACTATGGCATACACGTCTACCATACATACCCCTGCCAAGCTGCTTATCAGTATCAGTACTGCGTGTATGATAATGCTGTCAATGAATGCCAGTCATGCTATCCAAGTGTATAAATCGATTGGTACGCATGGCGAAGTGAAGTACAGCCAGCACTCGCCGCAAGATGGTAGAAATATTGAAGTGATCGAATTTCGTAGCGATGGTAGACAGAACAACGCAGGTCAGCTAGCGGGTAAAACAGAGGCTAACCAAAATACACCTACTCAAAGTGCAGAAGAACAGCGCGTTGCCCAGCTAGAAGCACGTATTAAGGATCAAGAAGCGCAGGCTAATGCGCAGCGCTGCCAATCACTGCGTAATAACCTAACCAATCTAAACGTTGGCGGGCGTATCTATGAGATGGATAGTGATGGCAAACGTGAATACTTAGATGGTCGCGAAATCGAGCTTAAGCGTGAGCGCGTGCAACAAGCCATCACTCAGTATTGTAATGGCTCTACGACCTAGTTTTTATTTAATACGGCACACTACCCTACTTAATTTTTATTGGTAATCAATTGCATGACATGACGAACGGCTGCTGGCATATCTTGCGCTTGTAGCCCGCGCTGTCCAATCAGTAGTGAGCTATTATGCTGGTAATGGTCAGTATCATTCACCAAAGCGTCTCCTGCTAGCGCATGCAGAAGAACCGCTTGGTGCAAGCAGCGCGCTTCGTCTTCTAGATCTTGTTGTGCCAACATCCCAGCAATCACCCCAGACAATACATCGCCCATGCCAGCGCTTGCCATACCTGCATTACCCAAGCCGCAAACATAAACATGCGCTTGCGAACCCTTCTGCTCTAATATGCTTTGCTCCAGTACCAATGAACCTGCGCCCTTTAGCACCCAATCACCGCCATAAGTGTTAGCACATTGTTTTATAGCTGCCAATCGATCATCTTCTACAATACTAACTTTCTTATCAAGCAATCTAGCCGCTTCACCGCTATGCGGTGTCAAACAAACCTGATGATCTATACTGTGTTGTCGCAGCTGAGCGATGAGTTCGTGCTCCTGACTCTCCATCTGTAACGATGCCAGATGATAAAGGCCGTCAGCATCAATGACCAGTGGCTTCTTCTCTGTTATGGCAGCCTGAACATAATGAATGAAAAGTGCTTGTGCCTTTTCATCACGTCCCAGTCCCATACCAATGGTAACGACGCTAGCTTCCTTAATTAATTTCCTCACCCCTTCTTTATCATGCAAATCGATTGTCATTGCATCTGGTAATGATGTTAATAGGGCGCCATGAAAGGCGTCGTGACAAGCCACAGTAATTTTGCCCGCACCGGTCGCCATGACACTGCTAGCAGATAGAATGGCTGCGCCGCCCATACCTTGTGAGCCATTAATTCGATTACCACCAATGACCAAGACGTGACCATAGCTACCTTTGTAGCTGTTCTGTCGACGAGTATTTAAAGCATGAGCCACAGTTACCAGTGTGGCGGCTGAGTTGCTGAGCTGAGTCGGTATTAACGGTATATCAATCACTTTTCCGCTATAGTCCATACCATCTTTGGTATGTAAGCCGAATTTACGGGCAATCAAACACAACGTTACGTCAGCATGTATAGCAATACGCTCAAATACTTGACCAGTAGAAGCCACTAAGCCACTCGGGATATCAACGGCAATTGCTAAAGCATCATTTAGTTGCGTTATCTTGTTAAAGGCGCTAATAGCCTGCTCATAAACACCTTCAGGTGCACGGTCAAGTCCAATACCAAACAATGCATCGATATAAATATCAGCTGGCCAGTCCGTTTCTCTTATCTCACTTTGACTGGCCCTACTATCCTCAAAGCGTTGGTAAGGCACCTTGGCAGATAGGGCTATTTGTTGCGCTTGCTTAGCATCAGATACAACGTCGTGCTTGTCTGCTTTGTTGAAGGCATTCATTAGATTGTCTGTTTCCAGATCATCGGCAGTATAGCCGACTGTGAGGAGGTGTACTTGCCAGCCTGCCTGTTGCAGGTAGTAGGCAATAAGCCAACCATCGCCACCATTGTTGCCCTTTCCTACCCAGATACTCGCTCGTTGCTGACAACTATTACGTCGATAAACTTTATGATTAGCTGAGACACGAGCTTGTAGACATTTTTGCTCATAGAGCTGCTCGATATGCTGCGCCATTTGCCAAGCAGCTTGCTTCATTAGTCCTAAGCTATTATAACCTTCTGCGAACCACGCTTGCTCCATAGCGTAGACCTGCTCGCTACTATAGAGTGCTATCGGTCTGGTTGTGTCTGCTAAGAATACTTTAGATTGAGCTTTCATAATGTCCTCTATTATTTTTATTGGTGTTTTATCATATTAAAACTTGCTGGTTACTCGCTTGTCTCAGCTTAGCAAAAGCTCACTTTGACGTATGTATCAATATGAAATGTGAGTTTATTTGCTTTTATGCTTGCGCTCCTAGCTCACTGGCTTATCATATCGGTATTCACTCTATCACCTGCTATCACACATGAATAATCCTTCTAAAGCAAACTTGCATATCTCTGCAACTCAGCAGATATCAGCTCAGCCTAACCCTGCGCCCGAAAAAAAAATTAATGTGAATAATAGCCCAACGTTTGCCACTACCGCAGAGGTAAAGCAATGGATTAAGGCCCAAGCACAGTCTTTAGGATTTGCCGACTGTGGCTTCTTATCCGTACATCATCCTTTATTTACTCAACAAATTGAACAATTGCAACGGTGGCTGGATAAAGGTTATGAAGGCCAATTGCAGTTTATGCATAACAATCACCACCTGCGTGCGCATCCTGCACAACTGGTAGAAGGGGCAAAAACCATCATCAGCGTGCGTATGGATTATCTCACTCAGACACCCACTCCGCGTGCAGTCACTGATAACGATCATCCCAACCAAGGTATCATTGCGCGCTATGCCAGAGGTCGCGATTATCATAAAACGATGCGCAGCCGCTTAAAGCAATTGGCTTTAAAAATAGAAGCGATGCTTGCCGAATGGCAGCATCTGGATATTGGCGCTGACTCGGAATTTATTTTTAGACCTTTTAGTGACTCTGCCCCTATCTTTGAGCGTCCTATTGCAGATGCAGCAGGGCTTGGCTGGACGGGCAAGCATACGCTACTGCTAAACAAACAAGCGGGCTCGTTCTTTGTGCTGGGTGAGTTGTTTATGAGTCTTGAGCTGCCAGATGATGAGCCAGTAAAAGAGCACTGCGGCAGTTGCAGCGCCTGTATTGACATCTGTCCAACCCAAGCGATTGTCGCCCCCTATGAGCTCAATGCTTCTGCCTGTATCTCTTATTTAACGATTGAGCATGATGGGGTGATTGATACCAAATATCGACGCGCAATTGGCAACCGTGTCTTTGGCTGTGATGACTGTCAGCTTATTTGTCCGTGGAATCGCTACGCCAACCTTACAACCGTAGAAGACTTCACACCACGGCATCAGCTTGATAACAGCAGTTTGCTTGAGCTATGGCAATGGCAAGAAGCAGAGTTTATGAAAAAAACTGAAGGCAGTCCCCTCAGGCGTACAGGCTATGTGAACTTTTTGCGCAATATCGCCATTGGACTTGGCAATGCTAACCCCAGTATAGAAATCGTCACTCACCTACGATCGAAGTTAGGCTTGCATAACGACATGCTGGATGAACATATTGATTGGGCACTTAGCGAACAAACTGAGAAATTGAATACTAGAGCGTGTCCTTAATTCAATAGATAAACCTCTAAATGTGCTAAATTTGCTCATGCTAGACACAAAAATGCCTCTTTAATAAGAGGCATTTTTATGTCTATTAAATATGCTAATGCTAATTAAACTTAAGCATTATGGATTAGGAGCTTTAACTGCATCATTACGGCTTAGGAATACGCAATACTTGACCAGGATAGATTTTGTCTGGGTCAGAAAGCATAGGCTTATTGGCTTCAAAGATTTTTGTATAATCACCCGCTGAACCATAAACTTCTTTAGCAATTTTAGAGAGGCTGTCACCAGATTTTACGGTATACATCGTAGATTCAGGGGCATCCTCTTCGATATCGATATTATCAATCACTTTAGCGACGTTCTGAACGTTACCAATAGCGATAATGGCTTTTTCACGGTCAGCCTGAGTTTTAGCATTACCACTGATTTCGGCAGTATCCGTCGAACCATTATATTTAATTTTTAGGTTACTGATATTGAGATTCTGCTGCTGAATGCGACGCAGCAAAATGTTGGCAACCGATTGCGCTGAAGGCTCGCCACTGGCGACTGGTGTACTAGCATCTGCTTTGGTTTCTGATTTAGCATCATGCTTGTCATCATCACGGTTAAAAATCTTATCACCGATGTCTTTTGCAAAACTAAACATACCCATATAATTGCTCCTTGAAGTATTTCTATTCATTATTATTTTAACGATAATTTTTTAATTATTACCATCATTTGCTATTGCTAGCGTTCTGAGTATAGCAAAGATGTTCCATTTGAATAGTAAGAGTATGTTGAGTAATGTTAAATGAGTCAAGCTTATGTTAATGGTATATTGGCTTTGTTATACTAAATGACAGCCATAAAAAAACCGCCTATCTATCAAGATAAACGGTATTGTAAAACTTGCTAAGTGAATAGCGAATTATAGCTGAGCTTGTACGTAGTCGATTGCTTTTTGAACCGTCGTCAATTCAGCTGAATCTTCATCAGGAATAGTAATGCCAAAATCGCTTTCGAATGACATAACCAACTCAACGAGATCCAATGAATCAGCGCCTAAATCTTCCATAAACGAAGCATCGTTATTGATGTCTTCAACGTTCATACCCAGTTGCTCAGCTACTGCCGCTTTTACTCTTAGCTCGGTATCATTACTCATATAGATTACTCCTTTATCATCTATTATTTTTAATAAACTGCGCTAGCGTGATAATTAAACGCTAGCGCCTAGTATATAAAATGGAATTTGCCAGATCAGCATTGCCGTCTGAGTACTCTATGACACGTTATACGTTCTGTCTAATGTCTAGTAAAGCCCTGCTATCATACAGGGCTTTGACGTAAAAGTATTCGTCATTATAACACCCTTTATTATAGTTTACACTCGTTCACACAGTTTTTTATTATAAGTATGTAACGCAGTTTATCAAACTACATATACATGCCGCCGTTGACAGGAATAACCGCACCAGTAATATAGCTGGCTTCGTCACTGGCTAAGAAATGTACAGCAGCTGCGATGTCTTCTGGCTGACCGAGACGGCTAATTGGCACTGCGTCTAACATCGAGTTTAGTAGGCGCTCATCCAACTCATCAGTCATATCGGTCTCAATCAAACCGGGCGCCACACAGTTGATCGTGACTTGGCGTGAGCCAATCTCACGTGCCAGCGTACGGCTAAAACCTTCGACGCCCGCTTTAGTAGCAGCATAGTTAGATTGACCCGCATTACCCATCTGTGCGACCACAGAGGTGATATTAATAATACGACCACGGCGCGCTTTCATCATACCGCGTACCGCACGTTTACTCATGCGATAAACTGATGTCAAATTGGTATCAATCACATTTTCCCAATCTTCATCTTTCATACGCATTAACAAACCATCTTGGGTAATACCAGCATTATTGACCAATACTTGCACTGCACCATAGACGCTTTCGATCTCTTCAAATAGCTTATCAACCTGTGCGGTATCACGCACATCTAACACACGGCCAATACCACCACTATCATGTAGATAACCGTCAATGAGTTCAGCGCCTTTTTCAGTGGTCGCTGTGCCAATAACAAAATGTCCTTCTTTTGCAAAACGTTTGGCGACGGCCTTGCCAATACCACGACTGGCGCCAGTCACTAGAGTGATCGTACGGCTCATGATAATACCTCCATTAATTTATCAAGACGGGCGGGTTTGTCAGTAGGATAGCTGGTAATCGGTTGCGCTTGACGCTTGGCCAAATTACTCAGTACATTACCGCTGCCACACTCGATTAAAATATTAATTTGTTTATCAGCCAGCTCTTGCATGGTTTTCGACCACAGTACTGGCTCACTTAGCTGCTCGGTTAATGCCTGCTTGATACCCACGGCACTGCTTTCAACGCGCGCATGACGGTTTTGAATGACCGGAATCGTCGCTTGATCAAACTTAATGGCAGCTAAAGCTTCCGCTAAGGCACTACTCGCTGGTTCCATCAATGCACAATGCGATGGCACGCTTACTTTTAGCGGAATGGCTTTTTTGCCAGTATTTTGTACTTTATCAATAACAGCTGTAACGCCTGCCGCATTTCCTGAAACCACAACCTGTCCTGGGCTATTGAAATTTGCCGCGCCAACAACCGCCCCATCAACATGCTCGGTTGCCTGCTCACACAAGTTTTCCACGCGATGATCTTCTAGTCCCAACACTGCTGCCATCGCTGTATCGATACCTACTACGGCCTCTTGCATTAGTTGACCACGCGTATGTACCAATTTCACCGCATCAGCAAGCGATATCACTCCAGCGGCACAAAGGGCGCTGTACTCACCTAAAGAATGACCCGCCAGGTAGCAAGGCGCTTTTTTGAATTTTGGTTGTAGAATGCGCCAAATAGCAATACTAGCTGTCAATAAGGCTGGCTGAGTATATTGCGTTTGGTTGAGCTTTTCTTCATCCTGACAAATTGCCCATAAGTCTTCACCAAGCGCAGCACTAGCTTCAGCGAAAGTATCACGAATCTCTGGATAAATTTCAGCAAGCTCGCTGGTCATCCCGAGGGCTTGTGAGCCTTGTCCGGGGAAAAGTATCGCAATGCGGGCTGGCTGTTTTTTTATCATATCGGGTACAGAGGCCATAACCAATATTCCTTATGTAATTGGAAACATCCCTAAAGAAAATGGGGAGTATTGTAGAATTAGAGGCAGTCTAGAGTTATATTTTTGATTGGAGCACTCAGACAGCTCAATATAAGTAAACTATACACTGACCACTACTATTATCATAGCTGATGGAAAAATGAGGCGTTGAAGTAAGATATCTTTTGGCGTTTAACTTTCGATAGTTTTTAGGCATACCAATTTATAAAAACGACAGGATAAAAATTTAATAGCAAAAAGCCAAGTTATCCCAACACCTAATAAAGGGTAGCGGAATAACTTGGCTTTCGTTAGCTCAAAATGTATTGCCTAATAATAGCAGTGCAAAAAATCGTAGAGTGCCATCAGCACTATCGTATCGTTGCATCACTGATTAAATAGTCAATCAATTAAGCGTCTTGACTGACCTTGAACAGCTGACGGCCACGGTAAAAACCATCTTTAGTCATGTGATGACGACGATGTTTTTCACCGGTGGTAGCATCTACGCTCAGCTCAGCCACTTCCATACGATGGTGTGAACGGCGCATGTCACGACGAGAACGGCTTTTACGACTTTTTTGAACAGCCATGATATAGCTCCTATACTTAAAAGGGATAAGCTTAAAATTCAGCTTTAGTCGATACTGACAGAGGCTATATAATCACAACAACCTAAGTCTTACGCATCATTAGTTAAATAGATTGCCACGTGCATTAAAATGCTAACTACGTCTAAAATCTATAGTCAATTTGCCTAGTCAGTTTTTATCTGCAAGTAACGTGTTGCTAGAATGCAATAAACGGGACATTATACGCATGTTTCATCGATTAATAAAGCCCTGCTTGCCACTCTTCTGCACAAAGCCGATAAAAGGTGTCCTAAATCCGCTAAATGCAGAACTTTACACTTATAGTTTGCCTTTTAACGACGCTAAAGCAGCAAAAGGATTCTCATTTTCTTCCTCTTCTGGTATTTCACCAAACTGCTCAACAGTCATTTCACAGTCATCATGCTTCGGCGCCATGGGTGTTTTAAGCAATATCTCATCTTCAATCAGTTTCTTTAAAGGCAATAAACGCTCAGGCGATTGCTCAGTGACCACTTCATCAAGCAATAGATAATCTTGCTCTTCGTTGATTAGACGCACTTGGCTCTCATCATCGAGTAGAGCGATATCATAATCATCGGTCAAATTAATATCTACCGGCTGCAAGCAGCGCTGACAAGTCAGCCATACATCACCTGCCAATTGAAATGCTAAGTGTAAGACATTGCTACGACGATATAGATTGATACTAAGCTGAATGTTTGCCTGTTCATGCTCGGTCGTCAATATTGCGGAAAGACGCTCAAAAGTAGCAGGGGCTATCTCCCCTTCCCATTCAAAGCCAGTGTCTTCCCATTTATTGAGGAAGATGTGTTCGGGCATGCTGGTCGATATCGGCGTTTGTATATTGTCAGCGTTAACCACTGACGGTTTACTATCTAGGGTGCTTGACATACGCGGCCTCATTCATCAAAAACGGTGTATAATATTGCCTGCCATACTAACGGAAAGCACCGAATAGCGCTAGCGCTAGTATGTTAAGATTTTTGGTACTAATTTTAGTGCTAGGGCATGTCTTCATTTCAGAAATGGTGGTAAAAATGAGATAAATTGCCGTTAAACAAGAAAAATAGCACAGATAATATCAGGACATTAACCAGCTATTTGACGATGTTTGGCAAGATTTAGCCATTTTTAACCCATTTAAATGACTATCGAGTGAATTGAAGGCACGCTTTAGTTCTCAGTTTACGTCTATCTTTATATTGCCTATTACTCGCTTACATCTATAGAGCCCTAGTACTCTCTTTTGTCTTATTTGGTCACCCTTTTATTTATGATATCGCCTGCTACTAATCCTAATTTTTCTGAATTATGGTCGTCTATTGACAAAGATCTTCTGCTCCAGTGTCTGATGAATTTAGAAGATGAAGCGTTAAAATCCTGTTGTAGTACGTCAAAACCTAGCATACCCAATGATAAGACAAACGAAAACCTAAAAGAGTTGGCAGTGCAATGGCAAAATATCTCTAAGAGAGTTGATTCTACAGAAGATAGCGAACAAGCAGCGACTAGCTGGCTTATTGATCTATTTAATACCTTATTTGCCGAACAGCAAGTGATATTAGCTCGCGGTGATGGTGAACCAGAATACTTCCCTGCTCAAGACCAGCAGCCAGCACGAATTGAATTCGCGCATGGATTTTTTGCCAGTGCGCTGCATGAAATGAGCCATTGGTGTGTCGCTGGTAAAGAACGTAGAGGCTTAAGCGACTTTGGCTACTGGTATGCACCTGATGGACGTACGGCCGCTCAGCAGCAAGCGTTTGAGCGTGTAGAGATTAAACCACAAGCCCTTGAATGCTTATTCACTCTTGTCTGTGGCCGCCGCTTTCAAGTCTCTCAAGATAATTTGTTTGCCGACTTCGATACCAGCGGTAGCACTTTTGCTCGGGACGTTTATCTACAAGTTGAAGCTTATATTACTGACCCTCATACACTACCGCGGGATGCTAAAACTTTACTGTGCATATTACTGCAAGTTTGTAACGATAAATCAACCAGTACCTAGCCACTATAAATTTCTATACCTTCCCTTACGGGCATAATTCTAATCCGTTAACGATTTCCTACCCATCGTAACGCCTTGCCAATAAACTTATATGGGCTTTAGGCTATACTGTTAGATAAAGAGTTTCTATTTCAGTCTCAACAGTATGTTAAGTTGATAAAATTTTAATTTATTACTAAAGATATTTTAATAAAAATAATTGATCGACCATTCTAAAAGCCTATAACTCATAATTATAAAATAAGGAATTGTTATGCAAGTACTCTATATCCATCCAGAAAATCCGCAGCCACGTCTTATTGAGCAAGCCGCTGACTTATTGCGTAAGGATCAGTTGATTATCTATCCAACCGATACCAGCTATGCTTTTGGGTGTCGTCTAGGTGCCAAAGATGCGCTAGAAAAGCTCAAGCAAATACGCGCGCTTGATGAAAAGCATCAATTTACCTTGCTATGTCGTGACCTAAGTGAGATTGCCAATTACGCTGCTGTAGACAATGTACAATTCAAACAGCTCAAGGCACACACCCCTGCCCCTATCACATTCATTTTAAATGCCACCAAAGATGTGCCGAAGAAGTTAGCACACGCGAAGAAAAAAACCATTGGTATCCGCGTACCGAGCAACCCTATCGCTCAAGCGCTTTTAGAAGCCATGGATGAGCCTATTTTAACCAGCTCATTAATATTACCGAATCGTGATGACATACTTGATGATCCATTCGAGATTGAGGACTTACTGGGCAACCAAATAGATGGTCTCATTAATGCTGGTATCAAAACGACCAAACTTACCACTATCGTTGATATGACTAGCGGCAAACCTGAAGTTATCAGACAAGGCGCTGCCAACGTCGATTCATTACTGCTCTAATAAATGAATAATGTGATTAACCAAATTTAAGACATAAAAAAAAGCTCCAATTAATTGGAGCTTTTTTTATCTTACGAGTAGCGTATAAAATTAGTCGCGATCAACCAATTCTACATAAGCCATTGGCGCATTATCACCATCACGGTGACCGCATTTTACGATACGCAAATAACCACCTGGACGCGCTTGGTAACGAGGACCTAACGTGCCAAATAATTTGCCTACCATAGCTTTGCTACGCATACGGCTAAACGCTAAACGACGATTAGCAACGCTGTCTTCTTTAGCCATAGTGATTAATGGCTCGGCAACGCGACGTAACTCTTTTGCTTTTGGTAAAGTTGTTTTGATCAGTTCATGCTCAAATAATGAGTTGGTCATGTTCTGAAACATTGCCTTACGATGACTGCCGGTACGACCCAGCTTGACTCCACTCTTACGATGGCGCATAGTCAAAAATCCTTAAAGTTTAACGGCTACGATAAGAAAAGCGATCATCAACACGTAAATCAGCTGGTGGCCAGTTATCTAGGCGCATACCAAGCTCCAAATCTTTAGACGCTAACACGTCCTTGATTTCCGTTAATGATTTCTTACCAAGATTTGGGGTTTTAAGTAGTTCAGTCTCTGAACGCTGTACCAAATCACCGATATAGTAAATGTTTTCAGCTTTCAAGCAGTTGGCTGAGCGAACCGTTAGTTCAAGATCGTCCACAGGGCGTAATAGCACCGGATCAACCTCTTCTTTTTCTTTCACAGGCTCAGGCGCTTCTTCAGCTTCTAGGTCAACAAAGATAGAAATCTGTTGTTGTAAAATAGTGGCTGCTTTACGAATTGCTTCTTCTGGATCTATAGTGCCATTAGTTTCAAGCTCAATGATAAGACGATCGAGATCAGTACGTTGTTCTACACGTGCGTTCTCAACCTGATAAGCAACACGAAGCACAGGACTAAAACTTGCATCAAGTTTTAAGCGGCCAATTGCTTTCGTATCACCATCTTCACGGCGCTGGTTTGCTGGCTCATATCCACGACCCATTACTACACGCAAACGCATCTTAAGATGACCACGGTCGCTTAATGTACCTAATACCAATTCTGGATTGATAATATCTACATTATGCGGTAACGCGATGTCTGCGGCAGTAATAGTGCCTGGACCTTGTTTATCCAAGGTCAAAAATACTTCATTTTGGTCATGAAGCGTGATGGCCAGGCCTTTTAAGTTCAAAAGCAGGTCAAGCACGTCTTCTTGCAATCCTTCAAGCGTTGAGTATTCATGGTCAACACCATCAATCTCAGCTTCAATGACTGCAGCACCAGGTAATGAAGATAACAAGATGCGACGTAAGGCATTACCTAGGGTATGCCCAAAGCCGCGTTCTAACGGTTCGAGCGTGACTTTCGCAATCGTTTCGTTAACCGTGTCCACGTTAATGGCATTCGGCGTTAGAAACTCAGTTGCATTTAGCATCATGATGTCACCTCGATTTATTTAACTGGTTTAATTAACGCTATTTAATCAATGTTATTATTATAACATTGATTAATACGTCAGTTATTTAGAGTATAGCTCAACGATCAAGCTTTCGTTGATTTCAGCAGGTAGATCAATACGATCAGGTGCTTGTTTAAAAGTACCTTGTAGTTTGCTGTGATCAACATCTAGCCATTCTGGAATACCACGTTGTGTCGCCAGTTCAATAGCGTTTTTGATACGTAGTTGTTCGCGAGACTTCTCTTGGATAGCGATGACATCACCATCTTGTAGCTGAATTGATGGAATGTTCACACGAACAAACTCATCACGGCCAGCTTTTTTTACCATAACAGTACGATGACTGACTAGCTGACGTGCTTCAGCGCGCGTTGAGCCAAAGCCCATGCGATATACCACGTTATCTAGACGACTCTCAAGCATTGCTAGTAGGTTTTCACCTGTAGCGCCACGCTTACGAGCAGCTTCTTTATAGTAGTTAGCGAACTGACGCTCAAGTACACCATAGATACGCTTAACTTTCTGCTTTTCACGCAGCTGTAGAGCATATTCTGAGGTCTTGTTACGGCTTACACCATGTTGACCTGGTGGACGACCAGCTTTCTTAGTTTTAACGTCGTATGGTTTAACGCCAGACTTAAGACCTAAGTCCGTACCTTCACGACGTGATAATTTTAGTTTTGGTCCAATATAGCGGGCCATTGTTATGTCTCCTATAAGCTTTTGGGATAAAAAGCTTCGTCTTTAATATTAGACGCGGCGCTTTTTCGGCGCACGGCAACCATTGTGTGGGATTGGGGTTACATCAGAGATGCTGTTGACTTTATAACCCAATGCACCTAGTGCTCTTACCGCAGACTCACGACCCGGTCCTGGTCCTTTGACCAAAACGTCGATATTCTTAACACCATATTCTTGAGCCGCTTTACCAGCGACTTCAGCTGCAACCTGCGCTGCAAATGGTGTAGATTTACGTGAACCACGGAAGCCTTGTCCACCTGAAGTGGCCCAAGCCAATGCATTACCCTGACGATCGGTAATCGTAACAATGGTGTTATTAAAAGACGCATGGATATGGGCTATGCCCTCCGATACTGAACGACGAGCCACCTTTTTGCGACTGCGAGTGTCTTTTGCCATCTTTTAGCTTCCTAAGTTAATTATCTTTTGAGAGGGCGTGTCGGACCCTTACGAGTACGAGCGTTGTTTTTGGTGTTCTGACCTCTAACTGGTAGGTTACGACGATGGCGGATGCCACGGTAACAACCGAGATCAACTAAACGCTTGATATTCATTGACACTTCACGACGAAGATCACCTTCCGTCATGTAATTTGCAACTTGTGCACGGATAGCATCTAACTGTGTATCATCTAACTGACTGACTTTAGTAGTAGGGGCAATGCCAACTGCTTCTAAGATTTTCTGAGCAGTGGTACGGCCTACACCAAAGATGTAAGTTAATGAAATAACAGCATGCTTATTATCCGGAATGTTTACGCCGGCAATACGAGCCATTGATTTCTCTCCATTAAAGAAAAATAAGCTTTATTTATCAATAAGGCTTTAATTTTCAGATTTTTTGCTGTCAATACTAAAGCTTCTATAATTATTATCGCTGTTTTAACTTGCGAACAAGTCCGTTCATTGACGCTATTATAAAAGTTTTTGCATAAACTACGGCAAGTGGCGGATGATATCGCATCCGCCGTTGTTTTTCAAGTATTAATTTAACTAGTAGGTTGAGCGTGTTGCTTTACCCTACTCAAATATTAACCTTGACGTTGCTTGTGGCGCGGTTCTGCTGTACAAATAATATGTACACGGCCTTTACGGCGTACAACTTTACAGCTACCACAAATCTTTTTAACTGATGCTTGAACTTTCATAGCATACTCCTTTGAGATATCGTACCGCTCATTTAAGGTTGAGTGGGCGATTGAATTAACGTCTGATCATGATATTGATGGGTCATCAAATGCGCTTGAATTTGCGAGATGAAGTCCATTACCACAACCACCATAATCAGTAGCGACGTACCACCAAGTTGAAACGGTACACCAAACGATGACTGGACGACCATTGGCATTAAACAAATAACCGTCATATACATCGCGCCAATAAAGGTCAGTCGGTTTAATACATGATCGAGATAACGCTGAGTTTGTTGTCCTGGGCGAATACCTGGGATATACGCACCACTACGTTTAAGGTTTTCTGCCACTTCACGCGGACTAAATACCAAAGCCGTGTAGAAATAACAGAAGAAAATAATCATTGCACCGAACAGTACCAAATATAGCGGTTGCCCTGGGGACAATACCAATGCCATATTTTGCAATATTTTTTGTACAAAGGTAGGATCAGTTGATTGACCAACCCACTGCCCTAAACTTGCTGGAAATAACAATAGCGAACTGGCAAAAATGGCTGGGATAACCCCTGCCATGTTAAGCTTCAACGGCAAATGTGATTGCTGCTGCGCATAGATCTTACGACCTTGCTGTTGCTTCTGTGCATAGTTTACTGGTACACGACGCTGGGCACGTTCAATATAGACGATACCCGCGGTAACCGCGATACCTAGCAGTACAAAAATAAAGAGCACAATCAAGTTCATTTGACCTTGATTGACCTGTTCAATAGATTGCGAAATCATACCTGGCGTACCAGCCACAATACTGGCAAAAATCAGCATTGAAATACCATTACCTACACCACGCTCTGTAATCTGCTCACCAAGCCACATCAAGAACATAGCGCCTGCGACCAATGAAGTCACGGCTGGAATATAAAAAGTCAAACCAGAAGATAGGGTAAGATTTTGGCTGATTAAGCCAGCACACATTCCTAATGACTGTACTAGGGCTAAAGCAAGTGTCCCTTGACGGGTATACTTATTTAGCTTACGTCGTCCTGCTTCACCTTCTTTTTTGAGGGCTTCAAGCGATGGCAACACTGCAGACATCATCTGTACGATAATAGATGCAGAGATATATGGCATGATGCCAAGTGCCATGATGGACATACGCTCTAGCGCACCACCTGAGAACATGTTAAACATGCTCAGAATGGTATTTTCGTTGCGCGAAAACAGATCAGCCAAATTAACGGGGTTAATACCCGGTACCGGAATGTGTGACCCTAAACGATAAACAATCAATGCGCCGATTAAGAATAATAAACGCGTCCATAGCTCGTCATACTTACGTATAAAAGCGAATGGATTGAGCGGTATACCAGCCGATGACATTGATTGTTTTGACACGTTACTACTCCTCGATGCTACCACCAGCAGCTTCGATTGCTTGCTTAGCGCCTTTAGTCACTTTGATACCTTTAAAGGTATAAGCTTTGGTCACTTCGCCTGATAACATTACACGAGCACGCTTCATATCATGACGGATAAGGTTGGCAGCTTTAAGTGTTTCAATGCTGACAACATCGCCTTCAATTTTGTTCAATTCAGACAGACGAACTTCAGCAGTCGTCATTGCCATTCTACTGGTAAAACCAAATTTTGGTAGACGGCGATATAAAGGCATTTGACCACCTTCAAATCCTGAGCGTATGCTAGAACCTGAACGAGATTTCTGACCTTTTACACCACGACCACCAGTCTTACCAAGACCTGAACCGATACCACGACCACGACGTTGGGCAGTTTTCTTTGCGCCAACACCTGGTGATAATTCATTTAATCTAAGACCCATTACGCTTCCTCCACTTTTACCAAGTAGTTAACGCGATTGACCATACCACGAGTTGAAGGAGTATCTTCTACTACAACAGAATGATTAATACGGCGTAAACCCAATCCTTTCAAGCATGCTTTGTGGCTCTTTAGGCGATGGGCACCCGATTTCAATTGAGTGACTTTCATTTTTTTCATCGTAACTCACCTAGTCTAAGTTAACCCAAGATTTCGTCTACAGATTTACCACGTTTCGCTGCCATCTTCTCTGGAGTTGACATATCACGTAAACCGTTAAACGTAGCGCGAACCACGTTAGCAGTATTGGTAGAACCATAACATTTAGTCAAAACATCTTTGACACCAGCAACTTCTAACACAGCACGCATTGCGCCACCAGCGATTACGCCAGTACCTTCAGATGCAGGCTGCATGTAGACTTTACTAGCACCATGACGTGCTTTGATCGGATGATACAAAGTTGCATCGTTGAGCTCAACAGTAATCATATTGCGTTTAGCAGCTTCTAGTGCTTTTTGAATAGCAGCCGGCACTTCACGTGCTTTACCACGACCAAAGCCAACGCGGCCATTGCCATCGCCCACTACGGTTAACGCAGTGAAAGAGAAAATACGACCACCTTTAACTACTTTTGCAACGCGATCAACGGTAACTAAGCGTTCTACTAGACCGTCAGTCTGTTCATTTTTATCATTTTTATCATTTCTAGCCATGATTAAAACTCCAATCCGTTTTCGCGAGCCGCTTCAGCTAAAGCTTTTACTCGACCATGATATTTAAAACCACTACGGTCAAAGGCAACTTTAGTAATACCAGCTGCTTTTGCGCGTTCTGCGATTAATTGGCCTACAGACGTCGCTGCATCAGCATTACCAGTCGCGCCTGAACGCAAGCTGCTGTCTAAGGTAGATGCCTGAGCAATCACTTCACCACCGTTCGGAGAGATAATCTGGGCATAAATATGTTTCGGCGTACGGTTAACCGTTAGACGATGTGCGCCTAAATGACGGATATGTGCGCGGGTTTTCTTTGCTCGACGTAGACGAGCTGCTTTTTTATCAAACATTTCAACTCACCTTATTTTTTCTTGGCTTCTTTGCGAATCACATGCTCGTCACTATAACGAATACCTTTACCTTTATAAGGCTCTGGTGGACGGAAAGCGCGGATATTAGCCGCTGCTTGACCAAGCTGCTGTTTATTGTTTGATTTCAAAACAATTTCAGTTTGCGTTGGGGTTTCAGCCGACACACCTTCAGGTAGCGTATATTCTACTGGATGTGAGTAACCAACGTTTAGCGTTACTTTATTACCAGTAGCTTGAGCACGATAACCAACACCAATTAGTTGAAGACGTCTTTCAAAGCCTTCATTCACGCCTGTAACATAGTTGTTAAGCAAAGCGCGCATGGTGCCAGTGTGCATCATGGCTTCTTTTGAATCGACTGTAGGTGAGAAAATGATTGCATCATCTTCCTGTTTCAGCTCGACCAATTCATGCAGGCGTAAAGACAAATTGCCGTTCTTGCCTTTAACTTCGACCTGCCGATCGTTCAAAGTAACACTTACGCCGTTAGGCAGTGCTACTGGGGCTTTAGCCACACGAGACATAGGAATATTCCTTAAAAAATTAACTTACTTCTATTAGCGAAAAAACTAACAGGCTAAAAAGCGTGTTAGTTTAGCATAATTGATGGCGTTAGACACCTATCAATTTGAAATAATTTATAATTACTCAATTGATAGAAGTCTAACAAGCATCAAATAGACTTTATCGTCGTGTAGCTTACGCTACAAATGCAACGATTTCACCACCGATACCAGCAGCGCGTGCAGCACGATCGCTCATGATACCTTGACTGGTTGATACGATAGCAACACCCATACCTTGTTTAACAGTAGGGATAGCGTCTTTACCGCGATGCTGGCGTAAACCAGGACGGCTGAAACGTTGAATCGTTTCGATAACAGCTTTACCTTCGAAGTATTTTAGTTCGATAGTTAGTGTGGCTTTATTGTTGTCTTGTTCAGTGACAACAGCGTTCGCTACATAACCTTCGCTAACCAGTAAATCAGCAATTGATTTACGTAGTTTAGAGCTCGGCATTGCTACCGATACTTTGTTAGCCATTTGTGCGTTACGAATACGGGTTAGCATATCCCCAACGGTATCTTGCATACTCATATAGTTACTCCTTACCAGCTTGCTTTACGAACACCGGGCACATCGCCTTGCATGACACGCTCACGCAGCATATTGCGTGATAAGCCAAACTTGCGGAAGTAACCGTGAGGACGACCGGTGATAGCACAACGATTGCGCAGACGTACTGGTGATGAGTTACGTGGAAGAGCTTGTAGCTCTAGCATCGCTTCCATACGAGTTTCGTCACTTGCAGTCATATCACTGATAGTTTCTTTTAGCTTGATACGCTTTTCAGCATATTTAGCAACCATTTTTTCGCGCTTCAATTCGCGGTTAATCATGCTCTTCTTTGCCATAACGTCTTTACCTTATTTAAATGGGAAGCCGAATGCTTTAAGCAACGCGCGACCTTCTTCATCAGATTGAGCTGACGTGGTGATTGTTACATCCATACCGCGGATACGATCAATCTTGTCAAAGTCTACTTCTGGGAATACGATTTGTTCTTTGATACCCAATGAGTAGTTACCACGTCCGTCAAAGGCTTTAGGTGAAAAACCACGGAAATCACGAATACGAGGAATTGCAATGGCAATGAGACGATCTAAAAATTCGTACATTTGCTCACCGCGTAGCGTTACTTTACAGCCAATTGGCCATTCTTCACGAATCTTAAAGCCAGCAACTGATTTACGCGCTTTAGTGACCACAGGTTTTTGACCAGCAATAGCGGTCATGTCGGCTACTGCACCTTCAAGCAATTTCTTGTCTTGAGACGCGCCGCCTACACCCATGTTAAGTGTGATTTTAGTGATTTTAGGCACTTGCATCACGTTCGCTAAACCAAGGTCTTCTTTGATTTGCTGCTTTAGTTCATCGTTATATAAAGATTTTAATCTTGCCATTACCATTACACCCTTAGTGTCTTACGCAGTCGCCACTACTTCACCGTTCGAACGATAGACGCGTTGTTTATTGCCGTCTTCGCCGAACTGATAAGTAATACGATCAGCTTTTTGGGTTTGCGCATTTAATATTGCGACATTTGAAATATGCAGAAAAGCTTCTTGCTTAAGAATGCCACCTTCAACGCCAGTCGCCTGATTTGGCTTCTGATGTTTAGTAACAATATTAATGCCTTCTACTTTAATACGATCATTTTTTACAGCTTGTACAGTACCTTGTTTGCCTTTATCTTTACCAGCAATCACGATAACTGTATCGCCTTTACGTAATTTTGACATGGATTACCTCACAATACTTCTGGTGCTAGGGATACAATTTTCATAAACTGATCACCACGTAGTTCACGAGTTACCGGTCCAAAAATACGAGTTGCAATCGGTGCTTTGTTTTGGTTCAACAATACCGCAGCATTGTCATCAAAACGCAGAACAGAACCATCAGGACGACGAACGCCTTTTTTGGTACGTACAACTACCGCATTCATCACGTCGCCTTTTTTAACACGACCGCGAGGAATGGCTTCTTTAACCGTTACTTTAATAATGTCGCCAACTGATGCATAACGACGATGAGAGCCACCCAGTACTTTAATGCACTGAACTCGCCTTGCACCGCTATTGTCTGCAACTTCCAGCATTGACTCAACCTGAATCATAGCGTTACTCCACACGTATGAGCAATAAAAACCAGTTGCTG
This sequence comes from Psychrobacter okhotskensis, assembly GCF_013248965.1. Lineage (GTDB taxonomy): Bacteria > Pseudomonadota > Gammaproteobacteria > Pseudomonadales > Moraxellaceae > Psychrobacter > Psychrobacter okhotskensis. The sequence goes on along the minus strand of NZ_JABRVQ010000023.1, from coordinate 32,704 downwards.
CCGCTAGCACAGTATGAGTAGTCGGCATTTTAATATAAATAACCGCTGCTACTCTTAATGTGAGTGATATACGCTCGGCGCAATCAGCATCCTTAAAAAGGCGGCTATTTTAACAGCTTCTGGCTTTTAATGCAATTTACTTAGATTTTTTCTACTTTTTCAACCACATCAACCAAAGTCCAAGACTTGGTTTTTGAGATTGGACGCGTTTCTTTGATGCGGACAAGGTCGCCTTGTTGGCAAACGTTATTCTCATCATGAGCTTTGATTTTTGTAGAACGACGAAGCTGCTTGCCATACAAAGGATGACGTACAAGACGTTCAATCAAAACTGTGATGGACTTGTCCATCTTGTCGCTGACAACTCTTCCTGTCAATACGCTAGCATTAGCTGTTTGATTGTTATCGCTCATGAGTCGCCTCGTTGTTTCTCGTTAATCAAAGTCTGAATCTGAGCAATCGTGCGACGATTGCCTCTGACTTCATGGGTATTACCCAACTGACCAGTTGCTTTAGCCATACGAATACGGAAAGCATCAAGTTGCTTTTCATCAAGTAACTGGGTCAGTTCTTCTAATGATTTATCACGTAATTCACTGATCTTCATTACATTATCGTCCGCTTAACAATGGTAGTTTTAAAGGGCAGTTTTGCTGCAGCAAGCGTGAAAGCTTCACGTGCAAGCTCTTCTGGTACCCCTTCAATTTCATATAGCACTTTACCAGGTTTGATTTCGCATACCCAATACTCTACAGGACCTTTACCTTTACCCATACGTACTTCTAGTGGTTTATTAGTAATTGGTTTGTCTGGGAATACACGAATCCAAATCTTACCACCACGCTTAATCTTACGAGTGATGGTACGACGTGCCGCTTCAATTTGACGGGCTGTCATACGACCGCGCGTCAATGATTTTAGACCAATTTGTCCGAATGCAACGGTGCTTCCACGATGAGCTAGCCCAGTGTTACGACCTTTGTGCATTTTACGAAACTTGGTACGTTTTGGCTGTAACATAGTTTAACCTCTGTCTGAGTTTCGACGGTTTCCGTTTCCACGACCACGGCGTTTTGGCGCACGAGTCTGCTCTTCTTTGACCGGATTATAAACACTGTTCATACCGTCAAGGATTTCTCCGCGGAAGATCCAAACTTTTACACCGATGGTGCCGTAAGTTGTCTCTGCACGTACTGACGCATAGTCAATATCAGCGCGAAGTGTATGTAATGGCACACGGCCTTCACGATACCATTCACTACGAGCAATCTCAGCACCACCAAGACGGCCAGACAGCTCAACTTTAATGCCTTTAGCACCAGAACGCATGCTGTTCTGTACGGCGCGTTTCATCGCACGGCGGAACATAACACGACGCTCAAGCTGACTTCCGATACCGTCTGCTACCAAACGTGCATCAAGATCAGGTGACGTGATTTCTTCAATGTTGACCTGAGCAGGTACGCCCATAATTTTGGTCAATTCTTTTTGAAGTCTTTCGATATCTTCGCCTTTTTTGCCGATAACAATACCAGGACGCGCAGTGGCGATGGTAATCTTAGCGGCGCCAGTAGGACGCTCGATCATGATGTTGCTGATCATAGCGTTGTCTAGCTTTTTGCGTAGATACTCACGAACTTGAATGTCGTTGATGAGGTATTCTGAGTATTGTTTAGGGTTAGCATACCAGTTTGCGTTATGCTTTTTGACAACACCAAGACGAATTCCGATTGGATGTACTTTTTGACCCATAACTTATTCTCCTACCTTTATAGTGATGTGACAGGTACGCTTACTGATACGATCAGCGCGACCTTTAGCACGTGGTAGGATACGTTTTAGCGTAATGCCTTCATCAACGTATATAGTTGATACTTTAAGCGTATCAATGTCTAAACCGTTGTTGTTTTCGGCATTGGCGATGGCTGAGTTAAGACATTTCTTAACAAACACAGCGCCTTTTTTATTACTATACGTTAGGATATCCAAAGCACGCTCGATAGATTTGCCACGAACTTCATCAGCAACGAGTCTAACTTTTTGTGCCGATATGGCGGCACCGCGTAATTTTGCAGTTACTTCCATGGTAAGCACCTTATTTCTTAGCTTTTCTGTCAATGCCATGACCACGATACGTACGAGTCGGGGCAAATTCACCTAGTTTATGACCAACCATCTGTTCGCTCACGATAACCGGTACATGAGTACGGCCGTTGTGAACAGATAAAGTTAGGCCAACCATTTGTGGCAGAATCATCGAGCGGCGCGACCAAGTCTTAATTGGCTTGCGTGAGTTGGTGTCTAATGCATTCTCAACTTTAGCAAACAAGTGCGCGTCTATGAATGGACCTTTTTTCAATGAACGAGGCATGAAATTCTTCCTTTATTTCTTCTTGGCGCGACGGCGGATGATCATGTTGTCAGTACGCTTATTATGACGCGTTTTAAGTCCTTTAGACTTCTGACCCCAAGGGCTGGTTGGATGGCGACCTTTGTTACGACCTTCACCACCACCGTGTGGGTGATCAACCGGGTTCATAGCGACACCACGAACAGAAGGACGAATACCGCGCCAACGTGAAGCACCGGCTTTACCAAGTGATTTCAAGTTGTTTTCAGTGTTCGATACTTCACCAATAACAGCACGGCAATTCACATGAACGCGGCGAGTTTCGCCAGAACGCATACGTAGAATAGCATAAATACCGTCACGACCTAGTAATTGAACACTAGCACCCGCAGAACGAGCCATCTGTGCACCTTTACCGATTTTAAGCTCGATATTGTGAATCACAGTACCCAATGGGATGTTTTTCAACGGTAAACAGTTACCTGGACGGATAGGTGAAGTTTCACCTGACATCACGGTATCACCAACTGCTTGTTTTTTAGCAGCAATGATATAGCGACGCTCACCATCAGCATACTTAAGTAAGGCAATATGTGCAGTACGGTTAGGATCGTATTCAATACGCTCTACAGTAGCTGGGATATTGTCTTTGGTGCGTTTAAAATCGATAATACGATAATGTTGCTTATGACCACCACCGATGTGACGAGTCGTTATGCGACCATTATTGTTACGACCACCTGACTTACTTTTTGATTCGAGAAGCGCTGCATAAGGACGACCTTTATAAAGGTGTGGATGCACCACTTTTTCAACAAAACGACGGCCTGGTGATGTTGGCTTTGCTCTTACGATAGGCATGAGTGTAATCCTTATTCGTTATTCGCTGTTTCACTAGTAGAAGCAGTCGTATTCGCGACCTCTTCACCAGCATCAGCCATTTGTACATCTTGACCAGCTTTTAAGGTAACATAGGCTTTTTTGTAGTCATTACGACGGCCGATGCTTTTACCAAAACGCTTTGTCTTACCTTTAACGTTCAAAGTGTTTACTTTTAAAACTTCAACACCTTCAAACATCATCTCAACTGCTTTTTTAACTTCAAGCTTAGTAGCGTTAGAGTCAATTTTAAATACTTGCACACCAAATGAGTCGCCAAGCATTTGAGATTTCTCTGAGAATACAGGTCCTCTTAGGATCTGATAAAGTCTTGCGTTATTCATGCTAGTGCTTCCTCAAATTGTTTCGCAGCTTCAACTGACATGATCACTTTATCAAAAGCGATCAAACTCACTGGGTCCACTTCGTTTGTACCAAGTACATTGACGTGTGGAATGTTGCGAGCGGCTAAGTATAAGTTTTCGTCAACGTCTTTGGTAACGATTAGTGCACGAGGTGCGCCCAAATCATTTAACTTGGCGATAAGCTCTTTGGTCTTAGGCCCAGAAACGCTCAACTCTTCAACCAAAATCAGACGCTCTTGGCGAATCAATTCGGCTAGGATACACTGCATAGCACCGCGATACATCTTACGGTTAACTTTCTGTGACCAATCTTGTGGTTTGGCCGCAAATGCACGACCGCCCCCACGCCAGATAGGGCTACGAATAGAGCCTGCACGAGCGCGACCAGTACCTTTTTGGCGCCATGGCTTAATGCCACCGCCAGAAACTTCGGCACGGGTTTTTTGTGCACGTGTACCTTGGCGAGCACCAGCAAGATATGCGGTGACGACTTGATGCACTAATGCTTCGTTGAATTCACGACCAAAAGCCGTATCAGAAAGCTCAACCGCCGCACCTGTAACTGTTTTTAAATCCACGTTAATCCCCTTGCTTAGGCTTTGACTGACGGACGTACGATGACATCGCCACCGGTGGCACCAGGGATAGCACCCTTGATGACAATTAACCCATTTTCAACATCAACCGATATCACTTCTAGGCCTTGAACGGTAACGCGTTTGTTACCCATCTGACCTGGCATTTTTTTGCCTTTGAAGACTTTACCTGGTGACTGGTTTTGACCAGTTGAACCGATAGCACGATGTGATACTGAGTTACCGTGAGTGGCATCTTGCATGCTAAAGTTATGACGCTTTACGCCGCCTTGAAAGCCTTTACCTTTACTCTGTCCTGTGACATCAACCATCTGACCTTGTTCGAACAAGTCAGCTAGGATCTCACCGCCAATCTCACGACCTTCAAGATCGCTATCATTGGCACGAAATTCCCAAACACCACGACCAGCTGCAACACCAGCTTTAGCGAAGTGACCTTTTTGTGCAGCAGTTACGCGGCTGTCACGACGGGTACCTGTGGTGATTTGGATGGCTTGATAGCCATCTACATCAGTATTTTTTACTTGAGTAATGCGGTTTGCATTGACCTCAACCACTGTTACAGGGATAGATGCGCCTGTTTCAGTGAAGACACGGGTCATGCCGCATTTTTTACCGACTAAACCGATCGCCATTTTAGACCTCTTTATATCTTATATTAATGGGTTGGGTGTGTAGTGTGCATTAACCCAAAGCAATTTGAACGTCAACACCCGCCGCTAAATCTAACTTCATTAGCGCATCCACAGTTTTGTCAGTAGGTTGAACGATATCAACCATACGCTTATGAGTACGGATTTCGTACTGATCACGAGCGTCTTTGTTAACGTGTGGTGAGGTTAGAACGTTGAAGCGCTCAATGCGAGTCGGCAACGGTACAGGACCACAAACTTGCGCACCGGTGCGCTTTGCAGTATCAACAATCTCTTGTGCAGATTGATCAATCAGACGATGATCAAAAGACTTAAGACGGATACGGATTCTCTGGTTAGCCATGCCAGCAAGCTCCTAATATGTGCTTTCGTCATTCTTGCTTTGCAAAGATATGACCAAAAGCCGTTTGGTTAAATATTCACTTAAAGCGGCCTTCTGTTCTTAACCAGAATGAGTTCTTTATCTGAACTTGTAGCGTGCCAAAAGTAAAATAGTTTAAAGCCCCGCCGACCCTTCCATAATAGGATGTCAGCAAAGGCATAATGAAATAGTGCTAGAAACGATGCTCTAGCTGTCATAGCGCCAGCTTTTTTATTGGCTGCGCATATATAATTCAGTGGTGTATATTATACATAGTATTTTATTCATTGCAAGAGCAATATCCACGGCATTTAAAGATATTACGCTTTATAAACAACACCATTTATACTCAATAATAGGTGTTAAATGCCCTACGAATGTGCAAATTATCAGTCTAATACAATATCGTACTGCTCTTGGGTATAGAGATTTTCGACATCAAAAGTAATGACTCTACCCAACAGATACTCTAAATCTGCTACCGTGTCCGACTCTGAGGTGAGTAGTAAATCAATGACCGCAGCATGAGCAACCACCGTAAACTTCTTCGGTGAATTGTAGGTGCGCGCGCAGCGCATGATTTCGCGGAATATCTCAAAGCAAACGGTCTCAGCGGTTTTGACAAAGCCGCGCCCTTGACAGGTTGAGCAGGGTTCACACAGCTGCTGCCCCAATGATTCACGGGTACGCTTACGAGTCATCTCTACCAAGCCAAGCTCACTGACTTGAGTAATCTTAGTCTTGGCATAGTCTTGTGCCAGTTGCGACTGCAAACTCTCCAGCACGTCATCTTTATGCTGCTGCTCCAGCATATCAATAAAGTCTAAGATAATAATGCCGCCCAGATTACGTAAACGCAGCTGCCGAGCAATAGCATGCGTGGCTTCTAAGTTGGTCTTATAAACGGTATCTTCTAATGAACGCCCCCCAACGAAAGAGCCCGTATTAACATCAATCGTGGTCATCGCTTCGGTCTGATCAATAATCAGGTAACCACCCGACTTTAGATCAACGCGGCGTTTTAACGCATCACGTAAATCATCCTCAACACGGTGCACATCAAAGAGAGACTGTTCTGCAGTGTAGTGCACGATTCGATCATAGACAAAAGGCACGAATTCTTTGGCAAAGGATCTGACTTGCTCATAGATTTGCACATTATCAACGATCACCTTTTCGGTATCGGCATGGACCAAGTCACGAATCGAGCGTAGTGGCAGAGCCAGCTCTTGGTAAATAAGCTCTGAGCTTTGATGATGATTGATCTCTTGACGCCGCGCGCAGATGGTACGCCATAGCTGTAATAAATAATAAATATCTTCTTCCAACTTATCGACAGGCACGCGCTCGGCAGCCGTACGGGCAATCAGCCCACCTTTTAAGTTGACGGTCTGCATCAAACTATTCAGCTCAGTTTTGAGACGGTTGCGCTCTTCTTCGCCATCGATACGCTGCGAGATACCGATATGATCGCTCGATGGCAGATATACCAGATAGCGCGATGGTAGAGAGACATTGGTGGTTAAGCGTGCGCCCTTGCTACCCAGCTGGTCTTTGGTCACTTGTACCAAGATACGTTGGCTTTCGTGTAAGCGGTGTTGGATAAGGGTTTTAGACACAGGAACGACATCTGTACTTTGCGCACTGACCACTGGTGGGCTAACTTCTAGGCCATCAATACCATTTTCTACCACAGTGTTGTCTGTACCAGCATCAGGGTTCTTATTGCGCTCTTCAGCTATTTTATTCTTATTTTCGGTGACTGGACGCGGTTCACGCTGCATATCATTGACGTGTAAAAACGCTGTCCGTGACTGACCGATATCGACAAAGGCCGCTTGCATACCCGGCAGGACACGCACGACGGTACCCAAATAGATATTGCCGACCAGACCCAATTTATGATGGCGCTCAATATAGATTTCGCCTAGGACACCGTTGTCTAACACGGCGACACGTGACTCCATTGGACTAATATTAATCAGCAGCTCTTCGGACATAATTTTTTCTCTTATCTTTCAGCTTTCTTATTGGGCGTTCATCGCCTACTGGCTTTATAGTGTAACAAATGCGACTTGTTCTTGCCCATTACCCTAGCGTGTCGTTATGTGCAGACAAGCAGTTAAGGGCTTGTAGCGTATTAATAAAATTGTCCCTGCCCTTCTGACTATCTAATGAATGCCACTCTCGGTGATATTTTTAATCAATGCCAGCGTTTGCGGCAGTGGCAAGCCCACGACATTGGTATAGCTACCGTTAATACGACTCACCCAAGCCGCGCCCAACCCTTGAATACCATAACCACCTGCTTTATCAGCAGGTTCGCCACTTTCCCAATAACGGCTCATCATCTCCATCGTCAGCGGGATAAAGGTGACTGCTGTGCGCTCGGTGATTTTCTGTTGTTTGATGATTTGGAATACTGTCTCATGGTCTGCTGTATTGGCACCCTTGGAAGCTAAAGGCACACGAGATACGTGAGTAGCTTGTACCGCTGTCCATACTTCATGGGTATTATCTGACATTTGCTGCCACATGCGATAGGCGTGCTCACGGTCAGTTGGTTTTACCAGTACCGTCTGACCATCTGGCAGTACACCAATGGTGTCTGAGGTCAAAATGATAAGCTGCTCAGCGAGATTGGCCTTGCTCGTTTTAAGTGTGTCATTTAGCTGTTGTACTGCGGCGGCAGCTTTGGTAGCGACCATGCGCTCGATATACTCTGTAGGCGACTCATTACTTTGTGGCGTTTCATCGATATCGACGCTCATAATCGTAAAATCTAGCTGCGCTCTGGCTAGCAGCTCACGACGACGCGGCGAACCAGATGCTAAAATAATATCCATCGCTATTCTCTTATTTTATGATTGCTATTATCTTATTGATAAAGATATTCCAGAAAGGCACTCAACGATAATTATTGATATAGACACTTAATGGGTTAACGCGCAAATTTGCGTAACGCTAATAGCACTAGCGGCCAGCTTACTATGCTCATCAATAAAGACAAGGCCGACTGCGCCACAAAGATATCTTGAATAAACATCTGTAGCATCCACAAGCTCAGCTGAAACAGCAGCAAGCTTAATGAGGCGATAAGCCATGCATTGACAGTATTTAATTGTCTGACATAGATACTACTGATTTTGATGACCAGTGCCACCATGACCGCCGCAAAGGCTTGCTGACCTAAATGGGTATCCATCAAGAGATCTGCGACTAAACCAATGGTAAACGCGGTAAAGATACCAACGTAACGCGGTTGAAACAGCAACCAAAAAATCAGCACCATGACCATTACCATGGGACGCAAGGTAGCCATACTAGGACTTAATGGATAGACATTGAGCGATGAGGCAACGATAAAGCTTGCAACAATGGCAAAGAGCAAGAGCCCAATTGGGTGCTTAGAGTCAGAATACGCCATGAATACTTACCTTTAAGAATGTTTGGCGGCGGCTATTTGAACGTCTATTTAGCGGAAGAATAGGGCTAAAAAGGTATGGACGGACATGCTATTGGTCAAGCAAGGCCAAGTGGCTAAGTGCATAAATGGCTCACTAGGTATGATGTGAGTGTCAGCTGCCATTGCCATTAGTACCGAGGTTGTTTTTGCCTATTAGTTTGTCTTGTAGCACTAATACGTACGCATTATCGATAAAGTTGGCCGCTGGCGTGACTTCAATACTTCTAAAATTATCAGCTTGGGTATCTTTGATATGAGCGATACGACCAACTCGATAGCCTGCTGGAATACGCCCGCCTAGACCTGAAGAAACCAGCTCGTCACCCACGCGCACGTCTGAGGTTTTGAATACATAATTAAGACTTAACGAGGTGGGTATGCCTTGACCAGTCACAATCGCCCGCTGACCCGTACGCTTGACCGTGACCGCTACCGATTGCTGCTCATCAGTAATGAGCAGTAAGCGACTGGTATTGGGATAGACATTGATAATCTGTCCCAATATACCGTCTTCGTCGATGACTGTCTGTCCGACTTGCACGCCATCTTGCGCACCTTTATTAAGCACGACGATTTGGCGGAGTAAGTTGGTGTCGGTACCGATAACCTGTGCCAAATTTAGCTCAAACTGTTCAGGCTTGGTGGTCGACAAGATACCCTGTAAGCGCGCATTTTGTGCCAAGATATAGTCTTGCTGCTGAAGCTTGGCTTGCGCGTGGATCAATTGTGACTTTAACTGCATGTTTTCGCGGCGTAGCGCTTCTTTTGATTGTAAGCTGCCACTTGCCCAATGTTTGGCATAGCTGGGCAATAAGGACAACTCATAGATAGGCTGCATAGCGGCGTGGCTGGTGTTGCGCACTGGATTGAACCATTCTGGATTTTTGCTATCGAACCACATCAGTATTAACGCTACTATCAATACAATAGCAGCCTTACGAAGTGCAAGTGGCTGGCGTGCAAAAATACTTGGCGTCATAAGTCATCTAATTAAGGGTTTCTAATGTGAGCAGTAGCCAGCGCTAGTGATAACAATCACATTGTTATCAGCATTTACGGACAATGCTTGTAGCTGGCATTCATTAATGCGATTAAAGGCAGCACAACTGGCTACCTTTAATTTATCGTTTTTTACTTTTATCGTTGCAGCGACTGTTCACTGCTAGTTTTAATGGTCATTGGAACATCAATATAGTCAGTGAAAAGTAATATCGACACAATCAACAACGAACATCAACAATAAAAACTGTTTAAACAAAAATCATGTTTAAGCTTTTATTATTGATAAAGTCGAGAGCGATACCACCACCACGACTGACACAAGTCAATGGGTCTTCAGCGACCGTCACTGGCAAACCAGTTTCTCTTGAAATAAGTTTGTCTAAGTCACGCAATAGCGCACCGCCACCAGTCAAAACAATACCACGCTCAGCAATATCTGATGATAGCTCAGGTGGTGTTTGCTCAAGTGCTGCTTTTACCGCGCTAACGATACCGCTTAGTGGATCGCTCAGGGCTTTTTGCACTTCTTCTGAATTGACAGTAAAGGTTTTTGGTACGCCTTCTGCCATGCTACGTCCGCGTACTTCAACTTCTAGCTGGCTGTCTTCGTTCAGCGCTGAGCCTACTTCTTGCTTGATACGCTCAGCCGTCGTTTCACCAATCACACAACCATGCGTACGGCGTACGTGAGTGATAATGGCTTCATCAAATATGTCGCCACCGATACGAATCGACTCGGCATAAACGCAGCCTGATAGCGCAATAACGGCGATCTCAGTCGTACCACCACCGATATCAACCACCATTGAGCCACTCGCTTCGTGCACTGGCATGCCGGCACCAATCGCAGCTGCCATCGGCTCTTCTAGCAAGAGCACTTTGCTCGCGCCCGCTGATGATACCGCTTCACGGATGGCTTTGCGCTCAACGAGGGTTGATTTGCAAGGCACACAAACCACGACGTTAGGCTGTGCCATAAAACGCTTCGCCTTTACCTTGCCGATAAAGTGCTTAAGCATTTTTTGGGTCACTTCAAAGTCAGCAATCACGCCGTCTTTTAGCGGGCGAATCGCCGTGATATTGGCAGGGGTACGACCCAGCATCTGCTTGGCATCGAGGCCAACTGCAGCGACGGTAGGGTTGTGGGTACGATTGCTTCGTAGCGCGACCACCGTAGGCTCATCGAGCACCACGCCTTTACCAGGAATGAAAATAAGAGTGTTCGCAGTACCAAGGTCGATTGCGATATTATTTGATAAAAATCCAAACAGGTTCATGACTAATATATCCAGCGCTTTACAAATAAGGCAAATGAGGCGAATGAGATTGACTGAGGGGTTACTCGTCAGTGTTGAGCAGGTCGTCGTTAGACATTACTTACGGCGAAAGTGAGGTATCGCGACAAGTCAAACCTAAGCAATAATGATGCAATGACAAAACTGAGCTAAATTATACCGATTTAGCTCAAAAAAAACACAGATATTTGCATCAGTAAGTCAGGATTTTGGTCTTAAACGCTAAAAGTTGTTACAAAGTTTGAAATAGTGGCACATAGCTATCCATTTAATGAAACACCGTCTAATTCAATAACAAGGCTCGACAGGCATATAGTAATTTTGCTCAGCAGCGAGTGCCTACTGTAACGTATTTCTGACTGTAACGGGTGAGCGATTGCCAATGATTGCATAACTATACGGTCAATTTTACCATGATTGTCTGGGCTATCATCATGCTGTCTGTACAAATGCCCGCGACTTGGTTGAGATTGTGCAGCAATCAAGCGTCAAGCTCTGTAAACTTGGGTCAGATGCTTTATAATAAGCTCATAATCACACTCTTGTTTTAGTAACCAATTTCAGTAACCAATGTTAGTAGCTAGTTATAACCGTTACTTTTCATAGCTATTTTATTTTAATAATTGGTATTACTAGCGGCTTTATTAATCGCTCGTTTTAACCGCTACTTTTGAACCTATTTACTCTATAGTCAAGGAATTTTAGAATCGCTACAAGGCGACCGACCGCAGATAGTACATTGAGTACATCTAGGGCGTGTAACACCCTAGCGGTTTAAAAGTGCTCTGACTATAACAAAAACTGTCCTGCACTGGAGAAACTATGTCACAGCAACCAGCAACGTCTGACAGCAACGTCAGCCGTGAAGAAATCCTAGAAGTTGCCAGCCTTGCGCGCTTAGGTGTCGATGAGACGACAGCCAATAGCTATGCCGATGAAATCAGTAAAGTCTTAAAGCTTATGCATACGCTTGCTAACGTGGATACCACTGATATCAAACCATTATCGAACATCCATGAAGCTTGCCAAGAGTTACGCGCTGATGTTGCCAAACACGATATCAACCGCGAACGTAATCAATCGGTCGCACCAGCCGTTGAAGACGGCTTGTATCTGGTACCACAAGTGATTGAATAATTTATTCTATTTACTTCTGCCTTTATTTTATTCTATTTAATGCTATTAACATTTTGACGGACGACACCTTATGTCTGAACTTCATCTATTGAGTACCCAGCAGCTTATTACGGGCTTGCAAGACAAACAATTTAGCAGCGCGGAATTAACCGAACACTATATCAAGCGCATCAACGCCTTAGATAGCAAGATCAACAGCTTTATCACTAATACTTCTGAAACTGCCCGCGCACAGGCGCAAGCAGCTGACGAGATGCGTGCTCAAGGCGACAAGCGTCCTCTGCTTGGTGTACCGATGGCGCACAAAGATATCTTTTGTACCCAAGGGGTGCTGACCACTTGTGGCTCAAAGATGCTACATAACTTTGTCTCACCTTATGACGCCACTATCGTGTCAAACATCGATAAAGCGGGGATGATTAGCTTGGGCAAGCTCAATATGGATGAGTTTGCGATGGGCTCGGATAATGAGAGCTCATATTATGGCGCGGTGCACAACCCTTGGAACCTTAACCATGTCCCTGGTGGCTCATCGGGTGGTAGTGCTGCTGCCGTCGCCGCAGGTTTTGTGCCAGTTGCAACCGGTAGTGATACTGGTGGCTCTATTCGTCAACCTGCCTCATTTTGCGGCTTAACCGGTATCAAGCCCACTTATGGTCGCGTCTCGCGCTTCGGTATGATTGCCTATGCTTCAAGCCTTGACCAAGCTGGTAGCATGGGTCGTAGCGCTAAAGATTGTGCCTATCTATTGCAGCCGATGATTGGTCACGATCCGCGTGATGCGACCTCTATTAAGTATGATATGCCTGACTACGTGCAAGATCTCAATGACGCAGAAGCCGCTGCTGGTGATAAGCCATTTGCTGGTCTACGCATTGGTGTCGCTAAAGAATACTTTAGCAAAGGGCTTGACGCTGAAGTAGAAACCACCATACGTGCTGCGCTAAAGAAATATGAAGAGTTGGGCGCGACGATTGTGGAAGTGAATATCACTGACCCTGATATCACGCTGGCGACTTATTATATGCTCGCCCCTGCTGAAGCCTCTTCAAACCTATCACGCTTCGATGGTGTACGCTTTGGCTATCGCTGTGAAAACCCAACCGATCTCATCGATCTGTATACGCGCTCACGCTCTGAAGGCTTTGGCCCTGAAGTACAGCGCCGTATCTTGACCGGTACTTACGCGCTATCTGCTGGTTATTTTGATGCTTATTATACTAAAGCACAAAAAATACGTCGCTTAATCGTCAAAGACTTCGAAGACGCCTTTGCCAACTGTGATGTCATCGCCAGCCCAACGGCACCAACCGCTGCTTATAAGCTCGCTGAAGATCTTGACCCTGCAACGATGTATTTGGGCGATGTCTATACCATCGGTGTTAACTTAGCCGGTCTACCAGCGCTCAGTCAGCCTGTTGGTCTGACGTCTGAAGGCTTGCCTGTTGGCTTACAATTGATCGGTCAGTATTGGCAAGAAAGCAAGCTGTTGGCCACTGCGCATCTATTCCAGCAGCACACCGACCATCATTTGCAACACTCTACCATCGCGAAGGAGACGGTATAATGAACACAGCAACTACTACTGATAATAATGCCGCCCGCAAACATCCTGTTCGTAAAGAGCTGTTCGTCGATGGTTATGAAGTGGTCATCGGTATTGAAATTCACTGCCAGTTGAATACGGAAAGTAAGATATTTTCTAGCGCACCGACTGACTTTGGTCATGAGCCAAACAGCCAAGCCAGTATCGTAGATTTAGGCTTGCCCGGTGTCCTACCAGTTCTAAATGCTGGCGTGGTCGATCGTGCGCTAAAATTCGGTATCGGCGTCAACGCTGAGCTGGGTTTATTTAATACCTTTGACCGCAAAAACTACTTTTATCCTGACTTACCGAAAGGCTATCAAATCACCCAAATGGCCAATCCTATCGTTGGCGAAGGCTATATCGATGTCGTGGTCAATGAAGGTGAAAAGAACGAATATCCAAAACGTATGGGCATCACCCGTGCGCATTTAGAAGAAGACGCTGGTAAGTCAGTACACGATGCTGTCGATGGTATGACTGGCGTGGATTTGAACCGCGCTGGTACGCCGTTAATCGAAATCGTCTCTGAGCCTGATATGCGCTCAGCTCACGAAGCACTGGCCTATATTAAAGCCATTCACCAGCTGGTCACATGGCTTGGTATCTCTGATGCGGTTATGGCAGAAGGTTCATTCCGCTGTGACTGTAACGTCTCTATTCGTAAGCCGGGTGCAGAATTGGGCACGCGTACTGAGCTCAAAAACTTAAACTCGTTCCGCTTTATCGAACGCGCCATCAATCGTGAAATCGAGCGTCAAATCGACATCATTGAGGACGGTGGTAAAGTTGTGCAAGCAACGATGCTCTATGACCCAGAGCGCGACGAAACCCGTACCATGCGTACCAAAGAAGACGCCAACGACTATCGCTACTTCCCTGATCCTGACCTGCTCCCCGTACGTATCGAGCAGCATACTGTTGATGCGATTAAAGCAGCCATGCCTGAGCTACCTGTTGCCCGTCGTGCACATTTTGAAGAGGCTCTTGGTCTGTCAGAGTATGACGCTCGTATCCTAACTGGTAGCCGTCAGCTTGCTGATTACTTTGAAGATGTCGTCGCTGAAGTGGGGCAACAAGATGCGAAGATGGCGGCTAACTGGGTCATGGGCGACTTACTCGGTGCACTGAATAAAGATGATAAAGACATCATCGACTCCCCTATCAGCGCCAAGCAATTGGCTGGCATGCTAGCGCGTATCAAAGACGATACGCTGTCTGGTAAATTGGCTAAGAAAGTCTTTAGCGCTCTGTATGAGCGCGAAGGCGGCAACGATGATGATGCAGCAGATAAAATCATTGAAGAAAAAGGTCTTAAGCAAGAAACGGATACTGGCGCTATCAAAGCCATGGTAGAAGAAGTCATTGCTAAGAATCAAGCCATGGTGGAAGAATATCGCGGCGGTAAAGAAAAAGCCTTTAATGGTCTCGTCGGACAAGTGATGAAAGCCAGCCGCGGTAGTGCTAACCCTCAGCAAGTAAACCAAATCCTAAAAGAACTATTGGGTTAAAGTGAACGGCGAAGTAGTTATGCTGACTATGATACGTAGAATGGTGTTGTAAAAATCGAGCAAAATAAATAGCTCTTGCAATACGTACGATTTTGCGTAAAATAGTCAGTCATTCGGGGCGTAGCGCAGTCTGGTAGCGCACTACACTGGGGGTGTAGTGGTCGCAGGTTCAAATCCTGCCGTTCCGACCAAACATAGTAGTAAAGAAAAAAAGCCAATCATTGTTTTCAATGGTTGGCTTTTTTTTGATTAAAATTTGGGCAATGCCTTACAGTTGTTACTTTTAGTAGGTGTAGGTATGACATTTAAATTACTTTGATGACAAATCTACAGATTACTAGCCCCTGCACAGACATCTTTGTTCAAAACCACTGTTTCTACCAAATTATCCTGATTGTCATAACTAGATAGCTTAACCACAACATTATTAGCAGCTTGGTATTTTGCGCCATAAAAATCATTACAAAGCTCAGTCATACCCGACTCTTGGAAACTAGGCTCCATGTTCTTAAAAGCGAGTGAGCTTGAGTATAGGTCGACATGCCAGCTCATCAAGTGATTTTTACCACCCAATTTAAAATCAGGTTGCTCATTTTTAATCTTTTTATTAAACATATGATCCATTAAGTCAAAAAAAGTAGACGCGGCTTCTAAGTCTACGTAACGGTAGTTTTCATCTACGACCTCAAACTCTTTAAAATACTTATCCATAGCATCAAAAGCACTGGCATTGGCATTGGTAGCGAATGTAACACCCATCAGAACAGCAGTAACTAGCCATGCTTTCATAATATATTACCTCTCATAACGATCATCTTTATCTATTCAAACAATTCAAACTGTTGCTTGATTTTATTATATGTATAACTGCTTTTTTTTCTCAGAACTTGATACTTCATAAATACCGTTTATTTTCTCAATTTGATAGGAGCCATGCACTATTAATTGCTTGTCAAATACCTTTTAAGATAGGTTCTTATGGCAAAGTAGGGTTTTTTATCATAGCCAAAGTTATTACCATAGACATAGACGCACAGGCAGCGACAAGTAGTGGAATTGTCATGCATGAAGTATGGTATAGATGGTTATTTATCATAGGTTATCATCTTAGTTTTAATAGTAAGGCATTATTGAGAAGCGCTATTCAACTTAATTTTTATATGATGAATATCATGCTTTAGTAATAGCACAATCAAGCACTACCCTAACCGATACTTGTCATCTATAGACTTTTGGCAAGCGAGCAGCTAGGGTAAATGCTACACCGTTATGATGACTTATCATATGTCCAAAATTATAGCCCAGCCCTTATCTACTCATGTCACAAATAACGCACCTTGGGAAATGTACCAGCGGCCTTATGTACGTGATTTGGCATATGTGCTGGCGTGCCCTAACGTCTTAACCGAATGGCTGGACTTTGCACCGCATCAGAATACACATGCCGTATCGGTACATAGCGCACACTTTTGGCAAATGCAGTTTGCAGCGTATCAGCAGCGTTTAAAAGAGCTAGATAGCACCAATGCTTATCAGGCGCTGACCCGCTATTTACTGATGCGTCCTAGCCCCAATCGTTTGGGTTTTCACTTTGAAGGGTTACTGTCATTTTGGTTAGAGGATGGGTTTGCGCGCGAGCTGCATCCGTATGAGACACTTGCGAATAATGTGCAGCTATATAATGGCAAGCAGACCATCGGTGAGCTTGATTTGATTTTGTATAATCATGATGAGAATCTGGTCGAGCATTGGGAGCTGGCCATCAAGTTTTTTATGGGGTCAGCGCCGTTTGAGCCTGTGAACTGGGTGGGGATTAATGCCAATGACAATTTACAGCGCAAGATGACACATATGCAGACCAAGCAATTTCGGACAGTGTGGGTAGATACCAAGGATAAAGGTCAGGTTAAAATTGATAAGCGTTATGGCTTGATCAAAGGGCGATTCTTTTTACCAATGGGCCTCAATAATCTCGTCTATCCATCTTGGCTAGCACCAAGCTTTCCCATGCACGAATGGTGCGATAAGTACGACACGAGCACTCTCGCGATACTTGATATCAGCGCATTGCGCGCCGCCCATTATATTGAATGGTTTAGCAAACGCGACTTTTATGATGGACGTCCGTCGGCACTTATCCATTCTGAAAACGGTATCTTAAAAACAGGATTATACTTTGAAGGTAATAGACCCATCGTCATTTATCCGAAGCAGCACGATGAGAAAAGCGACTGATGAAGCATTCCTCGTAAAGGTTTTATCTATAGTCAAAATATCCTAAAGACCTGATGGTATTGCTGATATCCATTCTTTGTCGTCTCTGTCTAGGTAAGCACAGCAACCAAGCAAGAAAAATGAATATCAGCTGTACGTGATGGTTCGATATTACTTTTCACTGACTATATTAACGCTCAATAAGTCTCAAGCACCTGCATCAGCTCATATCTGAGCATATCGGCACTGGGCATACGCTCAGCGTGAAAGCGCACGATAGCAATGCCAGCACTGGCTAAAGCTTTGTCCTTTTTATCGTCCGCCTTTTGCCGTGCCTTACTACTATGCGTCCAATCATCAAGCTCGATAGCAATCAGCGTGGTCTGAGCATCCATATCCACAATCACATAATCGACGCTTTGACGGCAGATACGATTGAACCAAAAGCTACGCTCGGACGCCTCACTGCTATTGCCTTCGATAATGCGTGACAGTTGAACTTGAACGAAAATATGATATTCCGGCAACGCACTTTTTAGCTTATTAAAGAAAATGACTTCCGTATCCGTCATAATCGGCATCGGCGCAAACGGCCAAATAGCCAACTCATCACCGCGTACTGGCTTTGGATCAGGCTCAACAACTGGAGGTCTTTTCAACAGCTTTGGTACGGTAATCAGCCCTAAAAACCCAACGGCCAATATTAAAAATATAACACCAAATGACATGGTTTTACCTTATACATGATTAAGGCAGCCAAATATGTATGACGACTTCCATAAAGTGACATACATACTCAACTGCGACAGGGCAGCCCTTATAGGCTGACCCGTTATACAGAAAAAATCAGGGGCAATCGGCGCACATCGTAGCTAAGCTTGCGCCAATCAGCAAACACTAAAACAAAAAACACGACAATAAATGTCGTGTTTGAATAAAACTCAGATAAAACAATAAAATCTAACCAAGACTCTGCTGTTTATTTAGCAACAATAGTCATCCGATTATAGTGATTTTCACACTATTTTAACGCCAGTAAAGTACCCAAGCGCTCGTCGTATTTACCTTGGGATCACTATTGATTTTGTCTTTTAGTGCCAAGGCAGCGACTTTACCACGTTCAGGACCGACGACGACTCGGACGCCACGACTGGTAGCGCTAGTCTTCACTTGATAGCCTGCTGACTTGAATTTTTTGGCCAATTCATCGGCTTTGGCTTGGTCATTCGCCAGGGCAACTTGTACCCCAAAGCTACCTTTAGCGTCTGTCTCTTTGACTTCTTTACGGGCTTCACTGAGTTTCTGCTGCGCTTCACGTTTGGCATCAGTCGACTTCTTGGCGAGCGCCTCTTCTTTTTGACGCTTCTCTTCACGAGCCTGTTCGGCTGCTGCTGCTTCACGTGCTAAACGATCTACCTGCTTACGCGATGGAATAGTAATACTCTGACCCAGTTGTAACGATGTCGATGGCGAAAGATTATTCGCTTGTGCTAAGACTTCTACAGGCATGTTGTATTGCCGCGCCAGTTTTATCAACCCATCACCTCTTTTTACTTGATAGTCAGAAGGCGATTTTGGTGGTTCATTCTTGGCAGCTTCTGCTGCTTGTTCAACCGCTTGTTTCTTTTTCTCAGCCATAGTCTGAGCCTCAGCTTGCTTTTTTGCTTCCGCTTGGCGTTTGGCTTCAGCCTGTCGCTTTGCTTCCGCTTCTTTTTTGGCAGCGGCTTGTTCTTTTAGCGCGGCCTGTCTTTTGGCTTCTTTTTGCTGGGCTTGAGCGGCCTGTTGCTTGTCATTGTCGCTCGTAGCGACAGTTGCTTCATTATTGGTACTAGGCTGTGCGCTTGAGGGTTGAACCACATTTTGAGCAGCTGCTGAACTATTGTCATCTTCGGCAGCAGGCGCGCTATTGGCTATATACTGCTGATTTTCCGCCCGCGATTTTGCCAAGGCTTGCGCCTCCGCGGTCTCTTGCTCCGTCAAAAACTGCTGCGCCCGCTTTTCTTGCTCAGCTACCCGCGCCGCCCGTTCTTTTTGCTTTTGCGCTAGGATACGTTTTTCAGTGTCGATGTCAGTGGTGAGTGGCTGCGGTGCCGCTTGCTCGGTACTGGGCTTATCGACCATCGCGGTCACGGGCTCAGGTTTATTACCGTCACCAATTTGTTGCACCATGGCATATAGCATTACGCTACCGCCGATAATCATCCCAATGCCCAATAAGGCTTGTCTCGAAAAGTTCATCCGTTTACGTCTCTTAGTTGGTAATAAGGTTGATTGGTCGGCACGGTTATTGTTAAAACCCTATCGGCTAATATCCTACCAGTGGTTTTGATAATTAGCCGCTGCCGCCCGTTACTGCCATCATCTCTCAAAGATTATGTCATATTTATAACAGCACGTTTTTATGAAAACGCTTTTTTATGAAAATACCTTTTATAAAGCATCTTATAATAAATCTATTTGTTTGCAAAAGCTCTTTGATTATAAAGTATATTTTTCATGCTGTCTGCTCTCACGCTGCTGTTAAGATAAGGGTCTATTGAACATTCAAATGTGGCACTGGCAGTCCTAATACTTGAATGTTCAATAGACCCTAACATTAAACTGGTCATATTTTCACTTAATTTCTCATTCTTCAAACGCTGCCAATACCTCACCAATGGTATGGAACGAACCACAAACGACAATGAGGTCTTGCGCCTGACTGCCATTTATAACGGCATCGGTCGCTTCTGATAAACGTTTAAATTCATGTATTTGCGCACTATCCACATAGTTGCTCAAGATACGTTGCAGCTGCTCAGTACTCGCCGCACGCGGATAGTCAATCTCAGCGATGAACCAGTCGCTAATCGGCAAGCCTGATTCGGTCAAACGTTGAACGACCTTGTCGATATCTTTATCCGCCAGCATAGAAAAGAGCATTTTGATAGTTGCAGGTGCGCTATTGGTTTGTTCATCACTATTTTGCTTCGCCACATGTTGCTGCCAGAGCGGTAGTAATTGCGCTAATAAAAACTCAACGCCTTGCTCATTATGTGCCACATCAAACAACCAGTGACGATTCTCTAACTCTCGATAGTCAAAGCGCCCTGCAAGCTTAACGGTCTGTAGCGCCTGCTCAATAGCAGCGATATCGACAGCCAATGAACTGGCCAGCACTGCTGATAAGGCATTGGCAGTATTGGTTAGTGACAGTGCTGGTCGTGGCAACTGTAGAGTAACAGCAGCATTACTATATTGCCAAGTAATTGCATCGATCTCGCGATAATGGAAGTCTTTGCCAACTTGATAACAAGTCGCCTGATTCTTATCGATAGCCTGCTGCACACTGGTTGGCATGTCGGTAGCGCCGTAAATCAGAGGCATATCATTGCGTAAGATACCTGCTTTTTCGCGGCCAATATCTTCGACATTGTCACCAAGCCAATCGACATGATCGATGCCAATATTGGTAATGACTGCCATATCAGGGTCAATAATATTGACGACATCTAAGCGACCACCGAGTCCCACTTCTAGCACCCATACATCACAGTCGGCTTCGGCAAATATCAATAATGCAGCCAATGTGGTCATCTCAAAAAACGACAACGTCAAAGCGCACTGTAATCGCGCCGCTTCTACTTTGCAAAAAGCGTTGATTAGTATCTCATCGCTGACCATTTCGCCATTGATACGTACACGCTCGTTAAAAGCACTCAGATGCGGTGATTGATAGAGAGCTGTCTTGTAACCCGCTGCTTGGCACATCTGTGCAATCACTGCCGTCGTTGAGCCTTTACCGTTGGTACCTGCCACAGTAAATACATAAGCATCATCTTGCGCTGACTTTACCACACCCAATGCTTCAGCGACTGGCAATACTCGTGATAAACCCATATCTATCGCCGAGACGTGTATCTGCTGCATATAATCTAGCCATTCCGTTAGGCTGGCTTTGTCATTAGGGCTATCAGGATTAGGGGCTAGAGAATCAGACATGGCGCAAACCTATATATAATTTTATGAAAATAAAGACCGTATATTTGCTAACTAAAACCAAAAATAGCATTTACCGTTATATGACGATAAATGCTATTAAGGAGTTTTGCATATTTTAGAGATATTAGCACGCTGCTAGCCAGTTATAAACTGAATCAGCTGCTCATGCTTATTATTCTGTGCTAAGCATCAACATTAGGAACACCACATAATTTCGCTAGCAAGCGATAAATAGTATCGATAAGCTGATGACGATGTACCACTTCATCGACCACGCCATGCTCTAACAAGAACTCGGCACGTTGGAAGGGCTCTTCTAGCGTCTCACGAACCGTTTGCTCAATCACGCGCTTGCCAGCAAAGCCAATCATGGCTTTTGGTTCTGCCAGATGAATATCACCGAGCATAGCGAGCGATGCCGTCACACCGCCATAAACGGGATTGGTCAGCACCACAATATACGGCACGCCAGCAATTCTTAAGCGTTCAATCGCCGCTGCGGTACGAGCCATTTGCATCAAAGACAATAGCCCTTCTTGCATACGCGCACCACCGGAAGCTGCAAAGCAAAGTAACGGCTTTTTCTCTTCAAGGGCTTTTTCCGCCGCTTGAACAAATCGATCGCCAACGACTGAGCCCATCGAGCCACCCATAAAGCGGAAATCAAAAGCACAAGCCACGACGTCAAGATTGCGCAGCTTACCATACATAGCAATCAGCGCTTCAGATTCGCCTGTTTTTTCTTGCGCTTCACTCATGCGCTTTGGATATGGCTTACTATCGACGAATCTTAGCGGATCTTTTGCCGTAAATTCTTGCCCAAGCTCACCATCTACTTGATCCAATATCCAATGCAGACGCTCACGAGCACTCATCGGTAAATGATGATCGCAGTGCGGGCACACATAACAGTTAAAAATCAGCGCCGTGTTAGTAATCATCGAATGACAATTACTGCACTTGGTTGACGGCTCAGTCTCTACTGCTGTCAAAGGCGCTGTCAATTGCTGCTTGATACCCGGTATCGGGCGATTAAACCACGATTGCCCAGCGGTGTTCCCGTTCGGCTCGGCATTGGTTTTTTCAGTATTGTTCGGCGTAGTCATGTCAGGTTTTGTTATTGTATCAGTCATATTATTTGCCATCATCAAAGGCTTATCGACAAGTTGGCTCATTCCCTTGTCCTTGAGAGTTTAATGGTTGTCTAGACCAAACGTCAAATACCAGCATAACATGAGCCGTTATGCGACACGTTTACGTACCTATCTTTACGTACCTATCTTTACGTATCTATCTTTAGGTACATATATGACAGTCTATTGTACTTATTGATACCTATTATGCTTATCGATATCAAGCAATCTATAGAACGATCAATAAATGCTATTTTAACAACCACTATTATAATTATATTAGTTTACACTCGTAAACTAAATTTAGCAAAGTCATTTAACTTTGTGTTTATAAATACTAAGTGCTTATAAACACTAAGCGCTCATAAATAATAAGTCTTTATAAACCGTAAATTAAGGTGGCTACGCTATTGACCATTTCTCAAGTTAAGACCATAAAACCCATACAGTATTGATAGCAGATGTTAAATGATAGATATTGGATGGATAGCGACGCTAAATACGTTCATTTCGCGAATCAAGTCCACGATTCACTCTACTGATAATTTTTATAAGCGATCAGTATATCAGGCAATCACTATATAAATCTAAGCGCTCAAGCTATCCAACGCGCCGCGTAGCTCGTCCATCTTAGCCATGATTTTTTGCTGAGCCGCCGCAACAGCAGTCGCATCACTTGCATCTATATCGGCAAAGTTTTGCACCAACGCACTACCGACAATAATACCATCGGCATGCTCACCGATTGCTTTGGCAGATGCCGCATCACGAATACCAAAACCCACGCATACTGGCAAATCGGTCTCGGCTTTAATCGCTTGCACTTGAGTCGCTACATCATTTGTATCGAGCGTTGCTGAACCGGTGACGCCTTTTAGCGAAACGTAATAAATATAGCCGCCACAATGGGTCAATACTTGCTCGCGGCGCTCCGGCAAAGTGGTCGGCGATAATAAGAAAATCTCATTCATCGAGTTGTCAGTCAAATGCTGGGTGAAGCTGCCCGCCTCTGCTGGTGGCAAATCAACCATCAAAATACCATCGACGCCGCACTGCTCGCATAATGCGACAAAGTTGTCATAACCGATGATTTCAACGGGATTGAGATAGCCCATCAAAATGATTGGGGTTTGGCTGTCTTGCTGACGAAACTCAGCCACCATTTTTAGCGCATCACGCGTACTCGTTCCTGCTGCTAAAGCGCGCTCGCCTGCTAAAGCAACCGTCGGACCATCTGCCATCGGATCAGAGAATGGTAAGCCCAACTCAATCATATCTGCGCCATGCTTGACTAAGTCATGAAGCAAACCAACGGTGCTGCTAGGATTGGGGTCGCCTGCCATGACATACGGAATCAGGGCTTTTTTATTCTGTGCTTTTAACGTTTTAAAAATGCTTTCAATTCGGGTCATAGTGTTCTCTTTAGTTATCTATCTCTTCAGACAAGTTATTATTTAAATTTTATATTGATAATAGTGTCGCCATTTTGACCTTGTACTAACCATGCTCCATTCATAACCTTTTCTAGATTATTGAAACCAGATAATACCTGTTCCTGCTTACTGATATTACCCTTGTAGACTGTCTTAATAACTTTATTAGCTATCAATAAATAAGTCTTACAGATTAGTTTGCTATGCTCTTCAATAGTTAACTTAAAGTCAATATTATTACTTTCGTCATTTTTAGGGTTAAAATATGTCAGCTCATAATCATCGAACTGTAATCTAACAGGTACAAACATTTCAGTCTCAGAATCACCTTGGATAGTATAATTAATACTATGAGCACCTAGCTTATGACGAGCTTGCGTTATAGTTAAATTATTGAATTCTTGTTTTATAAATTTTGGATTTGGACAATTGAATAGCTTAAATATATGTAGAATAGCTTGTTGCTGTTGGTAAACAGCATTCAAAACTCCATATAATCTCAGATACTTCTCACCCAAATCATTATATTTGGTAGGACCTGATAAACCAAACTTCAAAAAACTTTTTAAGGCTTCATTAGAGTCTTCTAAAATATCCTCAGAAGCAATAATTTCGTTCCAATCATTTTTCGAATTTAGCTTAAATTTTTGTTGAGCAAAGCCTAGAAAGTCATCGGTTTCTTTAGAAAATACCTGCTCCCTTGTAAACTCAATAAACCTATGGTTTATTAAGTTTACTAAGTCCACCATATCTGTCTTCAAAAAAACGTCCTTTTACAACTCAATTCCTTCCGCTTTCATCACTGAATGCAAATCTTTATCACCGCGACCCGACATATTCACAATGATGGTTTGATCAGGGGTCATAGTTTTAGCCAGCTTTAGCGCATAAGCAACGGCATGAGCAGACTCAAGCGCAGGGATGATGCCTTCTTTACGCGTCACTTCATGGAAACCTTCTAGCGATTCTTTATCGGTACAGCCTACATATTCAACACGTTTCATATCTTTTAAGAAGCTGTGCTCAGGACCAACGCCAGGGTAATCAAGACCCGCAGAGATAGAATGCGTCTCTTGAATCTGTCCGTCATCATCTGCCATTAGATAAGTACGATTGCCGTGCAATACGCCAATACGACCAGCAGCAAGTGGCGCTGAATGACGACCCGTTTCGATACCATCACCTGTCGCTTCGACACCATACATTTTGACATCAGTATCATTTAAGAAATCAAAGAACAAACCAATCGCATTTGAGCCACCGCCGACACAAGCGACCAAGGCATCAGGTAATTTACCAGTTATTTGCAAATGCTGAATACGTGCTTCTTTACCGATAATCGCTTGAAAATCACGCACGAGTAGCGGATAAGGATGCGGACCAGCGACCGTACCGATAATGTAATAAGTGCTATCGACATTGGTAACCCAATCACGCATCGCTTCATTCATCGCATCTTTAAGGGTACGTGAGCCAGAAGTGACTGGCACCACCGTCGCACCCAATAAACGCATACGGTAGACGTTCATCTTTTGGCGTTCGACATCATCAGCACCCATATAGACGATACATTCTAACCCTAAACGTGCGGCAATCGTCGCCGTCGCTACGCCATGTTGCCCTGCGCCCGTCTCAGCGATGATACGTTGTTTGCCGCTCATCTTGGCAAGCAGTGCCTGACCAATAGTGTTATTTACCTTATGCGCACCAGTATGGTTAAGGTCTTCACGCTTAAAGTAAATTTGCGCACCACCAATCTCATCACTGAGACGCTTGGCATGATAAAGCGGTGTTGGGCGACCGACGTAATTGACCAAATCGTTATGGTACTCTTCCCAGAATGCAGGATCGGCTTTGACTTTGGTATATAACGCTTCTAGCTCTTCTAGTGCTGCCATCAATGTTTCAGAAACAAAACGACCGCCATGCACACCAAAGTGCCCACGAGCATCGGGATACTGATTGAAGTCTTGCACATCAGCTGGATTGGTAAAAGTATTGACGGCTTGTGCCGTGGCTGATAAATCTTTGTTAGCGACATGACTCATGATAATTCCTACTGTAATAAGTGGTATTTTTTAATATAAATAGTGGAGAACGAAAAAATAAGATTTGAGCAGAAAATCGGAATAACGACCAAATAAGGATAAAGGTGCTTTATGAATCGCTTAGATGGCGTCAGTGACCGTCACGCTTTGCCATCGATCGCGTTTGACCGCTTTCATAAAGGCGCGCATTTTGGCAGCATCTTTTTTGCCTTTAGCCGCCTCGATACCACCGCTGACATCAACAGCGTAAATGGGTAACTCTGTCGTCGCAGCGACGTTTTGAGCATCAAGACCGCCCGCTAAGACAATCGGTAACGAGCTATGGTGAGGAATAAGGCTCCAATCAAAGCGCGCGCCTGTACCACCATATTTATGCTGATGATAAGCATCGAGCAAAATACTACTCGCCCCTGCCGCTGCAAAGCTATCAATACGCGCGCTTACGCTAGCAAGGGTATCTTTCTCCGCATTGATGCGTAAGGCTTTTATCCAGCGTTTATTGACCGCATTTGCCAGTTGTTGGCACTGCTCAGGGCTTTCATCACCGTGGAATTGAATGATATCAAATGCAACATGGTTCGCCAGTTCAACCAACTCTTCGTGTGACATATTAACCACCAAGGCGACGACGCTGACAAAGGCAGGAACGGCGATGCTTAAGGTTTGGGCTTGTTCCATGGTCACAGCACGTGGACTGGGCGGATAAAATACCAAGCCGACCGCATCGACACCCAATTGGGTGGCAGTATGAATATCAGCTACGTCGGTAAACCCGCAAAACTTCACGTGCATGGTGTGACCTTAAAATACAGCAGCCATAGATTGGCTGTCATAGCGATTAAGCATAAAATGATGAGGATTTGTTACTCAATGAGTAAATCAATTGCATCCAAAAACTTATCCTAGCATACTTTTATTCATAGTTTTGTTTATGATTGCGATTGATTAATATGAGGATACTTAATGTCTAACACTGCGTCGGCAACTACCACTACCATTGATGACAACGATAGCAATAATAATAGCAACGATGATAATACCAGCCTAACCTCTGCCCATTATTTGATGTGGTTTCGCCGTGATCTACGCCTACATGACAACACCGCTTTAGCAGCGCTTTGTGAGCGTGCCCGTGATAATGACGCATCAGTAAGCGCTGTGTTCTTCCTCACCCCTGAGCAATGGCAAACGCACGACATGTCCTTGGTTCAACTCGATCATATCGCCCGTACCTTGCCAATATTGGCAAATGACTTGCACAAACAGTTAAATATCACCTTGCATGTACAGGTTTGCGATAGTTTCTCTGATTGTGTGGATTCATTAGACGCCTTATGTGCAGCCAATAATATTAGCTGCGTCATGGCCAATCATGAATATGAGGGCAATGAGATTGAGCGCGACGCACAATTGAGCCAGCTGCTTGCAAAAAGTGACATCGAGTTTATACGCTGGCATGATCAATGTATTTTACCACCGAAAAGCATCACTACCAATGACGACAGTATGTATCAAGTATTTACGCCATTTTATAAAAAATGGCGGCATACCTTGGAAGTTAGCAACATACAACTGCATAAAGCTTTAGCAATCAATAGTGATAACGCTACTTTAAAAATATCGAAACAGACCGTCAATACTGCCAACACGATAGAAGCATTAAGCCAAAAAGTGGTTAAAGATTATCAACAGTCATTAGCAAATAATACCCAGCTCAGTCATATTGATAGCGAGGCACAGCTTACTAACGCACGTGCTGCCTATCCTGCTGGGGAAGTGGCCGCTTGTCACCGCTTGGATCAATTCGTTGCAGATGATATTCATAACTATGATGTGAGCCGCGATGTGCCAAGCTTACATGCCACCAGTCAGTTGTCAGCGTATCTGACAATTGGGGCCATCAGTCCCAGACTTTGCTATTTGCAAGCAGCTAAAGCACAAGAACAAGAACAAGAACAATTGCATGGTAATAATGGTGACAATGAAGACATCAATCGCTGGATCAGTGAGCTGGCATGGCGAGACTTTTATCGCCATGTCTTAGCGGATAAACCAGAGCTTATTCAGCATCAGGCTTATAAACACGAGACCGACATTAAGATTAATTGGTCATACAATGAGGATGATTTTGATGCGTGGTGTACAGGTAGGACTGGCGTGCCTTTAGTCGATGCCGCGATGCGTTGCTTAAATGCGACGGGCTTTATGCACAATCGCTTACGCATGGTCACCGCGATGTTTTTGACCAAGGACTTACTGATTGATTGGCGCTTAGGCGAGCTTTATTTTATGCAGCAGCTAATAGACGGTGACTTTGCCTCAAATAATGGTGGCTGGCAATGGAGCGCCTCGACCGGTACGGACTCTGCGCCCTACTTCCGTATTATGAATCCCTTTAGCCAAGCCAAAACTCATGACCCTGATGGGGAATTCATAAAGGAATGGTTACCTGAATTAAAGGATATGCCTGCCAGCATCTTGCATAGCGAAGAGAAACTGCGTAAAGCAATCAACACCGACGGTATGTTTGCGAAGCTAGATTACCCAGTCCCGATGGTCGAACACAAAGCGGTACGGCAACTGGCGATTGCTGAATTTAAAAAATAAAGATTAGGCCGTCATAAGGAGACCAATATTCATAGAATAAGGTCTATTAGGTAAAAGAATCATAACCATTAGCCGTTTCGCTACTTAACTTCCGTCATAGTGCTTTCCGGAACATCAACATTGTGAGTGTTATTGGGCGTCTCTAATGTTTTTGTTAGGATGCTATATAAAGCAAATGCTAATAAGGTGAAGCTAATAATTAACAATATCCATGTCGCAAACGAAAGTCTTTCTGTTAGCTTGAGGTTTTTATTTAATTTATCGCGCTTATCATTAGTAGCAGGTTGATTATTGAAAATTGTCATATGCATTACCTCTTATATTATATGAGCTTTCTTATCATCAATATTTATAAGACTGGTATAAATTTTTCTAGGGCATGTCATCATTTAGATTGTGAGGCGTAGAGTGAGGCAAATTGCAGCCAAACAAGGAAGAAATTACCGTAAATATGAACATATTGACAAGATTTCTGACGATACTTGGCAAAATTTAGCCATTTTAAGACCACTAAATGTATTCATGTGCTAATTGATGACACGCCCTAGTCTGCTATGTGCAATTTAGACGTAGGCTTTGAAAAATCAGTTTCAGCAGTACTTTATTCTTTTTTTAGAATAGATTCATTATATACCACTATGATAGCGTGGTTATCGATAATTTTGAACTAAAAATGTTAGGGCGTGTGCTAAATCTGAATAGAAGCAACTAAGCAGGCTAAAAATGAAGATACACCCTGATTAGAGCCCTCAATAAGCATTTAGGTCTCTAAATCTACGACGTACTTGTTGGCAATTGGCACGCCCCTGCGCCCTGCGTGGTGACCGTGACCACAGCTCCTGTCAACGCAAACAGCTGTTGTAGTTGGGTCTGGGCGTTTTTTAGTGCCATGTTCATGACATCGCCGCGACAAGCACGCTCAAGCACTTCTTTTTTTGCCATACTTTGCGCTTGCTCCCAGATTTTAGGATCCACTTGCATCATGCCAAAAGCGCCCGTCTGCCAGTCATAAATCTCGATGTCGTCTAGATAGACAGAGAATATCTCTGACGGTGGTAAGGTAATATTAATCTGCGGCATCATTGAGACTGGCGTATTAACATCGGCCTGCTTTGCTTCATCTATCTCAATATCAGGTTGAACCACTTGCACCATTTCAGGCGTCAAGTCGCTCAAATCAATCCCTGCTTCTACGCGGCCGCGGGCGATAAACAACCCTTTTTGTTCATCTTGCCAAAGTTTCATCCAACTCCCTGGGCGCTCGCTTGTGATAACGGTATCTACACTAAAGGCGACCGTTTGTAGCCGATTGAGCTGCTGGATTTGCGTGACCACACCCTCACGAGTAATGGTCTCTATTGGCGCCTCTTTATTCAGATTTTGCACAGTATAAATCGCAAAAACGATGGCGGCCAGACCAATAAGTAATACCAGCCACGACATCAGAGCAATGGGCTTTTTTACTGGCTGAGCAGTGGTGTTATTGCTGGCAGAAGAACGTTTATCAGGATTGATCATTTAAGCCACCTTAAGGTTTCATCGTTTATTGTTAGAGTTTTATCATATGTTTATCAAAAGCTTTATTTATGGACACGTCTTATATAAAAGCCTCTTCTAGAAACTGTGTTTGATCATTCGCTTAATCAGCTTTTTATGAATAGAGTCCGTAAATATGGTGTGACTTAGATGATGTTTTTGAACCATTACTTCAAGTAATAACTACCAATCCTCTACATAATTGTTGACAAATATCCCTACATAAAAAGAGTAGAGATCTTTATACAAATGTCTTTAAAATCAGTAAATCATCAGATGATTGAGGTGAGACTGAGCTGTTTCTACGATGTTCGCTCTGAAAAAACAAAAAGTCATTGCGTCTTAGGCAAACTTTACCTAACATAGTCAGATTGCATGAACAAAATGCCAGCATATATTTATTCTTCAGGCTTTTAGTCTGAATATTTGTGTTTGCATAGCCCGATATATTGATGCATCAACTACAACTACGCCCTGCTGTGTGCAGGATGTGGTTACTAAAGTGCTTTTTGTGAAAGCCTTCTTTCGCTAGGCAATGTCCTAGCCTATTACCAAGTAATAAAGGTAAGCTTGCGGCGGTTCTGAGACTTTCAGCAACATGCTCAACATCCTACTACTTCTTATTTTTTATCGTTGATAAGGTTACGCTTTATTTATGAAAGCCAGTCAATTTTTGTTTGCTACTCTAAAAGAAACCCCAAGTGATGCCGATATCGCTTCAAGCCAATTAATGGTGCGCGCCGGTCTTATTCGTAAAATCGCTTCTGGGTTATATATTTGGTTGCCCATGGGGCTACGCGTCTTGCAAAAAGTCGAACGTATTGTTCGTGAAGAGATGCAGAATATTGGCGGGCAAGAAGTGCTCATGCCAATGACTCAGCCAGCAGAACTCTGGCAAACGACCGGTCGTTTTAATGATTACGGCCCTGAGCTATTGCGCTTTAAAGACCGCCATGATCGCGACTTTGTGCTTGGTCCGACCCATGAAGAAGTCATCACTAATCTTGCGCAAGGCGAGCTACGTAGTTATAAACAGCTACCGATTACTTTCTTTCAAATTCAAAACAAATTCCGTGATGAGATTCGTCCACGCTTTGGTGTGATGCGCGCACGCGAATTTACTATGAAAGATGCCTATTCATTTCATGTTGATCAGGCCTCATTGGCCAAGACCTATCATGATATGTATGACGCTTACACGCGCATCTTTACCCGTTTGGGTTTAGATTTTCGCGCGGTACAAGCAGACACTGGCTCTATCGGTGGTTTTGCGTCGCATGAATTTCATGTCTTAGCAGACAGTGGCGAAGATGATATCGCCTTCTCTGACTCGTCCGATTATGCAGCAAACGTTGAGCTAGCTGAATCTGTAAGCACTGCTGAGCGTCAGCCACCCAAAATGGAACGCGAAGACGTGTTAACTGAGGAGATGACCAGTTGTAAAATGGTTGCGGAACATCTGGATGTCCCATTAGCCACTACGGTTAAAACGTTAATCGTTCATGGTCATGATGAGAATGATGAGCCACAGCTTATAGCGATCGTACTGCGCGGTGATCATCAATTAAATACGATCAAAGCGGAGAAAATCGAAGAAGCCAACGTCCCATTGACCATGGCATCTGATGAAGAGCTAAAAGCCGCAGGTCTGCACAAAGGCTATATAGGTGTTGATTTAGATATGCCGGTGTTTGTCGATCGTTCGGCAGCAGCACTATCAGATTTTGTCTGCGGTGCGAATGAAGTCAATAAACACACCATCGGTATGAACTGGGCAAGAGACACTCGTATCACGCGTATTGTTGATGTGCGTAACGTGCAAGAAGGCGACCCTTCTCCTGATGGTAAAGGCAGTCTAAAAATCAAACGCGGTATCGAAGTGGGTCATATCTTCCAGCTCGGTGATAAGTACTCGCAAGCGATGAATGCGACCGTATCTGGTGAAGATGGCAAGCCAGTCACTCTAATGATGGGTTGCTACGGTATTGGTGTCAGCCGTATTATCGCTGCTGCTATCGAACAGAATAACGATGAAAACGGTATCATGTGGCCAAAAACGCCGACCGTTGACGATTCGATTGCACCTTTTGAAGTCGCTATCATACCGATGAAGTCAAAAGAAGAGACCGTCATGCAGACCGCTACTGCCCTGTATGACGAGTTAAAGGCTCAAGGTATCAACGTGCTACTCGATGACCGTAACGAGCGTCCAGGCGTTAAGTTTGCTGATCTTGAATTGATTGGTATTCCGCACCGTATCGTCGTCTCTGATCGCAATCTTGCAGAGGACAAATACGAGTACGTCAATCGCCGTGAGACAGAAAAGCAGATGCTAAGCCGTGAAGAAGTAATAGCAAAAGTAAGCGGCAAATAGTTTTACTCGTAAAAACTGTGCCATAAAAAGCGCCTATCTCATTTAATGAGATAGGCGCTTTTTTACTTCTTAGATTAACACATGAAGTGCAATATCAAAGAGCAGGTGAAAAAGAGGCCTAGATGCGCTAGCATCAAAGCTACTATCCACCGCCAAAGTGAGATTGCAACCATGAGCT
>NZ_JABRVQ010000022.1 GCF_013248965.1 Psychrobacter okhotskensis | reverse complement strand
AAACATTGAAGACAGGTTAAACAACAGACCAAGAAAACGATTAGGGTTTAAAACGCCAAACCAGGTGTTTTATTCCATTACTTAGCGTTGCACTTGGTGTGTTAATCTAGGCTTCTAAAAAATGAAAATTGTTATTTGATATTATATTTTTTAGCAATCGCCTTACTACGTTTCTGACTCTCATTAGCGGTGCAAACATTAGCGCCAATCTGGGCGTACACCACAGAATTATTCATTGGACCGTCGTATTCAAAGTCACACTTATCGCTGCGACTCTTTAACCATATACGTTGTTCTTTGTCCAACTGCTGTTGTTGTGTCGTATTCAAAGTACGATAAGCACTCATATAAATTTTATTAAGGCGATTTTTTTCGACTATAATCGCATCATTACCACAATCATAAGCCACTTCCATATAAGCATCTTCACAGTTATATTGATTTTCAATAAACTCCGCTTGTGCCGATTGCATGAGAGAGATAGACAAAGCAGCTGCCGCTAGCGCCGTCAAAAAACCAGTTGCCCATTTCATCTTGACCTCCCAAGCAAAGCAAAATAATATCTGCCTAAATAAGTATATAAACGCATTTGATGAGTATTAGCAAGTACTCTTAGCCTACTGACGAATCAAGCGGCTTGGCTGTGGTAATAAGCGGATATCACTCACACGGCAAGGATTGATATCGATACCGCCGCGGCGCGTATACCACGCACGAACCATCAACTCGCTTGGCTCATACTGTTTGCTTAAATCAGCAAATATCTGCTCGACACACTGCTCATGAAAACCATTATGCTGGCGGAAACTTAAGATATAACGCAGCATGCCAGCGTCGTCGACTGTCTTATCACTGGTCATCGAAACCGCCAATGTACCCCAATCTGGCTGATTGGTCACCGGACAATTACTACGCAGTAAATTAGAATAAAAAGTATAAGGCTGAGCACTGGCAATTTCTGAATGAGCATTCGTTCTAGCATCGCTCAATAAAGATGCATCAGGATGCTCGCATAATGCAATCTTTTCGCTAGTATTGGCAAGCGCGTCATCAATACACGCACCCTCAGGCTGAGCAATCAATAACTCTGATGTCTTATCATAAAGATTATCATCTAAGCCAAACAGCTCAACTTGCACTTCTGCTTGTACGCATGCCGATAAATCTTTGGTAATCAGCGTTTGCACGGCTTCCCAACTAGCAAACTCAGTAAAGTTAATACTGTTTAAATATAACTTTAATGATTTAGATTCAACGATAAATGGCGAGCTTGCTGGAATCCCAAAGCGTGCCATTGCCACTTGTGATATACCTTGCTGATTTAACCATGACATCTCAAACGCATGCCACCAATCGACGCCCACTTCTAGCTTATCGTCTTGCCAGCCAATGACATCACGCCCCATACTTCGAGCAATAGGATACAAGGTTTCTGGACTATACTCAGTTGGATAATCAGTAGTTTGCTCACCCAAGATACCGTGAATACTCATAAGTTACTTACCTTTCATGCTTAAATATAATGAAATAACAATCAGTCATTTTACAGCAACAGGCTACTTTATGGGGACGATTTGCCACTCTGATGCCTTTACATTTTTGACAACCTTAAAGCGTACTCGATAGCCGACATCATCTGTTTCATTGATAAGATAATAAAAGTCGACCAAAACGCTATCATTACCTTGCCATTTAATATCAACATCTTCAAAATCATGTTTTTGGTCTCGGTTTTGGTAAAATGCCAAATGCGCTTTTAATTCGCTGGGATCACTTTCATAAACTCTTTGATAGCTGCCTTCTCTGTGCTTTTGCCAAATCGTAATATTTTCTTCACCTATATAACGCTCTACGGTAGTAATACGTTCTTTATTGGGTGATACACTGATATCAATACCATCAAATTGTTGATAAAAACCAGTTTTGAGATTAATAAGTATCGTATTTTCTATTTCAGGGAAACTTTTCAACACGTACAGGAGTTGTCTCTTTTCGTCATACTCATATAGCGAAAAATAAGAGTGAGATTGACCGTCAGGAGCAAACAGCTCATCACGAAAAACCAATGGCAAGCTTCGATTGGGAACATCAATATATATCGTATCTTTTTCTCTGGATACACGCTCACTCAATCCCCATTTTTCACTAAGCTTATTATCATGTTTCTCTAAATCTCTCTCAAGGCATTTCCTATAAGCGACCAGACTGTCGTATTCACACTCATTATCAAAGTAATCTGATTTTCTGGCTGGGTCTAGTGCTTTCCAAACATAGTCATCCATCGCCGCTTTGGGCAGGTCTGCTTGCGCAGGCACCGATAGCATCAGTAGCAATGCACTCGCCATACAGATGCGAATTGAGGTGGCGACTGATAGAGTTATTTGCATATGAGAGCTAGACCTTTTTATTGTTTTTTAATCGTTGATATTAGCATCAGGTAAAACTCTCTGCCATTCACCCTCTTTATTATTAGCCGCATAAATATAGCGCACGCGAAATGCTACCGTGTCAGTGGGATTGACTCTGTAATAAAAATCAACGTTAACTTTATTATCGCTTGTCCAACTGATATCTCGCGCTTCGTACACCTCATGTTTTTTGTCATTATCATAATCTTGTTCATATAATTCATTACTAGCAAATATCGTTGCATAGCGTCCGTCATTGTCAGCTTTTTGACGATCCCATAACATTATATCTTTAGCCATACCTCCTCACTTGTCGATGGCTCTAAAGCTAAAGGCGCTGCCTGTGCATCTAAGGCTGCTATTGTGGTCAATATAAATAGTCCTGCGACAGTCAATGCTGTTTTTATATAACGAGAAATAGCGATCATTTATATATCACCTGCATGTAGCTGCCACTTATCCGTTGAGGCATTCTTAATAAAGGTATAACGCACTCGAAAAGCTGCGGAATCCTTTTCATTTAGCTTATAAAAATAATCTGCATAAAATTTACTATCATTCAACCAAGTAAGGGTTTCGGCATCATAAACCAGCTTGGCTTTGTCCGCTTGATAAAAATTTTTATGACTGTCGTAGTTTTTTGAATCGTCACTACTGCTATAGACTTGTTTATAGTAGCCTTCATAGTAACCACTATCTTGCAGTGCCCAAATATTAATGTTTTCAGTAGCGCCCATCTCGCTTTCAAACCCTACGATATATCTCATATCAGGCGAAACACTTAGCTTCCTAAAATCAAAATCTTGCCAAAACCCAGTCTTCAAATTGACCACTGTCAGAGTTTCTGATTCATAAAAGCTTTGATGTATGGTCAGTAATTGCCGCGATTTATCATAATATTTTAATGAATAATAAGCATTGAAATCGGTCTCAAAAGGACTGGAATAATCAACCAATACTAGTGGGTGTTTACGATTAGGCACGTCAATATAAATCGCATTTCTTTCTCGAATAACTCTGTCGTCAATCCCCCACTGCTTACTAAACGCATTATCAACATCTTCTCGCAAGTTATAAAGGCAATTTTGTAGAGCCGCATGAGTCTCATATTTGTAATCATGATTACAGTCATATTTATAAGATGCAGGATCTAGAGGCTTCTCCATAACCACCCAATCATAATCATCGGTAGTCGCGAACGATGCCGCGATAGCAGTAATGGAAAAGCTACTTAATGCAGCTAGTATAAAAAACTTGTGTATTAGTGAAGTTTTAAACATAAAAAAAAGCCCAACAATGTTAGGCTTTTATAATAAGACTATCGGTATACTGCTGACAAGTTACCGAGGTGATAAATTAACTACAAGCGCACACGCGAGCCATCGCTTAGTAAACGATAAGAGATGACATAAAACACCACGCAAAATACAAAAATCGCTGCCATTGAATACCAGACGTTGACATCAGAATAGCCCAAAATTCCGTAGCGGAACGAATTCACCATATAGACAATGGGATTGAGTAACGAGACGTTTTGCCAAAATGTTGATAACCCTTCCATTGAGTAAAAGACGCCGCCCAAAAAGGTAAGAGGCGTTAATACAAAGCTCGGAATAATAGAGATATCATCAAATGAGCGGGCAAAAACGGCATTAATAAAGCCGCCCAGCGAAAACAGTATCGAAGTACCAAGCACGGTAAATATCGTCACAAATAAATGTTCAATACCAAGATCGGTAAAGAACAGCGCGACGATAGAGACAATAATAGCAATGGCCAAACCACGGAAGATACCACCGCTGACGTAACCCATTAAGATAGCATGCTTGGAGACAGGAGAGACTAACAGCTCTTCAATACTCGCGGTAAACTTGGCACTAAAAAAACTAGAGACCACATTAGAGTAACTGTTGGTAATCACGGCCATCATGATAAGACCAGGGACGATGAACTGCATATAAGGCACACCGCCCATCTCGCCTACTCTATCGCCTATCATTTTACCAAAGATAACGAAGTAGAGCGTCATAGTAATGACGGGTGGCAACAAAGTCTGTGGCCAAATACGCAAAATTCGGCGTACTTCTTTTAGCAATATCGTCCGAAAAGCAATCCATTTTTTGGACCATGACATACTGTCATTAGGGTCTACTACTATTTTCTGATTCATAGTCCTGACTCCTTCATACTGTCTTGATTCTGGATATTTTGGTCGACAAGGCGCATAAACAGCTCTTCTAAACGGTTAGACTTGTTACGCATACTGGCAATAGTAATACCTTGCTCGGACAATTGCGTAAACACGCCATTCAATGACTCACCTTCTGTTAAGGTTACCTCAAGCGTGAGATCATCTGGTTGCACCACTTCAGTCACGCCCGTCAGTTGCAAGGGATGCTCAAGCGGCGCCGAGACGTCAAAGACAAAGGTCTCGACCGACAACTGCGCCAGCAAATCCTTCATATCTGTATTGATTCGAATCTCACCATGATCCAAGATAGCGATGCGCTTACACAGCTGCTCAGCCTCTTCAAGATAATGGGTCGTCAGAATAATCGTGGTGTTCTCTTCGACATTAATCTGCTGCATAAACTCCCACATAGAACGGCGCAGCTCAATATCGACCCCTGCGGTTGGCTCATCGAGAATCAATAGCTTAGGCTTATGAATCAGCGCTCGGGCAATCATTAAACGACGTTTCATACCGCCTGACAGCTCCCGCGACTTACTATCACGTTTATCCCAGAGACCCAATGCTTTTAGCAAGCGCTCAGCGCGTGGCTTTGCCTCTTTGGCAGAAATACCAAAATAACCTGCTTGGGTTATCAGAATATCTTCTACTTTTTCAAACATGTTAAAGTTAAATTCTTGTGGGACGACGCCAAGATACTGTTTAGCCACCGAAGGATTGGCTAATAAGTCGACACCAAAAATATTTACACTGCCGCTGGTTGGCTTAAATAATGAACTAATAATGCCAATCATCGTCGATTTACCAGCACCGTTCGGTCCTAGTAGCGCAAAAAAACCACCTTGTGGCACCGTTAAACTGACATCTTTTAATGCCGAAAACCCGTTATCATAAGTTTTGGATAAGTTCTGAATAGATAGCGCTGGTACTTCAGACATGAATACCTCTTTATTTGTTATAAAATTTACATCAAAACTGCTTTGTAGAATATTTTAGCAGGTACGATTTAATGTCTTAAAGTGAGGCTATCAACACCACATTTCAACTGCATTATGTGAGAAGTACCATATTAATAATACTCATCATCAAAAAAAACGCCTACCTCATTAAATGAAATAGGCGTTTAATCAATGAGTATCTTAAAAATTCAATAGGCTATGTATCACCGCCCATAATGGCTTGGTAATGATTAGCTGGCTTCACCAACCATATAGTCTACTGCATTTTGAACTTCTTCATCAGGAATATCCGCACCACCTTTAGCAGGCATCGCGTTGAAGCCGTTGATCGCATGGGTATATAGAGTATCTTTACCTTTTGCTATACGTGGTCCCCAAGCCCCTGCGTCCCCTAACATAGGTGAACCAAGCAAACCTGAAGCATGACAAGTCTGACAAACAGCGTTATAAACAGCAGCACCATCACGAGGGCCATCCCCTGCCGAAGGACCTGATGAGCGTGCGGTTACATCACAAACTTCATCGTCTTCGAAACATACTGTAGCAACAGGCTGAATACGCGCAATCAAATTAGGATATAGGGCAATGAGCTTTTGTACTTGCGGCGTATCTTGCGGAATAGGCTCTTCATCAGCCGCAGGCGCTGCAGCGGCCATCTCTTCCGTTGCCGCAGCGTCATCTGTGGTGCCGTCTGCTGTCACGCTCGCATCAGCTGCAGCAGTGTCATCTGTAGTATCGGCAGCAGCTTGGGTATCATCACCGAGCTGTTGTGGCGCAATTTCGACCACCTCTTGCGCTTCTGCTACATCAGAGACAGTTACAGGGGTATCTGCAACATCTTCCGCTTGGCTCACCGCGATACTAGCAATTCCTAGAATGGCAGCTGCCGATAACATCACTACTTTTCTCATTCGTCACGTTCTCTTATTACAGATACAAGGACTCGCATGACTTGGACATTCTGTTTATCCTCCTTTGACGACACCTCGTCATCAATAGCAAACAGCCATCCCGCCTGCAAGCGCACTTGTAATCGGTGATTATAAATATGAATTGTCCCTGACATTATAAGGGAAAAGGCAGGTAAATTGCCATGCCTGTTTAATGACTATCTTGTTTTTTCTTAAAAAGCGTCAATAGCAGCCTTCGCTCATTGGCTTTCTGGCTTTTATTTGTTAGACTAGGCGGTCTTTATTTTTCGACAGACTGCCCTGTCAATAATACTCAATTAAACGTAGTATGCAGTATTGAGCAACCTAGCAGTCAACTCGTATTATGCGCTCGTAGCTCAGTTGGATAGAGTATCGGTCTCCGAAGCCGAGGGTCGTGGGTTCGATTCCCGCCGAGCGCACCACTTCTTATGAATGATATTTCATCTCTCCCTAGCATTACCTCCTAATACTTCTAGCACCCTACCTACTAACACTTCCAAAAACCTTTAACAGCAACGCTCTGCGTCTTTAGCTGTTATTAACTATGATGTATTAACACCTATAAAATGTTGTACATATCGTTGTCAACCTCTATTCAATATATGTCATCTTCTAATTGAGCCGCAATTTGCCTTCCTACTTGCCTGCCTGATTGCCTATTTATAAAACTGTATGACTGACACTACTCTGCATCCTGTAAGTTTGCAGTTAATTGGGCACGGTTGGGGACTCGGTGGTAATTAATCACGGGTACGTCGCCTAGACGCCGTTGACCAGCGGCCACTTTTTTATCAATAGTAATCATCGCAATCTTTTTGTTTTGCTCGCTGATAACTAGATGATTGGCCTTACGGTTAACGCGATAGTCAGGCAAATAGCTATTAATCAATACCGCTGTTTTTTGTAGGTCATCATTACTAGGTTTTTTCGCGCCTTTGGGTGATTTATTATCAAAGGTCTCATCCGCTTTTGCGCCTCGCGTCTTTGCGACCAGCCAAAGGGCTGCGACCACGGCTAGCAATATGACAAGCCACCAAATTCCATCTATCATAGAAATATGTATCCATTATGAGCAGGGGTTATGCCATGTTAGCAGAATTGCCACCAGCGTTAATAGCTGAAGTAGCGCTTGCCGCCAAACTAGTGTCCTCAAGACAACGCATCTGCATTTTAACGGGCGCTGGGATTTCAGCAGAAAGCGGTATTCCCACTTTTCGAGACAAACAAACAGGATTGTGGGAGAACTACGGCGTTGAGGATTTGGCGACACCCGAGGCGTTCACTCGCAACCCAAAGCTGGTATGGTCGTGGTATCAGTGGCGCAGACAATTGGTCGCGGACAAAAAACCGAATTCTGCTCATGAGGCTTTAGCGCAGTGGCAATACCATAGCCAATCAACCGACCAGCAGGTAACACTCATCACGCAAAATGTCGATGACTTACATGAGCAGGCTGGTAGTAGCGTGACTCATTTGCATGGTAATCTGTGGGCCAATCGTTGTAGTCAATGCGATGCACCCTATAAAAAGCAGTCTAGAGGCTCATATAGCAGCGCTGACACTATGGATTATAGTGAGACGCTAATTAACTGCCCACATTGCGAGGGCTATATCAGACCAGATATCGTTTGGTTTGGCGAAGCACTGCCAGTCCAAGCATGGCAAACCGCTGAAGAGGCGGCGGCGAATTGTGAGGTATTTATCAGTATTGGCACATCGAGCTTGGTCTACCCTGCGGCAGGGCTTGCACAATTGACCAAGCAAAATGGTGCTAACGTTATCGAAATAAATCCTGACCCAACGCCGAACGCCATCGTTGATATTACCTTGGCAGAAAAAGCCGGTGTGATTATGCCGTTGTTAATCAAAAAAATCACGGCGCTGTAATCGTTTGACCCTAGAAGCATCTCGTATAAAAAGAAAAGGCTTAACAATTGACATCAACCGTTAAGCCCTAGCGAATAAAAACTTCATCAATCATTGCTTATTGCAAAGCAAGATCTACCTTTGCTAAATATTCCTTTTTTAACTCATCACTGATAAACGAAGAATGAAAGGCGTTCTTTACCAAAGTAACCACATCGTCTTTTGTTAGCGGTAAGTTTTCGCATATATTTATAAAATTCTGATTCATATAGCCTTTGAAATACGCTGGATCGTCAGAATTTATGCTGACATTTAGACCGTAATCTAGCAGTGCTTTGATATTGTGCTCTCGATAGGTTTCAAACACTTTGAGTTCGATATTGGAGTTCGGACAAACCGTCAACGGCATTTGCTCGTCTTTTAAGCGTTGCATCAGCTCTGGGCTTTTTATCGATTGCACGCCATGATCAATTCTATTTATCTCTAATAAATCCAAGGCTTCATAGATATAAGTAAAGTCTGCCTCTTCGCCAGCGTGGGCAACCAACTTAAAGCCTGCATCTTTGGCTTTTTGGAAAACGTCCTTAAACTTGGCAGGCGGATTGCCCAATTCTGCAGAATCAAGACCAACACCAATGATGTCATCTTTAAACGCCAGCGCCTCCTCTAAGGTCTCGAACGCCTCTGCTTGCGATAAATGTCGTAAAAAACACATGATGATGCAAGAAGTGATGCCATATTGTGCTTTGGCATCGGCAAGCGCTTTTTTGATGCCCGTTATCACGACTTCAAAAGGTACGCCCCTTGCCGTATGCGTTTGCGGGTCAAAAAATATCTCCTTATGAATGACGTTGTCTTCAACACACTTCAGAATATATTCCCACGTTAAATCATAAAAATCATCTTGAGTGATGAGAACATTGGCACCCGCATAGTAGATAT
The DNA here is from genome assembly GCF_013248965.1 of Psychrobacter okhotskensis. Taxonomy (GTDB): domain Bacteria; phylum Pseudomonadota; class Gammaproteobacteria; order Pseudomonadales; family Moraxellaceae; genus Psychrobacter; species Psychrobacter okhotskensis. Next base: position 56,733 of record NZ_JABRVQ010000022.1, on the reverse strand, counting down.
CTAAAAAGGTTTGTAGATTGGTGAAGTTGTAGGCGCGGCGTACGTCTTCTATGTCTGTGTAAGAAATCTCTATTTGATTCTTTTTCGCCAATCTAAACATCAGCTCCGGCTCAAGTGAGCCTTCGATATGTAAGTGCAGCTCCGCTTTTGGCAGTTTCTTTATTAACTCAATCATAGTGTTCCAGTAGTGGTTTTTTATCGAGATGCCTCTTGGTCAGCACCCTCTATTTTGGAGTCAGTATTATATTTCAATTTACCGTAAAACCCTATGGACAAACGCTAAGCTGTTTTTGCCACTAATAAGAACTATTTTATAAAGACTGATTTATAAATGCCAGTTCATAAAAACTATTTCAAAAATACTACCGTATCAGACAGCTCATTACCTGCGGGGTCATGCTCAAGATGATAGTACTGACGCAGGACTTGTCCAACTTCGTCTAACAATTCAGCCAAGCTCTCTTCAGTGTTTTTATTAGCGATGCCAGACACGGCTTTTTCACACATCGCCCGCCAGACTGTGGGGCTCACGTGAGTGCTGATACCGCGATCCGCGACTATCTCTAATTGGTGCTCGCAGATATTGACATAAATCAAGACGCCAGTGTTTTCTTCGGTGTCCCACACTCGATACTCGCTGAACAGATCCACCGCACGCTCGCGACAGTTGATATGGTAAGCCTCCTGAATCGGTAGATGATTTTCTATAATTAAAAACACCTCACCGCGATGACCACGTTCAGCGCTAGTCACCTTATCTGTCAGACGGGCTTTGGCTGCGGCTGTCAGCCATTTGCTATGCATCAAAGGGACAAACAGTACTTGACGCCACCAGCGCGCAAAGCTTGTCTGTGACGAGTTGTTTTGTGCCATTATATTATTTCCTCAAGTAAATCATTACTGACGGTCATTTAGTGTGTTTTTCTATTCAGCACGCCCTAAGCACTTACCACGAACCGCCTGCGCCGCCGCCACCGAATCCACCACCGCCGCCGCCAAAGCCGCCGCCACCGAATCCACCACCGCTACCGCTACCGCCGCCCATGCCGGGCAAGAAAATCATGCCGCCGCCTCTACGACCGCCACCACCGCGTCCGCCACGACCACCGCCGGAGCCACGCGAGATTAAAAATAGCCATATAAATATCGCCATGATTAAGGTCATAAAGAAGCCGCCGCCCAGTGCCAGCGAACCAGCAAAGAAACCACCAGCAGTTAAGATAGAGCCAAATATGCGACCAAAAATACTGGTGATAAAGCTACCAAATATCATCGCCATGACGAATAAAAAAACAGGCGATGGGCTGTCACCAATATCGTTTTGACTTTGACTGCGTTCAGCCGCTTGTGCATCAGCGCGCGCCAATACCTCAGGATCAGCACTAAGACGCGTTTTAAGCGCCCCAACGCCTGCTAATATCCCAGCACCATAGTCGTTTTGCTTAAACAGCGGCGTGATATCTTCACGAATAATACGATTGACGGCGGCATCTGGTAGCACCCCTTCTAATCCATAGCCGGTTAAGATGTACATGTCACGATCATTGACCGCCACGACCATTAGCAAACCATCATCGATGTCTTTATTGCCCAGCTCCCACTTCTCTGCAACTTGTAAGGCATAGTCAAATATTGGCACGCCATTGGTTGTTGGCACAATGACCACAGCTGCTTGCGCCAAGCCTTGCTGATAAATCGACCGTAGCTGCGCCTCTAAGCGTTGTTTTTGTTGCGCATTTAAGATATTGGCTTGGTCAACGACAGGACTATTTAATATCAGCTTATCCGCATCGACGTTTTCAGCGCTTGATTGGACAGCTGGCTTAGCAGGCGCTCGTGTTGCTGGATTTTCACTATTAGCCGTGTCACTGTTAGCTGCATTAGGATTGATTGCATCATTGCCAAGTAGGGCGCCATTAATCGCTTCGTTACCTAAAACCGCCTCGTTAATCGCTTCGTTAGACTCGCCTGCTTTGGCTATCGCCACCAAATCCTCGACGCTGCGATTTTGTTGGATACTCGAGGTGCTATTTGAGCCACTATCACTAGCCACTGCCGTATCATTGGGTGCCGCATACAGCACTGGCGCACTACTGATGCTCAGCGTAAATAGTAATACTGATAAGAGTGCTTTTAAATGATTCATCTAATCTATACCACCTCAAGTGCCGTTTTTGCTGAATGCATAGTTGCTACGTTAATTAATACTACATTAATGGTTGCTACGTTAATGACTACTAAACTTCTCTGCTGACTCATCTGCTATGTTTTAAGCATTAACGCCAAAAGCAAAGCGGCAAACACCGCTTTACCTCAATCATCACTTATCTTTATGCTGCAAATGTCTTTTATGCTACCAATATTATGCGTCTTACTTTACTGAGCAGTTGCTGCATCGTCGTCGCCAAAATCAACACTGGGTGCTGTTGAAATGGCGTCTTCGTTGGCTACCGTAAAGTTTGGCTTAGCATCTAGACCAAATACTTTGGCGGTGATGTTGGTTGGGAACTGACGCACTGTTGTATTATAGCTTTGCACTTCTTGAATATAGCGGTTACGAGCCACAGCGATACGGTTTTCCGTGCCTTCTAGCTGTGCTTGCAAATCTTGGAACAAGGCATCTGACTTTAGCTCAGGATAACGCTCAGAGACCGCCATTAGACGTGACAAGGCACCGGTCATCTGCTCTTGTGCAGCCGCATAACGCTCCATCGCTTCAGGATCATTGAGCACCTCAGGGGTCACGGTAATACCACCCGCACGTGAGCGCGCTTCAGCAACTTGGGTAAACACCTCTTGCTCTTGCTCTGCGTATTGCTGTACGACCTTGACCAAGTTTGGCACTAAGTCTGAGCGGCGTTGGTATTGGTTGACCACTTCTGACCACGAAGCCGTTACCTGCTCATCTTGAGCTTGCAGATTGTTATAACCACAACCCGTCAAACCAACGGTAGAAGTCGCTAATACTACTGATAGCAACATGGGTTTTACAATGGATTTACGCGTCATCGTTGTCTCTCCTAATAGTGATAAATAACAAATACCTAGTAACACGTTTTTTTATAACGGATATAACCGTTTATTTAACCATCTTGTGCCGCTACTTATCCAGTCTATCAACTGCTGGCCACCTTTAAAATATAGATAATGCTAGCAATGAGTGACGGTTAATACTAATAGCCTACAAGATATCCTGCCAATAATGGCGATATAAGCCACCTTTTACAATTCATCGTTACCAAAACACAACCGCAACGCTTAGCCACGTTAGCACTCGTGCTTGCTTATACTGTGATTACTTATTCTTAAAAGCCTAATTATGTCTACTTATAGCTGATTTCGCTATAGCTTGCAGGTAAAATAACAATACAGCAGTTACAAAATTCCTTTATTTAATCGCTATTTATCATGGGCCCTATCGTCTGAAACATCGAGATATACAGCATTTCTTAAAGAAATTTCTAGTAATTGCACTAAAAATATGGCAAATTGCAGTTACGTAGCCGTACGGTTTGAATACATTTGGTAGTGGACTTATCGTTTGTTTAGTATTAAAGGCTTATGAACGTCTTATTAACGCTGTTGATAGACTGTCATAACATGAGATAACAAATGAATAAGCTTTTACCAGTGTAGCCAATCGATATGACTCATAGCAAGTTGAATGCTATCACTTTACTGATCAGCGTTTAATTATATAACCGCCTGTTTTATCCGCTGGTCCATTGATAACAGCTTTACGTCGATGACGTAGTGACAGGGTGTACCGCATAATAAAGACAGCAAAGGATTGCAACTGCAGCTCATTTTAAAATTGACTCCAATGAGCGGTATACACATGGTCAGTGTTGCGAATAGGCCAAGCGGATAAATATAGACAACTGATATCCATACTCGCTGGTTAATTTAGTAAAAGTTGTAATTGCTTTCTTTAACATACGCCACTTTTACTGACTATTACCATGTAGAGAACGTTTGAGGAATATAGATATGGAAGATATTTTTGGAAGTATCAATAATTATATTTGGAGTATCCCTTTAGTAGTTTTGTGCTTAGGTGCAGGCTTATTTTACTCCATCATGACGCGCTTTGTGCAAGTACGTCTATTTGGTGAAATGATCAAACTACTATTTACTGGTAAATCAAGTGCCGATGGTATTTCGTCATTTCAGGCACTGGCAGTATCACTTGCTGGTCGAGTAGGATTGGGTAACATCGCTGGGGTAGCCGCTGCTATCGGTTTCGGTGGTCCAGGTGCGGTATTTTGGATGTGGATTGTGGCCTTCTTAGGCGCATCTACTGCTTATGTCGAATCGACACTGGCACAGATTTATAAAGAAAAAGATGTAATCACTGGCGAATACCGTGGTGGTCCCGCTTATTACTTTGAGCGCGCCTTAGGTCAAAAATGGTACGGCATTTTATTTGCTATTTCCGCTATCATTTCTTGCGGTATCTTTTTGCCGGGTGTTCAAGCTAATGGCGTTGTTAATGCATTTGCTCAAGTAATGGGCGAAGGTACCGTGATGAACATCGGAGCCTTAGAAGTAGGCTCTATGCGTTTGGTTGCATTGGCAATCATTCTAGTGGTTTTAGGTGTCATCATCTTTGGTGGTATTAAACGTATTGCAACCTTTACTGAATATGCCGTACCCTTTATGGCTTTAGGCTATATTATTCTAGCTTTGATTATCATGTTTAGCAATTTCAGTTTGATTCCAGAAGTATTTGGTTTAATTATTAGTGATGCCTTTACGGCTCAAGCAGGCTTAGGTGCTGCTATTTATTTAGGTGTTAAACGCGGTATTTACTCTAACGAAGCCGGACAGGGTACTGGCCCTCACGCTGCTGCTGCTGCTGAAGTTGAGCATCCCTCACAGCAAGGTCTAGTACAAGCGTTCTCAGTCTATGTTGATACATTGCTGGTTTGTTCTGCTACGGCTTTTATGATTTTATCTACTGGCATGTATAACATTCAGTGTACTGTGGCAAATAAGTGTACAACTGCAGCTGATGGAGAATTTATTGTCAGCAATATAGATACAGCTACAGAAATTAGCTCTCCAGCATTTACACAAATGGCAATGGAATCAGTATATGGGGTTTATGGTAACTCGTTTATCGCTCTTGCGGTATTCTTCTTTGCCTTTACGACTATCCTAGCGTACTACTATATCGCTGAAGTAAACGTCACTTATTTGACACGCTTTATCGGTCGCGGTGCTCATAAGACGGGTCTGTTTTTAGTCAAAGTACTTATCATGGTTATGGTCGCTTATGGTGGTCTTAATTCTGCCGGTTATGTTTGGGTATTGGGTGATATCGGTGTAGGTCTTATGGCTTGGCTCAATATTGTTGGTATCTTAGTTATCTTCATTGTAGCTCGTCCAACGCTTACTATGCTTAAAGACTACGAAGCACAGCTTAAAGCTGGTGTGAAGCACTATACTTTTGATCCTGCCAAATTCGGTATCAAAAACGCCCCTTATTGGGAAGAGCGTCATCTTAAAGAGCAACAAAGAATGGCAGCAGATCCACTACGTAAAGAGCATAAATAACGTTCTTTGATGTGCCTACTGTTCATTCTTATTAAGCAAAAATAAAAAAGCCCGAGACCATTGTCTCGGGCTTTTTAGTTTATAAGTTTGGAGTGATTAAAGTAAAAAACAGCAAAGGCAAACATAGCTTTAATAACGGCTTTGAGCGTATTTTCTTATGAGTGTAAGCATCTATAGTTAGTGAAAAGTAATATCGAACCATGAGGCACTGCTGATAGCGTCGCGCTTTTAGGGTATTTTGACTATATGGTTAAATGACAGAAGCATCATGGCATTATGTATGGACAAAAAAATGCATGCACAAAAAAAGCCCAGCGCAGCGGCTAGGCTTTTTAGGTATTGCTAGTAGCTTATGTTAGTCGGCGTATAAAAGTGCTTATACTTACCTAAACATAAGCCAGATAGTACAACTTACTCAGGCATTAATACGGCATCGATGGTATGTACCACACCGTTAGTCGCCATTATATCAGTACCAGTGATGTTGGCCGTTCCGCCGGTCGCATCAGTAATGACATTAGCATCGCTGATAGAAATCGTTGCGCCGTTAGCGGTTTTGATATCAGTACCATAAGGGATATCAGCGGCTTTAACTTCCATATCTACTACGTGGTAAGGAAGTACTTTTTTGAGTAGATCGGTGTTAGCGAGTAACTCTTCTTTAGTCACGCCTAACTTCTCTAGTACTGGAGCAAAAGCGTCGTCAGTTGGAGCAAATACGGTGTATTTGGTGTCTTCCATCAACATAGTATCAAGGCCAGCGGCTTGAAGCGCTGCGGTCAAGATAGTTAGGTTCTCATTGCCCGCTGCTATTTCAGCAATCGTTTGAGTCGCCATGGTATCTGCCATTGGGTCAGCCATAGGCTCTGCTTCTACAGCTGGATCAACCATGACTTCAGGCTCAGCCATTGTTTCAGTCGTGGCTTCAGGCTCTACCGGTTCAGTAACAGCTTCTTTGTCATTACAAGCGGCTAGTGACATTGCTGCGGTAACGACGGCGATAGATAGTAAATTCTTCTTTAACATGGGTATATCCTTGTAGATGTTAATTAGTTTATGGGCTTAGTTAATAAAGCGGCTTATTAAAGTGACTTGTGCATTAATGAAGATAACAGTCAGCGATTAATAAGTCTCAGTAATCAACTGGCCAACTCTAAACATGTATTAAAATTAGTTCTGCCATATCAATAAATACGATTTTAACTGATTAATCTGCAATTCATGCTTATTTAGGTAGCAACACTGTATTGATCACGTGTACTACCCCATTATTGATAAAATAACGTTTATAAAGTAACGTTTAAACAAAAATTGAAGTAAAGATTAGCGTTAAAAATATCTTTAATAATCAGCTTGCACAAACGATGGCTGGTACGAGTACCAGCGTCATCATATAAAAAGACAAAAAGTGAGCACTGCTTTTAATAAGTACTGATTTCAATAAGCACTGCTTTTAATAAACATTGCTGTCAACAATCATGACATCAAAAGTTATTTTGGCATCAATACTCTATCAACCACGTGCACCACACCGTTGGTAGCGGCAATATCTGTTTTGACGATATTAGTTGTACGACCCATCTCATCCATTAGTTGGCCTTTCGGGGTCACCATCAAGGTATCATTGCTCAAGGTCATGACATTGCCAGGCTTCACATCTTTGGCATACATCGCCATATTGCCGTTGATCACGTGATAGCCTAAAATTTTGGTCAACAGTGGCTTATTAGCAAATAACTGAGCCTTGGTCATTTTAGTTTCGGCCAATGCTTGCATAAACGCGGCATTGGTTGGAGCAAATATCGTATAGTTGGCATTAGGGTCAGACAATGCACTCGCAAGGCCTGCCGCTTGTACTGCTTCAACTAATAGCGAGAAGTCCGGGTTGCTCTGGGCAACTTGTACCACATTCATTTTTGCCATAGATTGGCTATGCATGGGGGCTTTCATCTCTGCGCTTTTGCTAGGCATCATATTATTACAAGCCGTTAAGCCCGCGATCGAAAGCGCTAATGTACCTATAGTAGCAGTTTTGGTAATTTTCATAACATTGTCCTTAATGATTGAATCATTCTTGATTATTGTATTACTAATTTACGAGTAGATAATTAACTCTTAAAATTCGCTGGCACCGGCATAGGTAAGTATTAATAATGATTACTAAATAAAAATAATTAACATTTGCTTGTAAGCAGTTCTTACTAAAAGTCAATCCTTCTGAAATCAAATTAACATATAGAGCGTCCTTATTAGTTCACTTTTACGCTATTTTTGTCATGAGTATGTAATTTATGTCAATCTTTTAGGTGGCTTAATAGACTTTAATTTTAAAAACAAAGCTTTATGTAATCTTTAAGCGAAATGATATTCATTTGTCCCCTAGCATTTTATGTCATACACTTTAGTCCATGTCGTAGTAGCATGAGCAAGCGAATGCTGAGGAGACAACATCACGCTGTGGTATCGCCAAAACAGCAATCGCTACAATCCCTCGAGACGACGAATTTTCATGCTAAAATAACGTATATTTCTCTCTTTTTTAAGCGTGTAATTTTTATTTATTACTTTGAATGGCTCTTAACGCTTTTCTTCTTCCCTATCATAATATTGACGATATAAGCAGTCCTTCTATGACACTACAAACCGCTACTCAAGCAGATAATACCTCAGCTGACGATAACACCACTCCGAACGATTTTGTCCTAACGCCGCCTGAGGTATTTCCTTACAAGGCACAGCAGCTCACCGCTCGCGAGCGTATTACCAAGCAAATGGCTTCACGGATTTTGATGCTCGATGGCGCGATGGGCACGCATATCCAGAATTATAAGTTGGAAGAAGCTGATTATCGCGGGGTGCGCTTTGCTAATATAGAGCAGGACGTACGCGGTAATAACGATCTATTGGTACTCACGCAGCCGCAGATGATCAAAGAGATTCATAGCGACCATCTGATCGCTGGCGCAGACATTATCGAGACCAATACCTTTAATGGTACGCGGCTGTCGATGGCCGACTACGATATGCAGTATCTGGTGCCAGAATTGAACAAGACGGCTGCCAAGATTGCGCGCGAAGCGGCTGACGAACACACTGCCAAGACGCCTGACAAGCCACGCTTCGTCGCTGGGGTTATAGGGCCAACGTCACGAACTTGCTCGCTATCCCCTGATGTCAACGACCCTGCTTTTCGTAACATTACCTTTGATGAGTTGGTGCTTAATTATCGTGAAGCCACACTGGCGCTCATGGAAGGCGGTGTCGACCTCATCCTAATCGAGACTATTTTTGATACGCTCAATGCCAAAGCTGCCATCTTTGCAGTGACAGGCGTTTTTGATGATATCGGTTTTGAATTACCGATTATGATTTCGGGGACGATTACTGATGCGTCAGGTCGTACACTATCTGGTCAAACGGCAGAAGCCTTTTATAACTCGATTCGCCATGCTAAGCCCTTAACCGTCGGTTTTAACTGTGCACTTGGTGCTGATGCCCTGCGTCCGCATATTCAAACGCTGTCTAATATCGCCAATACCTATGTCTCCGCGCATCCGAACGCCGGTCTGCCGAATGAGTTTGGTGAGTATGATGAAACAGCCGAGGAAACCACGGCCCTGCTAGAGGGCTTTGCCAAAGCAGGTATCTTAAACATCGTCGGTGGCTGCTGTGGTACGACGCCTGAGCATATCCGCCAAATCGCTAATATGGTGGCAAAATATCCACCGCGCGAAATTCCTGAGATTGCGCCTGCCTGCCGCTTATCTGGACTTGAGCCCTTTACCATCACGCCTGAGAGCTTATTCGTCAACGTCGGTGAGCGTACCAACGTCACCGGTTCGAAGAAGTTCTTACGTTTGATTAAAACCGAAGCCTACACGGAAGCACTTGATGTTGCCCGCGATCAAGTCGAAGGCGGCGCGCAAATCGTCGATATCAACATGGATGAAGGCATGCTCGACTCCAAGCAGGCGATGATTCACTTCGTCAACTTGGTCTCAGGCGAGCCGGATATCAGCCGTGTACCCTTAATGATTGACTCGTCTAAATGGGACATCATCGAAGAAGGTCTCAAGCGCACACAGGGCAAATCTGTCGTCAACTCTATCTCTTTAAAAGAAGGTCATGCTGAGTTCGTTGAACGCGCCAAACTGTGTATGCGCTACGGCGCCGCTATTATCGTCATGGCCTTTGATGAAGACGGACAAGCCGATACTTATGAGCGTAAAACTGAGATTTGTCAGCGCAGCTATGATGTCTTGGTCAATGAAGTCGGCTTTCCATCAGAAGATATCATCTTTGACCCGAATATTTTTGCGGTCGCCACCGGTATCACTGAGCACAACAATTATGGCGCAGACTTTATCAATGCGACCAAATGGATTACCGATAACCTGCCCAATGCCATGGTATCGGGCGGCGTCTCTAACGTCTCGTTTAGCTTCCGTGGTAATCCGATTCGTGAAGCCATCAACTCCGTATTCCTTTATCATGCAATTCAAAATGGCTTAACCATGGGTATCGTTAACCCTGCCATGCTTGAGCTGTATGATGACATCCCTAAAGAAGCACGCGATGCCATCGAAGACGTGATGCTCAACCGCAATCAAGGCGAAACCGGTCAAGATGCCACTGAGCGCCTGATGACGGTCGCTGAAAACTACCAAGACGGTGGTAAGAAAAAAGACAGCACTGTCGACATGAGCTGGCGCGAAGGCACGGTAGAAGCCCGTATCGCGCACGCATTGGTCAAAGGCATTACTACCTTTATCGAAGCCGATACCAAAGAAGCGTGGGAGAAGTACCCCAAACCCCTCGATGTCATCGAAGGGCCACTCATGGACGGCATGAATATCGTCGGTGATTTATTTGGCTCGGGTAAAATGTTCTTACCGCAAGTGGTCAAGTCGGCACGGGTGATGAAACAATCGGTCGCGTGGCTGAACCCGTACATCGAAGCGGAAAAAGTCGAAGGCGAGGTCAAAGGTAAAATCCTTATGGCGACGGTCAAAGGCGACGTCCATGATATCGGCAAAAACATCGTCGGCGTGGTACTCGGCTGTAATGGCTATGACATCGTCGATCTAGGCGTGATGGTGCCTTGTGATAAGATCCTCGATACTGCTATCGCCGAAAAAGTCGATATCATCGGACTATCGGGTCTGATTACCCCAAGCCTCGATGAGATGGTCTATGTCGCCAAGCAAATGCAAGAACGCGGCATGACCCTACCGCTGATGATTGGCGGGGCAACGACGTCTAAAGCGCATACTGCGGTCAAAGTCGAGCCGCAATATCAAAACGATGCCGTCATCTATGTATCCGACGCCTCGCGCGCAGTCGGCGTGGTCACCAAGCTGCTCTCTAAAGAGAACCGTGTACAGTTAATTGATGATACTCGCGCCGAATATATTAAAGTGCGTGAGCGTCTGGCCAAGCGCCAACCCAAAGCCGCCAAGATATCGTACGCTGAGTCGGTTAAGATTGGCTTTCAATACGATTGGGAAAACTATACGCCGCCTGTCCCTAATAAGTTAGGACAAGTAATATTTGACGACTACCCTATCACTAACCTGCTGCCTTATATTGACTGGACACCGTTCTTTATCTCTTGGGGACTCACAGGTAAATATCCCCAAATTTTGCAAGATGATGTGGTTGGTGAAGCGGCTCGTGATCTGTTTGGTAATGCCGAGGACATCCTACAAAAGCTAATTGATGAAAAGTTAGTCGTGGCAAAGGGTGTGTTTAAATTGATGCCAGCCCGTCGCACGGCTGCCGACACTGTCACCGTCTATGATCAAGCGCCGACTGAAGGCGGCACAGCAGAATATCAGTTTGAACACTTACGTCAACAAAGCGACAAAGCCAGTGGCAAGCCAAACTTTAGCTTGGCAGACTTTATCTCGCCATCAGAGACGCACACCGATTACTTGGGCGGCTTTACGGTATCGATGGTAGGTACAGAAGCACTCGCTGAAAAGTATAAAGCGGCTGGTGATGACTATAATGCCATCATGGTGCAGGCTTTGTCAGACCGTTTGGCAGAAGCTTTTGCGGAGCATTTGCACGAGCTGATCCGTAAAGACTATTGGGGCTACCAAGCTGATGAGTCTTTAACCAATGATGAGATGATCAAGGAAAAATACGTCGGTATCCGCCCAGCGCCGGGCTACCCTGCCTGTCCAGAACATACAGAAAAAGGCAAGTTATTCGAATGGTTAGGTACTACCGATGCGATCGGTACGACATTAACGGAAAGCTATGCGATGTGGCCGGGCTCATCGGTCAGCGGCTTCTATTACTCGCATCCTGATAGTGATTACTTCAACGTTGGTAAAATCGGCCGCGATCAGTTAGAGAGCTATGCTGAGCGTAAGGGTTGGGATATCAAGACTGCTGAGAAGTGGTTGAATCCGAATTTGTAGGGTTGGTGATAAGTGAGGTTATCTGTTGTAGCTAATCCTGTTATCCGCTTCTATCTTGACTATCGCAGGGGCGGTCGCTAAAACCCAGTGTCATTCCTGACCAGCGACAACGCCAATGGCTAAGCGTCTGCAACCCTGTGTAGTAGCGAGTATGCCCGCCACTATCAGGACCTATTTATCATATCTATATCTTTTGCTACTCAAAACAGGTGTAGCTACGCTATTAGAATATCTTATCATTCGTCCTGTCTCACTAATGAGATGAAGGTTTTTTTTAGCCCTTGAAGAAATTACATACATCATTTTATTAGAAGCATGATGAGGGCTGGATTCATTTGAGTGTGGAATATATCCATTTAATAAACCAAAGGCAATGACTGTTTCAAACTCTTCTCCCTTAATACCCATACAAGTGTTTATAACAATTCCACCTCTTTCTTTATAAAGTTTTTTAAAAGAATCGATATCACTTGGAACATTGTAACTTCTATCATTTAGCCTTGATTTAATATTTTTAAAATAAACTTTCCAACTCTCTCCCAAGCTAGGATATTTTTTTGAATTTAAATTTAGTTTGTTTGCAAATTGGAGAAAGCAGTCCTCTAAATAACTAACTACATCGGTTTTATCCGATGTTATTAAATTTGTTAAACGAAGAAGGTTACGTTCAATGTAGTAAGGTTCAGGAAACTCCGTACCAGTATGCTCGTGAAACTTATCAATCAACTCTTTTGCCCATTTATAGCGTAGCGAGTAGATAGTAGGGCTAGATTCTGTTAGAAATAAATGAGACAGTTTATACCAAAAATTATCACGATTTTTGGACATAGGTGCAAGTCCAGAAGCATCGAAGTTTACATCAGGTAGTAGGGATTTTAGTTTTCCAGTTATAGAAGTGATGAGCCACCATTGAGGAAATAACACACATATCTCATTTTCAGCGACACCATTATTAATGCTTTCTTTAATTAACCTAACTATCTCATTAATTAGTTCATCTTTATTGACTGTATTGTTATATGAGATAACTCCTTGTTCATTGGCATTAGCACCTTGAGCAATTATACGAATAGGGTTACTCTGAAAGCTATTGTAATAATCAATAATTCTCTGAGTTGAGCGAAAGTTACCTGTTAGAGATATCTCAATGATTTTTTGTCCATTCAACTCAGATTCAATTTCTGTCTTATTTTTAGCAACACCACCCAAAGAGTGATATATCGCTTGGTCAATATCACCTGCTAGAAATAATGAAGTGTTGCCGTTATCAGCATTGATAATATTACAAATAATTGCGTATGATAAATCTTGAGTATCTTGGTATTCATCAACACATATTAGGTGAAACAAATTTGACAGTACTCTTCCGATTTTCGGATGCGTAACTAATAACTGGTATGAGTAATACAATAACAAATCAAAATCTATTAGTTTCTGTTCTTTCAAATCTTGGTGATAGTAATTTAATATTGTCTTCTTTCTATTATCAGACTCAACAAAACAACCATTCCTATCAAGCCGAGTGTTGTCAATATATAAATCTACTCTATACTTTTTCTTTAAATCATTTATTAATGAAATTTTATAAGCTTCGTCAGCTATTGTGTAACCATTTTGAAGTTCAAGAAGGTAACAAGAGTATGGTTTCAAAATCCATTCTAGGCAAAAAGAGTGCAATGTTCCAGACCAAATCCTAGAACTATCTATAGACATTCTATTAAGTCGATTAAAGATCTCATCAGATGCCCGTACAGTGAAAGTAACAGCAACGACTTTTTTCTTACTGTTCTCATCCAACCGACTAGATTCATATGCTAACTTATGAATAATAGTACGTGTCTTTCCGCTACCTGGACAAGCAGAAAGTAATACATGACCATCTTGTTGTACAGCAAGTTTCTGTTCGAGTGTGAGGCTATTAAGAATCATAATGATTTAGAAGCTTAGTTAATGGGTCGTTTTGAAAGCAGTCTCTAAACTGTATCAGTAGATCTTCATCACTTTCAATTGATTTAAAATTTGAATACATTTCAATCACTTCTCTATCTTCTTTTAACAATTCAGCAGTAAAATAAACATTCTCTAATCTATATCTCGCAGCTTTAACTTTTGATGCTGAATTTATATGTGGAGAAGACCATGCAATTGCACTAAGAATATAGTCTGGCACTCCTGTCTCAACGTTAACCTCTTCTGCTACTAATAATGCAAACCATCCTTTCTTTTTAGTTGTTGCTAATTTGAGAACCTCTCGTCCAGAAACTTCAACATCTTCAGAATCCAAATTACTCTTGGATTCTTTTATTTTACTATCAGTTTTATAAATCTTATGAACCACATTTTTGAATTCATATGCATTACTTTCTAATAACATATCTACTTCAAATGTATTTTTTGCAAAAAAAGGTTTAATACACATATTATTCTCACAAAAAAGCTCAAGATTAGCTTTTCTTTCTATTCCACTTTTTTGTGAGTTCCTAGCCTTTTTTTGCTCTGGGTTATCATCATCTTTATTAATAGGCAAGCTAATAAAAGACTCATCAAAGTCTGTGATAATGCCACATCTACGATTAACTCTATCTTGATGGAATATTCTTGCAATATTCTTAAAACCCGTACTACCAATATTGATAAGGCTGATACCAATTTCATCTAAGGACAAACCAAAGACTTTTTTAAATATTACTGGTATTAAAATTTGTTCTGCATCCCCCTCAATTAGTAGAACACCTTTTGCAAATAACAAATCACTTCTAACAGCATCTAGGTATCGTTCAATTCTAACAACCTCATTATTATCTAAATCAAATGAAGGGTTAAATACAACTGACTTCTTATTTTCACAGCTTAGTATATTTACGCTACTAATTTTACTGACCGATGATATTTGAGTCGAATGAGTAGAGACAAATATTTGCGTATTATGTTGATGTAGATTGTCGAATAATGTCTTTTGTATATGAGTGTGAATATGAGCTTCAGGTTCTTCAATTAATAAAACATTAGCTACCTTGTCTGTTTTTATTTTTTCATACTCTAGAAGCTTCAAAGATAAAAAAATTAAGTTTGCACCGCCTAAACTTAGTTCTGCTATTTGTCCTCTATCTTCATCATCTGAATCACCTACCCACAGTCTCAAGGACTGCAATAATTTATCCATTTTGTTAGGCAATTCAGCTCTGATTTCGATATTAGGTGCATAAGTTGTACCTACAGCCTGCTTTAAACTATCGTCAATTCCTTTTTGTACATCAATTACCTCATTAAGACTAGCAATACTACTATTAAGTTCGTTAATACTATCAACTAAATCATTTTGAGTTTCAATTTCAATTGATTTACCTTTACCTTTTAACAATCTAACAAGCGGATTATTGGAGTATGATCGTAAGTCACTAGCGACATCTCGCAGTGCCTTAATAAAGGTGCACGATATCTCATTGTATAGGTTAATTTCCCTAGGTAAATAGTCACCGTACTTTTGTTTTTGCTGTTCATTTGGATTTGGGAATATAATATTCTCAAAATCACCAACATAACTTTTGTAAATATCGTCTTTACTAAAGTTTAGATATCCTCTGCAAAGATAAACAGTCTCGTAATCGGTAATATTAATTTGGCTTAGAATGTTTTCCAGTCCATTTTTGTCTTTATCTTCTTTTTGGGAATATTCATAAAGCTCTTGTCTAATATGAGACTTCGGACGAAAGCATAATATATAGCTCCCTTTAGCCTTCTCTTCCTCAGTATCTACTTGGCCACAAGCATGTATGCTTAGAGCTTGTGATTCTTCACTTAAGTCTAACTCGCTAAAATGTGTAGTCAAAATTATCCAATGACCCTGCCAATTGCCTAAATTTCGATTGAAATCTCGTTCGCCAAATCCAATATAACGAGGTAGAGTATCATCAAGCATAAGCCGAAGAGCATAAAAAAAATTAGTTTTACCTGAACCATTTTCACCAATAATAGTATTAACACCTTCCTTAAAATTGAAATCTGCGGATTCAAAGTTTCGAAAGTTTCTTATGATGAATTTAGAAATATGCACTATTCTTCCTTAATTACGTTTTATGTATATTACCTAATTAAAAGCTCTGTAGGATGCGTTCAGCGCCTTCTACGCTATAAATAACTATTATTTTAATCTTAGCTTAACTTTTATTCTCTTTCCCCCGCCGACAACGCTCAGAACAATAAAAAACCTGTTCCCAATCCTTTTCCCACTTCTTACGCCATGTAAAAGGTCGCTGGCAGACAGGGCAGACTTTTTTGATAGCTCTGCTTTTATGTAAAAAATAAGACGTCATACAAAGTTTCAATACTATCGTATCGAATAAACTGTCCTTTATTGAGCGTACGAATATTAGGTCGTTCAGCTTTCAATCCACTGGCATTACCTTTGGTGTGTTTGGCAATTTTAGCATCTTCCAATCCAACTAATGGCTTTCCTGCTTCAGCGCCAAAAAAATAAAATGAGCACAATTCTAAAGTGTCCTCATTAAATATTATCCAAACAATACACCCTGAAGGCTTAGTTGCTAAACGATTATTGATGTTCTGTCTTGATGTTTTACCACCTAGTTTCGAAGCTTTGAGCTGAATGTGACGAATAATATTATTATTTTCAAGGACAACATCACAGCCAGCATTGTCAACTTCAGGCTTCATTACTTCAAGCTGACAATCACCTTTTTTCCATGACAGTTTGAGCATTTCACTGATGAATAGATGTTCAATAAGCTTCTCTCGAAAGCTTGAGTGTTTAAAATGTTTACTCATAATTTGCCTTTATACTTTAGAACTGATTCAATTCGTTAAATTTATTCTTGATTAAAGCCATAGCATTGCTATAATAGTACTTAACAGCACCGCCACCTCTATCTTCCTCCTCTGGTAACATTGGGTTAGAAAACGTGGCGGTTTTCTATTGTTTTAATTTTAGTATCTGAACTTATTGCAATCATACGAACCCTAAGCCCATTAGAGTAATTGCTTTGTTTTGGGGTGTTGGAAACCGCGTCAAAAGTGTATTCAATTCTGCTTCCCAGTTTGAGCTTGGACTGATAGTTTTCGATAAGTAGCACATCATCGTTAAGTAAAAATATATGCGCTTGTTATCTAAATTCTGAAAGCTAGGTATATTTTTATCAAGCTGAGCGATAACGTCAATATTGACATTCCATAAGCGTCCATGATGAGCGCAGATATTCCTCACGTAGTTTAATGACCTTAACCAACTTGCGAAAACTTTGGCGTTACTGACACCATATAGTTTTGAAATTTGTTGCTGCTGTCTACCTTTTAAACCTGTATATAGTACTGAAATAGAACCGAAGTCTAACACCTCAACGCCAACCCAAACTGGTAAATACTGATAATGATTGAGATGATGTTCGATAAAAGGTGACTTTCTTGCTCTTCTAATCTGCTCATTATATTTACTTAACCATTTATCATAGCTCCATTGCCCGTTTTGCGAATTTACAAATCGTTGGTCAAAGTTATCTTTATTAAGATGAGCTATTGGACTGATACGTCCTAATGTATGAGCAATATTAGTTCTGACTGACATCTCGATACTTTCAAGTGCTTGTAAACATAATAAACGTAACTGCTTATCAAACAGGTAGATATTCAGTATATCTTCAAACCTAGTGTCATTTATAAAATCATCATCACGTGACATATCTGAGGCTAACATGCGAAAAGGATACCAATAGCCACTCAGTCGATAATAATTTATCTGCGATAAAACATGCTCTGCTTTAACTTTATTTTCAAATATCATTCCTCTGCTTTCGAGAATAGCCACTTGATCTTTATAAGACTGCCATTTTTTAGGTAAGCGTTTTTTGTTGGTTTGAGATGACATATTGAAACCTAATTTGATAGAACATCAATTTTATTATCTATTGGAAAGACGGCTATTTACTCACCCTTCCCCCGCCGACATCGCTCCGAACAACAAATCATCTGCTCCCATTTCTTACACCACGTAAATGGGCGCTGGCAGACGGGGCAGATTTTTTACTTTCTTCACTCACAAACCTTTAGCCCTTGCTTAAAGCACTTGCTATATTTTTCTGCCATTTTAATCCGCAACTGAGTATTAGGATGACTTGATAAGAAGTCGGACAGTTTGTCTTCCTCAACCTCTTCAACTTTTTCATTATTGGCTTCAGCTTCTGGTTGGTCTGCAGCGTCATCTGCGTTGGTTGCTGTGGTCGAGTAGTCTTCCATACGGCTCAGGATATCTCCAAAGGCCTTTGGATCAATACCAATCTCAAGCATCTTGTTAAAGGCAAACTCATCGGCTTCGGTCTCATACTGGCGTGAATAGTGATTTGACACCAGTGCCGTGCCCAACCCCGTAGCAAGCTCACTGATACCGTCTGGGTTGCCCAGTACCATTATCACAATCATCGTGGTTAATGAGTTTTGAGTGAGCATCTCTAAGCTATGACGCTCGACCACATGACCCATCTCATGTAACAGTACCGCATCTATCTCATCATCATTTTGGCTCAATTCTACAAACTTATCGGTCAAAATAATATCGCCAGACGGTAATGCAAAAGCGTTTGGCAGACTTGAGCCGCCTACGCTCATATCCCTAAAGTGTAGCCGATACTGAATATTGTCATCGCCACCGAATGGTTTAAGGCGTGTCTTAAACCGAGATATGATTTGCTGTTGTTCAGCATCACTTATTTGAGTGGGTTCTAAGAAGTAACGATCCATAAAATCTAATGACTGATGACCTATAAACTCGCCTGTCTGCTGAGGGAGCGCATGAGCGACTGTTTGACTCGTCCAAGGAATACCCCATTTAATAAAACTAAATACAAAAACAACAGTGATGACCAACATCGTCAAGACGCTGGTCATTTTTGTTTCATGACGATGTAAGCGTAAACGCCACTTTGAGGCTGTATCGCTGTTTTTATTACTATTGATTATAGTATCGATAGCATCATTATTGTGAGTCGTAAAGAGTGAGCCATCAGTAAGTGTAAGCTTGCGTTCAGTATTTCCTAAGCGATCATTGATCGTCACTTGCGACCACTGACCCGTGATATTTTGATGTCTTTCGCTGTCGTTACCAGTCTCACTAGATACAATTTTTACCTCATATCTCGTTTTAGCTACCTTGAGTTGCGCGGCGTATTGAACCGAGCTGTCTTTGGGATACCATTTGCCTGATATTGAATTTATCATTACTGTTCTCACTGTATCCACTAGCTAAACGAAGCAATCAAGGATGCCATTAACCAAGCCATGATTGAAATAAGGTGTCGATCAATAAGGTATCGGTTAATAGGATCTGGCTTAGATGGCAATATCTATATCGATATCTAAAACATCACCAATTTCTTCACCAATAGCAGACTGCTCTTGCTCTTTTTGAGTCAGATAACTATTGATATCTATATCTAAGGCTTCTATCCAAGAGTTATCAGCGATATAACGGGCCACACGGACTTTTGCCCAAGGCAGTGCTAAGCCCGCAGTAAATAGAACCAATAGCATATTGGTCGCTAACACATAAAAATAACCTTTAGCGCCAACGGTTGACTTAAAAGTGATGGCTCTATCCAACGTGGTATTTTCGAACAGATACTGACGTTGACGGCTAAATGAATAGGCTGTAGCGAATAAGAACGTGGCAATAAAACCAAAATACATAACCAAAAACCCAACAACGAATAATGGATTTGCATCTGCGCTTTCGATGTCACTGGAAATACTGCCAAGGTTAAATCCGCCCGACAACGTAGACGCAAATATTAAGCCGGAGAGTATTAATAGGACAAATAAACAACCAATAATGATTAGCATTTTTTTAAGTTGAATTTTTATAAATTTTTCGGTGTTGATGTTGATGAAGAAATGACCTTGACCAAATTTTGTCTGACCAATCTGGTATTCTGCTGCTTTTTTTGTAAAGAGTCCTGTGACAAAAATGCCTATGGCTATCGCGGCAATGATACCTACGGCAAATAGTATGAAGGCAAAACTTAAATCAGAACCTTCATCTAGACTGGTCATTGGGACTAGGCTACCAAAGGCCAGCAACGCAACTGCTGCATAACCCAATATGGGTATAAGCATATAAATAGTATAGGCGGACTTTAGATTGCCTATGAAGCTAAAGCGCACGTTGCTAAAGCTGGTCATGCGCATATTGAACTTGAGACTGCGCCAGATGATCCAAGGAATAAAAGCAAATAAAATAATGGGTAAAATGACTCCGACGGTAGGTAAAACAGAGCCTACCACCTGTAGGGCAAGCAATATCAGCAAACCGATTAAGTAGCCCAGAAACAGCTGTCTTCCGGTGGCATGGTAATCAAAATATCGATCTGCATATTCAGTATTCGCATAAAAATATCGACGCGTACGTACTTTTGCCCAAGGGTAATAAATGCCTATGGTGACGATGCACAATAAAACATTCACAATCCATATCTTAAAATACTCTGATCCGTCACCTTTAAATTGTATTTGTTTCATCCTATCCTTAGAACCTTAAAATTTGATGTGAATGTTTAGGGCGTGTCCGCATTTTAAAATAGTAATAAAAATAAGAACATGACCTAGTTGAATATGAGTTAAATTGAGTATATTTTTGAGATATTAGGGTCTGTTGAAAAACAGAAAATTTAAAAAAAGCATTATAGATTATAAGCTTAGTAACTTCGAGTATTTTATGGAATTTTGTTGATTGAAATATTTTTGCGATGTTATCGCGACAGGAGTGCTGAATGAGATAGAATCGATTCGCTATTTCACGTTTTGACCATGATTCAAATAACATTCTTTGTAGTCATTAGCTAACATCTAGCAACGACTGAGATTTTGATTATTGAGTTTTTATGAATTGATAAAGCCTAGCAAAACAAAAAATGAGCTGCACCTTCTACTTTTTAAAGATACTTCGATTAAAGACGTGGCAGTTTTCTATTATCGACATTTAAAATTACTCTGTTTTATCCTTACTCCGCCGACAGCGCTCAGAACAATAAATCACCTGCTCCCAATCCTTTTCCCACTTCTTGCGCCACGTAAATGGGCGCTGACAGACTGGGCATACTTTTTGCGGTAGGTTTGCTTTTTTGTGTGCCATGAGCTTCCCTGCGTCACTTTGTATAGTTAATACTAAATAAAATGGATACGTTATTTAATAACGCGAAACTGGTATAAATTTTTCTGGCTTGCTGTGCCTATGCCGACAGAGGCTGCAAAAATCATATTAAAAACTAAGCATCCCAGTCCCGCTGTATCTTTTTCATATTGGACTGAATATAGTATAAAAGGCTGGGTTAAAAACCCAGCCTACAACCAACGCGAAATTTAGATTTAAATTCTTACTTTTGATGATCTAACCCTTCATACTTTTTTACGCGGCGGCATTGGTCGGAACAATAGACCATACTCTCCCAGTTTTTATCCAACTTCTTCGCCCAACTAAATTCGCGCTCGCAGACAGGGCAGAGTTTTTTGCGGACGTTTTTCTTTTTGTGCGCCATACGTTTCTCATTGGTTTGTTTAACATAGTCGAATCAACTGCCACGACTATACATCAATAACTTATCGCTATAGCCTATTAATTATAAGTTCTAATTATCATTATTGCTTATAAGCGTTAATCGTCAGTATCAATCATAGTCATCAAAGATTTTGTTTAGCCTGTTGAGGCTATTGACGATAAGCTTGCCGGATTGATCGGTACTGCTATCAATTGCCAGCTTCTCATCCATCCGCATCGTCAGTGGCGTAAGCGCTTCTTTAAGAGCTGTTGCCATCAGCGCGGTCTGTTGATGAACATCAAGCGTATCGCTGTCTGCCGTTTGGTTCTCATCATTCTTAAGCAGGCTCTCTGTTAAGCTATTAGACAAGCTATCAGCCATTTTTTGTGCCAGTTGCTCAACAGCATCCACCAGCTGCATCATCAGCGCTTTTTGCGCGCCTTGATTTTGTTTGAGATACTCGCCTTCCGCCTTTTCAGTATTGTGATTGTGCTTATATATTTGTACCAGTTGACTCACGCTTTTCTCAAAGCTATGGTCGATACTGTCGCTGACGACTTTGGCATTGTTAATGACGCTATCGGCAAGGATTTTCTGTGCTTCTAACTGGGCATTGAGTTGTGCTTGTTGTCCTGCCTCTCGTAAGCGGGCGATTTGCTCTGGGTCATTTTTCGTTAAGTATGTCTCAAACTGGCTACTGATGGTATTGAAGCCACTAGCCAAGTCGACCAACTGGGCAACGATACGCGCGCCAGTATCACCGTCTTCACCGCCCATGGCTTTATTACGTAAGAAGTCGGCTTTGATTTGTGCCCAACGCTCTTTTTCTGCGTCAGTTAACACACCGCGCATCTCGCCAAGCTTTAGAAGGTTGCTCTCTGCGCCTTGGGTCAATAGCTGCGACTCACCCAAATAGTGATCGTCTATCAGCTGGTTCAGCTCGTTTTCATTCATGACCGCCGATAGCTTTTCGGTCATCTTATTCATATTACGATAACTGCCTTGCAGCTTAAATATCGGCTCGACACGGTATTTATCATCTTGTGATGCTGAGGCAATATAGGCTTGATTAACGTCAAGAATGACTTCTTGCACCCTAAACAT
The DNA here is from genome assembly GCF_013248965.1 of Psychrobacter okhotskensis. Lineage (GTDB taxonomy): Bacteria > Pseudomonadota > Gammaproteobacteria > Pseudomonadales > Moraxellaceae > Psychrobacter > Psychrobacter okhotskensis. Next base: position 34,106 of record NZ_JABRVQ010000022.1, on the reverse strand, counting down.
ATGGCGCAAGATGGCGATAATCTCGTTAACCTCTGAAGTGCTATACGGATACGTCAGCTCGCTGCTCTGTGCTTGGGCGAGGTTGGCATTGTCCGTTTTTGCCATTTTAATCAAACGATGAACATCCGCTAAGTCACGGTTGGCCAGTGGTGCGAGAACGGTATTAGAGGTGAGTGAGTTTTCAATATAACTGAGCGCAAATACCTCTTCCATGCCGCTCATAATATCGCCCAAGTTATAGATATCGGCGCGGTTGGCAAGCATATCAGGGACTTTAAAGGCCTCACCGCTTTCGGTGTACGGGTTACCCGCCATGACCACACAGAACTTTTTGCCACGCATGTCATAGGTTTTGGTTTTGCCTTGCCAGACGCCATCGATACGGCGCGTGCCATCACCTAATGAGATAAACTTCTGCAAAAATTCCGCATGCGTATGCTGAATATCATCGAGATAGAGCATGACGTTATTGCCCATCTCAAAGGCTAAGTTGATTTTATTCAGCTCTTCTCGGGCGGTGGCATTAGGTGCTTTTTCGGGATCTAATGAGGTGACATCATGACCGAGTGATGGACAGTTAATCTTCATAAAGATAAGGCCGAGACGATTGGCCACATACTCCATCAAGGTGGTTTTACCGTAACCTGGTGGCGATATCATCATTAGGATACCCATCAGATCGGTACGCTTATCCTCGCCGACCGTGCCCATCTGTTTGGCGAGGTTGTCACCAATTAACGGCAAATAGCTCTCATTAATCAGACGGTTACGCACAAAGGAGGACAGTGGTCGCGGCATAAACTCGTCCAGTCGCAACGTCTCTTTTGAATCATGCAAAATCTCTGAGCGCATGGCTAGATAGCGTCTGTAAGCAGGGATGACTTGGGTATCATGGTGATGCAGACGATTTAAGAAGTCATCGACCGCAAAGGTCAAGGTCTGCTGATGAATACGTGTATGCTCACCTAGTAAGTTATTAATTTGAATCTCAAGCGATACTTTACCTGTGCTGCGCTCAAAGCTCTGCACTTGATTGAGCGGATTGTTGAGGCTGGTCAGCGAGGTTGTGGCTGAGAATGACAGTGTAGATGGCGTGCCAGTGGCGCTCTTATCGAAACTAATACCTGAATCAATGAGGCGCTGTACCAAGGCTTCACGCTGGGTATCATTTAACTGGGTAAGTAAGACAGCAATGGCTTCGGGCACATAATGACGGCCACTTTCTAGCTGTTGTTTGCGTAGCGCTTCTTTTTCTTGACTCTCAGCAAGCTGCTCTTCAGTGAGTGCCGCGCCTTCCTCATTCGCATCATTTGCCAGTACGTTAGCCGACTCAGTATCACCATAGGTCTTATCAAGTAACACATGAAACCATGTGGCTAGTAGCTCATAGGCTGATTTGGGCTGAAAGCCAAGCTTACTGATTGAAGACTGTAGCTGCTCAAAACTGGTCGTATTTTGCGTGCTACCTGACGCACTATTCAACGTTTGGCTTAACTGCTCACACAACTGCTGCGCTTGTTGACTCGTTTGCCAGTCTATCTTGGCATCTACGCCACTATCAGAGATACTCGCCTGCCCTATGACGCTCACCAGATACTCACTGGCAAGCTGGACATAGCTTGGTTTAAAGATGTTAGCGTTATGAATATCGCTATTTTCAGAACCTAGCTTTGAATCCAAGCCTGATTTTGACTGCTTACTAGCGCCGTTATCAACGCTACTGCCTTTATTAACACCAATACTGTCATCATTATGAGCGGTGACAAACTGATGCATGATTTGACTCATGTCCTCAACGAGCAGAGATTTGGCTGTGTCGCTACCCAGTGCACGGCGCAGTTGCTCAGCGGTAGCGGCTCTATCTGTCCAGTTGCTTGCACGCGTCAGCACTGATTCATTCAGCCAATTATCATAACCAAACTGACGTAAGGCGTCTAAGCCAAGCGCTTGCACGAGGTTCAATTGCCAATAAAACAACTGTGCCAAGGCACGTACTTGCGGGGTATAAATCAGTAGCCCTGCTTCACGCAATGTCGGTAGTATTTGCATCAATAATAGCGTGGCATCATGGTCATGAATGCCCTTGTCATAACCGAGCTGATAGCGAGGGGTGGCGTAAGCTTTGACCAATTTAGACAATGGGCTGTCATTATCAATATCACCATTAATATCAAGGGTAATGATGGTCGCATCGTATGCTTGATATAGGCGCGTTTCAGTCAGGCCGTCTTGGCTATTTTTGGCACTTTCGATAATGCTATAAGCCAAGTACTCCGCACGGTATACCTTGTCAGATTCGGATGCGATATTCATATCCCAGTACGGCCGCAAGGCGTTTAGCTCAGCATTATTAAGCACTTCATAATAATCTGTACCCGTTAGATGTAAGTTCAGCACACGCTTGCCATCTGACTGTTGACGACTCAATAAGGTCAAATCAAGCGGCTGAGTATTAACTGAAAAGCGGTGCTTGCCCAGTTTGATGATTTGACCACCATCTTCAAACAAGTCTGACTTATCTTTTAGACTCTTATAGCTTTCGATTTGAATGGCTTTTAAGCGGGCATCGATGTCATCAGCTTTGACACTAAAGCCCATCGCTTGCAACTCTTTGGCGATATTACGTACTTTTTGTACCAGTCCGTCGGCAGCAAAATACGTATTGAGCGTTTCCTCTTCCTTAAAGCCGGTGACGCCTGTGCTTTGCGTGCGTTTTTTGATACTCTCAAGCATCCGCAGCGCGCCATCGCCTAAGTTCTGCGCTTTGCGGTTGCGGGCATCGAGCAATTGCTGCTTATGATTCTCAAAAGTCTCGTAAATCTCTTCACGCTTGCTGATGATGTCGGCTAAAAATTGATCGCCACTACCGCTCTCTGGGTCCGCGAACTGGCTTTCTAACTCTTCCAACTGCACCAGCAATTTTGCCATTTGCTCGTCTGATTTCTCAGGCGTATTGGCAATGGATAAGGCATTAGCAATCGACTGACCAAATAGCTTGAACTGCGCGCCAAACTGCGCGACTGCTTCAGCCGATCCTAAATTTTTGCGCTTATGATTAAGCTTGGCTTTGCTCTGATTGAGACTCGCATAAATGGTCGATATATCATCGATAATTTGGGTACGTACCGTAGCATCAGCAACATCTAATGTGCCTAATAGCTCAGTCAACAAATCTAAGCCTTGCGTTGTCTCATCAATTTTTTCTAGTACAGGTTTTAATTCAGCATTGGTTTCTGCGGTATGTAAACGCTCACTGACATCGATCAATATACCTTCGTAACTTGAGAGTGCCTCTTCCCCGCTTAAAAACAGTACGGTTTTTTCGGCAAGCTCGCTCTCTGCTGTTGCTAGCTGAGTCTGCAACGCTTCTAATTTATCACTATCTAAATAGCGTAAATCCTCTAGGCTAACCAAACGGCCCTTTTGCCGTCTTAATGCTGACAGCTGATCGACATAATCACTGGCAGACTCAAAGGTGGTAACGCGTATCTGCCGCAAAATCTCATTTTGCTGCGTGTCGGCATCGGCCAATGCCGTTTGGGTTTGCTTCTGGATGCTTTGTACTTTGGCGAACTCATCAATGACCAATTCAGCCGTCGCCGTCACTTCCTTAATACTACTGGCGACTTCACTCAGCTCAGGCTCAGACAGCCAGTAATAGCTATCAAAGAGACGGCTAGTATTGTCGGCTAATTCTTCATAGAGCTTTTGTGACACGCTTTGATTGTTAATGAGGCGGGTGATGCTATAGAGATCTGAGATGCCGCGCACCAATTCTTTATTGCCAATTTTGCCATAGAAGCTCGTGCTTTCAGGTAATTCACTGACATACTCAGGAGAGGCATAAGGGGTATGCCATATCTGCATCGGGTGAATGCGTGACGGCTCACTTTGGTCACTAAACAGCACCAAGCGCCCATTTTCTGCCAGCGCCATACCATTACAATAAATGGGGTTTGCCAATTGCTTTTTGATAAGGTTGTAGGGAAACAGACCTGTGACACCTAAAGCGACATCATAGAATAAAAACAACACATCTTCGCCATTGGGCGATACGATTTTACGTTTAAACTTTAAGTCTTTGGCACCGACATTATTGGCATCAAACAGCTTATACTCGCCCGTTTGTAAATAATAACCCCCCGGAAATATAATGCCGTGATCCTCAGGCAGCTGCACACACGACTGTCCAATTGCGTCTAAACGCAGTACCGTTTCGGTCAAGGTGTTATAAACAAAATAGCGATAGCTGTCTTCGCGATACGGCAGTATCTTGAGCAGTATTAAACTGCCAACTTTGGCATAAGCAATCTCGGCATCGGTCAGCGACTGGGTGCGATCATTTACAGGCTCACTATAGATACCCTGCCCTGACTGGGTATTGTCCTCAATTTTAATGGTCAAATCGCCGCCGACGGTTTCTACAAATACCGTATCTAAGATATTCATATGCGGATACTTGCCATTAATCATCTGCTCGCGAGTGGTCTCAATCCAATCAAAATCGTAAGCAGGCGGCAACTCGATATCACGCTCGCCTCGATTGTCTACGTAAGCAATTTGAGCCGATTCAGGTGTGCCTTGACTAAAATCTAACGCAAAACGAAAGACGCGAATATCGGTGATACGCTCGCCAATTTGAAACGCCAATAGCAGCTTGCTGTCTTTGACTGTCAGCTGAATCAGCCGTGTTTGCTTATAATATCGATACAGCTCATTAAAGTCTTGAACAAAGGCCTCTTGATCTAAGAAGGTGTTTTTTAGATCCACTTCTTCTAGCTGATACTCTTGCTCAGTGTGTTCGCGGCTCCCATTGTTATCTGTAGCGCTTTCAGTATTTGCCGTGCTTTCACCATTATCAATATCGGCAGCACTTTCACTATTATTATCACCAACATTCTTGTTAGGAGGATCTATCAATCGATATAGCGACAACACATCTTTGATATTACTCGCACGCTTGAGGCCCATAAAGACGTTGTAGCCGAATAGCATATAATCACCGACTTGCACCATGTCTTGCGCCACACAGTTATATTCGGTGCGAATGCGGGTGCGAGCGATGACTTGCATTTGGGTACTGCCAAACTCTTGCAAGCGCGCATTGTTCAGCTTGGCCGTTTGCTGCTCTAGACGACTGCCCTGCTCAGTAAGACGCTTTTTAATAAGCTCATAAGCATTGCCTGAGGCGACCGCTTGATCCGTTTGCTCGGATTGCTCGGATTGATTATGACTATTGGTATTATTTGGATTGGTTGCGTTTTGGGTGTCCGCCATCGTTGCTCGTCCATTTGTATTTTTGGGCAATAAGATAAATCTAAGGAAGTTTTGAATTAAATAAGCACTTGGCTAATCTAAAAAAACCAGCATTGACTACTCGTTTTTTTAGATTAGCCAACTCATGGTTAATAGTAGTCATTAACTACTGCTCTGTTAAAGCGTTTAGATTGAGTTGGTTAAAGCAATCCGCCACCTAAGTGACAGACTGCTTATTGGTGAAAAAGTTATGGGTCAAATCTTGCTGATAATAAATCAGTCATGTCGAATAACGATGATACTAAGCCGTTTCATCATCATTCTGCTTATTCGCTTTAGTCATCACTTGATTGGCCATCATTGTATTGATGATACCGCCTAACGTATCTGACTTGCCAGCGAGGCCATCAATGGCTTTCCCAATCGATAACGACTTGGCAAAATTATCGAAGAAGTGCGCTTCACCGCCCACGATATCGATTTTGGCTTTTTGGAGCGCAACCGCCAAGACTTCAGCGTTTTCTTTGGCAATCTCTTTACCAGCTTCGATAGACGCCATGGCTTCTTGCAGCGCAGTCTCGAGACCCATACGGAACTCTTCGTGCTCGCGCGCTTCTTTGCTCATGCTGCCCATCGCATTGAATTTTTCGACCAGACCATCGGCTTCGGCTTGGAAATGCGCACGGGTGACTTCCGCTTTTGCCAGTCCCACTTCACGCTCCGCTTTGGCATTTGATTCGCCTTGAGCGGCGATAACTTGAGCATTTGCCAGCCCGATATCACGCTCAGCTTTGGCGTTGGATTCGCCGCGCGCCGCGATAACTTCAGCATCAGCCATGCCTTTTTCACGCTCTGATTGCGCTTCGGCTTGACCAGTTGCTCTGATAACGTTGGCTTTGGCAATGCCTTCTTTTTCAAGCGAGGACGCTTTGGCTTCTTGAATAGCCGCTTCGGCAAAGCCGTGTGCCGACTCTTCAGCCTTGATACCTTCCGCCATTTTAATTTTGGCTTCCGAGTCTTTGGCTGAGGCTTCAAGATTAGCGGCAGCCAGCGTGGTAATCTCGACGGCTTTGTGCTTGGCTGAAAGCTCTTCGGCTTCGGCTTTTTTGACCTGACGTACTTTGATTTCTTCGGCGTCTGCTTCGGCTGCCAATACGCGCGTCTGTTTAGAACGCTCGGCTTCGCTCACTTCGCGGACTTCTTTGATACGCTCTTCTTCTTGCGCGACCGTTTTGTCTACCGCGATACGCTCACGAATGACATTGGCGATTTCTTTTTTCTCAAGCTCAATTGCGCGTTCAGCTTCGATACGCTGTAAGTCGACTTCACGCTCACGAGAGACAATTTCTAAATCGCGAGCACGCGTTACTTTCTCTTCTTCGATGACGACAGCACGCAGACGGTTCTGTCCAGCCACTTCGACTTCACGCTGCTGATTCTCGCGCTGAATCGCCAAATCTTGCTCAACCATAATGACAGCTGTTTCCGATTTTTTACGCTCTTCTTCTTCGATCTTACGGGTTTCAGCTGTCTCACGTGCAATGACAGAAGAGATTTCACGTTGCTGTTTGGCTTCGGCATCGGCTTGTTGACGCTCAAGCTCCAGCATAGCCTCCCTAGTTTCAACGTTTTTCTTCTTAACTGCCAGCTCTTCATCACGCTCAAGCTCGTTGGTAATGACGTTTTGAAAGGCCGTTAATTGAGTAATCTTTTTGATACCTTCAGCATCCAAGATATTACTAGAATCTAATGACGCTTTTGGCGTTTGCTCTAAGTAATCAATTGCGACGTCTTCTAGGACATAACCATTGAGATCATTGCCGATTTCTTGGACGATGCTGTCGCGGAATTCGCTGCGATTTTCAAACAATTTGACGAAATCAATTTGCTTACCGACTGTTTTTAGCGCTTCTGAGAACTTGGCATTGAATAGCTCATTGACAGCGACTTTATCTGAAGCTCTTTCAACCCCGACTGACTTAGCGACTTTGAGGACATCCTCTTCGGTCTCGTTAACTCGCAGGTAAAACGCAACGGTGATATCAGCGCGCATGTTGTCCGCGCAAATCAATCCTTCTTTACCGCGTCGATCCACTTCTAAAGTAATAAGCGAGATTCTCATCAACTCTTTTTTGTTGATGATAGGCCAAACGAAGCCACCATCAAAGCGTACAGCGATTTTACTCACACCATTAATAATCAGTGCTTTACCTTGCTCAACCTTAAAGTAAAAGGCTTTTAGCATCAAAAGTGCTGCCATGATGAAAACAAACGCCAGCACTACAACCACGCCGACGATAATGAGTATGTCCATATTCATTCCTCTAATTAAAACATTCCAACCAAATTTAAAACAGTTGCCACAATGCTTAGCAATAAATCATTTATCGTGTATACACTGCCCAATCGTTATTACATTTTCGTTTTTAAGTTTAAGTTTTTACTGAAAAAATCGTTTTTGAGAGCTACCCAGTTAAAAACACTTTTGTGCGAAAGCGCTTTAACTAGGGCCATCAATTCTTATTATTTTTCATCTTTAACGGGAGCAACTCGGTACACATTGGCTTCATTTAGATACTCTACCAATACCACTTTGTCGCCTTGCTTTAATGAATTCTCATTCATATCTGGACGAATTTTGAGTATTAATCCTGCGCCGCCATCATTTAGCTCAGCTTCACCATGCTTATCTGTCACACTAAGTGTGCGCACTATGGCTGTCTTACCTACATTGCTCACGGCATTGCGCTTAGGAATTTTTGCGATGTTTTTACGGATGGGGGAAATAATGACCCCCGTCAACCACATCGATACCACCAATACAAAAATGAGCGCCCCTGTGCCAAACACATAATACAAAACGCCTGAATCAAAATATTGATGCAAAAAGCTGGTGTACAGATAGCTTAATACCCAACCGATTAAACTAATCAAGCTTAGTATGATAATTAAAGGCACGCCATAAAGACCAAATTTGAGCATGAGACCGGTAAAAAAGCCAGGCGATGACAAGGGGGAGACATCACCATCTGCCTCACCAAAATCCACGCTATCCATATCCGCCATGCCAAGTAAAGACACCAGCCAATATAGAGTCACGAACATCACAAGCCCCGTAAAAACAATCGTGGGGTACAAACTGATTTTAGTGATAAAGACTAAAAAAGACTCTTGCATGAACCGCTCTCTCCTATTACTCGCTTAATCCAACATATTAATGGCTCGGTTATACAATTTGGCAGTATGTGGTTACAATTTACTCAACTTTGCTCCACTCAGATTCGTTCTGTCAGCTTGCTTATACCAGATTTTTTACCCATAGCTTGATTATTCTATTTTGAATGACAGGCGATATGGCTATAAGCGCATTGGCTTTAACGAATTTAAGCGATGGCTAAGCCACCTCTAAAATGCAGGCTATACAATCAACTTATGTTTCTTTGTCAGTGATTATATATACATTCCATTACATAATACATAGGTTTTACTCTTATTGTCCCCAAATGGGTGAGCGTACGACGCCTCCCGTCTTACTGCCAATGGCATAGCTTGTATTACCTGTTAATGAATGAATGACCAAGCTGCCGCCATTTTGACTGCCCACTTGTGCAAGCTTGGTGGGATAGACGGCATACTGCGCGGAAGGTGACAGACGAGCGGGTTCATCAAGACCCGTTTCGGCTAGATTGATAACTTGCCCAGTAGCCAGCGTCATCACCGCCGCCTTGCGACCATTAAGGTAGGCCAAGCGTTGACCATCTAAGCTCAGTTGCGGACTGGCTGCATAGCCCGCTGTCGGTATCACGCTTGCATTGGCTGTGGCAAAACGATAGCGATAGATACTGGGGCGACCAGCGCGGACCTTATCACTGGTATAAACAAAGCTTTGCCCGTCGCTGGCGTAGCTTGGCTGCACTTCCGTACTCGGTAAGGTGGTTAGCTGTTTGGTACTACCGTCGCTTAGGCGCATCTCATAGATATCGGCATTGCCGCCGACGGTTGAGCTGTAGAGGAGTTTTTGACCATCAGGCGAAAATGATGCTGACAAATTACTGCCCTCAGCATTTACCACCAGATTTTGGGTATTGCTTTTGCGATCATAGATATAAATCTTTGGATGCTGACGCAGCGCTTGTTTACTATAGGCCAGCATTTGACCATTTGCTGACCACGCTGGCGCATAGATATAACCCTTGAGCTGATCAATCAATTGGCGGTCGCTACCATCAGGGCGAATACTATAGAGTGTCGATATCTTCGCAGCGCCAAAGCCTTGCTCCTCAACATAAGCAATATACCCTTGCCGATCTATTGCTGGCATGCGGGCTGTCAGCGGATTGTTCGTCATTATATCAACAGCAGCATTGGGTGCGGTCATGTTCGGCAATGTCTGACAACCTGTTAGGACCATCCCCGTTAAAAAAGTGATAGCCGTTATGACGATTATTTTATTTAGGTAATGTACATTACTATTCGGTTTCAAAACAATCGGTTTTAACATGAAATAAAGTCCAATAGGGTTTTAATGGTGCGGTAAATATGCTTGAGTAAAAGCTAAGGTTATATAACAGCAAAGAGGATCAATCGACCCCAACAATCCATCACTACAAAAGTTGATGACCTTAGTGTAGCGCAAACGGCAGCATATTTTGGATAAAAAAATGCCCCACTACATAGTGAGGCATATCAAAGACAGGAATTACTGATTAAGTTGCGTCATTGAATTGGCAAATTATTTTGCGACAGCTTTAAAGTACGCCACTTGATTGGCATTACGGATAGTCAAGATAGGCACGTTATTCGCATTGTTATTGATGCTGTATTTGCCTTGTACCGTCGCCATAGTTGCTGTATCGAAGCTTGCTTGTGGCTCAGGGCATGCCATCATAGTCGACATTACATTACCTAACACCACATTGTCGTTTACGACGCTATAACTAGCGCCCATGTTATTACAAGTATTAGCAAAGGTGACACGGTTGCTCGTACCGTCTTTGAAGAATTTTAGCGTTAATGGTTTGCTTGGGTCAAAAAACAATTGGCTGACTTTGTCACCATTGCTGCGTTTGGCATCGACAAGCTGCCAGTTATATGCTTGTAGTGCATCAACAGTAATTGGTTGAGTCACAGGCGCGGTCATACTAGGGGTAGTTTGGCAACCTGCAGCCAATGTACCTACCGCAAGTGTCGCAGCCATCATTATTTTAGTCATGTTTTTCATAGTATCTCCTAAAAGGTTTAAGCAAATTTTTATAGACATGTGCGGAGCTTTATAGCGCCTGTTTGATTATTTTATTCATTGACCAGCACTTTATTCATTGAGCAGCACATGGGCGCCATTATGCATGACTGCCATATGACTGTCATGATAGATTAGGTATAGATTGAGACGTGGTTTGTGCCAACTATACAGGTGATTTGCTAATAGGTCTTGTTAGCAGCGCCATAAGCTGCTAACACTTTTGTGTGATGGCGAGTCTGCTTGTTACTTTTGGCTTATCAACTTATCAACTTATCGACTTATCGACTTATCAACCGCTGATCGATCAAGCTGTTATTTATCGAACATCTCACTGCCAAATAATCATTCGCCCCGTATCTAATTATTAGGAACTATTGGGCAGCCGCAGCATTTTGTTGTTGCATCGCCGCATAACCCGCCAAGCGCTTGCGCTCGGTATCGTTAAATAGCTGCTGCTCGAGCTGATTGATTTGGGTTTGTGCCTGCGCTTTGTCCGCATTTTGGCTCAATAGGCGCTGCTTTTGTGTTTGGTATTGATCAAAACGCTGATCGAAATTGGCGTCTTCTTGATCTACTTGTGCCAGTCTCGCTGCTGCAGGCGCACCGACCAGCTCTCGACGCATATTGTATAGTGCTTCGGGGCTTGCGCCTTTGGCTTTCATCTGCTCAGTACGAGTCATTAGCTCATTTAGATTGGCTTGTTGTGCAATATTGGCCTTGGTAGTGTTGTCCGGCATGCGGCTAATATAGTCTTGTTTTGCCGCCTCTTTTTGCGCATCAGACAACTGGGTATTTTGGTTGATTCTGACCATCTCCATACTATAATCGTCATAGTCATCCTCTGTACCAAAGAAGGCGGTGATGGTTTCTTTGGAAAAATACTGCTGACGTAGCTTACTGACGTCTTGCTTTTGCTGTGTCACCGCATTCAAATCCAACTCGCCACTTTTGGTCGCCTGCAATTGCAGATTACCATAACGCTTTTCTATCTCAGGGATGGCTTTTAGATAGGCAATATATTGGTCAAATATGGCAACCGCTTGACTGGCGGCAGGCTCTGGCGTGTGATTACGGATATAGCTCTCAACGCGAGCATAGATGACAGCGTCATTTTCTTCGCCAAGCGCCGATAAGAAATAATCGAACAAGCGGCGTAAGCCTTCGGTAACGACTAATTGTTTATTTTCATCAATGATGATCTCACCGTCTACATCCGTGCCTTGTAAAGACCGCGGCAAGTTCTCAAGCCCTGTGATGAATTGAGTGTTATTTTGACCAGACAATGTCGCCACCCCACTATTAGCATCAGAACTATTGATCATTGTGCTATTGGCGTTATTCTCCACTGCTGTAGAGGTAGTCTCAGAAGATCCAGCAGTGCCTTGGTCAGGCTTAAACCACATGATAATCGCCACAGTGATAGCGATGATGACAGCGATAATAATGATAGGAAGATAAGGTAAACGGCGATTGTTTGGCATAACGAAAATATCTTATTTAATAAGTCAGTTGATATGTGTATGCATAGCATAACAAGACACGAGAGATGGACAAAGCGATATAGTCAAAATATCCCAAAACCGCGACGGTATTACTGATATTGATTTTTTGTCGCCTCTGTCTGCGTAGGCACAGTAAGCAAGAAAAATGGATATCAGCAGTGCATGATGGTTCGATATTAGTTTTCACTGACTATATTATGAATAAAAAATTTAATTCTTTTAATACATACTTGTACTTCCCATACATGAACAGGGCCAACGACGTTGGCCCTGTTTACATAAAAGCAGTTATCGGCAGGCTCTTATATAAAAGCGATGCATATAGTCGGTTCAATCCAATTTAGATACAAGTAAATCGAGCAAAAGTGCTGCAAGTAGTAGACTAAGTGCGCCTGACACCGTATCTGATTTATATAGGATTGACTATATTCATAGTAATGGCCTGTCTAAAATGTATTTATAGATTGGCTTTTTTCAAGCGATTCACTTGATCACGATAGACCGTTTTAGGGTTAGGCTGTCCCCATGCGACCAAACCTAATAGTTGGTTGACTGAATCCATATGATTCATTTTGTAATCATCTCTGATGACATAACCTAGGCGACTAGAGCAAGCTGAAACCAAACCATCATTTGGATCATTATCAAATACCTTTGACGTGGCTAATAGCACATAATCAATAGGATCTAAGATATTGGTTACTTGACCGACGCCACTGAATGAATAATATTCGATACCGTTTACTTTGGTCGCTGTTGGCTGACCACAATAACTGGTGGGCATCGCTGCTGGGAACTCAGCATTGAAGTCTGTCATATAATCAGTAGTCAAGGCTGTAATGGCACCATAAGCATCTTGATCTTGCAGTTTATCAACAGGAATGCTGGCATTGAGATCCATAAAGTTACCCAAGAAACCAAATAACCCTAAGGCAGCTTTGGAAGCCGTATTATACTCACCATTCACTTTATCATTTTCGATCTGTTCAATGACCCAATCGGCTAATGCTGCGCCCTGCTCTGGACTAGCAACCGCTGTGACCGATGCTACATAATTTGGGGCAACTGAGGCGACATAACGGATATCATGACCACCATGACTGTGACCAAATAAATTGACTTTGTTGCTGCCTGATACCGCAGAGATAGTCTTAACTTGCTGTAGTAACTGCTCACCACGAACACGACTATCGCCAAAAGAAGAGGTCTTAGTAGCATATACTTCAGAGCCACCACTCATGAGAGTCTGAGGAATGCCATAAAAATAATCAACACCTAGTAACTTAGTAAAGCCAACCAAACCATGAGCCATGAGCCATGAGCCATGAGCCATGACAATAGGATATTTGGTATCTGTGTGCTTTGAGGTAAAGTATTTGCTATCGACCATCTTACAGCCTGTTGCATTTGCACAGTTATAAAATTGTCCAGCAGCTTGTGCCGAGGTGGTTTGTAGCGCCATTAGGAGTACACCGGCGCCGATCGCACCAAGTGAAGGTAAAAATGCGCTAGGCGTTAAAGCCGCAGCAAGAGAGCTTTTTAGAATCATAACAACGTCCTTGTTATCGTTAAAGTTTGGCAGTTCATTTATATAGACTTATATTGCAGCAACTGCAAAAGTCATAAAGACACTATCGCTAAATCTTTTAGCAACCAAAGTTACAATACTGTTATAAACGGTAATATTCAATCGGTTTTTAGAATATAAGCGGTTTTTTGAGTGACTTATTGGTTATTAGAAGACAATAATCGATAATTATTATCTGAAAAGCACTCATATTTTCGTTTTATTATACTGACAGATTGCCTGATAACCGCATTGCCGAGCATTGTGTAACGAGTAAAAAATCTCGCTAGCACTGCTATTAAATGACAAAGCATTTAACAACAGTAGACACATTAGCTTCCATCAACCGCTTAATAGCATTATAGATTGGCTTTTTTGAGACGATTAACTTGAGTGCTATAAATAGATTTTGGTTCAGACTCGCCCCATGCCGTCAGACCTAGTACTTGGTCTGCTGAATCCAAATGGTTCATGATGTAATTATCACGAATCACATACCCAAGTCGACTCGAGCAGGCAGAAACCAAACCATCATTGGCATCAAATAAAAACGGTACGCTTGTTGCTGCAAGCAGATAATCACTAGGGTCAAGGACGCTCATGACTTGTCCGACGCCACTAAATGAGTAATATTTGATACCGTTTGCAGAGGTACTGGTTGGCTGACCACAGTAACTTGTTGGCATTGCTGCGGGGAATTTGGCATTGAATTTGGCCGCACCATCGGTTGATAGCGCCATGAGTGCTTGCCAGCCATCTTGCGCTTGTATCTCTTTAAAACTGATGCCTGATCCCACATCTGTAAAGCCGCCAATCAAATTAAACACCCCTGATACCAGCTGTGTCGTGACGTTTGATGGCTCACCTGTGTCATTGTTTGGTTCAAGGACGTTTTTGACAAAATCGGCGGTTTTTGAGCCTTGCTCTGGACTTGATACGGCGGTGACCGAGGCGACGTATTTTGGTGCAACGCCAGCGACATAGCGGATGTCTATACCGCCTTGACTGTGCCCAAACAAATTGACTTTTGGATCGCCTGAAATGGCAGTGATGGTTTTGACTTGCTGTAATAGCTGCTCGCCGCGGACTTCACTATTATTCACCGCTGATGTTTTGGTGGTGTACACCTCTGATCCACCTTTCATCAGCTCACTAGGAATCCCGTTGAAATAATCTAAGACCCCAAACAGCTTGGTAAAACCGCCAAGCCCATGAGCCAGGACCACTGGATACTGAGTCTTGGTATAACTGGAGGTAAAGTATTTGCTATCGACTAGCGTGCAGCCATTGGCGTTGGCACAATTATAGTACTGCCCTGCCGCTTGAGCCGAAGCCGTTTGCAGAGCCATAATGAGTACGCCAGCACTGATAGCACCGAGCGATGGTAAAAATGTGCTGGGCGTGATAGCCGTAGCAAAAGAAGTTTTGAGAGCCATAACAACATCCTTGTTATCGTTGATTTTGGTTATTTTTACCTCACAAAAACGGTAAAAATGGCTACTAATTCCTTTCGCAACCAAAATTACAGTACTTATATATTCTGTAATATTCAACTTATTTGTCAAAATGCGGATATATTATAATGACTGAAAAGTCATACCCGTTAATAAGAGGTATCATCATTTAGGTAATGAGGCTTAAGAAGAAATAAATTGCCGTCAAACAAGGCAAAATGTGTAGAACGTATTTGGATACTCACAATGTCTTTGACGATGTTTGGCAAAATTTAACGGTTCTAAGACCATCAAATGATTAAACGTAGTAATTGATGACACGCCCTAGCTCGCTGTAAAGCAACTATTGTCAATAATAATGATAGATTTAATATCACTTATCATAAAACTGCCATTCATCCATTTATGGTATAATTTATCCACATTAAACCCATAACTATAAGACACAAGATGATGACTAAAAAATCCCTTATCCAGTCCCCAGAGGCCATAGAAAAAATGCGTGTGGCCGGCAAACTTGCCAGTGACGTCCTTGTCATTCTCGATGAGCATGTCAAAGTTGGCGTCAGTACCGAAGCCCTCAACCAAATCGCTCATGACTATATCGTTAATGTGCAAAAAGCCATCCCTGCTCCGCTGAATTACAACGGTTTTCCAAAATCGATTTGTACCTCAGTAAACCACGTGGTCTGTCACGGCATCCCAACCGAAAGCAAGCTACTCAAAGATGGTGATATCATCAATATTGATGTGACCGTGATCAAAGACGGCTACTACGGCGACACCTCAAAAATGTGGATCGTCGGTAACGGCTCTATCATGGCGCAGCGTATCTGCAAAGTCGCACAAGACGCGCTATATGCTGGCATGAGTGTGGTCAAAAACGGCGCGCGTCTCGGCGACGTTGGTGCAGCGATTAAAGCAGTGGTCGAGCCTGAGCGCTTTAGTATCGTCCGTGAGTTTTGCGGTCATGGCATCAGTGATGAATTCCACCATGAGCCACAAGTCATGCACTACGGCAAAAAAGGCACAGGTTTTGAGCTAAAGACGGGCATGACCTTTACCATTGAGCCGATGATTAACCAAGGCACGTGGCAGACCAAAATCTTGCCAGATGAGTGGACAGCGATTACCAAAGACCGCAAACTGTCCGCTCAGTGGGAGCATACGATGGTCGTAACCGACAATGGCTGTGAAGTATTTACCACGCGCCCTGAAGAAGATTTGAGTTTTTTGACACAGTAAGACCATAAAAGATCGCCTAGGCGGTCTTTTTTTTGCGCTATTATTAGAGCATGTTCTTAACTCAATCGACAACGATACCGTCGTATTGTGCTTATCGATTTTTCAGTTTTATAACTCCAAGAAGTTATTGGCTTCAATGATCCACCTTTTTAAATTGTTAACGGGATAACACTCATGTTTACTTGTGATGCCGCCTCGATCGATCTGACGCCGCTGCCTTCCTTTTCCTCACCTACGGCGTCACTGTTGCCGGCGGAAAAAAGCCTACTCGGCATTCCTGAATGGTTAACCCAAATAAATGAAGATATCAGCCGCGCGCTTGAGCGTGGTATCAATATTCGTCAACTGGTGGCGGCACGCGCCTGTGCTATAGACAGTCTACTTATCGCCCTGTTTAAATGGTTTGAGCTGGATAAGACCGATTTGGCGTTATTCGCCACTGGTGGTTATGGGCGCGGCGAGCTGTCCCTATATTCCGATATCGATATTCTATTATTGGCTCCCAATGAGATTGGTCCTGATGCCAGTAGCAAGATTGATAACTTGGTGGCGTTACTGTGGGATATCGGACTTGAGCCTGCCTTATCCGTGCGTAGTGTCAGTGATGGCGTGGAAGCAGCGCTTGACCATACCATTGCCAGTGCACTACTCGAAGCAAGGTTGCTCATTGGTAATGAGGCTTTGCAAGACGTGCCTATTCAGATCGTCAACAAACAGTGGTCGCCGCGTGCATTTTTTGAGGTAAAGATTGCAGAGGCCAAAGCGCGGTATTTGCAGCACAATGCCACAGAATATAACCTTGAGCCTAATATTAAAACGGCCCCCGGTGGTCTACGTGATATTCATATCATCGGCTGGGTGACCAAGCGCTACTTTCGAGTGAGCAAGCTCTATGACTTGGTGCAGCAGAACTTCTTGACCGAAAAAGAGTTTGACGAGCTGAGCTTTGCCGAAGGCTATCTATGGCAAATACGTCATCATTTGCATGAATTGACTGGGCGCAATGAAAACAAGCTGCTTTTTGATTATCAGCGTGATATCGCCCAACTGATGGGTTATGAAGCGCAGCCAGACGATCAGCCTAACGCCGCCGTTGAGCGTTTTATGCGCGATTACTATCGCTGTGCCATGCAGATATCGACGCTGTCTGAGATGCTGACCAATCACTATTATGAGACCATCATCGAGCCGCAACTGCCTGATGATGAGCGCCCAAAAAAGCAACCCATAAACGCGCGCTTTAACCAAGTCGGCGAACAAATTGCTATGGCGCATCATCGCGTTTTTGCCCAACATCCTGAGTCGATTTTAGAGATGTTTTTACTCATGGGTCAATATGGCATCAAAAACGTCCGTACCCATACCTTGCGAGCGCTAAAAATCGCCGCGCGTGGCATCGATCAGACTTACCGTGACAACCCTAACCACCAAGCGCTGTTTTTGGGCAATCTAAAAGAACAGAATTACTTGTTTCATCGCCTGCGCACCATGAATCGTTATGGGGTTTTGGGCAATTATATTCCTGCTTTTTCTCAAGTCACTGGCCTGATGCAATACGATTTATTTCATCGTTATACCGTTGATGCGCATACCTTATTTTTAATTCGTATCTTGCACCGCTTCACCGATTCGCGTTTTTATGAAGACTTCCCGCTGGTCAGCGCTATCTTTCAGCGTATTGAGCGCAAAGAGATTTTGGTATTGGCAGCGATGTTCCATGACATTGCCAAAGGCCGCGGCGGCAATCATAGCTTGCTTGGTGAGACTGAATCGATTGAATTTTGCTTGGCACACGGCATGAGTGTCGCTGATGCCAATTTGGTTGGTTGGCTGACCCGCTATCACTTATTAATGTCGATGACTGCGCAGAAAAAAGACATCTCAGACCCAGAAGTCGTGACACTCTTTGCAGATTTAGTAGGCAACGTCACCCATCTCAATCATCTGTACGTGCTGACCGTCGCCGATATGAATGCCACCAATCCACAGTTATGGAACAGCTGGCGGGCGACCCTTATGAAACAGTTATACTCGCAAACGCGCCGTATTTTGCGTGCTGATATCGATGCACCGACCAATCGCCAAGACATGATTAGTGCCACGCGTAAGCAAGCATTGGTCATGTTAGACAATGTCGATAATCAACATATGAACCGCGATGAGGTACTTAGATTGTGGGATGATTTGGGCGATGAATACTTTTTGCGCGAGATTGCTGAAGATATTTTATGGCATACCGAAGCCATCTTGGACCATCCACCCATTGGTCGTGCCTCTGATGCCAATAGCCCGCCATTAGTCGTGTTACGTGAACATCGTGAGCTGGCGCTAGATGCAGTGCAAGTCTTCGTTTATACCCAAGATCAGGTCAACTTGTTTGCAGTTACCATGGCAGTCTTTGATCAGATGAATCTAGACGTATTGGATGCAAGAATCATTACTGCCACCCGTGACTTTGCCTTGGATTCCTATGTGCTGCTGGATCGTAGTGGCACGCTACTGGTTGATGAAGACAGCCAGCAAGAGCTTAAACAGCGACTGATCGATGCCTTCAAAAACCCGACAGTGCCAAAATTGACGCACAAACGTATCCCGCGCCAGCTCAAGCATTTTGAAGTGGCGACGACGATTAATTTTGAGTTTAATGAAGCTTCAGATCAGCACATTATGAGCTTAGAAACCCTCGATCAGCCAGGACTATTAGCACGAGTCGGTCAGATATTTTTGCAGCAACAAATTGAGGTGCATGCAGCCCGTATTACCACTTTGGGCGAACGTGCAGAGGATATGTTTTATATAAGTGACCGAAATGACGAACCCTTATCAGCCGATAAGCTCGAAACCTTAAAAACGGCACTGATGACGAGTCTTAGCTTACGTAGCGACAATGTTGAAAGTTAAACGGTACTGAAGATTAAGATGGTATAGAGAGTTAAAAATATGAACGATCCATGAATTTGACAAGTGTCGTTGATTGATTGGGATTGAAGTTCTGAGGTGAAAAATTTTTTAAGGTGAAAAGTGGATTGGTGCTGGATAAGTTTAGACTTTTTAGCACCAAGTCATTAATCCATTTTTGGTTCTGTATAATTGAATTCAAGTAACTTTGATACAAGGAAACCGAGTGCAAGCGATGCATTAGCATGCTTAGCGAGGATAACGATGTAGCGAATTTATATATAGTCAATTCGACATAAAATCGATATGCTAATGTTATCAGTGTTACTGGTGCAAATTTTACTTGCGTGCTGTGTCTACGCTGACAGAGGCTGCGCAAAATTTATCCCAGCAGTACGGTATTGGTTTGATAGTGATTCAACTATAGAATTGATTATATGATGCTTTTATATATCATCTCGCTAGCATGCTCGTTGAGCTCATCATCAGCCAAATCTGGTGGCAATATATTTACCTCTAGCTGCTGCTCCCCCAAGAGTAATCGTCCCGCATCAACCTCCTTTTTGAGCAAGCATTGCAAGCTTGAGAGATGAAACTGGGCATCGTAATGCTCATAGAGTGCTTTTAAAGAGATAGGTGCTTTTGCATGCACATCGAGATACAGACTGTCAGCGGCTAAGATAGTCATCTCATTCAGCGCCTCTTCGCGCAGTAGCTCTTGTTTATTGATTCGGCGTTGCAAGTTATTGGCCAATCGACCTTTAAAAGCCAGCATAACGATAAAAATCAGCGTTTGTAGCACAAATAAAGCCACATACTGCCATAGCGGCAGCGAGATATTTAATAGCTTGCTGAGCGACATCAGTACCATCGCTACGACCACATAGCTGACCAGTTGCCATAGCAGCCACATCATAAAGCTGTTCTCACCGAACCAAAACATCTGGCGCTCTTTTAGGCGAATCAGATGCTGACGCGCCTGCCACCAATGATGCTCACGCTGCTTTAATTGCCTATACAACTCTGCGCGCGGCGTACTATTATCAAAGTTTTTGTTATTGATATCTTTGGCATTGAGATCATCAGTCTTTGAGACACTAGCCATATCAAATTATCCTCAGCATAATCTGTCGTTAACACTGACAGTTACTTTTATATTATTATCATGCCAATCCCAAAAATGTGATTAGCGGTATCAAGCTCACTTAGTGTACTAAATGTAGTACTGGCACTCGCCTTCCTTGCTAGTCAAATTTTTGCAGATGCTATCAGCTCTAAAGCACCAAGCTTATGACAATGCCTGCAATCTTCTTAGGTTTGCCTGTCGCTTAAATCAATGAATAATTTCTAATTAGCATTTATTTAAGAGACGATAAATTAGCAGCGATAAGAAAAAGACAAAAAATAAGGGAAGTGCTACACTGCTCGAATGTAAATTTTCTTTATAACTTTATTATTAATTGTCTATTATAGTTACCCTACTTATGAATCACAACTTGAACGCCCTGCATCTTTATCCCTTCGCTAAGATGGCAACTTTACTTGCTAATAGTACGCCAGCCCATAACCACAGTGAAATCAAGCTCGGTATTGGTGAGCCGAAACATGAGCCACCTGAATTTGTGCTGGACGTCCTACGTGAAAACTTGGACAAAATAAGCCGTTATCCAAGCACTAATGGCCTCTTTGAGCTACGCCAAACCATTGCTCACTGGCTTGAGAGGCGCTTTTTTTTAAATCACGTCGATGCCAAAACGCAAGTATTGCCCGTCATGGGCACGCGTGAAGCGATTTTTAGTTTTGTGCAAGCGGTTGTTGATCATAAAACTGAGACGACAGATAATATAGAAAACCACCAGTTGCCTAGCTCATCGACTGGCTCATCGCCTACTGTGGTCATGCCCAATCCGTTTTATCAGATATACGAAGGTGCTGCGATACTGGCGCAAGCAACGCCTTACTTTGTGCCTTGCACGCTAGACAATGATTTTAAAGGCAATTATCGCGCTGTACCGAAAGAAGTATGGATGCAAACACAGCTGTTATTCGTGTGTAGTCCGAACAATCCAACAGGTTCGGTCATGACGATGGATGATTGGGAGTATCTCATTCGCCTGTCAGACCAATATGACTTTATCATTGCCAGTGACGAATGTTATAGCGAGCTATATTTTGATACCGCGCCGATTGGACTCCTGCAAGCTTGTGCAGCCTTGGGTCGTCATAACTTTAAAAACTGTGTGGTGTTTCATTCATTATCAAAACGCTCCAACTTACCCGGTCTGCGTTCGGGCTTCGTCGCTGGTGATGCAGAGATTTTGCATGCTTATTTGCAATATCGCACCTATCAGGGCTGCGCGATGCCCATCCCTCATCAGCTGGCGTCTATCGCAGCGTGGCAAGATGAGAAACATGTCGAGCACAATCGCGCGCTGTACCAAGAAAAATTCGCGCTGTGGATGGCTGAGCTTGGTGAACTGTTAGCACTGCGGATGCCAGAAGCGGGATTTTACTTTTGGGTCAAAGTCCCCGAGCAGTTCGCGGGCGATGACGAGGCATTTGTGAAAGCCTTGTACGAGCAGACCAATATCCACGCCTTAGCTGGGCGCTATTTGTCACGTGAGGTCAATGGCAACAACCCCGGTCAAGGTTATGTGCGTATTGCACTGGTTGCCAGTGTCGAAGAGAGCCGTGAGGCCATCAGTCGTATTCGTCAGTTGCTTGGCGCATAACAGTCGCTTTAACAGCATTCACCTTTAACGGCAGTAGTCCTTAAAGCAGTAAGTTCTAAAAAATATATCCACCTCTACATAGCAACCTCCAATAACCACAATAATAATATGGTTATTGGAGGTTTTTTGCTTTAATAGTGCTATAGTAAAGCGTCTACTATTGAATATGCCATCAAGGATGATGCCATGCCCCATCTTGATTTTACCCAGCCACCGTTTGATGTTTTTCGTTTATCTGAACGGCAAAGTATCAGAAAGCACACCCAAATTCGCTATCTTGCCAAAAATGAAAGCTTGGCTACTGAAGACATGCAGTATCTTTATGTGGTCATCAAAGGGCAAATTGAGCAACTGCTTGATGGTGAATTTGTCGCTTCCTACTTGGGTAGCAATCACTCTGACCACTTGAATAGCAACGACTGGTTCGATAGTCGGCGTCTGCCCAAATCGCTAACAGAGAAAACATCGGTAGCAGACTCAGACATAAATACTACCAACCCCTCACCCTACCAGTTCCGTGCGGCTGAAGACACTCTACTGCTACAAGTTGATGGTACGGCCGTGGACAAAATCAGTGCGCAAAACCATTTGGTACGCCAGTTATTGTCAGACAAATTGCCTGAACGGTTAAAAGCCTTACAACAGCGTCGTAGTAGTCAAGGCTTAGATATTGATAGCTATAATGATCAGCAAGAAGTACAGCAAATCATGCTGCAGCCAGTGATTGATGTCAATCTATTGCCGGTACACATTGTCGATGCCAATAATAGCTTATACGAAGCCGCTCATACTATGACCAAAGCGGGGCTAAAACATGTACTGATAAGACCCTTAAATCATTTAGAAAATATAAAAGAAACATCACATGGCACCGGTCATCTGCTCGGCATCTTGACCGATAGCGATATTTGCCGTGCCGTGAGCGAACAGCAAGACCCTGCCACTACCCTTTGCCAGCGTTATGCCAACTTCAATCTGCGTACCATCAAGGCTGATGACGAGATTGGCGATGCGCTATTGACCATGACTCGCTACCGCATTCATAGGCTTCCTGTGATTGACAGCAATGGTGACGTTGCAGGCGTACTGGGACAAAGCGATATGCTCGCCCATATTGGGCATCATTCGCAGCTCATTAGTATTCAAATCGGGCAAGCAAAAGACTTGCCGAGCTTAGATACGGCAGTCGAGCTCATCGGTCTTTATATCCGTGCGCAACATCAAAACGGTGTCAAAATTGGCAATATTAGCCGCATGGTACAGACGCTCAATGCCCAAGTTTTCACCAAACTCTGGCGACTTATCGTTCCTGAAGACATTGTGGAAAATACTTGCCTAATCGTCATGGGCTCAGAGGGTCGCGGCGAGCAAATCATGCGTACTGACCAAGATAATGCCTTAATTATCCGTGATGGCTTTACCCATCCTGACTTGGCGCAGTTCGCTGATACCTTTAACAACCACTTGGCAAACCTTGGTTATCCGTTATGCGATGGCAATATCATGATGACCAATCCGATGTGGCGCCAGCCGTTAAAACAGTTCAAAGCAAATATCAGTTTGTGGTTTAAAAACAGCGATCCGATGCACAGTATTTATTTGTCCGCCATACTGGACGGCGAATATGTCTGCGGCGATGAGTCGCTACTCACTGAAATACGCGACCATCTAAAAACAGCGCATAGGCAATCTGATCCAATGTTCGTCCGTCAGTTCGCCCGTGCCGCCTTACAGTTTGGTGATGTCAATCAGTGGTGGCAAAAGTTCGTGCCCCTACTAGGCGGTAAGCCCAATGTACAAGATATTGACTTAAAAAAAGCCGGTATCTTTCCGCTGGTTCATGGTATTCGCACTTTGGCATTAGAGAATGATGTCTTACACGTGCCTAGCACTAAAGGTCGTCTAAAGGCCTTGGTAAGCAGTCATGCCTTAACCCAAGAACGTGCCGACACTTTATTAGAGGCGTTAGAGTTTTTTATGGCGCAGCGTTTATCCGTGGCGCTCTCTACCGATGACAAGCATGCGCGACAGGTCAATCCGACGACGTTATCAGCGCTCGAGCGTGATCTATTAAAAGAGTGTCTGGCGGTGGTTAAAAGCTTTAAGGCGCAGCTCAGACAGCACTATCAACTAGAAATTTCTTAAATGGACGATCGACGAATATGGGTTGGTTTCGACAGTTATCATGCGCGTGGCAAAAGAAGCATCTACAGCGTCCAGAGCTAGCAACGATGTTTGCTCCATCAGCACCTGAGCAGTGGGTAGCGATTGATTGTGAGATGACTGGACTCAATCCAAAAAAGCACCACTTACTGTCTATAGCTGCGATTCATATCAATGGCAATACTATCGATACTGGTAATGGCATGCATCTGGTTTGCAGACCGCCAGTGATGCCTGACCGCGATACTATCGTGATTCATGGTCTGCGTACCGCTGATGTCGAGCATGGCATGAGCTATGATGAGATGTTGGCATTACTGCTACCCTTTATTAATAATCGACCGATAGTGGGGTTCTGCCCACAAATAGATACGGGGTTTTTGAATCCCTTGGTGAAACGCTATATGGGCACGACATTACCGAACGAAGTCATTGATGTGCGGCATTTATACAGTCGGCGTATGGGCGATCGCACGCAGGGTATCCCCACTCAGTCACAACAGCTGGGCAATATCTTAGCGCATTATCAGATTCCCAAATTGGGAAGCCACGATGCGTATAACGATGCTATCATGACAGCAATGGCATTTTTACATGTACGTTAGAGCGTGTTGATGTTGAGAGGGGCTCGCTACAGCTACGCGAAAACAGCAACTCATGTTACCATAGTCTGATTTTTTACCTGATGACAGACTGCTCATGCTACTCACTTCTAAACCCTCTAATGACCCTGCTATTACCACCAAACATCAATCGCTTGCGAAATATCTGAGACTGTTTATGCCGTCTGGCAAAAGCTTCTCCACGCTGGCCTTGTTGGCAGCTATTATGGCATCGCCGCTCTATGCACAAGCGGCTCTACCAGCAGCCATTCAAGCCGCGCTAGGGCGAGCCGATTTAACCGCAGCAGATATCAGTATTGTGATCACCCCAGTGGGTGACAAAAATGCCAGTCGCTTACCCGCGCCTATTCAGATTGTTAATAGCAGCAAAATCACTAATAGTGACAAGCATAGTGATGATCATATCAACAAGCAAAACACAACCGTCTATCAGAGTCCATTGCTAACGATCGAGAAGCAGACGATCCAAAAGCATGAGCAACAGCTACACGCTTATACCGATGATCCTTATACTTATCAAAGTTTAGAGAGTGCGCCATCGATACTGCCGGATGATACCTCAACATCTGTCAATAATGGTAGTAGCAATGAAGGTAGCGACGTTGCGATAAACGCTGCGCCTACAAATACTGGGTCTACAAAAAACACCTCTATCAAGATTTCATTTTCACCGTTGATCAATCATCAAGCCGACATTCCTCGCACACCTGCCAGCACAATGAAGCTCGTTCCCAGTTTTATTGCCTTGGACACACTTGGTGCTGATTTTGTCTGGCATACACGCGTGTATCATAGCGGAATCATCATCGGCGACCGTTTGTATGGAGATCTAATCATTCAAGGAAGTGGCGACCCAAAGATGACCCATGAGCGCTTACAGCAGCTACTCTATCGCGTACAAGCAGCGGGTATTCACCATATCGACGGTGATATTATTATTGATAGTGCGGTCTTTAATCGTGTGAGTAAAGATCCGGCAGCCTTTGATAACGCGCCCCTACGTCCTTATAACGCCAGCCCTGATGGTTTTTTGGTGAATTTTAGTACGATAGGTATCAAGAGCTACCCGTTAGATAATGGGCAAGCAAGCCTCGACTACACACCAAAATTGGCCGATTATCAGCTGCCAACTACGATCAACACGCGCACAGCCTCCTGTGGCCAAGCCCGTTATAGCCTAGCACCGCAGTGGCAATCAGAACAGCTGGCGTTAAATAATAACCTACCAGACAGCTGCGGCGAGCATGTTTTTTATGTCGCCTATCCTGACGCCAAAGACTTTGCGGCACGGGTCATCGCGGCCAAATGGCAAGCACTGGGAAACACCCTAAGTGGCAAGGTCATCTCACAAGAAACGCCTTATCAGACCGCAAAAAATAGCAAGTCGACGCAGGGTCTGGCAGCGTTATCGATGGCACCCTTGCCGCTGGTCAGTTATCCGTCTTTAACTTTAACCCAGCAGATTTATGATATTAATCATTTTTCTAACAATGTCATGACCGAGCAAGTCGCACTATCGATTGGTGCTTATGGTCAATCTGCTATAGGTAACAGTACAACCAAAGCAGATAGCGTTAAAGCCGTTAATATTAAAAGTAATATAGAATCCAATATAACTAGCGGAAATAATAATACATCGAGCAATGCTAACGCCGTAGATAATAAAACCATGAGCAAGCAGACAAGCAGCTTATATCAGTTTGGCAAACCTGCTGCTACGGACTATCCTGCGGCATTACAAACGATAAATCAGTGGTGGCAAAACCATCTGAATACCCCGCCACCCTATCTGACCAATGGCTCAGGACTCTGCCGCGACTGTACCATAACAGCCGCTAACTTAAGCGAGTTGTTAACCTACGCTTATAGCCATCCTAGCTTCGCTGCTTATGTCAATTCATTAGGCGTCGCTGGCGTCAGTGGCACCATTGCTGCTCATAGCGAGCGCTTGCCTGAGTCGGCCGCTATTGGTCGCGCGTGGATAAAAACGGGCACTTTAAATAATGTCACGTCGATGGCAGGGTATGTCCAAGGCTTGTCTGGGCAGGATTATGTCGTCGTTGGCCTTATCAATACCGAACAGGCGTTAAATGCTACTACCGCCAGACCGGTATTGGATGCAATGCTCGACTGGACCGCTCAGCAATGATTGGTCTTTATCAAGTAATATAAATAAATAGCTCTAACAAATAGCGCTCAACCTTCTCTATTGATTTATCGCACATTTTTATTGCCTTATTTTGCACTGTTATCGATAGTCAGTGTTTTACCTTTATAAAGGTCAGCTTATGTCACGTAAGACCACGCCACTCAGCAAGTCTACTACTCAATCTGCACACACTGGGTCGCCACAAAGCAGCAAATTAACGTCGCCTAAACTGACACAATATGTTGGTTTTTTTACGGTAGGTTATATTCTTACCAGTGCGATATTTATGATGATTCAGACCAAACTTGCCCTAAACTCGCAATTGGTCACCGTACTCTCTATCATTATTGGCGCTTATATTGCGGTCAGTAAATTTATTAAGCATCAACAGCGCGCCCTGAATAAAAGTGAAATCAATCGCTTGACGTTAAGCGGGGTCGCGGTGGTCTGGTTATTGACTGCTATTTATTTCTTAGGCATCTGGTTCTTTTTATTCGACGCGGTGAACCGTGAAGTCTTGGTCGAGATGGCTATGCAGCAACCTCTACCGCTAGTTTCTGCTTTAGTCATGATACTGGTACTGACTTTTATCAGTGCGCGTATCAGTATTTGGGCGCTGAATCGTCTGCTTGATCCCAAACGCAAAACCCTTTGAATTTGGACACGCGCCACTCTCTACAACGTACTACAAAGTTTTTTCACTATTAGGGTGTGAATTCCGTTACGCTAGTTTTAGCTAGCGTAACCTTCAGATTGCAGACACGCCCTAGCCTTTAACATTGAACTACTTTGTATTATTGATAGGAGTTGACACTATGGACATGCTATTTTTTGACAACATAGACAAGCTTGGACGCATCGTTTTGACCACTGTGATGGTGTACATCCTAATCGTGCTGACCACCAAAATCTCTGGTAAGCGCTCCACTTCTCAGCTCAATAACTTTGATTGGGTCGTCACCGTGATGATTGGCTCATTGGGTGCCAGTACCATATTGCTCAAAGAAATCCCCCTTATCGAAGGCATGGCTTCTATTTTGGTTCTATACCTATTACAGTTTTTGGTCACCAAATATGCCTCTATTTCACCGCAATTTAGCAGTTTTATTTTGTCAGAGCCGCGCATCGTTTTTTATCAAGGGCAGTTTTTGCCAGATGCTATGAATGCTGAGCGCCTGACGCGTCAAGAAATCGAGTGTGCTATGCGTTCTGAAGGCATTAATAATTTCGATGATGTAGAGGCCATCGTTTTTGAATCTGACGCTAAGCTGACGATTATTCCTAGACCAAGCGATAGTGATAATAGCCAACATACAGAAGACAAAGTCTCGCAAACCATCGCGCCACTTATGTGATGTCGTTAGCCGTAAATGTCGTGCAGTAGTAAATGTCGTGAATAGTAATAGCAACTTGTTAAAGATACAGACATAAAAAAGGATAGCCAATTTGATCGGCCATCCTTTGTTGTTAAATTTATACTCAACGAGACTATTTCTGAAATTACAGCTTTCTGAATTATAGTCTTGCTAAATGGTTTAGCTGATCGATAGCCTAACCTTTACTTGATGCGTTTCCATGTCTGCGAACGACCAAAGAGTGGCGAGCCAACATAGCCTCGCAGGTCTAGACTTTGACCGTTGTCACTTAACGTAAGTTTGCCAGAATACGTTTTGCCAGATTCAGGATCTACTAACTTGCCATCGCTCCATTTATTATTACCATCGGCTTTTAGGCCTGATAAAATTTGCAAACCTTCAACAGGTTGATTTTTAAGGCTGCCAAGGCACTTAGTACAAACGGCTTTAGCATTTTCTTTGTTGAGTACTTTGATTATTTTTCCTGACACCTTGCCATTGCTCTCACTCAGCTGAATGATGGCCTTTTTTTCACCCGTTTTGTCATCAATGGTTTGCCATTGCGAGCCATTTAAAGAGGCAGCAAAAACAGAGGTAGATAGCAGAGCACCAGCGGTAAAGGTAAGTAAACTCGATATAGTACGATTCATAAACGACTCCTTTCGTTAAAAAAATTTTCAATTGAACTTATGATGCATTAAAAAAATAGCATAAAGACATTATACAATAACTCCTTACTTCTCAAGATAACAATGAAGTAAAGAACAACTCTTTGTCGAATGCTAGTAAAGCATAAAAAAAGCTTTGTAAAAGGGTTGTTTGTTACGGCAACTTAACCTTAAAAATTTTTTGTTACATTTTCTCAATTATTGACATGGTATGTATTATGAAAGTAAGAATTTTGACGGTTGGTAACAAGATGCCGAGCTGGGTGCAGACGGGTTTTGATGAATATTTTAAACGTATCCAGCCAATGCTCAGCACAGAAATTGTTGAGCTTGCCGCCGCCAAACGTGCCAAAAACCCTTCGAATGCCAATCTCGCCCAGTACCGCGAGCAAGAAGGTCAGGCGATATTAGCCGCTCATAATGCAGCGGGACGTGAGCAGTTATGGGTATTGGATGTCAAAGGAAAGATGCTCTCGACAGAAGGATTGGCCGATAAATTGGCCGGTGCCATGCAGCAAGGCGATGATATCGCCCTAGTCATAGGTGGCGCTGATGGCGTATCGCCGGACGTATTGGCAAAAGCTGATGTGAAATGGTCGTTATCCGCGCTGACCTTGCCGCACCCATTAGTACGGGTGGTGTTGATGGAGCAACTATATCGGGCGATGAGCATCAATCACAACCACCCTTATCATCGTGGCAACTAAAAACCTTAACAATTGAAAACTTAAGCAATTGAAAGCTTTAATATCAAAAATCTTAGCTACTGAAAATTATAGCCATTAAAAATAGCATGAATGCTATATTAATGGATAACGGTTTGCTTAAAAAAGATACCTCATCAAAGCGATTGAAAAATGGGCGCGCGCCCTAATAAACGGAACATGAAATACCCAAAACGAGCGACATCGAACGCCCCTTATGCGCATCAGCAACGTGAGTCACATCACCAAGAGCTGCATAAGCCTATTACCACCACAGCAGCTTTGGCAGAGGTCCAGGCTGGGCAGTTAACTGCGCCCAATTTAGCCAAGCTACCAGCAGTATTTATCTCGCATGGTGCCCCAACGCTGGCGATTGAACAATCGGCCACAACCAGCGCCTTGGCTCGTATCGGGCAAAACTTACCTAAGCCACGTGCCGTCGTCATTATGTCGGCGCATTGGCAGTCGGCAAAGTTGGAAATCAGTAGTAACCCAAGACCAAAGACATGGCATGACTTTTCGGGCTTTGCGCCTGAGCTATACGAGCTACAATACCCTGCTGCTGGTCACCCAGCGCTCGCTGAATCGTTAGCGCAGCAGTTAACGGCACGTGGTATCGCCTGTAGCGTCAATCCGATGCGCGTCTGCGATCATGGCGTTTGGGCACCGCTTATACACCTCTATCCGCTGGCCGATGTGCCTGTCGTCCAGATATCATTGCCACGGCACTATGACAGTGTTGCCTGTTATCAGCTAGGCGCGCAACTGGCGCAGCTGCGTCGTGAGCAAATCCTCGTCATTGGTTCAGGCAATATCACTCATAATCTGCAAGCCCTACGCTGGCAAGCTGATAGCATAGATGAGACGGCACAAGACTTTAAGCTATGGTTACTCCAGCAGCTCAAAACAGACATCCCAGCAGCATTAGACTGGCAGCAATATCCTAATTATCGAAGCATACATCCGAGCGATGAGCATCTATTACCACTATTTTTTGCCCTAGGAGCGGGTCAACGCGTCTCGGTGGTGCATCAAAGTATGGCGCACCACAGCTTAGGAATGGATATCTTTCGCTTTGATTAAGCAACTTTCAAGCCATAGCGATAGCAAAAATACAACTACTTTTCAAAAGCAGCTTTGGTAAATAGTCCCGCACGCTCCATTTCGCCAGCAATACTAAATAGCGTCGTCTCATCATTCATACGCCCAATCAGCTGCATCCCAATCGGCAAACCCTTTTTGCTCATACCTACTGGCAACGACATGGCAGGCAGTCCAGTGACGTTGCCCAGCAAAGTAAAGGCCATTTTGCCCAGTACAGGCTGGCTAAGTTTTTCAATCATCCCTGAGCTAAAGGCATATTTACCCATATCGATGCCTTTGTTGAGTAAGCCTGCGCTACGCATGAGCATCTCATCCATACGGCTTGGTGGTAGCACACCGTGTTTAACCGCAGGCGTCGGTACGGTCGGGCACAGAATCATATCGTAACTCTCTAATAATAGACCCGTTTGATATTGACTGTCATGCCAGCCTTGCTTAGCATGCGCCAAGTCAACGGCAGAGAGCGAGCGTCCCAGCATCGCCATATTATAGGTTTGCGGCTCTAAGTTTTTGACATGTTCTGAACCAAATGTGCGTTCGATATTATCAATGGTAAAGGCGGTATGGGTACAAACCACCACTAAAAAATCATGCCAAAATTGCTCGATATTAATATTTGGCTCGGCAGGTACCACTCGATGTCCCATAGCTTCTAATTGCTTTGCCGTCTGCTCCAGAACGTTCAAAACTTCTTTGTCTACTACGGTATTGGCGACTAGTGGCTGCTGGTGCAAAGCTATCGTTAATTGCCGAGGGGCGCGCATCGCTGCTTGTAAAAATGTCCCATCAGGTGGCGCAATCACATAAGGCGCGCCAATCTCAGCGCCACTGGTAGCGTCGAGCATAGCGGCACTGTCACGTACGCTACGAGTAATCACATGATCGGCAACTGCCCCTTCCCAACCTTCCCCGAATGAGGGACCTATGGGGTTACGTCCACGACTGGGTTTGAATCCAAACGCTCCGCACCATGCTGCCGGAAAACGTATTGAGCCGCCACCATCGCCAGCACCTGCCATCGGTACGATACCGCTCGCCACCGCCGCCGCGCTACCACCCGATGAACCACCAGAGCTATAGCCTTTTTTGAATGGGTTATGGGTGGCACCGTGAGCCTTGGGTTCAGTGGTGATGATTAAACCAAACTCTGGCGTATTGGTCTTACCAAAGGTATTGACTCCTGTCGCTTTCATACGTTTAACGATTTCGCTATCGTTTTCTGGCACGACATTTACACTACGACTGCCCATCGTGATGGGTTCGTCAGCAAAGTAAAATGATAGGTCTTTGAGTAAATAAGGCACACCGTTAAATGCGCCTGCTGGCAATCCTGCTTGCGCGGCATCATAAGCACGCTCATCAAAGCGATGGATAATAGCGTTTAATTTTGGATTGAGTTTATTGGCTTGCTGAGTCGCAGCGTCTAGCAACTCTTTGGCACTGACCTCACCCGAGTTGACGAGCGCGCCTAAACCTAGGGCATCATATTGGGTATATTCTTTAAACATAGTAGCGTCCTTGCTGGATGGATTACTTGATTGTATCGCGTAAACAATACAGGTAGCCAGTGCAAACCTACTACTTCTTGGTAATTAAAGAATTCCATAAAGTTTTCATCTAAACATATGCTTCAAGTTTATTATCTGGCTTAACTACCAAATATATTGATACCTATATTATAAAATGCCGTAATCAAAATAATAATAGTAAAAATAAAATTCAAAATAAGCACTAACCAATACCCTAGGGTAGCCTTCGCAAGGGATTCTATTTGCATTATTTTGGCCATCCCGATAGCAATGACTATAAATACAGTCGTAGATAAGTAGATGACTTCTAACCAACTCGCTCTGCCATCGATAATATCTATGATCACTCTTATGGTGAAGATAGTTATTAATAGAAATATCAACAATTTTTCAAAAAATACTTGATTGTGAGTCGATATTGTATGAGAGTCATTATAACCGCTGAAACTATCTCCTATAAGCAATACTGTTCCAACGACACCATACCAACTCAAAATAATGCCAATCGCCAAAGAGCCTATAGAGTACATCAGCTCAAAACCCTCTGGATCAAACAGTGAGACAGCTCCTAGCAACATCATTGGCAAGCCAACCAAAATAGCCAACCCTCTAAAAATTATATCTCTCATGATTTCTCATTTAGGTATCAGGCATAAACTCATTGTGACTTTAACTTAAAATAGATATGTAAATTAGCATAAAATATACAGTAAGAAGTCACATCATTAATCTTATAATCAATAATGTACATATTTAGATAACCAAAGGTGACTACCAAAAAACTAGTCATCAGCAGACCAAGAAATAACACGGCTTCGGTACTTTTTGTTTTTTCACTTATTTGCTCATTCTTGCTTTTAAAATAAAACCAGCAACCATAGAAGAATACAACTAACAGTATTAATAAAAGAACCTTTATCTTTTCTAATGAAAGTGCAAAGTAGTCAATGATACTCCACAGTAGAGTTAATATACTAAAAACTGGAAAGACAAGAAGGGCGAACATTAAAAAAACAAATACTATGACGATCAAACTAAGAATAACAAGTCGGTAACCAGTGAAGTTAATTTTCTTATCAGCAATACCATCAAGACGTATTTTATTTTCCATTGTTCTACTCCGATACATATGTACTCATAAACGACATACTCAGTTATTTATAATAGTATTTATAATAAGATTCAAAAAACGTAAGACCTAAACCCATAATAAATATACTAATATAAAAAGCATCTGAAAACGGTACGCTCAGCATATCAATCAATATGATCGTAGCTAATAAAAATAAAATAACACCATAAACACCCGAAGCAATATCTTCTAAAAAATATAAATATTTAGCCATTAATTTTTCATCATACCTTTTAGAGAAATAGATACCGAAAATTACGCTAGCGATAAGCGTAGGAATCAAGCCTAATATAACGATACCGAATAGAGTGTTTATCGGAGTCAGACTAACGATATATTTGTGTCCTAAACCATAAAGCCAATAGGGCAAAAACCCTATGTTAAACACTAATACGACTAGTAAAATTATACTAAAAACACCAAGTCTATACTTTTCATAGAATCTCGTTATATTCTTAATACCTTTTATACTTCGCATATGCACTATCAGCGTCCTCCATGACGACACACTCAATTTGGCTATAAAAAACTAATGTTCACTATTTTATACAGGAGTAACCTTTAAGTTTCAATGAAATATTTTAACGTTCACTATGTGATTTTCAATGTCAGACCTGATAATTAAAAAAGACGAACCACTCTCGTGACTCGTCTTTTTTATTGTTTAATATAAGCTTAGATTAACACATGAAGTGCAATACCAAATATGAGGTGAAAAAAAGACCTAGATGCGCTAGCATCAAAGTCTTTATCCACCGACCAAAGTGAGATTGCAACCATGAA
>NZ_JABRVQ010000021.1 GCF_013248965.1 Psychrobacter okhotskensis | reverse complement strand
AACTGTAAGCCTGTGGGTCCGACAACACTAAATCCTGTAAAAGAGCAACAACAGCAAAGATTAAAAGCCGCTTAATTCGGCTTATGGTGACAACTACCTTGAAAAACTCCGGTTTTGTTCAGCTCTTCTATACCATTATCACTTATCCATTGATCAACTTTAGCTGCCCATGAGTCAATTTCATGCACGAAGTTTTTAGCTCTACTTCTGAGTTTTTTTATATCATCAGTGTGAAAGTTTTGCCATTTTATTTGGAAAAGAGCTAGCTCCCCTGTTGTTATATCTAAAATAGCTGCATCAATATCGGTGACAACTTCATTACCATTGCGAATTTTAATGTTACCCTGAATAACTTTATATCTAGTTCCATTGAAAAGTTCATACAAATCTTTCCTCATAATGTCTTCTTTAGGAGCATAAAAAGTATTCTTAAAATTATGGTCGTTCCAACTAATAATATCGAGTGTTGATATGAATGGATTTTGAAGAAGGCTCAAAACAGATCGTATTAGTGTTCCGTTACCTAAGTCGATTATAAGTGGGTATAAAGGTGTAACACGTCCTTCTAAATTATCTAAATCATATGGTGTTAATGATATTGCCTTCAAAACTCTTTTAATCTTAGATTTTTCTAAATTTGAGTACAATTGAATTAACTCAATGAAATCAGAATCCGTATGCCACAAAGTCAAACTTTGGGGTATTGATATTTCTTTATGTTTTTCCATAGCAGACATAATGTAGTTGATGTGCATGATGTTTAGTGAAGTAATTAGCGTCACTATCTGAAATAACTCATCACCATCTATATTTTTAAACTTAACAGATTCATCTAAACCAACCTCATTTAACCAAACACTTGTAATTTCTGCTGATTTTAGAAAGAAATGACTATCAATCTCATCAGTACTTTCATATCCCATCATTACTCCATATCCTGTGTCATATGGATAAATAAGATTTTCTATAAGGTTTTTGATATCACTTACTCCATATTTACTAATTTCTTTTCTTGAATTTTTCAGAAGGTATGCGCCTGACAGATTAGCTATATCTAGAATATTATCAAATTCATTTATATTCCATTTATTATAAATTTTTCCAATATTTGAGTTAATAATCTCATCTTGTCTAAATTTTTTAAAGTACTCAACACTATCAAGATTTAGACCTGTAATTTCTTCATTTTTACTTATGATAATCTTAGAATTAATTTTCTCTGCTCTAACATAATTTGCTTTCAGTAAATTATGTGTCTTTTTTAAAAGAACTGAGACTCCAAATGCATATAGAACTGTTGTGGCAATGCGCCTACTTTCTTCAGTGCTTTTCCTCATAGGAAATCCACTAGTATCCATAGAAACGAACAAGTATTTTAAAGCTAAATTAAATCCTAGACGAATAATTTCAAACTCTGGAGTTGATAATCTTTCCTTTTCTGGAAGCAAAGGTTTAAACACTGTCCAGTAATCGATGACTCGTAAAATATCAATGAGTAAAGCAACTTTACTAAGATTGTCTTTAGGAAGAATCGACAGAACAGCTTTTAATTCTTGATCTGATATGTCTAATATTTCGTCATTCATAAGTAATCCTTTACTCTACTAGCTAGTCGATGAGGCTATAGGTTATTGAAGTTAACTAACAATTTTCTGCCTATTAGAACGAGACTTACTTTCTTCTTAATTAATATATTAAATAGTAGCAAAAATCATTATAAATAAAAAACCCCGCATCATGACGATACGGGGTTTCTATTAAAATAAGAATTGTAAAACTTAAAAACGTTTAGCTTAAATTTGAACCAAGATTAGGTCAACTGAGCAACGTTAATTTTATCGGCTTCTTCAGTATAGTCAGTCATACGGTCAAAGTTCATGTACTGATATACTTCATCACCCATGCTGTTTAGCATACCAGCATACTGCTGATATTCGTCGTTCGTTGGCAATTTACCAAGTACCGCTGCTACGGCTGCAAGCTCTGCAGAAGCAAGGTATACGTTAGCGCCTTGACCTAGACGGTTCGGGAAGTTACGGGTTGACGTTGATACCGCAGTAGAGTTCGGTGCGATGCGTGCTTGGTTACCCATACATAGTGAACAACCTGGCATCTCAGTACGAGCGCCGGCTTGAGCATAAATGTTGTAATAACCTTCTTCCATCAATTGACGCGCATCCATCTTAGTTGGTGGCGCAATCCATAGGCGAGTCTTGAGGCTACCTGCTGGTACATCTTGTAGCAGTTTACCCGCAGCACGGAAATGACCGATGTTGGTCATACATGAACCAATGAATACTTCATCAATGGTATCACCAGCGACGTCAGCCAAAGTCTTGGCATCGTCTGGATCGTTGGGGCAGCAAAGAATCGGCTCTTTAATCGTGCTCATGTCGATAGTCATATCGATTGCATATTCTGCATCTTCGTCAGCACGCATGAGGCTTGGATTAGCCAACCACTCTTGCATTTGCTCGATACGACGACTGATAGTACGCGCATCGCCATAGCCTTCTGAAATCATCCACTTAAGTAGCGTGATGTTTGAGTTCAGGTACTCAGTCACTGACTCTTCAGATAGAGTAATGGTACAACCAGCAGCGCTACGCTCAGCTGAGGCATCAGATAGCTCAAACGCTTGCTCAGCGGTCAAGTCTTCTAGACCTTCGATTTCAAGAATACGACCATTGAATTCGTTGATTTTGCCTTTCTTATCAACGGTCAATAGACCTTCTTTGATCGCTTGATAAGGAATCGCATGGACTAGGTCACGTAGCGTGATACCAGGCTGACGTTCGCCAACGAAGCGGACACGGACAGACTCAGGCATATCAAGTGGCATCACACCAGTCGCGGCTGCGAATGCAACTAGGCCAGAACCAGCTGGGAACGAGATACCCATTGGAAAACGAGTATGCGAGTCACCACCAGTACCAACGGTATCTGGAAGTAGCATACGGTTAAGCCACGAGTGAATGATACCATCGCCCGGACGTAAGCTGACGCCGCCACGGTTCATGATGAAGTCAGGTAGTGTGTGCTGCGTCTCAACGTCAACGGGCTTTGGATAAGCAGCCGTATGACAGAATGACTGCATAACTAGATCTGCTTGGAAGCCCAAACATGCCAAATCTTTTAGCTCATCACGAGTCATCGGACCCGTAGTGTCCTGACTACCAACTGTAGTCATCTTCGGCTCACAGTACATACCCGGACGTACGCCTTGCAGGCCACAAGCTTTACCAACCATTTTTTGTGCAAGGGTAAAGCCTTTACCCGTATCGGCTGGCTCT
The DNA here is from genome assembly GCF_013248965.1 of Psychrobacter okhotskensis. Classification (GTDB taxonomy): domain Bacteria; phylum Pseudomonadota; class Gammaproteobacteria; order Pseudomonadales; family Moraxellaceae; genus Psychrobacter; species Psychrobacter okhotskensis. The sequence goes on along the minus strand of NZ_JABRVQ010000021.1, from coordinate 63,612 downwards.
TCTGGCTTAGCAAATACGTCTGAATGACCAAGACCCATGTACTCACGAGCACGATTAGTCAAACCACGACCAACGATTAATGGAATACGGCCACCAGCACGGACTTCATCAAGCAATGTTGGTGAATTTAGCTTGAACGTTGACAATACTTCATCAGAGTCATGCTTAGTGATTTTGCCTTCGTACGGATAGATGTCAAAAACATCACCCATGTTTAGGTTATCAACCGCTACTTTTTCGATTGGTAATGCGCCAGAATCTTCCATAGTATTGAAGAAGATAGGAGCGATGTTGTTACCTAATACTAAACCGCCACCACGTTTGTTTGGCACGTTAGGAATGTCTTCACCCATGAGCCACAGTACTGAGTTGGTCGCAGACTTACGGCTAGAACCCGTACCAACCACGTCACCAACATAAGCCAGTGGATGGCCTTTTTCTTTTAGCGCTTCGATCTGCTTCATTGGACCGACGACGCCCTCTTCGTCAGCAGTGATGCCGTCGCGAGAGTTTTTGTGCATGGCTAATGAATGCAATGGGATATCAGGACGGCTCCACGCATCTTGCGCAGGTGACAAGTCATCAGTGTTGGTTTCGCCAGTCACTTTAAACGTCGTGTAAGTGGTCTTTTCTGGTACGGCAGCACGGTTCAAGAACCATTCAGCGTCAGCCCAAGACTGCACGACTTCTTTTGCAATGTCATTACCAGCTTCAGCTTTTTCAGTGACGTCATTGAATGCGTCAAATACCAGTAGCGTTTTTTTCAACGCTTCAGCAGCGTCTTGTGCAACATCGGCGTCATCTAGTGCAGCAACCAATGGCTGCACGTTGTAGCCACCTTGCATAGTGCCTAGGATTTCGACGGCTTTTTGCTTGCTGATAAGTGGTGATGATGCTTCACCCTTAAGGATAGCAGCTAAAAATGCAGCTTTAACGTAAGCAGCTTGGTCAACGCCAGCAGGAATACGGTTTTCTAGCAGGTTCATTAAGAATGCGTCTTCGCCTGCTGGTGGGGTTTTTAATATTTCAACCAACTCTGCTACTTGTTTTTCGTTCAGTGGTAGCGGAACCGTTCCTAGCTCAGCACGTTCTTCGACATGTTTACGATAAGCTTCTAACACAATAGTCGTCCTCGTCAGTTGGGGGTATTAGCACATTACGTGGGTAGTCAGCATGACAGCCTGCGTCTATATACTAGATGGAATAATTATCCGTGCAATCATAGCTTAAAACGCTCTAAATGTTAATGGCTCAGCCTTTAAAAGGCTCAATATAGGGCCATATTGGACATTTATTATAAAAATAGTACCATCAATAATATGATTGGGCAGCCTTTCGCAACCAATATGCTGCTTGTCACTCTCGTCAAGCATAGCTCGATTCATAATCAAATTAATACATCGAGACTACTAAACATTTTTCAGGATATTATTTGATAAAATATTATCTTGCTACGATAGCTTAGAGAAAATATCAATTAAAAAAATAGCGCTTGAAAAAACAGCTTTTATTAACCATATACTAAGGCATGCCCTCATTTTAAGAATGGTGATAAAAATAAGATACATTGTAGTCAAACAAGAAAAATAGCGCAGATAATATCGAGATATTAATCAGCTGTTTGACGCTGTTTGGCAAAATTTAGCTATTTTTAGCCCATTTAGATGACTATCAATTGAATTGAGGACATGCCTTAAATAAATATTAGGGATGACGACATGGACGATAGCAATATGGAAAACCACGACATAGAAAACAATGATATGAAGAATAACGCTAATTATCAAAACGGCCTTAAGGTTCGTACTGAAGTAATGGGCGAGGCACATGTTAAACGCTCGCTTGATGCGGCGACTGGATTTACCCAACCGTTACAAGACTGGATTATTGAACATGCTTGGGGTAGCACTTGGCAAGATGATTCAGTATTACCGCGTAAATATCGCTCCTTAATCACCATCGCCTTTTTAATTGCACAAAAAAGCCCGACTGAGCTAAAAGGGCACATTCGAGGTGCGATTAATAATGGCGCAACTGTCGCTGAGATTCGAGAAGTATTGATGCACAGTTTACCTTACTGCGGTGCACCTGCCACCCAAGAGGCGTTTCGTGCCGCCATAGATATCCTGAATGAGTTGGATATTGATATTGATATTTAAAACTATGGTTGCAAGCGCAATCGTAGTAGTCTTAAAACAGTAGTCTTAAAACAGTACTTTGAACCAGTAACCTTAAAAGGTCAGTTAAACAATATTGATTAAAAATCGACCTCTAAATTTCTGCTATAATAGTTCAACTAATAACATATGCTAATAATTCCATAAACCCTTATTGTATAAAGGGTTAAGAGATAATTTATTATGACAACTGCCGTACAAACACATGTGCCTGCTGCTAAGGTCAAACCTAGAAAAGCCATCCAAGGCGAAAAGCTACGTGGCTATGATAAAGTTGCGCGTATCCCAATTAAAGTAATCCCGACCGTCGAGGCGAAGAAAAAGCCAGATTGGATTCGGGTTAAGATGTCCTCGCCTGCTGAAGTGGCACGTATCAAAGCCACCTTGCGTGAGCAAAAGCTCTATACCGTCTGTGAAGAAGCCGCTTGCCCTAACCTGCCGCAGTGCTTCGCTGATGGTACGGCGACCTTTATGATTATGGGTGATATCTGTACCCGTCGCTGCCCGTTCTGTGACGTCGGCCATGGTCGTCCGAATGAGCTAGATGCAGATGAGCCGCGCCACACTGCCGAGACCATTTTAGGCTTGCAGCTAAAATATGCAGTAATCACCTCTGTGGATCGTGACGATTTAAAAGATGGCGGCGCGGCGCATTTCGTTGAAGTACTCAATGAGTCAAGAGCGCTTAGCCCGAATTGCCTCATTGAAATATTGGTGCCAGATTTCCGTGGGCGTATGGAAGTGGCTTTAGACCTACTGACAGAAACCCCACCAGATGTCTTTAACCACAACATTGAAACGGTTCCGCGTCTGTACAAAGCCTTCCGCCCAGGCTCTGACTATCAACATTCATTAGATTTGCTCAAGCTCTATAAAGAGCGTCGCCCTGATATCGCGACCAAGTGCGGTTTTATGGTTGGCCTTGGTGAGACGGAAGAAGAAATCTATGCACTGCTTGATGATCTAAAAGCACATAACGTCGATATGATTACGGTTGGCCAGTATCTACAACCTAGTAAAAACCACGCGCCAGTTGATCGTTATGTTCATCCAGACGAGTTCCAGCGTTATATGGACTACGGCAAAAAGATTGGTTTCTTTAACATTTGGGCAGGCCCGATGGTACGCTCAAGCTACTTTGCCGATCGTCAATACTATGGTGAAGATTGCCCAGCGCCTATCCGTAGCAAAAAAGCCTTAGAAGCCGAAGGCAAACTTGGTTGTTAAGTGTCAGGTTTTAATGAGCTAAAGCTTAAACATTAAGCTAAGCATGTAAAAAGGGTGAATAACAATTTATGTTATTCACCCTTTTTTTTAACTTTAATGAACCTGTAAAGCCTCCAAACCCAACGCTTTACACGGTTAAAGTTGGCGTTGGCTTGCCAGCTGTTTTTATATTGAATATAGCAATACTAAGGACAATGACGCCGCCTAATAATCCCGTGGTAATCTCAGGATAAATCAACAATAAGGCACCAATGGCCAAGATAATACGCGTTACTGGATTCATGACACCTTTAAAATACCCTTCCAGCGCTGAGCTTAAGGCGATAACGCCTGTGACCGAAGTCACTACCACTGCGATGATATCGATAATAGGAGGCAATGGGAAATCTTTGGCCGTTACTGCCAAGCCCGTTGGATCTATCATCAGCATCGTCGGATTATAGATAAACATAAATGGCACAATAAATCCGGCTAGTGCCAGTTTGAGCGACAAGAACCCTGTCTTCATCGGATCTCCACCAGATATACCAGCACCAGCAAAGGCTGCTAGACACACGGGCGGCGTAATATTGGCAAAAATACCAAAGTAGAAAACAAACATATGCGCTGACAAAATTGGAATATTAAACCCTGCCAATGCCGGCGCTGCCATGGTCGCGGTAATAATATAGGCAGGAATAGACGGTAGTCCCATACCCAACACCATTGAGGCTAGCATCGTCAAAATGAGCGTGAAGAATAACGATCCTGCGCCAAGCGTGACAATCGATGAGGTCATAACCGTCCCAAAGCTGGTCAGACTCACAACCCCGATAATAATACCGACGACCGCACAAGCAGCCATCACGGCGAGCGACTGACGCGCACCATCTTCTAATGCACCCAAAATGTCAGAAAAACCCATTCTGGTCTCTTTTCGCAGCATACTAACGATGACAGTAAAACCAATGGTATAAGCCGCTGCATAACCAACGGGCACGTTTCTGATTAGTAAGAAGACCAAAAATACAATCGGCAATAGCATATGCCCACGTGCTTTTAAGACCTCTTTGACAGCTGGTAAGCTTTCTTTGGCAATGCCTTTCAGATCGCGACGACCAGCGCGAAAATGTACTTGAGCAATAACGCCAAGATAATACAATATCGCAGGTAATAATGCTGCCAACGCAATCGTGCTGTACGGCAACCCTGTTGTTTCTGCCATAATAAATGCACTGGCACCCATAATCGGCGGCAATATCTGGCCACCCACAGAAGCACTTGCCTCTACTGCACCGGCAAAATCTTTGTGGTAACCGACCTTTTTCATCAACGGAATGGTAAAGGTACCAGTGCTGACAACGTTCGATAACGCTGAGCCGTTGATACTACCCATAAAGCCACTTGAGATGACCGCAACCTTGGCAGGCCCGCCTTTTTTATCACCAGCTAGCGCGAGTGCCAAGTCATTAAACAGCTGCCCCATACCAGAGCGCGCTAAAAATGCACCAAATAAAATAAACAAAAAGATAAAAGTAACCGATGCCCCAATCGCAACAGAATATAAACCTTCGGTTTTTAGAAATAATTGACCAAAAATATCACCCATGTCATAAGGACGAGTCAGTAGCCGGTCTGGCATAAAATCCAAATGACTGACAAATGGATAGGCCAAAAATATCCCTGCCAATATTGGCAAAATCCAACCTGTGATACGGCGACTACCTTCTAATACGCAGACCACGGTAATCAACGAGAAAATCACATCCGTCTGATTGGCCATCCCGCCACGTGAGGTCACAATATCTTGATATTTGTAGATCAAATAAGCCATCCCAGATAGGGAAAAGACAAACCAAAGCCAGTCATACCATGCCACGCGCTGACGGCTGCTTTTTTTGCTCGCTGGAAAAATTAAGAAAATTAAGGCAAAACCAATACCCACGTGTACAGAGCGCTGTAGCAGCGCTGGCATGGGATTAAAAGTGATATACAAATGAAACAGAGAATAAAAAATGCAAATTGCAGCGATAAAATACTTCACTGGTCCTTGAGTGATATGGCGCGTGATGGACTCTCGGTCGTACTTTTCTAATATGGCTTTATTATGGGCTTGCGCTTCAAGCTCAGCGTCGACATTAGTCTCAACGTCAGGATGAGAATGTATAGGCGAGTCGCTATCGTTATTGATATGGTTATCTGACATCGTTGTCAAATTATCGTGATCCGTCACTTGGGAGTTCATGACACAAGTCCTTGTTAAATCTATCAATGAAACCATACGCTGTCGGCATGATCGTTACTTCAGAATAGTCTGGCACCCAGCGGTGAATGCGTATCCGATAGTTACCATAGTCAATCTCACCTTTGGTAAGCCGTGAGACCACCCAATTAAGCTTGGGCAGTTTCTCATTGATTTGATAACCCAGATAGCCAGGTTTTTGTATGGGAGCAAGCGCCTCAGTAGAGGGTGTACCTGCGCCAAAAGCTTCAAAATAAGTGGTGGTCAGCAGCAGTTCAGCGTCTTCTGTACTGCTGCCGTCTATACGCTGATACTGTTCTTCCCACCATTGTTTTTCTACAGAATGTATCCAGCGCAATTGAAAGTCAGGCTCGACGAAATAGCAAACCTTGTCATTAGCACCGTCAACACCTGCGACGCGAACTTCCACCACAGGCTGACGGACAAAGAGATGCCACAGCATAAAAAAAACCAGCGCAGCAATGAGCACTGCGCCAGCTATTAGCCATAATGTCTTATTTTTAGTAACCATAACTGCTTATTTAGCGGCTTGTTCATCATAGTATTTTTTGGCGCCAGGATGGATAGGTGCAACCATGCCTTCACGAGCCGTTTCTAAGCTAATATCATTGGCCGCTTGGTGCGCTGTTTTTAAACCGTCTAAATTGTCAAATAACGCTTTGGTCAGCTTGTAACCATCAGATTCAGACAAATCAGAGCTAACCAATAATGCATTCATAATCGCTGCGGTTGGAATCGCGGCGTCATTGCCATAAGTGCCAGCAGGAATCTCAAAGGTTTTAAAGTAAGGCTTACTTGCAATGATTTCTTTTAGCTTGTCTTGATTAATGGTGATTAACTGTAAGTCCAAGCCCTGCTCTAGCTCCATCAATGAAGAGTTCGGTAGACCACTACTAAAGAAAGCTGCTTCAATTTTACCCGCTTTCATGCCATCCGCCGCTTCAGAAAAACCCAAATAATCGACAGTGATATCATCGTACGTGATACCGAAACCTTCTAATAACGTTCGAGCATTGACTTCTGTGCCAGAGCCTTGATCGCCCACAGCGATACGCTTACCACGTAAGTCTTCAATATTTTTGATGCCAGATTTTTTGGTGGTGACGATTTGCACCACATTAGGGTACAAGACCGCAATTTGTTGGATGTTGGTAATTGGCTTATCAAAGTTGTTTTTGCCTTCGATCGCGTCGGTGACCACATCACTGAGCGCCAATACCATGTCGACTTTACCTTGGGTCAACAGATTGACGTTTTCGACTGAAGCGCCGGTGGTTTGCGTCTTTGAGTTCACCCCAAAGGTTTTGACATAGACTTCTGATAATGAAGTACCAATGATGTTGTAAGGGCCAGATGCTCCGCCAGTAGCGATGGTAAGAAACTTGGTATCCAGCTTGTCGGCAGCAGTGTCAGTAGCAGCGCTATCTGTTGCCGTACTGTCAGTATTTTCTGAACTTGGTGATGAGCATGCGGTTAAGCCTAAAGTGGCGCTTAGCATCGCTGATAAAAATAACGGAGATTTTAGAGAGTTGAACATTGCATTCATCCTTGAAATAATCGATTTAATACCTCTAACGGCATCACTATATAAATATTAATGCGTTACAGACTTGTAATAGTATAGCAATTCCCACCATAAATAAACCAAAGCCTTTTATGTCTCAAAACCTTGTAGATAAAGCAACTTGAGTTAAAAATAGCGATTCGGAGTATTGATATTTGTTTAGTAAAGTTCTGCTATGCGAAACAAAGTTTCATTATTAAAGCTATTTAAACAAAAATTAAGCACAGTGTAAACCTTTATCATCGTCTTAATAGCATCAAGGTTATTTATTACGGAGTCAAAAAATGCTTACCAAGAATGAATAGGGCGTGTCTTCAGTTCACTCGATAGTCATCTAAATGGGTTAAAAATGGCTAAATCTTGCCAAACATCGTCAAATAGCTAGTTAGTATCCCGATATTGTCTGCATTATTTTGCTTGTTTGACGGCAATTTATCTCATTTTTACTACCATTTTTGAAATGAAGACACGCTTTAAACTATATTTCTGCATTTATTTTGTGTCTGTAATAGATAGTCTCTTAGGATTAACTGTACCTTAGAAAAACATTCTAAATAACTGAAAATCAACGAATAATAATTACTACCCTTATCGAAAGCGGCTACACTAGCAAGCTAGGATATGGTCAATACCATATAAGTTATATAAGCTGTCAGGCTCAATTAATCTACTATTGCGAGTACTTTCACTCGTCTTAATAGTCTCCAAGTTATATAGAACTGACTATCGTGCTATATTTTGAAACCATAGTTTAGAATCGAAAATAATGATATCTCTCTTATAAAAAAAGGATTGACCGATGAGCACCGAATTTACGCCGCAAGAAGGCTCTTGCTCTTGTTATAGCAACACTTATACGATTAACCATACTCCGATAGCTCGCTTTATTTGTCACTGCACTATCTGTCAGGACTATACGGGTAAGGCTTACAACGATGTTACGGTTTTGCTTAAGTCGGATGTCAGCGAACTGGATATCAATAAAACGCGTTTTCGTCGTTGGAAAATGCCACCGAATATCAGCCGCGGACTGTGTAAGCGCTGTCATAAGCCTAGTATAGAGATGGCTGTGGGCGGTGCTCTGGTTTTCATTCCTACCGATAATTACCCTAATGCAGCCGCTCTACCTGAGCCGACGATGCATCTGTTTTACAATCGCCGTGTTAAAGATGTGGACGACAATCTGCCTAAATATAACGGTGTTGTGCAAAGTCAGACAATGGCGGTTAAGGAGCTGGCTCAAGGAATGTATAAGAGAGTCACTAAGCGCTAGCAGTATCCGTTCAAAAAACTAGTTATCTTCCTTATTAAGTTTTTTTAGTTAAATACCTATTGTCAAACATCTGGAAACGTTTTATGACTTTAAAAGAAGAATACACTGTAAAACACTCTGCTGACATCGCTATCATTGGCGGCAGCGGTCTGTATCAAATGCAGGACTTAACGAATAAACGCAGCATTAGTGTCGCAACCCCTTATGGCAAACCTTCTGACGATATCGTCTTAGGGGAATTGAATGGTGTGACCGTTGCTTTTTTGACCCGTCATGGTCAAGGGCATAAATTTACACCTTCTAAAGTACCTTATCGCGCCAATATTTATGCGCTAAAAACTCTAGGCGTGCGCTATATCATTTCAGTATCAGCGGTGGGTTCATTGCAAGAAGAGCTTAAACCGTTAGACATGGTCGTCCCTGATCAAATGATCGACATGACTAAACATCGTGCCAGCACATTTTTTGGTAAAGGTGCAGTTGCGCATGTCTCGATGGCGGATCCTTTATGCCCGAAAGTCGCTGATATTCTGAATCGCGCTTACACTCAAGCGAATATCAATGAAGGGCAATGTCATGCACAATCGACTTATGTGTGTATCGAAGGCCCGCAATTCTCGACTCGTGCAGAGTCACACTGGTATCGCCAAATGAACGCTGACATCATCGGCATGACGAATATGCCAGAAGCCAAGCTGGCGCGGGAAGCTAGCATCGCTTACGCAACGCTCGCATTAGTGACAGATTTTGATTGTTGGCATCCGACTGAGGAAGCCGTTAGCGCTGATTATGCTATTCAAAATTTGATGAAAAACGCCGATAATGCGCAGCACGTTATTAAGCAAGCAGTCGCCCTACTCGCAGCAGAACAGCCCGACTCTATTGCTCATACGGCTTTAGCTCAAGCGTTAGTCACGCCAGTAGAGGCGATGAGCGATGAGACTAAGGCCAGACTTTTAGTATTATTACCTTAGCAGTACGCATTTATGGTCAACAAAAAAGCCATCAAACTATCGCCAACCTAATAGGGTCAACCAAATAGTTTGATGGCTTCTTAATATCATTTAGCTTTTAACCATCAAGCCAGCCTTCAGGTAAATACTGTAAATCTTCAGGCTCATCAATATCAGGCAAAGGCGCTAACAACGCTATAGACCAGCTCAATTCTACCAAGCGCTGTTGAGTAATCTTTGCTACGCTCGGCGTGCTCCATTGGATATCATTAAATAAACGAGCAGCAACTTGTTTAAAGCCAAACAGCACATAACCGCCATCAAAGGCTGGTATCATCACGCTATCCTGAGTGTCTAATCGCTGTGCAGCCCGTTGAATGATGATAGAACTAAGGCTAGGACAATCTGTGCCTATCAAAATCACTTGCTTAAAACGCGCTAATGCTTGTTGACTCGCCGTGAACATACGCAAACCCAAATCACCATCTGCTTGCTCTGACCATCGCAGCGAGTCAGGCAAACCAAGCGTTTGCCAGCATGGATCGCTTGGCGCAGGGCTGACACACAGCTCAATGCTAAAGCCCGTAGCCACAGCTTGCTCGATACTATGTAAAAGTAATTGCCGTGCCATTCTCGCTGCACCATCAATGCCAAGCGCAGGTTGCAAACGGGTCTTTGCCATGCCCTGTGCAGGGAATTTTGCAAAAATAATAATGCAGGTTTTTTGATTTTGAGTCATATTGAAATTTTTCTATTATTTATAATAACGCGCGTTAATGTTATCAGCCGACACGCCACGCCAATAATCAAAACGTAACTGCCACATTAAGACAATCGTCCGCCATGTGCCATACTGCTGCCAACGTCTTGCTGATGTGATGACTTTATTTTTCAGACAAGCAGGTTTAGCAATACCTTTTAGTTGCTTGCATAATTCAACATCTTCCATCAACGCTTGATTAGGATAGCCGCCCATTTGCGCAAATAAAGATTGACTGATAAAAATAGCTTGGTCGCCTGTAGCGATATGAGTTAAACGTGAGCGCCAATTAATCAGGGCACTGACCACCCAAAGCATCGGCTGACGACTATTTAGCTGCACATCAAAACGTCCCCAGTTTGCTAGTGTCATCGCCCTAGAAATACTATCGATAGCGTCAATTGGCAACCGCGTATCGGCATGTAAAAATAGCAAAACATCGCCAGTGGCTAATGCTGCACCCGCATTCATTTGCCGCGCACGCCCTGCTTTGGACGTAATAACTTGCCAATCAATTTTACACTCACTGCCAAGCACTAACTCATTAATAAAACTTCGAACGATGCCAATAGAATCATCGTTTGAGCCCCCATCGACCAAGATAACTTGCTGTGGCATTGGCTTTAGACTGTTAATATTGGCAAACAAATGAGGCAAATTATTCGCCTCATTTATTACTGGAATAATAATAGAAACCGTAGCTATAGCGGTCATAATTGGCAGTGCTCGCTGTTATGTTTTATCAGTATTATTTCTTATTCAGATTCCAATTATAGCTAGTATAGTCGATCTTAGTTTTGCCACTTTTTAAATCAGCGCTTTGCGATTTATTAAGCCCTAAAGATGAGCTATAACGAGCTAAGAATCCTTCCAAATCTTTGGTACCGCGCCAATTCGACTCAAAGTCTTCTTTATACCATTTAAAAATTGGCGATATCTCTAAGGTATTACCTTTGAGACGATTACGACTATTATCCGAGAGGAATTTACTCGTAACTTGCTCTAACTGTTTATCTAATTTACTACCTGTAAAAGCATCATCCAATAATGCTGGACAGCCAATACTCGCGCAGTTTACGGCAAAGTGAATACGTGGTTCGTTATAGCGTTTTGAGCCACGGATTAGATTGTGCTCGATGTCATCAAGCGAGCGCTTTTTGCCTAATAGCGTGACAAAATCTTGTTTCCATGGCGAGCCAAATATCCCACCGATATCTTTGATCGATTTGAGATTCGGATACTTAGTCAGTATCAACTCTACCGTGCCAGCATTGTAGACGTTAATCAAAAATGCCAACTGCTCATCTTTGCTCCAACCATTGAACTCTGATTGACTGACTTTGCTAGTTGCTGCCATGTAGCTATCAAGCTTGCTTTGATCCGCTTTCATACCGTTATAATTAACGACCGAGGCTTTACCACCATTGGTCATAGTGACATTTTTACTCAGCAAGCTATCCCAAGTACTATGATTAAAATCAGCATAACTTGCCATACTAGCCAATAGCACAGAAGTAGCTACTGCTGTCTTAATCAGTAAACGCTTGCTTGAAAAACTACCTGTACTCTTACTTATGTTATTAAAGATGTTCATAATTAACTCCGTTTAGATCGAGGATGTTTTTGCTATTGTCTGCCCTGCTGTCTCTTCTTCCAGCGCGCCACCGCAGCTACTTCCCTGTCCTGCTGTACAGCCATAGCAGTGATCTGCAATCGCAATATCATCGCCAGTAGGATTTTGCGTTAATAAATCGCTCAGATGCCGACGGGACTTGTTGGGTACTGGAATCTCTAACTGCTGGTTAAAGTCACAATCAAATAACTCTCCCAGCCAATTGACACTGATCGTCGAGCGGCACATGACTTCGGCTAAATTGCCAGCCACGTAATTGGCCTTGAGCAAGTCCATATAGGGATGGAATTGTTTTTTGGCCAATAGCACCGCACCAAAGCGCTGAATCGGCATATTGGTCAAAGCAAATAACTGATGAAATTCGATATCGAAATGTTCTTTTAGCTCACGTTTATAGTCCGCCTCTAGCTGTTGCTGATTGGGCGGTAGCGTGGCGCCTTGCGGGTTATAAACGAGGTTCAGCGTTAAGTTTGAGCCAGCTTTGCCATAACCTAAGGCATTGAGCTTATGCAGTCCCAATATACTGTCGTCAAACGCACCCTTGCCGCGCTGCTTATCGACGTTTTCTAATGAATAACAAGGCATTGATGCCACCACGTCGACTTCATTGTCTGCCAAAAACTGCGCCATATCCTCATAGCCTTCTGCCATCAGAATCGTTAAATTACAGCGATCAATCACTTTGACACCCAAAGCGCGCGCGGCGGTAACCAGATACTTAAAGTCTTCATGCATCTCAGGCGCGCCACCGGTTAAATCAAGCGTATCCATATCTTGTACTTTTAGTACGTCCAGTATCAGCTCGACCAGCTCACGCGACATCATCTCCGTACGATAAGGACTGGCTGCCACGTGGCAATGTACGCAGGACATATTGCACAAATAGCCCATGTTCACTTGTAGCGTAGTTAACTCACGACGTTTGATGGCTGGAAAGTCAGTAAATTCGAGTAGTTCAATGGTAGATTTCATAAAATTATAGAATCCGTGTTGTGATATTTACTCAACTGCTTAGAGTCTGTTTACTATTCTTCTAATCGATTTGCAGTTAATATCAAGTTTATCTAATCAATGATACCCTATTATGTCACTAGCATTTTTAATCATTGTGTATTCAATAAATATATCCAATCTTTATAAGCTATCGAAAATATGTTGAGAGAATAGCTCACAGTATTAGTGCCAGTCATAGTTGAATTCAAATTATTACGATACAAGGAAGCTGGGTGTAAGCGATACATGAGCACGCTTAGCGAGGATAACGGTGTGGCGGATTTATATGGATTTGACTATAGCTTAATTTGCATTGACGAAACGCTTATCAATATAGCGTTTAAGATACCAAACCCAGCGACCTTGCAAACTCACACTGCCCCAACTGGCAATGGCATACTTATCGCCACAAGATAATAAATACAAAGTACGATTTTTGGGCTGATAGCTTTGTAAGGGTTTATTTTGATCTACCATAAAAGTTAACAAATTATCTGCTGCGACTGCACCGCCATGTACGGCATGAACCCCTGAGTGCGCGACATCTTTATCCACGCGCGTTGCCACATCACCGACGGCGAATACATTATTATGAGAGACACTTTGCTGCAGCGCGTTTACTGCGATAAAGCCGTTGTCAACTGTGGCAATATCCGTACTGGCTGTACTGGCTGTCCACGCTGCACCAGTCACGCCAGTGGCAGCGATAACCGCATCCATTAAAAAGGATTGCTGCAATGACGCTCTCTCAGTAATCAATGTCCCATTCTGATAGGCGATGGCGCGCTCGTAGATAACTTCAATACCCAGACGATTAAGCTGCTTGATAACACGATGTCTAAACTTTTGATTAAAACCAGCCAATAGCACATCACCGCAGATTAAAAACACTTGATGATTCGGGTGAATACGCTGCAAGGCGACTTGGGCAGCCATAACCAGCTCGATTGCCGCTGCGCCAGCCCCGATAATAGCCAATTGATAATGTGCTGAGCGCTGAGCGGTAGCAAGCACTTGCGACCACTGATTCACAAAGCTATGTAACGGACGAATCGCAATGACACTATTAGTGTCAGCATTATTAGTGTCAGCATTATTTAACCAGTGCATATCCGTATCCGCGCCAGTGTTTAACGACACTACCTCATAGCTATGATCATAGTCGTCAGCGGTCATGACTCGCTGTGATTTGGCGTCTATCTTTACGATTGGCTGCTGAATGAAATGCACGCCAGCCTGCTTGCATTGTGCCGCAATATCTATACGGATATCATCTAGTATATAGTGCCCCGCCATCCAGCCAGGCAACATACCTGAATAGATCGACTGCGGTTGCTCGCTGATTAATGTGATATCCGCATTTATTAGAGGCGTCCCACGGAGTCGACGCAACAGACCAATATGCGCATGACCAGCACCTACCAAGAGCAACTTTTTTAAGGGCATTATTTTTATAGGTATATTTTTTATGGGCATTTTATCGCTCAATGTTTTTGATACTTTTAAATAGTTTTGACTGGTTTACTAGGGTGTACCAACGCTGGAAACTTAGGAAAGATAAAAACGCTATCGAAATTAAAACATAAGTTAAAAGCATTTAAAGCAAGACTATTGTACGATAACGACGCCGCAGTAAATAATATTGACCTGATAAGGCTTTATGATTAAATTGATGGTAGCAATCATTCATCCCAATTATAAAACCTGACTGGCTGCTTAATTTGTAAATAAGTCATATTGACCATGCATTTAGCACCCATCGCTCAATGCTTAAAAAATTTAGAAACAGTCTGTTTTCATTCTCTAACCATGCAAGGATTCTACGCTTATGAGTACCTCTGACCAGATCACCTCTTCTGACAATACCCACTATCTGAATCATACATTTTTTGAGCCGCGTGATAGTGATAAAAAAATTAAGGCCACTTTACTAATCGTCCACGGCATGTCAGAACACAGCGGTCGCTATGCAGACTTTGCTCAGTTTTTGGCTGATAATGGTATTGCAGTAGCAACCTACGATCAGCTCGGTCATGGTCAAACGGTAAAAACAAAGGCTGATTTGGGATTTTTTGGCAGTGAGCATCCAGTGCAGTCTTTATTACAAGACGTCATCGTTATGGCTGATAGCCTAAAATCGCGTCATCCCCATGTGCCGCACTTTGTTATGGGTCACTCTATGGGCTCGTTTATCGTCCGTAATGTACTCAAACATCACGCCCAAGACTTTGCTGGGGCCATCTTAATGGGCACTGCAGACGCCAACCCATTGACCAAAGTACTATTACCTATTAATAAACTATTGGCCAAAGCGGCACCAAAAAAACCAAATACTGTATTTGCTAAAGTAATGAACAAAGTACTGAATAGCAAACTTGATAACCGTATTTCTGACTCGCAGTTTGCGTGGATCAGTGAAAATCCCGCCAATATCGCCGCTTATGAAGCCGATCCACTCACCGGTTTTGACTTTACTAACAATGGTTTTATGACGCTATTCACCTTGATGACAACAGGTCTCCATAAAGGCTGGGCTGCGACGATTGCAAAAGACTTTCCCCTGTTCTTTGTCAGTGGCAAAAGTGATCCCATCGGTGATATGGGCAGCGGCATTCGCAACATTGTCAGTCGCCTAAAGAAACAAAACTTCAATAATGTGGAAGTAAAGCTCTACCCAAACATGCGCCATGAGCCCCTTCACGAGCAGGCGAACAAGGTGGTCTATCACGATATCTTAGAATGGATAGAGCGCAATAGCTCATCGTTCTAAATGGCATTACTTATTATCAATACAGACCTTTGCGCCCAACTTATTTGCTAAAAGTCGTCAAATTAGCGACAATGTGGCAGGCAATATTTTTAGTCGATTTTTGACGCTATCTTTAACTATAAGATTCATTTATTTACTTTTCATTCATCTTAGGAATTTTTATCCATGTCATTACAACAAACCATCGAACAAGCCTTTGAAAACCGCAACGAATACAGCCCATCTACTATGCCACAAGATGTGCGTGATGCTATCGAGCAAGTGCTTGAGCAGTTAGATAACGGTACACTGCGAGTTGCAGAAAAAAAGGATGGCGAGTGGGTCGTCAATCAGTGGGCAAAAAAAGCCGTCTTACTATCGTTCCGCTTAAACGATAATTACGTGCAAGCCGCTGGTGAGCACATACAGTTTTATGACAAGGTGCCAACTAAGTTTGCCAACTGGACCGAAGCACAGTTCAAAGAAGCTGGCGTACGCGTAGTGCCACCAGCCGTGGCCCGTAAAGGCTCATACATCGCAGCCGGTGCGGTATTGATGCCGTCGTATGTTAATATTGGCGCGTATGTCGATCAAGGCGCGATGGTAGATACGTGGGCGACCGTAGGTTCATGTGCTCAAATCGGCAAAAACGTGCATCTGTCAGGTGGTGTTGGTATCGGCGGTGTATTAGAGCCATTACAAGCCAATCCAACGATTATTGAGGACAACTGCTTTATCGGTGCGCGTTCTGAAATCGTTGAAGGCGTTATTGTTGAAGAAGGCTCAGTCATCTCGATGGGTGTATTTATCGGTCAGTCAACGCGTATTTATGATCGCGAAACGGGCGAGATTCATCGTGGCCGTGTACCAGCAGGCTCAGTTGTCGTACCAGGTAGCCTACCATCAGAAGATGGCACACACAGCTTATATGCAGCTATCATCGTCAAAAAAGTCGATGCACAAACCCGTGCTAAAACATCAGTAAATGAGTTATTACGTTTAGCCTAAATATGTACAGCGTATAATCATTTAGCACGTACAATCATTTAGCACGTACAATCATTGTTTTACATAAAGATGCTGGAGTCATCCTCCAGCATCTTTTTTGCAGCTTAATATAGGCTGTTGCGTTATAATCCATTTTTTTGGTTTGGCTTTATCCAAACGCAAAACTCCCATACCAGAACCTGCCTTTTTATTACGATTGATAAATGCTTAATCTCATTATCAATCTTTAACTGTATTTGACATATTATGAGTGAATCACTATTACGCACCGCCGCCATTCCTGTCACTGATCCTGAAGCGGGTCTACGTTTGACAGAAATCTTTTATTCTTTGCAAGGTGAAGCACTGACCTCAGGCTTGCCGACGATATTCGTACGCTTGACCGGCTGCCCGCTGCGCTGTGTTTATTGTGATACCGAATATGCCTTTACGGGCGGCGAACGTCAGTCGCTAGAAGCCATTATAGAGACCATCAAAAGCTATCCTTGCAAGCGTATTTGTCTGACGGGTGGCGAACCATTAGCACAGCCGAATGCCATTGAACTGATGAAGCGCTTACTGAGTGATGATTATGAAATCTCGCTTGAAACTGCAGGCGCGCTCACGGTAGAAAACGTACCGCCAGCAGTCAGTAAAGTGATGGATCTCAAAACGCCAAGCTCAGGCGAAGTCGATAAAAACCTATGGTCAAATCTGGACTATCTGACTCAGCATGATCAGCTTAAGTTCGTCATCATGAACCATGCCGATTATGAGTGGGCAAAAGCCATGTTGATCGAGCATAAGCTAAATGAATTGGTCAGCACCGTTTGGTTTTCTCCGATGTTTAATGTCGCAGACGATATTGACGAAGAGGCCAGCCCCGATGTGCCAGTATTGGCGCGCGAGTTGGCTGAATGGATATTGGCCGATGCCCTGCCCGTGCGCTTTCAATTACAACTGCACAAAATCATCTGGGCAGATGCCAAAGGCAAATAGAAAAGCACATAAAAAAGCAGGTAAAAACCGCTAAACGAACCGACATATAGCCGACGGTAAGGATTCAGGGATGGTCAAACTCATTTTACTCGGCTTGTTGGCGGGTGCGTTCTTTAGTTCCACTTTTATTTTAAACGAGCTGATGAGTGATGCAGGTGGTCACTGGTTTTGGTCAGCCAGTCTCCGCTATGTCTTTATGTGGCTGATTATCACCGCTATTATCGTTATGCAGCATGGTTTTAGTCGTATCAAAGAATTGGCGATTATCTTTCGTCAGCATTGGCGTTTTTGGTGTATCACTGGCAGTATTGGTTTTGGTATCTTTTACACGGGCATCTGTTATGCCGGTGATCATGTCGCCGGTTGGGTGGTGGCGGCGACATTTATGTTTACCGTGGTGACTAGCCTCCTCGTCCTACTGGCATTTGGGCAACGCTTTGACAAAAAATTCATTTTTTACGCCATGCTGGTATTCATCGGAGTGATACTGGTCAATGTCAGCGAAGGTCTGCGCGCTGCTGCGCTCGGAGGTATAAATGCCACCCCAATGGCAGAGATGCTACTGTATGGTGCGCTGCCTGCACTGATAGCCGCTTTTAGCTATCCAATCGGCAATCAGTTGGTCTGGCAGGTGTCTCACAACGCTCGCAAGCATAGCGCTGCGCAGCGCAAGGTCAGAGAAAACAGCCTTCTGCAAAGTACTATTGACACTCACAACCAACCACTCGTCACAGAAGCCTACGCTTTACCTGTCGATAGCACTCACTCAGCGGATGCTGATAGTTCTAGTATCAAAACCGACACTGATATTGACCCTGAAAAGCTAAAAGCCAAAACGGCGGCTGAAACGCACTCACCCTTACAAACCTTGATTGCTCGTATCCCCGCTATCGAAACGGTGCTGCTGCAAAATGCCTTTAATAAAGTATGGCTAATGACTCTAGGTAGTTTGCCATTTTGGCTGGTTTTAGGCATTATAGTGCGTCCTGAGTTACCCGAAAGCACACAGCTGTTCAATACTTTGCTCGTGGCTCTGTTAGCAGGGGTAGCAGCAACCAGTATTTTTTTATATGCGCGCGAACAAGCCGTCACCTCCAGTGAAGTGGCGGGCGTTGATTCTACCCAAGCCAGCGAGGTGATATTTGCCTTGATTGGCGGTATATTGTTGCTCAATAATGAGATACCTTCGGCACTGGGGTTGGTAGGTATTGGATTGATTATGTTGGGATTGGTACTATTTGCCAAAGATGGATGAGACCGAAATAACGCTATGATGAATAATTTTATTTTTCCTGATATTCTGCTGTATTTGCTCGATATGGTTGGCGTGATTGCTTGTGCTATCGCCGGTACTTTGCTCGCTCAGCATAAAGGCTTTGATATTGCTGGCTGTATCTTAGTTTCAATGGTCAATGCCATTGGCGGTGGTACGCTACGTGATATGGCGCTAGATCGCCATCCGCTATTTTGGATGTCCGATCTCAACTATGTGATTGTCATCACTATCACCTCCCTTGTCCTGCAAATCTTTTTTCATCTCTATCATAAGATTGATAACGCCCTCAAACTCTTCGATGCCATTGGGCTAGCAGCCTTTAGTGTCATCGGTTTTAAGATAGCATTGACCCAAGGTATGTCACCAGTGATTGCCATTATGATGGGCGTTTGGACAGCCATTATTGGCGGTATGCTGCGTGATATTATTTGTAATGAGATACCGTTGGTGCTGCAGCGCGAGATTTATATCTCTGCCAGTATCGCAGGCTCGGTCACTTATCTGCTGCTTGACAGTTTGGGCATGGATGCTGGATTAAATGAATTCGTGATGCTAGGCGTTATCTTTGCGGTGCGTATGTTAGCGCTGCGCTTTGATTGGCATCTTCCTTCTATTCGCTTGGTTAAATAAGACCAGTTTATAGGGTTTAAAAAGTAAGCGCTGTTGTATTGGGGTCTGTTGAACATTCAAATGTGGCACTGGCAGTGGCTATTTTTTAGACAATACGCAGTGAAATTTTTGAGGCCTAGTCATTCTAGGTTAGATAATTTCGCCATGTATTGGCAAAAAATAGCCCTGCCCTGAAAGTCTGGTACTAAAATCACCCCAAACGTTGTTGTAAACCTAGCTAAGGTCTCGACATTATCGTCGGTTTACGCCTGATTTGATAAAAGGTTTGGGACGATTTTAGCAATCAGCAGTCCTAATATTTGAATGTTCAACAGACCCTGATTTACAATGATTATATAATTATCATAAAAACTTACTGAGACTCGCTCATGTTGACTATCGCATTGGATCCTACGGAACTGATCACGACGTTCGACCCGCGTTCTTTGCTCTACTTGTTTGACATGATTGGCATTGTGGCCTGTAGTATTTCAGGGACGATACTGGCAAAACATAAAAAGTTCGACGTCTTTGGCTGTTTATTGGTGTCGATCGTCACTGCTATCGGCGGCGGCACCGTCCGTGATGTGATTTTGGATCGTCATCCGCTGTTTTGGATGGTAGATATGAGCTATCTGACCGTTATTACCTTCTGCTCATTAGCGACGCAAATATTTTTTCATCCCAACTCAAGGCGCGTCGATAGATTCCTCAAGCTCTCCGATACCATCGGTCTGTCTGCCTTTACCCTAATTGGTATCAAGGTTGCTGATAGCATGGGCACCAATGTACCCGTGGCATTATTACTTGGGGTGATTACGATTATTGTCGGCGGTATCATCCGCGATATGATCTGCAACGAGATTCCGCTGGTATTGCAGCAAGAGATTTATATCACGGCGGCTTTAACGGGCGGCATTCTCTACTTTGCCCTGCACAACCTAGGCGTGACTGATTGGGTTGCTGACATCTCTGCCATGATGACGATTTTTACGATAAGAATGCTCGCCATTCGCTACGATTGGCAGTTTCCTGCTCTTGAATGGAAATACTAAACCCTAGGGCGTGTCTTCAATTCACTCGATAGTCATCTAAATGGGCTAAAAATGGGTAAATATCGTCAAATAGCTTGTTAATATCCCGATATTATCTACGCTATTTTTCTTGTTTGACGGCAATTTATCTCATTTTTATCGCCATTTCTGAAATGAAGACACGCCCTAGAATGCAAATATTAAAAAAGCGTCAACTTTAAACTCAGTTGACGCCTTATTATTGTCTATTCGTAGTCTTATAATAAAGCAATATGCTTATTCACTGACCACAGCTAAATCCCTTACCATCAGCTGTAAGCTTTGTTTGCCGTTCCACTCGTTGATGTCTAGCTGAAACAATACGTGCACTTTTTCGGCACGATAATCCCATACCTCGCTATCGAAGTTAAAATAAATCGCTTCAATCGGATACTGCACATCAGGATAACGCAGTGATAATTTGAGGTGCTTGTCCTTTAGTATCTTAAAGCTCAATACTTCGAACACCCCATCAAATATCGGCGGTGCAAAGCCATGACCCCAAATACTGGCATTGGCCAAATGCTCAGCAAACCATAAGCTAAAGTCGCCTGCTTGCAAGGGGCCATCGGTGAATTTTTGCTCGGCAAAAACCTCATCCTCCATCTCTGCCATAACAGCATCGAAAGCCGTCACGAAGGCGTCAAAGTTGCGACGCTTCAAGGTTAGCCCAGCAGCCATCGCATGACCACCGAAATGGCTGATTAGATCAGGATAGCGTTCAGCAACTTGCTCAATCGCATCACGAATATGCACGCCAGCGATAGACCGCGCCGAACCTTTAATGGCATCGTCGTCACCTGTACGCTCTGTATCTGCTGGTGCAAAAACGATACTGGGCAAATAATGACTTTCTTTCAAACGTCCAGCGACGATACCGATAACGCCTTGATGCCAGTCATCTTGATATAAAACAATGCTGCGGGTTTGATTATTCACAGTCTCTTTATCAGTTTTAGACTGAATAAGGATTTCATCGCTCTCGTCAGTAGCAGTATTCTCATCGTTTTCATTTGCAACAGTAGCTAATGCTTGCACAATATTATCTGCTTGCGCGCGCATCTCGCCTTCTACGTGACGACGGGTACGGTTTAGCTGCTCAAGCTCTTGCGCCAAGCGCTGCGCCGTACTCCAGTCTTCGGTCAATAAACACTCGATACCAATGCGCATATTGTCCATACGTCCGGCAGCATTGATACGAGGTCCTAACACAAAACCAAAATCTTGCGCCTGCATTTTTTTGGGATCACGGCCCGCTTGCTCAAGCAATGCCAAGATACCCAGACAGCAGCGCCCTTGGCGGATAGCCGTCAGTCCATGATGCACCAAGATGCGATTGTTCTTATCAAGCACTCCAACGTCCGCAATCGTTCCGAGCGCCACCAAATCCAAATATTGGCTGACTTGCACGGTAGATTTATTGGCTTCACGGCGCAGCTTGGCTAAACGTCCGAGCACATAAAAAGCCACACCGACCCCTACGAGCGCTTTACTAGTAAAACTGCAATCGAGTTGATTGGGATTGACCACCGCTTCTGCAGGTGGTGTCTCTTTGGTCGTCAGATGATGATCCGTAATGATGACAGTGATGCCGTCGGCCTGCGCACGCGCCACGCCTTCATGACTTGAGATACCATTATCTACTGTGACGATCAACTCTGGCTGATACGTCTTAATGCCTAATTCGACAATTTCTGGCGTCAAACCATAGCCGTACTTAAAGCGATCAGGTACTAAAAAATCGACGACTGCACCCATTTTCGTGAGTGCACGCATCATCAGCGCGGTACTGGTCGCGCCATCACAATCAAAATCACCAACGATTAGGATACGCTGACCCCTATCAATAGCGACATCTAATAGCCGCACCGCCTCAGTGACACCGTGCAACATCTCAGCGGGCAGAAGACCAGAAAGCCCAGTCTCAAGCTCATCAGGCTGGGTAATACCGCGAGCGGCATACAAGCGAGCGAGCGTTAATGATTGGGCGGCAAGTGGTTGCAACGCGGTGGGCAGCTCGTCAGTGCGAGTGCTGGTATAACGGGGGGTTAAATTTAGCATGGTGCTATTCTACTGGCTTTGGCAGAGGGTCACAATGATAAAATTTAGCGGCTTGGTTTATCATTTTTTATTGCATTACATTGCAATAAATCATACTCTACTGCCTGCATAAACCAAGTTATCCATGCTTACCTGTCTAGCGCACATAACTGCGCATTTACAAAAACGGTGCATAGTGACCGTATTTTTCTGCATTTTGCTACAAAGCAATGATTGTATGCCGCTTATAAATCCATAAAATAGTAACCAACTGAGAGACTTGTTATCTATTGAGACTTTTAATCTGATTTTTTTATTTTAACTATTTATAAGGATGCGTTATGAAAACCACACCACTGGCTGAAAAACTACCAAATACCATCGATCCTAGCTTAGACTTGGAAAAAGTAAAGAAAGACTGCCAAAAGCTGGTCAAAAAACGTGCCAAATATTCTGCTGGTGTCGCCATCGTTCCTGTACCCTTCTTTGATGTCGCTGTGGATGCAGGCATGCTTACTCAGCTATTGCCAGAAATCAGTGAACGCTTTGGTTTGATTGAAGGCCGTCAATCAGCAGTTGATCTAGAGTCGCGCGCGATTCACTGGGGCGCGCTGAAAGATCGTACTGTCGATTTTGCAGGCTTAATGGCGACACGCGGTATCGTCAAAAAGACGGTACAAGGTTTCGGTGGTCGTATCGCTGCCAAGCAAGTGACGAAGTTCATCCCGCTGGGTGGTCAAATGGTTGCAGCCACCATGGGCTATATGATTTTCAAAAAAATCGCCAATGACCATATCAATGAGTGCTACAAGCTTGCAAAAGACATTCAGCAAAAGCAACACGGTAAGAATGTCTAACGCTATTAAACAATAGAAAATAGCTTTATAAAATAAACCCGCTAAGACTTATTGCCTTAGCGGGTTTTTTGTATTTGTTGATACTGTTATAAATGCATTCGGTATTTTTTCACTTTAAACGACGATATCCCTAATCTTGTTCCGCTATGTTGATTATCACACTGGCATTCTCAAAACCGCGCTCGATATGTACCTGCCCCGACCAATTGTCTGACAAGCTCATTACCTCGCCAAATACAATTTGCGATTGTTGATCCATTTTTAATAATTCTCTAAGTGGCTTATGCTGAGACGTCACTGGAATCAAGGTTTGCAAAATATCTGCTAAAACTGGCAAGTTGTGTCCTGCACTCGGCTGAATGCTAAAGCGCACACTTTTGGTATCGCAGCCACCCAGTTCGGCGGACACTTGCATATTATTTATATGCAGTTTTTCTTCGACCAGCTGGGTATAGTCATGAATATCAATGGTAGCAATGCGCTTCACACTAGGTGCATTGGCAAATATCCGCTTATCCGTTTCTTCTGACAATTGGCAGTTGTCCCGATAATACGTGCTTATTGGAACGCCTTTTATCCAATTAATATCGAAACTTATCGTTGGCTCTATCAGCTCACCATTGTCATAAGCCTCAGGATGTGAGCGATAGTTAGGCACAGCTGCATAATGTATGCGATTGCCCTTCACCTCGTACTCGACGATATGTTCACTAAACGGCGCGTACAGTAGCACTTCATGTTCGTTAATAACGCGATTATTCTTATCTAAGAGCAGATAATGCACCGCACTGTTGGTCGTTGCACTGCCACCCAAAGGGCCGGAAGACTCAATTTCTACTACTACATCCTCAACCCCATCGCGGTTAAAATCTTGCGTCATCAAAGACAATAAGCGCAGACTATAATCCATGCTTTGCTCAGTGCCATCGGCATCGTCATACTTATCGGAGCAATCATACTCAAGGTCAAGACTTGCCTTAGTTGCCTTATTTACCTCAGGATTTGGTTGTGGGGACGAGCAATGCTGCTCTACTAAGTCCACAATCAATGAATCCGGCAATACCACATCAGCGGCATGAGTAAACGAAACCGCACTTATAGAGAGCATATATAATACAGATAGGCGTAATAACATAGGATTACCCGTAGCAGCCAATTATTGTTAATCATACCCAAAACTTCAGGACAAGATATAGTAATGAACGGTTATTTAAAAATAAAACCTATCCAGATTAGCTATTTAAACCATTTATTATTTTAAAGAATTGGTGAATATTTATAAAAACCACGCAAGTCAGAGGTAAGGTGAGGTTTAAGATAATGGTTGATGGTGTCATTGATAAGTTTTGCTGATAATATACGACCTGCTTGGACAAAACACGTTTCGCCTAGCGATTATCCCTTGCTACCAATGTCAGTTTTATCAAACAGACACTTTAAAATCAATCAAGACCTTAAAGGACTAACCCATGAAAAAAATCTTAATTTCAACGGCTATGCTTGCTACCTTCGCCCTAGCGGGTTGCACAACGACTGACGGTATGAATACTAATGCTGGCAATGCGATTGGTACAGCAAATAATATCGGTATGAACGTATTTAAAGCAGCAGTTGATAATCAGTGCCGTAGTCAGATCGAAAAACAAAGTGCCTGGCGCATTGCCAGTGTAGCCATGACTGAAACACAAGAAGAAGCGATAAAAAGCAATGTCTGTGGCTGTGTCAGTGAGCAAGCACCGCAGCAAGTGACCCTTGTTGAATTGGGTAATGCAGCGATAGACACCCAATACCGCACACAGTTGGTGACCAGAGTCGTCGCCAAATCTCTACAAACCTGTTATGCAAATTTCACCAAATAAATTAAAACGCTTTGTATTTTTGGAGCTAACATAAGCTGGGTTAGCGATTGCTTAACTCAGCTTATTTATATAGATTATTAAAATATAGCCAGCCTTATATAAATCGGATAAGTTGTCAAAATCAGTCGACTATTAGCAGTACTTTTAGCTGAATTGCTGTTATCCTAGTTATTTTAAGCTGACTTTAAATGGTCATTACTTTTAACAGATATCAAGGATGATAGATGAAAAGACGTGCGTTTATAAAACTAGGTAGTCAAGTAACGGTGGCGGGTACTTTGTTGACCCAGCTAAGTGCTTGCTCATCAGACGATGACTCCACCAACTCGAATACCTTAGATAAAGTAGACGACTTGGGCTATCAAGGCGCATCACCCTTTGTACATGGCATCGCCAGCGGTGACCCTTTACAAGATAGAGTAATACTCTGGACGCGCATCACCAATGACGGTAGCATCAATGCTACCAGTATTCCTGTCAGCTATACGGTGGCTACCGATCCTGAGCTAAAAAACATCGTCACTCAAGGCCGAGCGTTGGCTACTTCAGAGTCTGATTTTACCGTCAAAGTCGATGCCAAGTCCCTAAAATCCGACACCACCTACTATTATATTTTTGAAGCCTTAGGCTACCTCTCTCCTACTGGTCGCACACGCACTATTCCACAGCCAGACTTGCCTGCGAGCGCAATAGACCGCGTGCGCTTGGCAGTGGTATCCTGCTCCAATTATGGCTTTGGCTACTTTAATGGCTATGCAGATATCGCTAAGCAAGCAGATATATCAGCTGTCCTGCATTTGGGTGATTATATTTACGAGTATCCAGAAGGCTTTTATCGTGACCAGTCACTGATCGAAGAGCGTCCGATAGAGCCCAAAAACGAAATTATTAGCTTAGAAGATTATCGTCGTCGCTATGCCTGCTATCGTACTGATATTGACTTGCAAGAATGCCACCGTCAACACCCCTTTATCGCCGTTTGGGACGATCATGAGATTGCAGACAACTCATGGAAAGGTGGTGCTGGATTCCATACTGAAAGCAAAGGCAGCTATATAGAACGTAAAATGTCAGCGGTTCGCGCCTATCACGAGTGGATGCCCATTCGTGACGATAGCAGCAATGAACTGGATAGCCAGCTGAGGATTTATCGACGCTTTGAGTTTGGTAAGTTGTTTGATCTAAATATGCTAGACACGCGTATATTTGGTCGAGAAAAGCTCGATGCGAAAGCCAGCAATGAGCCTGAACGTCAACTGTTGGGACTTGAGCAAGAAAACTGGCTCTATCTAAATATGAAAGAAGGCAAACGCCGCAAAGCGACATGGCAGATACTGGGACAACAAGTCATTCTAGCGCCCTTTAGAGGCACTTTTGCGACCAACTCTGGCGATATCTGGAATGGCTATGCGAGCGCACGTACTCGCTTGCTCGACTTTATCGAAGACAATCGTATCGACAATACCGTCGTATTAACTGGCGATTATCACGCCTCTTTTGCCTTTGATATATGCAAAGATCCGTTTGATGCAAGCCGTTATAATCCAACGACAGGCGAGGGCTCAATAGCGGTAGAGTTCGTCTGTCCGGCGCTGACCTCGTTACCTTTCCCTGAGACAGCAGGCATTGAGCTAAATCCACATCAGAAGTTCAACAATCAGACCGATCGTGGCTATATGCTACTCGATATCACTGAAGAGGCTTGTCAGTGTGAATGGTACTATACCGACACGCTGACTGAGCGTGATGACGGTACGCGCTTTGCCAAAGGGCTGTATACCCAGACGAAGACCAATCATTTGGTTGAGGGCAGTCAATCTCGTCCTATCGCCAATGTCGCGGCTTTAGCTGCTGCAAATAAAGCCGTCGGAGTGAAAATATAAGTATCGTTAAGTACTACAGATATTTAAAGCGTTAAAGTAATGTTCGTTGAGAATACAAAATAATAAAAAGGGTGCGTTATAAATAACGCACCCTTTTTGTTGCTGAGTCTTTGTATCGTTCACTCCTCTCAGCGTATTAGCTTGGCTTAGAACTTGTTTTTATCAACTGGACTCTGTGACAGCGCTGCTGTAAAGGGCAGTATTTTGCTGCGACTAAAATACTTAGAAGAGCCATCGATAATCTTGTCTACTTCTTTGATCAAATCATTAATAACGTCATCATAAACACCATGATATAGCTCAGTTTCGAATGCCGTAAAGGGGTGCTTACGTGATGCCGAGCTAACCTCTGTCACGCCTTGCTTACTATAAAAAATATCGACTCGACCATCACTGTTGAGTACACAATTTAATAATCCGCCCTCTAGCTCCATCTCTACTCGCTCAGGCATAAAAATATAATCGTCTACATTGATGAGTTCTTTTTCTACTTCTCTTTTAAAAAATGATTTGATATCAAACATGGATATATCCCTGACCTTAAAATTATAATATACGTTAGCACGCCTGATTTTATCGCCACTGTCCAGCATGTAATCTGCTGCTTGTTCGTTCGTGCTTTATGAGTCAATACTATAAGATGACGTGATATTTTTTAAGACAGGATATGTAAAACTGCGTTTGATGTTGGTAAAAATGAAATATTAGCTCTGGCTCCTCTATCCTATTGCAATAAAAAAGGGAGGCTGTACGTTAGGCAACTCCCCTTTTCTAATTATGAAACTATTCTATCTGGCTTAATCACACCCAACCCTTTTGACGAAACGACTTTAGTACTTTAATGAAGACAGCCATCTCATCAGGCGTGCCAAGCGTTAGCCGACTGAAACCCTCAATCGGTGGGAACTCGCGACCGACCACAATGCCATACTCGCGCATTCTGTCCATATAAATCTTCACCTCACCGTTGACCTCATGAAAAATAAAGTTAGCTTGTGAGGGCAGATAGCTCAGCCCCAACTCATCTAAAGTCGCTTCAACCATCTGCCGTGATTGATTGGTATTGTGCAAACTGCGGGCTAAAAAACCCTCATCGTCGAGGGTTGCTAGCACGGCAACGGCACCTGAAAGGTTGGTATTATCGATAGAAGTAAAGGCCTCGATAGCCGCAATCATAGATGGATTGGCAATGGCATAACCGACGCGCATGCCAGCCAGAGCACATAGCTTCGAAAAGGTACGAACGACAATTAGATTGGCTGTTAGCTGCTGCTTTACCCACTCGACGCCACTCTCAAAGCTTTGGTCGTTGACGTACTCTGAGTAGGCTTCGTCTAATAAGAAATAGTGGTTTGCAGGAGCGTTTGCTACCCAATGTTTAAAAGGCGCGGTTGAGGTAATGGTGGCAGTTGGATTGTTAGGGTTGCAAAGATAAAACAGGCTGATGCCATCAAAATCGTCGGCAGCTTTTTGCAAACCTTGAAAGTCAAAATCGTAGCTTTCGGGCTTCAACGGTACTTTGATGACGGGCACGTCAAGCGAGCTGGCATACAACTCAGCGTAAGCAAAAGTAGGATCAGGCACAATCACTTGGAAGCGCTTGCCGGTCTTAAATGCAAGATTTAATAGCATCTGCACCACGGTTCGGATGTTTTCGCTAGAGCCGTTGCCAAGTGACACTTCGCTTTCGATCACGCCATTTATCTTGGCAATTCGACTAATAAGCGCAGCGCGTTGATCATCTGGATAACGAAAACCGATGCGCAAAGAGTCGAGGATAGCTTGTTTGGCAGAGTCTGCCATGCCCAGTGAGTTTTCGTTAGAGTTCAGCTCTAATAATTGCTTGGTAAGCACTATAGTAATACGCCTAATTTATATCAACACCAAAATTACGATGTGCAGTATCAAACTTACTGCTCTACTATTTTGCATTGGTATGTCAGATGAATGGTAAGCTTTATACCGATAAGTATTAATATGGTAAGGCGCATTCAAGGTGAATACAAGTGCCCTACGCGCATCTTGTACGCCATGCATTAGACCCAGCCTTTTTCACGGAACAGCTTTAATACTTTAATAAATGCTGCCATCTCATCAGGCGTGCCAAGCGTTAGGCGGTTGAATCCGGTAACAGGGGGAAATTCACGCCCAACCTTTATGCCATTGTCTCGCATTCTATCGATGTATGTTTTTAAGTCACCCTTTATTTCATGAAAAATAAAATTGGTCTGTGAGGGTAAATAACGCAATCCCAGATCGTCTAACACGGTCTCAATCATCCGGCGCGATTGATTGGTATTGCGCAAGCTGAGTGCTAAAAATTCTGCATCATTTAACGTCGTAATGGCGGCGACCGCACCCGACAAGTTGGTATTGTCCATAGACATAAAGGCTTCGACAGTCTCAATAGCTTGCGGGTTAGAAACCGCGTAGCCCACTCGCATACCAGCTAAAGCACATAACTTTGAAAAAGTATGGATAACAATAAGATTGTCTGATAGCCCTTGTTTCACCCACTCAATCCCACTCTCAAAGCTTGGGTCTGACACATACTCCAAGTAAGCTTGATCTAATAAAAAGTAATGGTTATCTGGTGCATTACTTACCCAGGTTTTAAGCCTTGAAGTTGATGTAATGATGCCAGTTGGATTATTTGGATTGCAAATATAGAGCAGACTAATACCATCAAAATCGTCAGCTACTTTTTGTAATTCATCAAAATCATAATCATAGTTTTCAGTGGTTAACGGTATCTTGACCACAGGCACGCCAATGGAATTTGCATACATCTCTGCACAATCAAACGTTGGCACAGGAATCACCATTTGAAACTGCTTGCCCTCTTTTAGTGCTTTGTTTTGCAGCATCTGTAAGGTCGCTCGAATATTTTCAGTCGAGCCATTGCCTAAGGAGATTTGGTCTTTTGCCACACCATGGATGGTGGAAATTTTGCTAATGAGCGCCGCGCGTGGATTATCTGGATAACGAAAGCCCTCACCTAAAGACTCTATAATGGCTTGTTTGGCAGAATCTGCCATACCTAGTGAGTTTTCATTCGCATTTAATTCTAAGAATTTATTATTTTTCATGATGGATTATGTGCCTTAACGTCCGTTGTTATAAGTTCATATTGCTCATTGATATCATATTAAGTGGCATTTGGTATAAACACAAGTTTTGATATAACCAATTATTAGTTATAATTATATCGAAAAAAAAATCGAGTTTGTTTTGCTGATAAGAAAACCATAAAAAAGGTGAGCTGCACCGTTGGCAACTCACCTTTTTGTTAGATACAAACTGATATTAACGACAGTTCAAATAACCTATTAGATCAAATGCGCTTTTAACTCTAGCACTTTATCACGCGTTTTCGCGGCATCCTCAAATTTCAAGTCACGTGACATCTGCTTCATAAGCTTTTCAAGACGGTTGATTTCTTTCGCCAGCAAATCAGGACTGCGTAAAATGCTGATATCGACATCAGGCAGATTGCTCTTGATAGGAATCACTTGATTGTCATTGGCATTCTGATCGTCACCCGTATCGATTTTATCGGTGATACTACGGCGCGCACCTTTCGGTGTGATGTTATGCTCAAGGTTAAAGGCCACTTGTTTTTCACGGCGACGGTCGGTCTCGTCTATCGCCTTTTGCATACTGTTGGTAATGCGATCAGCATAAAGGATAGCCTTACCATTGATATGACGCGCAGCACGACCAATGGTCTGAATCAAGGCACGCTCAGAACGCAAGAAGCCTTCTTTGTCCGCATCAAATATTGCGACCAATGACACTTCTGGCATATCTAAACCTTCACGCAATAGGTTAATACCGACCAGTACATCATGCACGCCAGTCCGCAACTCATGAATGATTTGCATACGCTCGACAGTATCAATATCCGAATGCAGATAAGCAACTTTGACGTCGTATTCTTTTAGATAACTGGTCAAATCTTCTGACATGCGCTTGGTCAAGGTAGTTATCAGCACGCGCTCATCTTTTTCTCGACGCTTAGTAATCTCTGATAACACATCATCGACCTGCGTCAATACAGGGCGAATCTCAATCTCAGGATCAATCAAACCCGTTGGACGGACGACTTGTTCAACGACTTGCTCGCTGTGTTCAAGCTCATACAATGCAGGCGTAGCACTGACATAAATAGTCTTAGGCTTGATACGCTCCCACTCTTCAAACTTCATCGGGCGGTTGTTCATCGCGCTTGGCAGACGGAAACCATAATTGACCAAGTTTTCTTTACGTGATCTATCGCCTTTATACATTGCACCGATTTGCGAAACGGTGACGTGCGATTCATCAAGGAACAGCAGTGCGTCTTCTGGAATATAATCAAACAATGTAGGCGGTGCCTCACCCCATGGACGACCTGATAGATGCTGCGAATAGTTTTCGATACCGTTGCAATAGCCGAGCTGTTGAATCATCTCAAGATCATACTGGGTACGCTCTTTGAGACGCTGTGCTTCAATCAGCTTGTTATTTTCACGGAAATATTCTAGACGCGGCTCAAGCTCAGCGCGAATGGTATGACTGGCAGCTTCTAACTTGTTGCGCGGCGTCACATAATGCGATTTTGGATAGATAGTAATACGTGGCACGCTACGTACCGTCTTACCCGTCAAGGGATCAAACCACGTGATTTTCTCCACTTCATTGTCAAATAAATGCACACGTACCGCCAGTTGCTCAGACTCAGCAGGATAAATATCTAGCAGCTCGCCACGCAAGCGATACGTACCACGGCCAAAGTCTAACTCATTGCGCGTATATTGCATTTCAACGAGGCGTTTAATGGTAGCAGTACGATCGATTTTGTCACCGACGACGACGTGCAGCAGCATTTTTAGATAACTTTCTGGATCACCCAAACCATAAATGCACGATACTGAGGCGACGATAATCGCATCACGGCGCTCTAGGAGTGCTCGTGTCGCTGACAGGCGCATCTGATCGATGTGATCGTTAATGGCACTGTCTTTTTCGATAAAGGTATCACTTGCAGCAACATAGGCTTCCGGCTGATAATAATCGTAATAACTGACAAAATACTCAACCGCATTATTTGGAAAGAACGCTTTAAATTCGCCATAGAGCTGGGCGGCAAGGGTTTTATTGTGCGCCATAATAATGGTTGGACGTTGGCATTCAGCGATGACCTTTGCCATGGTATAAGTCTTACCAGAACCGGTCACACCGAGTAACAGCTGCTCATCCATCCCAGCATTGATACCATTAACAAGCTTGGCAATCGCTTGCGGTTGATCGCCTGCCGGCTCAAAGTCGGTGACCATCTCAAAGGCGCGGCTTGATATTTGCGTACCAGACGCATTGACACCACTGATTTCAGCTTCGCCTTGCAGCTGAGTGGCCAATTGGTTTAACTGACGCGACGAGCGCGGTTCAGGCATTCGCATAATGGCTTTCTTCTTCTTTAGGTTTATAACAATATGGGGTCTGATGAGCAGTTTTTAAAGGACAACCGTGAGTCTAGTCATTAGGCTAGGCTCGTATAGCCCGTCATAGAACAGCGCTGATAGAGATAGAATTTATGATGAGAAAAATTGCAAATTGTCATAAAAACCGCACACAGACTCTGATAAATTTACAAAGCTTTTCATGGTTAACAAAGTCATTACACGACCACCTAACAAAGCCTAACGCTTGAGGGTACCAACAGTGCCATGAGCTGCTATTATCGTTTATGAAATAACTCGTTAAGAACAAGCACTGTTGAAAATAAGTACAGCCCATAGACAAATTTTATTTATAGCAATCTGTCTTTTTTAACAATATGTCTTTTATAGTAATTGGACTATGGTTACTTTGAATCAACCAATCTAAACAGATGAATTAAACGGTGCTTGGATACCTTTCTAATAAAAAGAAAAGTAAACCCAATAAAATAAATCTAAATAATGGAGTAAAATATGAGAGAACGTTACGCAAGTGGAATAGACGACGCAACCGCAAAGAAAATGATCGACTTATTGAATGCTAATTTAGCAAATCTCATTGATTTGAGTATGGACAGTAAGCAATGTCACTGGAATCTTCAAGGTACTGGCTTTATCGGCGTGCATCAGCTACTTGATGATACCTATAGCCGCTTGACTGAAGCTTATGATACGATCGCTGAACGTATTGTTATCCTAGGCGGTAAGGCCAATGGTATCTCTAAGCGTGTGGTTGAAGACTCTATCTTAGAGACTTACCCTACTGATATCAGCGAAGTTGATCAGCATGTACGTGAGCTGACCAATCGTTATAAAACCATTGCAGCATCATTACGTGAAGGCATCGATACTGCAGGTGATGCAGGCGATGAAGATACTGCCGATCTACTAACAGAAGTTAGCCGTACTGTTGATAAAGATGCATGGTTCATTGGCGCTAATGCACCAAAAAAATAAATATTTTATAGTTTTGATTAATCTCAATACCGATTAGTTGAATCGCTATAGATAAAGTAAAAAAGAAAAGGTCACTCCATTGGGTGACCTTTTTTTATGCGTGACAAAATTAAGATTGGCGCTAAAATAGCTAAACTATCAATTAAAATACACCTTTGATAATCTCTTGCATTTGCGGTAATAACTCACCCAATTGCGCTTCTGTCTCACTGGTATCATCAGGCAAAGATTGCTTTAAAAAGGCTGCTGTAATTTGTGGCTGTTTAGCCAAGATACTTTGACCAATTACTGTGTCATAAAAGCCAATTTGAGCATCAACTTCCGCTTGCGTATAGTAATTTTTTGCTGCGTTAATATACGCTTGCGTTAACGTCTGCTTGTCAGTGGCGTTGCCTATACCATTGGTCATTATCTTGGCATATTGACCCAATACACTTTGAATTTGCTCTTGTAGCTCACGTTGGCGTTTGTTCAGTTTGCCACTGTCTTTTTGTTGAGTGCGCGTCTGTTGCGTATTAATAGCATCGATAGCCGCTTGTTGCCCGTTAACGATAGATTCTATTTGCTCATCAATATGCATCACTTGCATCAATTTAACGATAGACGTACCTGTTGGGGAGATATCATTATTCATGAAAGCGGTATTGTTAATAGAATCGCTATTGGCACTTACTATCTGCTGTTAAGCAGGCTCATTGTGAATAACTAACTCAGCGTTGGCCTGAGTCAGACTGACTACTGTAGTAATCATCATAACCGCCACACTTAATGAACGAACCATGATAGAACAGCCGACTTTACTTTCTACAATAGATTGCAGACTTAGTTTCATATTACTTCTCATTATGAGGCAACTTTATCGTTACTTTTGGGCAAACTGAGCACCTCAGCATTAGGCACTGACAATGTCAAAATGGCTTCTTGGAATAAGGGATCGGCACGGAACTGGCTTTCAATGTCTTCAAATTTTTGCGCGATTTCTTTTTCTTTTTGATTACCAGCGATATCTACTGCCGCCACCATAAATATTTTTTTTGGCCCTACCCACTCTAGATGCAAGTAAGACACACTATCAATATCTGGATGATTGAGCAGCTCGCTCAACGCATAGGAATGCATCCTATCGGATACTTTATAGCCGACCAAAAAGTCGCGGTTACGGCTGATTAAAAAGATAGCAACCACACCCAATAATAGGCCGACGACGATAGAACCTAGCGCATCCCAAAAGGGCTGTCCGGTATAAGCATGCATACCCATCGCAGCCGCAGCGACAAGCAAGCCAATCACAGCCGCTAAATCTTCAAAAAACACACCGCGCAAAGTGGGGTTAGACGTATCGACCACATAGCCGATGGCGCTGACATTGATCGCTTCACCATGCTTTTTGCTTTGCAAGTAAGCCTGTCCTAACGAAAAGCCTTCGAGTACAAAAGCTACTGCTAATATAATAAACCCAATCGTATAGTCGGTCTCACTCTCAGCCGCGTTCCACTCGGTAATACCGGTATAAATGGAGACAATAGAGCCTGCCATAAAAACACCAAAAGCGGCAATCATCGACCAGACATACGACTCTTTACCGTAGCCAAGCGGATGGCTTTTATCAGCAGGTTTGATGGCCTTTTTTTCGGCGACAATTAATAAAGTCCCATTACCTGCATCTGCCCAAGAATGCGCAGACTCTGCGATCATAGAGGCAGAACCCGTCATAAAGGCGGCTATGGTTTTGGCAATCGCAATGATGAGGTTGGCCCCAACAGCAATCAATACCGTCGTCAATGAGGCAGAATGTTGCTCATCTTTATCGGCTGCTGGCTTAGACACATCATCGAAGCCAGAACGAGAACTACCATCAGAATGGGTCTTATTAATGAGCGTACCAGTACCGCGAGCACGATTATGATGCGGTGCTGGCTGATCAGTAGTAGGACTATGTGAATTGGTTTTTGATGGCTTTAAACTCATAATAGTCTCAGTAAAATAGCGAATGGGTAACCATTGTCTCTATCCTAGTTTTTGCTTACAGTAAATGCTGTTCTAGTAAATACTTATGAAGCAACCGCAATGGCTAGCATAAAAGATAGCGCAGTCTTAGATAAACTATCAGTAACTTTTTAGTGAATCGCTGTTTACTTTAGATGACCAACACTATCTTAGCTCTTAATTTACAACCCTTGGCTAAGCGTTCTATTTGGCTTAATCTTCACGACTACTTGACAGCTCACCAATCATATCCTCTATATCACAGCTAGGACGGTGTGAGCTTTGCATACGTAGATTTTTACGCTCTAAGCCTGCATCAAAACGACACTGCTGCATCACATTTTTGATATCAAGCGGTGGCGCTGGCGTTGGCTTGCCATTGTCATCAATGGCGACCATCGTAAAGTAGCAGCTATTGGTATGACGAACCGTGCGCGCCCGTACATCTTCTGCTTCGACACGTATGCCTACTTCCATCGACGTTCTACCCACGTAGTTGACGCTCGCAGCAAAGGTCACTAGCTCACCCACATAGATTGGCTCACGAAACATCACTTGATCAACTGATAGGGTCACCACATAGTTACCGCTATAGCGACTGGCACAGGCATAAGCGACCTGATCGAGCATTTTGAGCAAATCACCACCATGGACATTGCCGATGAAATTTGCCATATCAGGGGTCATTAGCACCGTCATATATAGCTCATGATTTAAAGGGGCTTTTTTGGCAGTTGAGGTAGTATTGTACTGGGGCATAACATTCCTTACGGTTTTCTAAAATTTATTGGTC
This sequence comes from Psychrobacter okhotskensis, assembly GCF_013248965.1. Lineage (GTDB taxonomy): Bacteria > Pseudomonadota > Gammaproteobacteria > Pseudomonadales > Moraxellaceae > Psychrobacter > Psychrobacter okhotskensis. Next base: position 27,242 of record NZ_JABRVQ010000021.1, on the reverse strand, counting down.
TTAAGTGACCAAACGGGTTTTGAGCACATGACTTAAGTATTTTTTTATAAAGATAACGATTCTCACAATCTATTATAATAGGTTGCATTATAGCAGTCTATTTTGAGTGTTTTATAAATAGGATTTAGGGATGCAAATAGCTGGTTATATTGGTGAGTACTTCAGAGGAATCAATCCATTGTACTGGACAGCTCTATATTGTCAGAGGTTAAGTATCATGAAATAATACTCCTAAAATTAAAGTAAGAGTTGTTCCCATAATCATTGAAGCATCAAACGATCGTTAATAAATCTATCAGAATAAACGAGCAACCCTATAATGAAACAGCACTTTCAAACCCTTTTAAATCAAGTGGGACTTACCGCTTTAGTGACAGCAGCATTACTATCTGGAACCGTACAAGCAGCAGATAATAATGGCCAACTAAAGAGCGCCGTTGATCAACAAGCCAAATTACTAATGAATGAGCATAATATTTCAGGAATGGCTTTTGGCGTTATTATCGATGGTAAATCACATTTATATTATTATGGTTTGGCTGATAAGAAAGCCAAAATACCTGTCTCAGAAAACACTGTTTTTGAGCTAGGCTCAATCAGTAAGACGTTTGCTGCTACCTTAGCCAGTTATTCAGAATTAAATGGCACACTTAAATTAGAAGATACGGCTGATAAATATATTCCCTACCTAAAAAACAGCACCATTGGCAATACTAAGCTTATAAACCTAGCCACCTATTCCGCTGGTGGTCTACCGCTACAAGTACCTGATGAGGTTAAAAATAATAAAGAGTTGCTCCGTTATTATAAATCTTGGCAGCCAGTCTTTCCGGTCAACTCAAAGCGTTTATATTCCAATGCCAGCATAGGATTGTTTGGTTATATATCGGCATTGAGCATGGACGCTGATTACACACAATTGATGGAAGAAAAAATACTACCGTCACTCAATATGCCCAACACCTTTATCAATGTGCCTAGTGACAAAATGGCGGATTATGCATTTGGTTATAACGCTGCTGGCGATGCTATCCGAGTCAATGCTGGCATGTTAGACGCTGAAGCCTATGGCATTAAATCCACCATTAAAGATATGACGCATTTTATGGCTGCTAATATGGGTCTTGTGCCGTTGGATAAAGATATTCAGCAAGCGTTAGACAATAATAGAAAGGGTTACTATCAGGCGAGCACTTTTACACAAGGGTTAGGATGGGAGATGTACCCTTATCCTACTCAGCTAGATACCTTACTCGAAGGTAACTCAATGGATGTGGTGCTAAAGCCTCAAGCCATTAAAATAGACAACCATCCAACGCCTATTTTAAACAATGTCTGGGTCAACAAAACAGGCGCTACTAATGGGTTTGGTGGCTATATCGCTTATATTCCTGCCGAAAAATCAGGCATTATCATTCTGGCAAATAAAAATTATCCCAATGCAGATAGGGTCAAAGCAGCGTATATGATTTTAGAGAATGCAATAACTCATTGAGCATGAGCCACCAGCTAAGTACGCTGATATTGTATCAACAGCTTGACCTATTAGCACATATAGACCGGATATCAAGCTTCAAGTCCTCACTCAGGATTTAAGCCTTCATCTGTAGTGACTGTATTTCAACTACTTTGATATGACCTTCTAAGACAGAACCTAAACTTTATCCTGCTTAATATATAGCGCTCTCTACCCAAGAAAACTCTTCCATGATACGCAGCCATTGATCGTCTAATCCTGCTTTTATCAATAATGGCTCACCGGTGACTGGATGACTAAGCGCTAAAGTCTGAGCATGCAACAGCATGCGCGTACAGTCGTATTGAGTACGAAAAAATCTGTTGTGCCGTCCGTCGCCGTGGCTAGTATCACCCACTATGTGATGAAATAAATGTCTCATGTGTCGACGCAGCTGATGCTTGCGACCAGTCTCAGGTGTTAAGCGCACTAGACTGTAGCGGCTCGTATCATGCTTTTTTGATACCGCAAATGGCAGCTCAATTTGAGCCAAACTCTGCCAGTGGGTCACCGCATCTTGAGCGGGTTTGTCCAAATTGGCAAATTTATCGGCAATGGCGTCGGGCTTAAAACTCAACGCATAATCAACAGTACCCTGCTCTGGCATAAAGCCACGCACCACGGCTAAGTATTGCTTAGAAACCTTATGCGCAGTAAAAGCCTCGGTAAGGCTACGCGCCACAGCTGAGCTCTTGGCGAACAACAACACGCCTGATGTCGGCTTGTCTAACCGATGCACCGGAAATACATGGCAACCTACTGCATCACGAGTGAGTTGCATGGCAAAGCGGGTCTCGCCTTTGTCCAGCCAACTGCGATGTACGAGTAAACCCGCCTCTTTATTAATCGCCACCAAAAACTCATCTTCATAGATAATCTCTATTAGATTAGCGGTTTGATTGACGGTGCTACCTTCGATATCTATGTTTTCGATGCTCATACTTTAGTTACTATTATTTTAAATAATGTAATTATATATCTACTGTCTTTTATATATACCCTTTTTATTTTATTGCCCTTGTAGTGACATAATAAATTCGGACTGTGTTTCAGAGAAATAGGCGGTATATGCTGGTTAGCTCAACCAATGAAAACGGTACGCCAGCCAAGCGACGATCGCACTCACTGAGCCAGTTAAAATGCCGCCCCACGCAAAATCTACTAACGCGGTATCTAAGGTAAAGCCTTTATACAAAGCTAAGTTGGTAAAGTCATAAGTGCCATATGCCATCAGTCCTATCAGACCACCCAGTAAGAAGATATGGCCGACCGATGCCTGTGCTTTGATTTGCGGATACAGAACCAATATACAAAGTGCCAATATATAAAACATATAAAACACGCCAGCGGCCATCATATTGGGCTCATCAGCCAATAGATGACCGATACGCGACTCATAAAAAGCCCCTTTCATGGTCGTAAGCCAAACTGCATCAACACCCAAAAATATGACAACAGCAGCCAGATAGATAAATACGTAAGCCATAATAATATCCTTTTATCAGGGTTGCTCAGCATTAGGCGCTTTTGCACCAATACGCAACCTCATGTCAAACAGTGCGTTAAGCGGATACCTTGTCTGCCGCTGGTAAATCAGAAAAATGTAGCGTGTCGATGTTATTTGGTTTGACCGCTGTTACTTGTACCACACCGATGGTACGCTCCAAAAAGCCGCCTTCACAGTAGCAGAAATAAAACTCCCACAAGCGAATAAAGGCTTCATCATAACCGAGTGCTTTGATTTCATTGCGCTGCGCCATAAAAGCTGTGCGCCAATCGCGTAATGTATAGGCATAATCAAAGCCATAATCATGCAACTGTTTGATGACCATATCGGTCTGCTCAGTAAACTGGGTATTGAGCTCTTGGTTTGAGAGCAGACAGCCACCAGGGAAAATATGGGTCTGGATAAAGTCGACCGAATCGATATAGTCTTGATAGTTCTGATCATTAAAGGTAATCGCTTGCAGCACCATCAACCCTGTTGGCTTAAGCAAGCTATTACACTTGGCAAAAAACGTCGGCAAGAATTCATGTCCGACCGCTTCAATCATCTCAATACTGACCAGCTTGTCATACTGCCCAGTCAGCTCACGATAATCCTGCTTGAGAAGGGTGATTTTATCAGACAGTCCGGCAGCTTCGACCCGCTGCTGTGCCTCGTTATACTGCGCATCTGAAATGGTCGTTGTCGTTATATGACAGCCGTAATGCTTGGCGGCATAAATAGCAAAGCCGCCCCAGCCAGTACCGATTTCAATGACATGATCGTCAGCGCTCAGCTGTAGACGCTGACAGATAAGCGCTAGCTTATGCTGCTGGGCATCGCTCAGTGTCGTATCAGGCGACTGATATACTGCCGATGAGTACATCATGGTATCGTCCAAAAACCGCTCATACATATCATTGCCCAAATCATAATGCGCTAAGATATTGGATTTTGAGCCAGATTTATCATTACTACGCAGTCGGTGCTTGGCTTTTTCAAAAGTTTTGCTGACCGCAGCGAAGCGGTTTTCTAACTGGTTAAGCACGGCTAAGTTGCGCGCTGCCAGTCGAATCAAGCCTGTCAGATCATCCGTATCCCACTCGCCATTGATATAACTATCTGCTAGGGCAATCGAACCACCAAATAACAATTGGCGATAGACGGCACTGTCATGAATCATCAATGTGACGTTTAAGGGATGGCGACCCACTGCTGAGCTGCTCATCGCCTCAGATGCCTTGATACCAAAGCTCTGGGTCTTAGGCGCTTGCTCATCGAATGCTTCGATCAATGTGAGGCTGCCAAACTGCACATGCTCCAACGCGCGAAAGATCAACTTTCGTGCCAAATTATTAATACTGTCATTGACTGGTCGCAATACGGTGCTGTCATTGACGGTTTTATTGATACGTGCGGTAAATCTTCCTAATGTCGAAGCTGGATTTCTATTGGTCGGTCGTGCTGACATCGTCTACTTATCCTTATCTAAAGGCCTTATGTTTGGACATTAGGCTCTTGAAGTCGCGTGGCTTAATTCTGAAACTTGATTTCAATTCTGTACTGAGTTTTACATTTATACCGAATGTTAACTTTGCACTGGCTAAATGATGTCTTTTTTATTAGCCGCTTGCTGCTGTTTGCTATCGGCTAGCTTTTCATCATAATTAATATAAGGCACTTTTTTAATCGCATAAAGCTTAAACGCATGCCAATAAATACGCGTTAGCGAGGTCATATTCATCAGCGGATTTTTGCGTAAGCTATCGCGAACCGTTGCCTCGGTCATCGGCACCCCAGACACCTTGATACCAGTCTTTAGCACCTCTCCCCGCTCGTCGCTAATATCGATGGCAATACGCACTTGTAAGCAGTTATCTGGCTGTTTTTTAACTTTAACCTGCCAGCGATAGAGCTGGTCGATAGGATTAAATGGTGAGACATGAAAGTCTTTATCATGGCAGAATTCGGTGTCCGTCCCATCTAATAAAAATCCGTAATAGTGACGTTTATTCCACGGCGTATTAGAGACCTCAGCCAGTAAATGCGTTGGCTGTTGCTGCTCATCAAAACCCAGATAAAAATTCACGGGGCTAAAATATATACCAGCATTGCGGCAGACAACCAAGCCCAGCATGTCACCACTTGGCGCGCTACCAGCATGGTTCATAAAAGCCTGACGCAGTCTTTGCTCAAGTTTTTGATAGCTACTGACGTTAGCTAATTTATTGTTGGCTACTCTATTATTAGCTTCTTCACCGTTTTTAGCATTTATATCAAGCGATTTTATGGCATCATTTGGATTATTACTTTCACTTAGGCTATTTGGCTCTTGCGACCTTAATCTTTGTGATATGCCTTGTAAATAATCATCAGGATAAAACTGCTGTAATGCCTTTTTTCCTGTGGAAAATAGTGGCAGCCCTTTTAGGCACTGACGTTTGCCATAGCCTGCTGTATCGACTTCAGGGAGCGCCTGCCCTGCTGCTAACGCGCTAATATTGACACCCCAATAGCGATACGGGTACACAAACTTATGCACATTTGGCAGTAGCCGACTGTGCCACGTATTCCCATGAAATAACTGGTGCGGCAAGCTGTCAGAGGTACAAGGTAACTCATGAGTTGACATTGCGTGAGACGGATGCACTGGGGTCATCATAATGCTCTCTTTTATTTCACTCATTACTATGCTGCTTGGTACTATGTTGCTCGGCTTTACGCCGACCAAATAAGCCACGTTTTTTCTTTTGCGGCGAGTCAGTAGCGGCAGACTGTAAACGGTGAACGTAATCAACCAATTCTTGATTGGTCGTTGCCGTCACTACCTGACGCTTTGTCAGTGTGCGCGACTGTTTATCGGCTTTTACTGGCAAGTCTTTATAACGAAACGGCGTGTGTGCGCTATCACTATCCGGCAAGTGACTTGGGTCGACTTCGTCTTTTATGTCAATATCATACCCAAGCGCTTGGCAAACTCTTAGACCACTGCGTACACCATCTTCATGAAAGCCATTGAACCAATACGCACCGCAAAAATGCGTATGCAAACCACTGCCAGAGATGCGTGACCATTGTGTCTGCGCCTCAATCATCGCCTTGTCGAAGATAGGATGGCTATAGTCAATACGCTTAATAACTTGTCTGTCATCAATACCTTTATCAACGGTTGCTGGATTGAGGGTGACCAAATAATTATGCTTTTTGGTCAGCCGCTGCAAGATATTCATATGATAAGTCAGTACTGGCTTTGAGGCAGCCTTTGCACGCTCAGATTTTGTAGGCTCAGTTTTGTCATCTATCAGATAGTTCCAGCTTGCCCATGCTAGAGGCTTGTTAGGCAACACTTGGGTGTCGGTGTGCAGCACAGCCGTATTTTTGCTAAAGTGAAAATGACCCAATACGTCAGCTTCATCAGCACTGGCATCTGCTAAAAGCTTGAGCGCGGTATCTGCATGACAAGCAAAGATAACGTCATCAAACACAAGGTGTTCAACCTTATCATCAGTGCGGCTCTTATCTTGAATGGTCAACGTCACCTTGTCGCCATCATCAGCACCCATACGAGTAACAGACTGCACCGGGCAATTTACCCTTACCTGGCCGCCTGCCTTGACAAAGCGTGGCAGCAATTTATTGACATATTGTTTAGAGCCGCCTTTGATGGTGAACCATTGCGGACGATTGACTACATCGAGCAGTCCATGATTATCAAAAAACTGGGCAAAAAATACCAATGGGAAATCTTGTACGTCATCCAGACTGGCTGACCAAATAGCAGACACCATAGGCAGCAGATAGTTATCGGTAAATAGCGACCCATAGCGTTTTTGCGCTAGATAATCGCCCAATGTTTGCGCAGTAAAACCGCTGACATCTTGCCCCTGTGCACGCGCCGCATCATAATCTTGGCGCAGCTGCTTGATATGCTTATTAAACTGTAGGATATCTTTGATAAATTGCCAAAACTTAGGATTGAGGACATTCTTGCGCTGCGATAATAAGGTATTGAGCGTGTGACCGTTATACTCAAAATGACGCGCGATATTTTTTACTGAAAAGCTCATATCCGTTGCTTGAAACGGCACTTGTAACTCATGGAGTAAGCGAAAAAAGTTGGGATAGGTACGCTCATTAAAGACAATAAAACCGGTGTCTATTGCGCTGTTTTCTACTTTACTGCTCTTTGCTTTTTTGCCATCTTGTAGCGCCACATCAATGGTATTTACATGCCCGCCAATATAATCACTGGCTTCAAATATCGTCACCTCATGCTCTGCGACCAAATAATGAGCACAAGTCAGTCCTGAGACCCCCGATCCGATGATAGCGATACGCTTTTTCGCGGGCGCATTAGCTGAATCTTTAAAGGCGTTGGGCTGTTTTTTATTGGTTGACACTGTATTCGTACTGGCACGCTTACGACGGTTAAGCAGCATAAAAGCATTCCTTTCTATATTTTTGTTTTTGCTATTATTTGGACGAGCGATATTTTATAAACACAAGGGCATTTCATTCATTTAATCGTTAGAGCATATCCTCTATCCAACTGAAACTCATCTCAAAGGGCTAACAATGAAGACATGCCCTAGGCTGTTATTTTTTACTCAGCTTACTACCCACTTGTTGCCAGACCAAATCTGGCAATGTACCCAGCACTTTTAATGGCAAGGTGAGTTTTTTAGGGAATTCGATAACATCATGGCCGCTGGCAATACCATCGCGTATCGCTTGGCTTGCCTGTTTTGGTGTTTGGATAAATGGCATGGGAAAATCATTTTGTTTGGTCATCGGCGTTTCGACAAAGCCGGGAACGACTAAGCTCACCGAGATATCCTGCGGAGCAAGACTAATCTGTAAGGTTTTCATAAGATAATGGATAGCGGCTTTTGAGCTACCATAGGCTTCGGCACGAGCAAAAGGCACGTAAGCAGAGGCTGAGCCGATACCGACCAAGCGACCTTTTGAAGCAATCAGCTTTGGCAACACCCCTTCGATGGCGTGCGATAACGTGCCCATATTGACTGACATGACTTTCATAAACACACTACTGTCAAAGTTTGGCATGTCTAAATACTCACACATGCCAGCACCGCAAATGGCCACATCAATCTGGCTAACCTTATCAAAGGCGGCAATGACTTTTTCTCGATCCATAAGATCCAAATCAATCGTCTCTGCCCCTAATGCTTTCAGCTCAGCCAGTGCTTCATCATCTCGTCCAACGGCATAGACATGATGACCGTCTAGCAGATAGTCTTTGGCCAGTTGCTTGCCAATACCTGAGGTCGCGCCAGTGATAAGTATGTGTTGTTTTTCGGGAGCGTTTGTCATCGTTAATATCCTTGTTAACCATTTTTATCATATAGAAATTGTGACGGGTATAAAGCACTTATAATTCGTTTTTTGTTTTTATTGAGAGTGAGTATTAGTAACATTTACATTAACTAAGTACATCACTTATTTATCAAATCTAAATAATTATAGTATAAGGCTGCGGCGCTATTGTTGTGACTTCGCAATCAATGACGCACAAGTCATGCTAGCAATATGACATATATTTGATCAAATAAAGGCTAAAACCCTCTGCAAAAGCGTCATTTTCTGTTACTGCCTCTATGAGACAGCGTAATAGCAGCATGCTACAATGCCAAAACTGGCAAGCTTTATACTGAGCGCTAACGACTTATTATTCAGTAATAGCCATGTATTATTCGGCGATGCCTGATATGAATAATAAAATGATGCTAAAAAACGCTTAAACTACCTTATAACGTGTCCTGATAATGCTTAAAACGTTATATAATTACCAGCAGATTTTCACCAACCCACTCCCATACGAAAAGGAGCTCTCATGAGCGAATTGCAATTGTCTGACCGTGTCAACAACATCAAACCATCCCCTACCTTAGCAATCACCAATAAAGCCAAAGAGCTAAAAGCCTCAGGCAAAGATATCATTGGTCTAGGTGCTGGCGAACCTGATTTTGATACGCCAGAACATGTCAAAAAAGCAGCAATCGATGCCATCAATGACGGCTTCACCAAGTACACTGCTGTCGATGGCACCCCAGAGCTCAAAAAAGCCATCATTGAGAAATTCAAGCGTGATAACGACATCAGCTATGAGCCAAATGAAATCTTGGTATCAGTCGGTGGTAAGCAGTCCTTCTTTAACCTTGCCCAAGCTTTTATCAATTCTGGTGATGAAGTCATCATTCCAGCACCGTACTGGGTCAGCTATCCTGACATGGTTATCATCGCAGAAGGCGTGCCAGTTATTGTTAAATGCCCAGCTGAGCAGGACTTCAAAATCACTCCAGAGCAATTAGAAGCTGCCATCACTGACAAAACCAAAATGCTGGTATTGAACAGTCCTTCTAACCCAACGGGCATGATTTATACGCTAGATGAGCTAAAAGCCATCGCTGAAGTGCTTAAAAAGCACCCACAAGTCTATGTGGCCTCTGACGACATGTACGAGCACATTCGCTGGACGGGTGATAAGTTCTACAATATCTTGAATGCTGCGCCTGAGCTTAAAGACCGCGCTATTATCCTAAACGGCGTATCAAAAGCATATGCGATGACGGGCTGGCGTATCGGCTATGCTGGTGGCCCTGCTAAATTGATCGGTGCGATGAAAAAAGTACAATCACAATCAACTTCATGCCCAACCTCTATCAGTCAAGTCGCTGCCGAAGCTGCTATCAGTGGTGATCAAAGCGTACTAGAGCCTATGATCGCAGCATTTGAAAAGCGTTGTGATTTGGTCGTTGACGGTCTAAACGCCATTAAAGGCATCACATGCCTACGTCCTGATGGCGCATTTTATGTCTATCCTGACATCAAACCACTCATCAAAGCCGCTGGTCTATCGTCATGTACTGAGTTCTCAGCATGGTTGTTAGAGAAAGTTGGCGTTGCGGTCGTTCCTGGCGATGCCTTCGGTCTGGGCGGTTATATGCGTATCTCTTACGCCACTGATGAAGCGACGCTAAAAGATGCGTTATCACGTATCGAAAAAGCGGTTGCTGATTTAGACGTTGCTGAATAACGGTTATTGTTAATTCACGGTAAAAAGTAATAAGTTTTAAAAATATTTCAATAAAAAAGACGCCCGCATAAATGATATGTGGGCGTCTTTTTATTGTGGCTTTAACAGCTATCGGTAATGAAAAACGTCTTAAAAACCGTCACCATCCTATTAAAAACCATTAATGTTGTTAATTATGCAAAAAAAGCTTGACGTATTTTTTATCTTTGCTAGAATACGCCCCACTTAGCAAGAACTCGTTAGAGACTTTCTAAGCTCGTTGTAAGCGATTAAACACTTACAGCTTATTCTCCAATAGCTCAGTTGGTAGAGCAACGGACTGTTAATCCGTGTGTCCCTGGTTCGAGCCCAGGTTGGAGAGCCATATTTTAGTAGTAAATTTTTTGAGTCATCTTTGATTCGATTATGGCATTTGCCAAGACCCTCATCACTTTGATGGGGGTTTTTTTGTGGTTGTTATTTATTGCTTTATGTTTTAGATATTACTAAAAATATTTTACTACCGACTCATGAAAACGACCGTCAGTACTTATAGTCAGTCCAATATTAAAAAGATACAGCTGGACTGGGATGAATTTTTTGCAGCCTCTGTCGGCATAGGCACAGCAAGCCAGAAAAATTCATACCAGTTCCGCGTTATTAAACAACGTATCCATTTATTTAATATTAACTATAACTAACGGCCGTATTTTAAATTATTATCGGTAACTATCTCTCGGTAAATATAAGGTAAATATCTCTCGGTAAATACAAGCAGTTACGGTAAGAAAATTGAAATATGCGCTTGCTCTTTATTTTCTTGGATGACGTTATCATAAGCTGAGAGTTGATGATCCGTGAAGCTATTGGTCAGATACCACATAGTTGTAAATATCGCCGTCAATAGCACTGCCATTACGGCAACGATGATCCATAGCGGTGTCTCACTGGTCAGTGTGTGCTTAATCTGATCAGGAATCGCCCAAAATGGCGAAAACTCGTTTTTATTACCACGCAAATGCTCAATCTCATCACCCAAACGCGAGATAAGATAGCGTATCTTTTCTGGCGCCTCTAAACGATACTTTCCTTGAAAGCCAAGCAACATCGCATAATGATAGACTTCTAACGCTGGCAGACGCCTCTCCCCTTGTTCGCGCAGACCATCTAAGCGCTCAAAGAACTCATTGCCAGCGATTTGCGAGCCAAACAAATCTAACTGTAAAGGGTTTAGCTCCCAAGCATCCTTTAACGTTTGAAACTCTGGCTCTTGCGACGTCATGATTGTCTCATCAATCAGCGCACAATAAGCGTACTTGGCTTCGTGAATATCTTCTGACAAAAAGCCCTTTTTACGAGCGTTCATTTCGAACTTATCTAAAAACTCGTATATTTTTTGACGGAACTTACGCGGTTCGGTACTAAAATAATGATTACGCAATAAGAAAACCAAGTAAAAGCCGTCATACATGATATCAACCAGCGACTGGCTGCTGATGCGTCTATCAAGGCCATTCGCTGATACTTTTGATGCCACCTCGCCTGAATCTAGCAATGAAGGCGCAGAACCCGTTGAATTGTTTGCTGACATGATCGTTCCTAATACTAATTATTTGAAATACAACTGAATAAAAGGGTTTGGTTAAAGATTATCCATAAGCAAAAATTGAGTGAGGTATTTTAGATATAAACATCAATTTCTCATAAACCCTTATTCATAACATTTCTCAGAAAAACTACTGCACGATGGCCATCAGCTCTATTTTTAAGTCATCAAAGCCGTTCGGTACATAAATACAGATAGACTCAGACTTAATCATCTCATCATACAGCTCACCGACCGGTTCGATAGTGAAGTAGCTAAAGCCTGGTCTTACCGGTATCGCACTAGGTACTTGGGTGACATGCGAGACTGGTGACCCCGGTAGTGCTGATAGTACCCGCTTCTCTACCGCGTCTGGCGTTGCCACTTTAAAGCGTCTTGGCACGATATCAATGAGCTCATGCATCGGTAGCGATGAGCTAACCGACAGATACAGCTGTGAGCTGCGAGTAATCTTGTCACTGCTCAGCTCCCCTGTGTAGTAAGACGGTTTATTTTGACGCAAAGGAATAGAGATAAAGTTGCTAGCAATCACCGTATTGAGCAGTTCGCGAATGATCAAAATGATACTGATAAAAGACTCATTGGCATTGTTATGCTGATAAGAGGGCAAATCACCTACTTTATATAATGAGCTAAAGGTCGCCAATTGACTGGCAACATTCAATAGCGCCTCATAAAGCCGTTCTGGATGTAGCTTGGCATTATTGTATAAATGGCTGAGCTGAGAGTATGCGGTATTTAGCGTATGCAAAAGCCAAAAAGACGCAATGTCTGATGAGCGAAACTCTAGCAAATCATTGTTAGATTGACGATGATGGTCATAGAGAGAGGTGGACTTGGTATTAATCATCGTCATCAAGCGATAGACTTGGTTGACCAATGCAGGATTACTGGTGATATGGACGCTAGGCACAATATAATCTTCGTCCACTTGGTAGACACCTTGGGTGGTACGCAGCAACTTAGCAACTAGCAAAGAGACGGTATCTTGACTGGGCGCTTGAGCAGAATGGCTCAGCTGCAAGCTTGGTGACAGTTGAATAACATCGATCATCGCTTCGGCAGCTTGACTGTACAGATCTTGTGCCTCGACCGTATTTCTCACATAGCGTGCTGGGTTATCGCTTTGCTCTGTCTGTATATTGCTACCGCCACTATGAACAATCTCAAGGCTCAAAAACACGAATATCTCATCGTCGTTACGGTGAGTATCAAGCGTGATTGGCTTTGGCAGCGCATCGGTACGTGGCGCTTGATAGATAGTACCGTCTGGTAGCACACCGTAGATGCTTTGGAAGCTTAATAAATTGCTCTCTAGTAATTGTTTATCAATTTGCACGTCTGCTATGCCATAAGCATAAGGGTGTATCAGTGTCATACTTAGTGCACGTTGCGAGTTATGATAGCTGTCTTGAATCTGAAAATGCTGGGGTCTTAAAAACAGTCCCTCTCCCCATAATACTCTATGTTTACTCAAGGCTATCTCCTACAAGCAGCTAACCAGCGGTTGCTGATAATATTTAAGTTTGGTGGTAAAGTCAGGCACTAACTCTGGATTGACGCCTTCTTTGATATTGATATCACAAGCGCCGATATTTAAAACCAGCGCTTGGTCAAAATCGATACTATCAAGTGGTATCAATACCTGCGAGCGTTTCTGCGTATGTCTCAGTCCAACTTTGATGGCAATAAACTGTGCATCCTGTGGAATACTTAGCTTAAGACTGGTGGCACGATTGGGAATGACGCTAACTTCTTTAGCAGCCCGCTCCTCTACCTCGGCGAATTGATTCTCTTCTTCTAAAAATCCAATATAAGCCGTACTCGCAGTGCCTTGTTTGGCACGTCCAGCATTGGCATTAGCCGCAGGAAGAATTTGCAGAGTAATACTTTGACGTTTTAGCTGTTCTTGCAAGGCTTTTTGCTCGTCATTCATTGACTCAAGCCGCTGTTGCTGTTGCTCTAGTTGCGCTTTTAGGTTTTGTAAATCTTCATTCATTGCCGTGCTTTTATGGCTAATAACGTCTTTCATGCTATCGATGACGGAAGCTTCGTTATTGCTACCTGACTTGCCAGCCAGTACAGACGCATTACTATCAGACTTACTAGCGCCACTGAGGCTACATCCTGATAGCGTGGTCGTTAATACCCAACCAAGAGCCACTGCCGCTATAGATAATTTCATACATTTGTCCATATTATTTCTGTATTTTGCTTTGTTATTGTCGTTATTGACTGGTCAAAATCTCTGCCATTTGCGGGCGACCAAGCACGCCTTTTTTGCGCAGCTCAACATGGCCCAAATCCATCATACGCCAGTCGCCACCCCACACTAGTCCAGCCGATTTTGCTACTTTACCATATAACTTGTAGCCCTGCATCGCCCATGGATCCTTTTCAGTAATCACAATTTTACCATTTCTAATAAAGGCGCTATCGCCTGCTAGACCAAACTGATGATAGCTCTTATAAGATCCTGCCTTGGTGACATTCGGGCCTTTTTTGAGCAAGCGTGCTTGCCTTCCCGGACTACGATAGCCCTCTAGCAGCACCATGTCATAACCATATTGATCACTCATCACCTTATAGACAGTCAACAGCCGTTGGACAAACTCAGAGTTCATCTTATTCCAATTACGGTCAGCATTTCTGATGTTAATGTGCCCATTGCTGATATGCGATGCCAAAATATCACCCGAGTAGCCCGTACTGTGGTCTTGGGTATTTAAATCAGACAGGTCAGGTTCAGGGAGCATTAAAGGCCTTTGTACTGGTGACGCGTCCGTCGCCACCTCCGGCCAATAGCCCTCGTCGGTTTGCGTGGCTTGATAGCTGGCAATCTCTGCTTCTAGCTCAGCGAAAAGCTCAGCAGGCGGCGCAGGCGGTGGTCGCAATCGCTCCCCGACCAGTAATTGACTGATTTGCGAGTTGGCAGTATTCAACGAATCATCTTGAGCATGATAAACCTCAAGAGAGTTATGCATAATCAGAAAATAACACCCCACTGTCGTCGTAAGAATGGCTAAAACAGATAAAGCAGGAACAATAGGAATGCTGTTAGGCGAGATACGTGGCAGAACTGGTAGCTTGAGCGTGGGGCGTTGAAGTTTGATCACCGAGACGCCTTGCCAAACAGTGCTCACCTTATCAAACAGTCGCTCATACAGCTGACGATCAAAAAGCATGATAATCACTGTAATGGAGACAAGCGTAAAAAGGATAACGACCAAATAAATCATAAGGAAAATAATGGCACAGTGAGGCATAAAGAAAAACAGCGGGCAAAATATTGGAAAATACTAATGTTCAGCCATCAGCATGTCGTAGCTGGCTATTATATAGACAGATGAGATATTTTTTTATAAAAAACCCAACTTAATTGTATTTTTTATTAACTGGCTATATTGACTAGTGATATAGCATGGCGATGAGCAAAAATCGAGAAGAAAAACCATCTTATGCTAATTAACCAAGCAAAGTAATGATACATGGTAGCGAGAAATCTTCAAATACCATAAACTACCTCTAATAAAATTATGTAGATAAGGGGTATGGCAAGTGGGCGTAAAAAAGCTAATAACTTACGGGCGCTATGCTCTTGCACTTTTTTTAGTCATTTATCTGTTATTGGTTTGGATGTACTTTAAAGATAATACGCTGCAACTTACCTCTGCAAGACTGCTGCTATGGTTTGTGATTATTCCAATAATTTTGTTTGGCTTTATCGTGTTTATTAGATGGCGACAAAAAAAATCAGAAGCAGAAGAACTAGCGCCAGCTCAGAAAATAAGCAAAAAAATAAAGACGCCACCTATCGATTCTTATCAATTGTTTATAGATAGCAGTATCTGTCTACCCGAAGGGATTGATTGGCCTGAAATCATAGACAATGATAACGATCTCACGGTATTGAGTGAAGCGCTATCAGACTTTGACGGCTTACCAATATTAACCAAGCCGATTGAGGGTGTGATCACCGAACAAACAGCGCTCTACGCTTACGATAATGAGCTAGATAACGAGGCATATCCTGAAGACGCGGCTGAAAGCCTAAATGAGCTAACCTTGCGTCTATGGGCATTGATTGATAATCAACTTACCGCAAGTGATGATGCACTAAGTGTACTGGCTCAGCATTTTGAGCGCATTATGCAACAAAATATCCATGAGCCAAACTCAGCGCTGAATATCCATCCAGAATGGCAGCAACACTACATCGCGAGCACAACAGAAGACTCCTCTGCAGAGGATAGCCTTCCCGTTATCTCATTGTCTACGCTGTCTGTTTATTTGTCTATTCCTGAGCTGGCTGATGCTAATTATCTGGTTGAAAGGCTAAAACAGCAATTGGCAACCTATGGTATTCCCGAGCAGCTACTCACTATTCAGACCATCATCGCTGATAAAAATCCTCGTCATACAGACTCTTTTCATAATAGCCATGACGGTGCTGATAGCGAGACCTATCAGCCGCTGCAATTTATTCACGGGCAACTTATTGCTCTGACCAAAGCTGCGACCCCCGAGATTTGTCTTTTTATCACCGTCGACTCACAGATTAATGAGCAATGGCTTGAAGCAAACTTATACGTAGACAACGCCTCCAATCTCTTGCCTACCGAAGCCGGTATATTGCTGATTTTCTATAACAAAGCCGCCAAAGACCTTCTCGATCTAGATCACAAGGTACGTTTTTCCATGACTGAAATTGGCGAGGCGCTACCCAATGATGCCAGTAGTATGGCCGCTGAGGTGACGCAGCAGGCTTATAGCAATACTCGCCAGCATTATTTAGCAAATTTGAAAACGATAAAACAGCTGTTACTAGATAATTCATTTGCTCTATTAGATCGCCATGACGACAAAACCAAGGCAGAAGAAAAAAAGTCAGCGCAGGCCATTGACAATAAAACAACAATGACAGATGCGTTAAGCGAAAATAGCATCACCCTCTTGTCAGACATTAATCCATCAACACAACCTTACGACTTATCCCTACTTATGACATTTATCGATGAATTTATAGCGCAAGGGGCGCTAGTAAATGACCACCATTTAGGGCATTATATGCCTCTGAACTCATGGTTACAGCCTTTTTTAAGTCTCGCACTGTTGGTCAGCGCTACCAAAGAACAGCCACAGGAGTCTGACATTAAACTCCTTATTACCCAACATAAGCACCGCTGTATGTTGTGGCTTGCAGAGCCCAACCAAACACTTTAGCCACTTTTAGTTCAGTTAATATTGCTCGTTTTATCGCTTATATCAGTCATTGTTTATGATGAAATGATGACTCTCTATTATTTCAAGATCACATTAGGTAGCAGGCATGTTCTCAAGGTTTTTTCATCTCATCTACAATCCAAGAGTGTTATTGGTCTTAGCTATCATAGTCGCTCTGGTCTTACTCTATGATTATGTCGCGCTACAAACCTTCTTCGTCATTATCGGTGTCTCCATAACCTGTCTGCTACTAGCGTGGTTTGGCTACTACTGGTGGAAAAAGCGTAAAAAGGCGGCCGCTGAGCTCGCAGATTTAGTAGAAGACAATAACGATGAAGGCGCTAATAGTGCCAATAGTAGTGCTGCTAAAGACGAGAATGCACAAGAAGTACAGGCCTTACGTCAGCAAATGCAAGACGCTATTAAGACCATTCGCAAGTCTAAAATTGGCGATCAAACTGGCAAAGCTGCACTGTACGAGTTGCCATGGTATATGGTCATTGGTAACCCAGCAGCGGGTAAAAGCTCGGCGGTACTTCACTCTGGGCTAAAATTCCCGTTTATGGAAAAAACCAACAAGCTGTCGGTACAAGGTGTCGGCGGTACTCGTAACTGTGATTGGTTTTTTTCTACTGAAGGCATCCTACTCGATACCGCAGGACGCTACTCTGCCTACGAAGATGACCGCTCAGAATGGCTATCGTTTTTAAACCTATTGAAGAAGAACCGCCCCAAAGCGCCTATCAACGGTATTATTATCGCCGTTAGTATCGCTGAGCTTACCAAAAATGACCCCAGTTACGCACTAGACTTGGCCAAAAACCTGCGTAGCCGTGTGCAAGATTTAACAGAGCAATTAGAAGTTTATGCCCCCGTTTATGTGGTCTTCACAAAAATGGATTTGGTATCAGGCTTCCGTGACTTTTTTAATGATTACGAGCAAGAAGAGCGCGGGCAAGTATGGGGCGCGACGATTCCCTATCCCGAAGACCCTGATAGCATCAATATCAGCGATGTGTTTGAAGAGCATTTTGGCGTGCTGGTTAACGGTCTAAAAGATCTTAGCACCACTAAGTTGTCTTTGCGTCACCAACGTACGGTATCTCCGAGTCTGATGACTTTTCCCATGGAGTTCCAATCATTACGGCCGATGATTAGAACGCTGATGCACGCCTTATTCGAAGACAACCCTTTTCAGTTTAAGCCCATACTACGCGGATTTTACTTCACCAGTGCCTTACAAGAAGGGCAAGTCAGCAGTCAAATGACCTTACAAATGGTGCAAAATTACGACTTGCAACCACCTGCAGTGCCTTTAAGTGCTCAGCAAGAAGCCGCCGACAAGCCTTACTTCTTGCATGATTTATTTTCTAAAGTCATCTTAAAAGACAAGCATTTGGTCAAACAACATAAAAACCGCAACAAGCGTAGCCATCGCGCGCTAGCCACCCTAGCCTCTGTGGTGGTGCTATGTACAGCAGTTGGTTTATGGACTTGGTCTTATGCCAATAACAAGCAATTGACTGAACGCGTAGAAGCTGACTTGCAGCAAGTCGCGCTGATGCAAAAAAATGCTAATGGTGATTTGCAGTCGCAACTTGAGTCGCTTACTATCCTGCAAAGCCGAATAGAGCAACTCGAAGGCTACGACGAGGATCGTCCGTTGTCGCTGAGCTTTGGGTTATATCAAGGAGATAAGCTCAAGAAAAAACTGCTATCTGAATATTATAATGGTGTAGGCATTATCGTGTTAGCGCCTACCAAACAGAACATTGAAAGGTTTTTGACCGACGTCAATACGAATGCGGCAGATCTAAAAGTGCAGGAGGCAGCAACCTCAGCAGTCGAATCCGAAACCGTGAGCAACGACGCTTATATACAATCTGACCCTACCGACGTAGAGGATGCTTATAATGCGCTGAAAGCTTATCTGATGCTGGGCAATCATGAGCACTTAGAAACCAGCCATTTGAGCGATCAGATGACACGTTTTTGGCGCACTTGGCTTGAGTCCAACCGTGCTGATATGCCGCGTGACAAGATGATTCGTCAGGCTGAGCGCATCTTAAGCTTTACGCTTGCTCATGTCGACGACCCCGCCTTTCCATTGATTCAAAATGACTTGGGACTGGTGGATAAAACCCGTACGACGTTGTCTAAAGCCAGTAAAGGCCAGCCTGCCCGTGAGCGTGTCTATTCTGAAATTAAAATGCGCTCCTCTGCTCGCTTTCCATCGGTGACTGTCGCACAAATCACCCAAGACAGTGCCAATGAAGTACTGCTAGGCAGTTATGTGATCTCCGGTACCTTTACCAAGCAAGCATGGGAATCGTTCGTGAGTGATGAGATCGATAAAGCTGCTACCAATAGAGTGGTTGCCGACGATTGGGTACTTGCGACCAGTAGCAAAGATGATTTGACGCTGACAGGCAGCCCTGAGCAAATCCGTCAATATCTGGTCAATCGCTACAAACAAGAGTACATCATTGAGTGGAAGCGCTTTTTATCACAGGTCTATATCCGTGATAGTAAAGGCTTTGACGATCATGCGCTCTTATTAAATCAGCTGTCTAACGCCACCGAATCACCGCTAAAAACACTATTTGAGACGGTAGATCGTCAGACCCAGTGGGACAATAAAGCCGCAAACCAACCCGCAGCGAATGGCTCCAACTCTCGGCGCTCATTTGTCAATTGGTTCAAGCAAACGATCCTGCGTCAAAGCCCAGCTGAGCTTCGTCAAGCAGAAGCGGCGATGAATAATGGCAGTAATAACAGTACCAATGAAGCGGCAGCCGTCCCTGCCAGTACCGGCATGGTAGCGCAGGAGTTCTCCTCAATACACAACCTAGTCACCCCAAGAGAAGACAATCAAGACTTATCGCTATTGGATAACTATTTGGCAAGCTTAGGAGATATTAGAACGCGGTTCAATAACATAGCCCGTAGCGATGATATCGGTCCTGATGCCTTGTTATTTGCTTCGCAAACGCTCAGCACTGAAGGTTCAGAGATGACCAAGTCCTTGCAGATCTTAGATGAGCAAATACTTAGCCAAGCCAACTCTGAAATAAAACAGCTGGTACGTCCATTGCTAAGCGAGCCGCTAACTCGCTCATTTACGATGCTCCTCACCCCGACTAAGGCTGAGATTAATAAAGTCTGGCAAGCACAAGTATACAAGCCCTTTTTGGATAACTTGGGCAATAAATATCCATTTACCGCCAATGCTAACTTGGAGGCAACCCCTGCTGAAATTGGACAGTTCTTTGGGGAAGATGGCTATGTCGCCAAGTTCGTTAACGAAACCTTATCGCCTTTTATCATCCGCCGAGGCGACCAAATCTCAAGTAAAATTTGGAATGGTGCAGGCTTAGGTCTGAATCCTAAGTTCGTCGCTGATTTTGGCAGATATTTTGTCAACTATACTGGTGGCAATGCTGGAAGCACGTCAGGTGCGAGTGGTGGCAGTGCCACTGCCAATCAAACCACATTCCAAATCATGCCTTTACCGGTTAGCGGTTTGACCGAATATACGATCGTCGTTGATGGACAGCAGCTGCGTTATCGTATGGGTACGCAAGCATGGACGACGTTTGTATGGCCAAATCCAAGTAGCCAACCAGGAGCCAGCATCAGAGCCAAAAACTACGATGGCAGGGATTACACCATATTTGAGGAAGCTGGTAGCTTTGGCGTTGAAAGGCTGATTAATAGCGCCCGCCGCACTGAGCTTGGCGACAATATCTTTGAGATGGCATGGTCAGGTGATGGCATCACTATTCCGGTACGTTTTAGAATCATCAGTGGTAGCAGTAGCACAGCCAGTCAAGGGCGCTCTAACAACCCCTTTACTGGTATGAAGCTCCCTAACGAGGTGATTGCCCTTGGGGTCACACGTACGGCAAGACCTGTTACGGATAATAGCGCAGCGGCTAATACCCCTAATAACAATAATGCTCGTGAATCAACTGGTCAAAATACTGAGCAAACGAGCACAGCCCCTCCAGTAGCAGGCGTGTTGAACTTGGCTCCTAGTACAGACGCCAATACAGATGCTAATACCAGTGCTATCACGAGTAACGTTCAGAACACCGAGGACAATAGTGGCAATGGCGCACAAACTGCCTCGTCTCCAACTACGGCTACCTCTGAACCGCGGGAGCCAACGCCATGACTCCTGAATCACTACCCCTAGTTTATTTTGGCAAATTACCAGCTCGTGGAGACTTTATCAGGGCGCGCGCTCATATCGCTGAGACCAATGCGATTGATCAATGGGTCAGTCAAGCCTTGGCGATATCAGAAAACTTATTCAGTGACGCGAGTGACTCGTTGATAGACAGCCCACCGACGAACAACATTGCTTTTTTGAACTTTAGTCACGTAGATACGGTATCTAACGAGATTATTACTGGCGTCCTGCTTCCTAGCCATGACAGTAGCCATAGAAACTATCCGCTTATCGGTTTTGGTGTGCTTCATCTCGATAAACCAAAAAGCTGGATGAACTATCTTCCCGTTAAGTCGTTAACGCTGTGGAATGAGACTTATGAAGTCCTGAGCGTGGCCAAGTCTAAAACCGATAGCGCTGAGGTTATGGCGGGTCTGAACGACGGTCAGCTTACCGTCAATAAAAACGCCAGTACCCACTATTACGATTTTATCAATACCACCACATTGCACGACATCGCGATATTGATGAACATCAGTAAATCACAACTGATACAACAAATCATAGCCACAGGCTTGTTATTCTTACCGACTTATAGCAAAGGCTTTAGCGGTCTGAATAAAGCCATATACTGGACTCTGACCTCTGACAGAGAAAACGCCATACATATGGCGACTTTTTGGCATGATCTTATTAGCGGTTTTTATCAGCCACACCAGCTCTATCTGAATACGTATCTGTACCGAGTTTCGAGCTGCTACCGCCTACTACTGAGCTTTACCAAGCCGGACGGTCGCATGCTTAGCCAGCTGGCAAGTAGTGAGGACAGTCATCCCGATGATTGGGTAATCATTGCTCATAGTGACTGGACACAAAGCTATATCGATGAAGATATCGGCTTAACTCGGTTTAACAAAATATTGTTGCAAGATGACCTTTATCTGTACGATACTAGACAACTGTTTAAAAAAACCTTCTTGGCACAGTAGCTATTCGATAATTGGTCGTTAACAAGCATGCTCTCAATAACAGTAAGATTAAAAAAGGTATTTTTATGCTAGCCCAAGTCTCAACCACAATACCTAAATTAACACATCGTAAAAAAAGCCTATTATTCGCAGCTGTTACTTTGTCTATGAGTGCTGCGGTGTTTGCGGCTCATAATGATGCTCATATTAATAATAGCCCTGAAGATGTGCCCGTGGTCATTAAAGGTGTCGTGGCTACCAGCTCGGATAAGCAGCAACTCCTTGAAAAGCTAAAGGCGCAATACCCTAACAAGCCCGTCAGAGATGAGATCGAAGTGCGTTCTAACATTAGCATACCGACCAACTGGCAACAGGTAGCGACCGCTATTATCGATAGTGATATCTCCAATATCCGTCAGGGTCGTATTGATATTCATGGGACTACCATTAGCTTGCATGGCAAGGTGAGCAGCATTGAGCAAAAGCAAGCCATCCAAAACCGGATACACACGCGCCTCACCGATCTTTACCAATTAGAAAATCAATTGGTCGTCGTAGAAGGTGAGCAGCGACTTATCGATGACACCTTGGGCAACCGTATTGTCGAGTTTGAATCCGGCAGCGCGAAGTTGACCTCAATGGGACTGGGTATTCTAGACGATATGGCAGGCGTCCTGCAGCGAGTTGGCGATAAACCAGTGACCATCATTGGACATACTGATAATGTGGGCAACCCAAGTGCCAATCTGGTCTTATCTAACAAGCGTGCCGAAGCAGTTAAGCAATACCTCATCGGTCGTAACATTGATGCGGCCCGTCTAAGTACCGCTGGTAAAGGTGACGCTGATCCTATCGCGAGTAATGACAATGAAGAAGGACGCACTCGTAACCGCCGGATCGAATTCAACCTTGGTGAATAACGCTGCTATATACGTTGATTATGGCAGCTAAGCACTAATGCTTATGATGCCGTCTCTGACACAAGAGGGACTACCCCTATGTTACGCTTGACCAACACCGTGCTTCCGATGCACCCTGATAGGCTGTATGCGATTGAAAGCAATAGCCAAGCCCCTTACGCCAGTGCTCGACAAGATATGGCGGCTCACCGAGCGTGGCTTCAGAAACTGACTCATGCTCATGAGGAAGCACACATCATCGCTCAGCTGAACCCGAACGGCTGTCACCAGCAAGAGCAGCACGGTATTGATACCTATCTATTACACGTCTATATCCATGAGCGCCATCATCCCCCTTTCACACCGTTGACGGCTTTAATCGGTAGTGCATTAACCTTGAGCTTTGATACGCCGAGCGGATTGACCTATCGTCATCTCTATATCACAGCCATTCGTCAATTGGATCATGATGGCAGTTATGGCTATTACCGTCTGCTGGCACAGCCGATTACCTATCGCTTGCATCAGCATCTACACAGTCAAATAGACACCAATTTATCTGTTCTCACTATGGTCTCAGAGCGCCTTAGCACACTAGATGTGGACGTGGTCGATGACAGCAGCAACGGTGAAAATGATACGAACTGGATACCCGCTCGTATGACTCAGTGGCAAATGAGTCATTGGTCACATATTTGTGAGCGCCTCGCGCGTCAAGGGCTGACGGCTTATCTGCGCCATGAGCAAACGGACGATCACAGCCTGCCAAAGCTCATTATCACCTCCGCCCATCCCAGCGATAGCGATGGCGTCAGCCTAAATATTGGCGCATTACGCTATCAACAAATATTACACGACCGTGTCCATGCCCCTGTCTTGGCCATCAGTGAGCAGGTCATCACCCAACCAAACTCAGTAACGATGCAGCGCTTCAATGCAGCAAATGTCGCACACCCAACCCAGTCAGCCGATATTGCGACGAGCAATAATGGGGATAAAGAAAACAATCAAACGAGTAGTCATTCACTCACTTTAGATAGCCCAGCCGCCTTTGCACCAGTAACCGATACTGAAACTATAGATGAGGCAAGCATAGTCGCTCACAGCCATCAAAGCAGATATAGCGTCTATCACGCCCTCGCCCATGCCACGGATTTGAATGTTGCTGATACTTTTATGCTTGTCGATCACAGTGCGCTCAATCAACACTACCGTGCTACCCATATCGTGCATCTGGCTCGCAATAGTCTAGCGCATGTCACAGGGCTGACCCAAAGCTCACGCCACCAACAGCGTCATGCGTCAACATTAGCAGCTGGCATTCACTTAACCCAGCTGAGCCTCATTACCGCTGATACCCCGTGGGTCGGATCGCTTTATAGTAGGCGATCTCTACCGCCGATGACAGGTATCACCGAAGCGCAAAGCGATATCGATAGCCGCAATCATATGACGCCCACGCGCAGCTATTTACTGGATAGTCCATCTCAGCCTATCAATCGCCTTGAGGCACAAGCTGGCGCTAACTATGGCACACACTTCACCCATCGAGCGGACGACCAAACCCTGATGCAGTCTATCGGGGATAGCGAGCATCTGATTAATACGGGTAGCTTATTATCATCAAGTCGCCCTAGCCTATTTGCCACGGATAACGAACAAGCAGTCGAAAGCGGTTATCGCAACACGGGTAACGGTTTATCGGAATGGATCACTGATCACCGTACAGAAAAAGCGTACTCTCAGCTAAAAGTAGACAGTGCTGGGATATCTGCCAGTCTAAAAATGGGGGTTATCAATCCATCAGAAACCACCAAACGTCAAGGTATCAATGCGGCTACTAACGCTCAAATCAATATAAAATCAGGCGAAGCCCTCGTCCTTTCCACTCAACCGCAAACTCATACGCAATCTGGACAACATAACTATCAGCAGCATACACCGACTCTGACCCAGACTGCTCTTGGTGGTCATCACTTAACTGAACGTTTAACGCAACTGGCAACAGGTCTTGGACATAACGTCAAAGATCATAACGCGATTAAGACGCAACTTGAGACTATCGCAGAAGAACAACAAACCAATACCCATCAAACAATGCCATTCGCGCTGATAGATAGCGCAGCTGACATAAGCTATGTGAGCGACGATACCATTATTCATAGAACTATGGGCGAGATGATTAGCACTACTCAGCAAGATATGAGTATTAGTAGTGGCGATAGTCATCATCAAGTCAGTAGCGAATCACTCAATATCATAGCCGATGGTCAGTTTAGTATGACAAATAGCAAGGACAATATTACTCTGTCTGCACATACAGGCAAGCTTGAAGCCACGGCTAAGCAGGATATAAACATCGCCTCCTCGACTAAAGCCGTTGAAGTGGTAGCGACGAATAAAATTACGCTAACGGCTGGTGGAGCTAGTATCACGCTTGATGGTGGTGATATTACGATAGCGGCAAAGCAGTTTACGGAGAAGGCTGGTAAGCATAGTAAGGCTGGTGGGGGGATTGATAGTAGTTATTTATCGCGGCTACCTTTTGATAAGTTAGTAGAAAAAGAGTTCTTTGATGAGCAGATTCAGTTGGTTGACCCAATGGGTAATCCATTGCCTGATATGAAATATCTATTAACGGGTAAAAATGTAAATATAAAATCAGAATCAGATATTGAGGGTAAGACGCCTCGTATAGATTCGGGAGATCAGGAAGATGAACTGAAGATGCAACTAGTCTGGTCTACTTTTTTAAATAATAATAAATAGGGTGAAGGCATGGTTACTAAAGCGAAAACCAATACAACTATAAATAGCTGTACACCGAAAGCTTGTACCTGCGAAGAGTTATGGTCTGTCTCTCAGCAGTTTTGCCTAGAGCGTATGAGCGAAAAGGTCTCAAATAACACTTACAACTTCGTGGACAGTTATAGTGTAAGAGCACGACGTATTGCAGGTACATATGCTAGGTTTTATTTAGAAACTGAAAAGAATGGAGATCCACGTAAAAAAGGTCGTTTTTATTGGATGGCTTTAGGTGCGTTCGCTAGTAAAACGGTAGCTTGCACTTTGGAGCATTGGACTCTTACAGTAACTAAACACGGTATTGCAGTCACTGCTAGTGATTGGTTTGGACAAGGTAACTTTTGGCTGTTCCAAGATATTGCGGGATGGCATCATTACTATAGTAGTTATGGGTCTAAAGTTTTCTTTAACTGTATAAGTAAACGACATTCAAATAACCTCGTTCCACAAATAAAAACGGCAATAAATAAAGCCGATTGGGCAGCAAAATCTTTGCCTAAGATTAATTATTTAAAGACCAACGAACATATTCAAGCAGGGTTTGCTGAAGTTAGAAAGTTCGAAGAACTTCCTTCAAGTGATAAAGTTAAATCACAAAGAGCTCAAGCTCAATATCAAAATGTACTCATTATCGCTCAACATGAACAAGGAAAAGTCCTTCAACCCTTAATTTATGAACAATGGCGGCATAAGCGTGAGATTAATGCAATGGAATTAGCAGGTGGACTAGCACCTGAGGTTAAGCTATTTTTCTCAAATACTTGTAATGTACCGCAAGTCACGGTGTACCCAACGTATCGTTATCGTGGCAGTCATCCTGAAAATAAAGACGACCCTAAATATGACAAGTATGTCTCTAAACCAGAATCAGATATTTTATTGTATAGTTATGAAAGCCGTATGAATTGGATTAGAAAAGCAGCAGAGAAATTTCATGGGTTAATGCAAACAGAAGAGAGTTACATGTTAAGCCAACTCCAAACGATGGCAGGCTGGTATCATAAACCTGATAAATTTTATCCATTCAACTAAAAGAAAAACACGATGCGATACTATCTACAACTTGCTTACGTTTTGTTTTTAAGCTTCTTTATAACAGCTTGTAATGCCCAAGATAAGGTAACCCCTATAATGCCTGATAAACCTTTAGAAATTTCATTAAACATGACTGCTAAAGAGTTATACGATGCCAACCCTGAGTATAAAGCTTTTCAAGAAGCGGACGCTCAACCTATGGGCGTTACTTTTCAAGGTTATGATTTTCCAAGATATAAAGAACCTACTGTCATTATTAAATATCCTAATGGTGAGTTAAGTATTGACGGTGTTATGTCAGTCTTGGCTTACGACGATAACAAACAAGCAAATTACAAACTCTCGAAAGTCAATCTTGGCTTTTTATTCAACCATAAAGTAAGCGGTATATCAGACGAAGATGCCTATCAGAAAATGATGGCTTTCTTTAAAGAACTACAAGATAAAGGTTGGACTTATGCTAAAAGTTTAAGTGAACCTCGTTTAAGCCCTAA
>NZ_JABRVQ010000020.1 GCF_013248965.1 Psychrobacter okhotskensis | reverse complement strand
AGTGTTTCATAACGTTCTGATATGTAGGAGTTGAAGTTTGAAATGCAACACGGCACATCTTACTCTTCAACTCATTCTTTTAAAACGTTGCACTTCTTATTTGAATCTAGGCTGTCCTTAACCGCATCTAGCTACGTTTAGCCACTTCTAGCTATCTGCAAGATACCAAGTTTGATCTTTAGAAGCCACTAGGCTATCACGGCACATTTTCTGTAATAGATTACGCACCTTGTTTTTACGCTGTTTATCATTTAGTACTTGCGGTAATTTATTAGTCAGCATCTTATCAAAGTCAGCTAGTCTACCCAGACGATAGTCTTGATGACCAATGGCATTACTTAATGCTTCACGGATGATATAGAGGTCGTACTGCTGCACCTCTTCAGGGAACAACGTACCAGCAGGCATGTAGCGGTAATTTAGATTGCGAATTTTGTTATACACCTCGTCCAAGGCTAACAAAAATGGTGGCGAAAAATGCTCATAGTCTTTTTCAATACCATCAACGCCCTTTAGAATCCAAGTGATATGTGCTTGCGCTGGACTTAAAAAATACGTGGATTCATAACGTCCCAATAAAATAATCGCTGTGTTAGTTTAGGGGATAGTTACAAGCGGATACTAACAGCAATATCTCAACCGCTGTAAAGTGTAGTAGCATAAAAAATAGCAAGCCGCATCTATCTTAGGAGAAGCTAGTTATCCAGTGCCTCACGTATTACTGAGCAACTGGCTTTTGGCTATAGACTCATCCCAATAAGGCGGCGCTCCATAATAGTCTTCCATAAAATCGATAAAACACCTGACTTTGTGCGGTAGTAGCTTTCTATGGGCGTAGACGGCATATAAACCTAAGCGTTTAGGTTCAAGTTCAGGCAATACTATCACCAGCTTGCCACTGCTAACTGCTTCACTGACAATAAATGTCGGCTGTAATACCAATCCTGCACCTTCAATAGCTCCTTCTACCAACACATCACCGTTATTACTAAGAAACTCACTACCTTGCTTGAGAATCTTCGCCTTTAATAATTGGTAGACCTCTTCCTTCGCGTCCATGTTCATATAGCTATAATGTAAATAGCGATGTTTCTCTAAATCTTCAGGCTTATCGAGTGTGTCATGCTTTTTCAAATATTCAGGCGACGCACACAGAACCACACGAATAGGTGCCACTTCCTTCGCAATAAGTGATGAGCTTTTCAGTTGACCTATACGCAGTGCAATATCAAACCCTTCTTCAACAATATCGACTTTACGATCAGTCAATTGTAGATCGACTGTGACCAATGGATAACGGATCTGAAAGTCAGTGACTAATTTAGCCATATGTTTTAAAGCAAAAGATACTGGCGCACTTATGCGCAACACACCTTTAGGGTTTTGCTGCAAACCACTTAGTTGCGACTCCATATCATCCATACTCAATAAAATCTGCTGCGCATGACCAAAGTAATGACTACCAGCTTCGGTGAGGCTTACTTTACGGGTGGTACGATTCAGCAGACGATTATTTAGCTGCTCCTCCAACTTAGAGACATATTTGCTCACCAATTGAGGTGACAGTTGCAGAGTATTTGCCGCATTAGTAAAGCTGCCTTCGGTCACCACCGCTACAAAGGCACGCATCGCATCGATTCTATCCATATTTTGCCCTGTTTTTCTTTAACTATCGAAATTGAACAATAAAGCCATTATCAACGATATGTTGTTAATTAATCAATATCACCTATCTTACTCTTTTTTTATGTTGATGGTAAAGTAGGGTCATGCTTTTTAAAAGCAATCATCTGACTAGGAGTAAGTATTATGTTAATCAATGGCAATTGGACTGAAGACTGGCAACCGGTACAAGCAGAAGACGAACAAGGGCGTTTTATTCGTCAAACCTCATCGTTCCGTCATTGGATTACTGCTGATGGACAAGCAGGACCAACGGGTACTGGGGGCTTTAAAGCAGAAAAAGACCGCTATCATCTATACGTAGCGCTGATTTGCCCTTGGGCCTCACGTACCTTGATGGCACGTCAGTTAAAAGGTCTGCAAGATATAATCGATATTACCGTGGTCAATCCGCAGCTTGGCAATCAAGGCTGGCAGTTTGGTGGCTTTGACGGTGCTGACAGTGATCCTATTAATCATGCCCAATTTGCTCATCAACTTTATACCAAAGCAGACCCTCAATTTACCGGACGCGCGACTGTACCTGTGCTTTGGGACAAAAAAACCAATACTATCGTTAATAATGAGTCTGCTGATATCTTACGTATGCTAAATACCGCTTTTACAGAACTCGTGCCAAATTACGTTGACTTGTTTCCAAAAGAGCTTGCTGATGATATCGAAGCCCTAAACTTAGTTATCTATGAGAATTTAAACAACGGCGTATACAAAGCAGGATTTGCGACGACACAAGGGGCTTATGAAGAAGCTTATCAGCAAGTATTTGACACCTTAGATATGCTTGAGGCGCGCCTGAGTGATGGTCGTCATTATCTATTTGGTGAGCAGCTGACGGAAACAGATATTCGACTGTTTGTGACTTTAGTACGTTTTGATGCCGCTTATCACGGTCTATTTAAATGCAACCGTAACTTGATCAAAGATATGAGTTCTCTACATGCTTATATGCTACGAATCTTAGCGCTTGATGGCATTTCAGAGACGGTGAGTATCAAGCACATCAAAGCAGGCTATTACTCTATCAAAGCGTTAAATCCCAATGGAATCGTGCCCACAGGGCCTGAACATATTTAGCAAGATAAAGGAGTAAAGTTCATGAATAATGAATCAACCACAGTCAAGCAACCTGTATTGTTTATACCTCATGGTGCCGGGCCTTGTTTTTTTATGGATTGGCAACCAGCAGACACTTGGGATCAGATGGCTGACTTTTTAACTAATAGCTCAAATGGTTTGCCAGAGCGTCCCAAAGCTATTTTAATAGTCAGTGCCCATTGGCAAACGCGGGAGTTTAGTATTACTGCCAGCAAGCAGCCTGAGCTGATTTATGATTACTCTGGCTTCCCTGAGCATACGTATCAGCTGACTTATCCAGCAGCTGGTGCGCCAGTACTGGCTGAGCGAATTGGTCATTTGCTCATCGATGCTGGTTTAAGCAATAAGCAGGACAGTTCCAGAGGTTTTGATCATGGGGTGTTTATTCCACTGAAACTGATGTTCCCTGACGCCGATATTCCAGTAGTACAGCTATCTCTGCGTCATGATTTAGACCCAAAAGTACATCTAAGAGCGGGCCAAGCGCTTGCCTCACTACGTGATGAAGGCGTGTTGATCGTAGGCAGTGGTATGAGCTTTCATAATATGCGCGGCTATGGTGATTCGAGTTTTACCGCACCGTCAGTAATATTTGACGAGTGGCTAACGACAGCAGTTGCAGCTAATGCAGATGAGCGCTTTGCAGCGCTTGCTAATTGGCCAGAGGCACCTCATGCATTGGATTCTCATCTATTAGGTGCGGAGGAGCATTTGCTACCTTTAATGGTTGCCGTAGGGGCAGCAGGAACAGATAGAGGTAAGAAAACATATTCTCAGCAAGTCATGAAAACTCAGATTTCAGCCTTTCAGTTTGGCTAAATTTATTAATCTGATATTCATTTAATTCTTTATAAACTGATACTCACAAAGCAGCAAACATACATAGACAAAAATTATTTATAAACGGAGAAATATTATGAACATCGACCTTAATGGAAAAACAGCACTCGTCACAGGTTCAACTGCGGGTATTGGCCTCGCTATTGCAACAGGTCTTGCCAAAGCTGGCGCACAAGTCACTATCGTTGGTCGCGATCAAGCTGGCGTTGATGAGGCGATCAAACAGCTTCAACAAGCTGATGCTGTTAATGATGCCAATAATATAAAAGGCATTGTTGCTGATGCGGGGACGGCTGGTGGCTGTCAGACAATTATCAACACCTTGCCAGAAGTAGATATCTTAGTGAACAATCTAGGGATTTATGGCGCCACCCCTTTCTTTGATATTGATGACAATGCTTGGGAGGAGATGTTCCAAATTAATGTCATGAGCGGTGTCCGTCTGTCGCGGCATTATGCAAAAGCAATGAAGGAAAAAGGTTGGGGTCGTATTCAGTTTATCTCTAGTGAATCGGCATTGAATATCCCAGCTGAAATGGTGCACTACGGCGTGACTAAAGCAGCTATTCAAGGCGTATCACGTGGTCTTGCCAAAGTGTTAGCGGGCAGCGGTGTGACAGTGAATAGTATTTTGCCAGGACCGACTCGAACCGAGGGCGCAAAAGCCATGATGCAAGAACTGGCGGATGAGCGCGGCGTCTCAGCGGAGGAGATGGAAGGCGTATTCTTAGATGAGAACCGTCCATCAACGCTACTTAAGCGTTTTGCAACCCCTGAAGAAATTGCCAACATGAGTGTCTATATTGCCTCAACACAAGCGAGCGCAACCACGGGTTCAGCACTACGGGTTGAAGGTGGTATTGTAGAAAGTATTGCTTAACGAGTTTTAGACGGTAAGTTTCTATCATTAATAATAAGGGTATTTAATTATGCTAACATCTAGCGCAACGATACAAACACAAAATCCGCAGCAAATAATGAATCGACTGTGCAAGCACTGGGCACATAAGCTGCCCGTTACCCTAAGCTCAGATAAAGGTGAGATTGAGCTGCCCATGGGTGTCTGTCAGATGTATTGTACTGACTTACTGATAGTAACACTCAAAAGTGATACCGAGCAGTTGCCAAAATTACAGCAAGTTGTCAGTGATCATTTGCTACGTATGGCTGGCAAAGAGACGCTTGTTATCGAATGGGCTTAATTGAGCATCACAGCCAATACAAGAAGAAAAGGTTATGAATATTGATTCGAAAGAGCGCTATGGTCGCATTAGCAAATTTTTCACTGGAGTATGACAGTATTAATCTTCTGGTAGTTACTTAAGTTCACTGACCGTATCAGCGACGGCGAGCATTGGATCGGTCAGACGTTAGTGCCTTGGCATGTTTCTATTGGTGTTCTATTGCTCGTATTAGTTGTCCTGAGACTGATGTGGGTCGCTTCGCAACGCCATCAACGTCCAGTACACGAGCCAACCACTGCCAAGCTGGTTATCGCTGGTCATGGTTTGCTTTACGCGTGTATGTTACTGCTGCCGCTAGCTGGAATCATGATAATGATTGGTGGAGGCTATGGCCTAACCGCATTCGGCTTTGATATCTTTGCTGAAGGTGAAAAGGTTGCTTGGGCGGCAACGCTGGGTCAACTGCATGCACCACTGGCTTGGATGCTGACAGCACTAATCATTGTCCACACTGCTATGGCTTTGTATCATCATTACATTAAAAAGGATAACACCTTAAAGCGGATGCTGTAGTGCCTTTAAAATTACTACAGAATAACTCTATTGAGTAGCATAGTGAAGCGCCTCGAGTATATCGGAGGCTGATATTTTTCCAAAAAACCATCTTAAACTATCTAGCTCCAAATTTTACTCATTCAAGTAAAACTCAGCCATCCCGTCGAGCCTAGCCTTCACCTCTTTCCAGTTCGGCATTACTTGCGTTAATAGGCGCCAAAAGTTCTCGCTATGGTTATGCTCAGCTATATGACACAGCTCATGCAATATCACGTAATCAATGCACTCCTTTGGGGCTTTTATTAAATGAGGATTTAATATTAAATTGCCTTTAATTGAGCAGCTCCCCCATTGCTTTTTCATGGTCATTAATTTTATTGAGGGACTACTCTCGACCCACGAGGCCTTATATAGCAAGGCTTCAAGCCTCTCTCTAGAGACCGACGTAAATTTATCTTTATACCATTTATCAATCAAGCTTTTCACGAGAACTGCTTGTTTTTCAGAGTCTAATTCAGAATCAATTTGAGACAATTCCACATTCAGCTTACCGCGACTAAGCTTCACAGTACTGTTGATCCCATCGTTAGCTTCTGCATCGGTTATCACTTTTAACACATAACGACGACCCAGATAAAACTGGGTTTCACCGCTAACATATCGTTTGGGTAATACATGGTTTTTTTGCTTAGTAAAGTCTTGCAGACTTTGCCATATCCAACGAGCACGTTTCATTATAGCGTCATGGATTATTTCTTCGCTGGCATCGACAGGTGCGGTGGCAACCACACGCTGATCAGGATGTACTTTGATGACCACTTTTCGGGGTTTGGTCTTCTTAGCAATCAGCTTATCGCTTTCAGGCTTATTTTTTACTTTTTTACGTACTACTTCATAATGAATCTTATCTTGACCATAATAAAAGTCACCATTTTCAGTCATTGCCTACTATCCTCTTGCTGCTCTTGGGCTATTTGTCTCTCTCGACAGCCCAAGTCGGGTAATCTTTAGTACCTCTTCGATGAGCTGTTGCGCTTTATCGATACCCAAATCCATGAATAACATTGGCAGCAATTTGACACTGATAGCATTCTCGATTTCTGCTGGATTAATAGAATACTCAGCCACTGCTGTCTTAACTATTTTATCAATCTCAAAAGCGTAGGTGACCAGCTTGTCATTATCTAGCTCTTTATCCACTAAAAAGTCCGCGTCAAATAAATGCTTAAACAAACCAAAATAAGCCTGAGCATGCTTGTTTAATTTGCCACTATCATCGATAAACGCATTCGGCACATCAGCAACAACACGGTCTTTTACTGCTTGCTCAAAGTCAGCAAACATCATGTACTGCTTTACAGGTGCATCAAACATCGCCTTGGCATCAGCAATCGCTTGCTTAAGTAGTTTAGAGAAGTACTCTTGCGCATAAGGATCATCAGCCAAATCTTGCTCAATCATCTTAGTGACACGACCAGTGATTTTATCGGTTTGGTTGCGTGCTTCATTATCACTGAGCGCTTCGGGTTTAACATTCTTACCTAAGTTGCCGACCAAGTAAGCCCCTTTTGCTTCGCGAACTTCAAGGCCTGCGATATGCTTATCAAGCAAGCTGCGAATATCTGCTTCATATTCATCATAGTCGATGGTTTCATCTGCATCTTCACGGACTTGCTTACGTAGATTGATAAAGGCTTTTAGATCGGCTTTATAGCGATCACGTTTGTTATCAAATGGTTTATCTGCAAAGAAAGACGCCGATTGCAACGCAATTTTCATAGCGTTAGAAAATGCGGTCAAAGCCGCATAAAAGTCATCACGCTCTTTAAGCTTGGTATCGACTACTCTGCCGTCGATCTCTTGCATCTTTGGCGCCAGCACCTGCCTTAACGCTTGACCGTCTTGCTTATTTTTTACCGATGAGAAGATCGCCCACAGCTCACTATGTAACCTCGGTAGCTGTTTGTACTCGGTATCCATCGCGTGATACAGGCCTTTAAGGTCTTCGATATCAAAGCCACCTTGCGTACGTTCCGCTAAATCTTGGTACTTCTCAATAGTAATATCCAGCTCTTTTAAGATGCCACGATAATCAATCAGATAACCAAAGCGTTTTTTCTCATGCAAACGATTCACCCGCGCAATCGCCTGAATAAGATTGTGCTGCTTTAATGGTTTATCTATATATAGCACAGTGTTCTTGGGCTCATCAAAGCCCGTTAATAGCTTATCGACGACGATCATAATGTCAGGACCATCGTCCTGACTGAAGGCTTCTATAATGGCTTTGGTGTATGCTTTTTCATCACCGCCGTACTCTTTGGCGACATTATCTTGCCACCAGTTTTGTACGATGTCTTTTGATTCGCCATCGACAGTATCGTGACCTTCGCGGGTATCAGGTGGTGACATCGCAACCACGGACGTCACTTTGCCAATCTTATCTAAGGCGATCTTGTAGCGGATAGCTGAGGCTTTAGAATCACAAGCCAGTTGGCCTTTTAAATGCTGCTGTTTAAAGTTCTGGAAATGATCAGAGATGTCATGAGCAATCAGCTCGATACGACCCTCAGTTTGGTAAATTTGACCTTTTTGAGAGAACTTACGCTTGAGATCATTCTTTTGATCCTCGCTAAGCTTTTGAGTGATACGGTCAAACCAAGCATCGATAGCGGCGTCATTGGTATTGAGCTCAGGGACACGCTCTTCATATAAGAGTGGCGTGACGGTTTTGTCTTTGACCGCTTGCTGCATGGTGTAGGAGTGAATGATGCTACCAAATTTGTTTTCGGTCTTATCGTCCTTTAGCAAGGGCGTACCCGTAAAGGCGATAAAGGCAGCATTTGGCAGGGCTTGTGCCATGCGAATATTGTTCTCACCGTTTTGGCTACGGTGACCTTCATCGACCATGACGATGATGTTTGGGCTGTCGTTATAACATTCATCATACTTAACGGCTGAGCCAAACTTATTAATAATGGAGAAAATAACCCGCTCATTACCCTGCCCAATCTGCTGCGCTAGACGGCGACCAGAAGTTGCCATCGCATCCGTTTTGTCGCGATCACTAAGCACACCACCAGAAGCAAAGGTTTTACTAAGCTGAGTTTCAAGATCAACACGGTCGGTGACGACAATAACACGGCACTTGGCGAGCTCTTCTAACCAAATGAGCGCCTTGGAGAAAAACACCATAGTGAAAGATTTACCACTGCCTGTAGTATGCCAAATCACTCCACCCTCACGACTACCCTTCTCATCAAAGGTGCTAATACGTTCAATCAGGGCTTTGATACCAAAAACTTGCTGATAACGAGCAACAATTTTGCCAGCCTTTTTATCAAACAAGGTAAACATGCGCGTCATTTCAAGCAAACGCTCAGGCTGCAAAAGACTGATGATTAAGCGATCTTGGTCAGTGACGACTAAATCACCGCTATCAACTAATGACTGATATTCCTCTTTGATAGAGGTAGGACGATCACTAAACAAATTATCAATCTGCTTAGGACTAAGTACTTGGTTCTTTAAACGATGGAACTCAGGCTCAGAGATCTCTTCTTCAACCCATTTTGCCCAAAACTTCTCAGGCGTACCGCAGGTAGCATACAGA
Source organism: Psychrobacter okhotskensis (assembly GCF_013248965.1). GTDB lineage: Bacteria > Pseudomonadota > Gammaproteobacteria > Pseudomonadales > Moraxellaceae > Psychrobacter > Psychrobacter okhotskensis. The sequence continues at coordinate 60,204 of NZ_JABRVQ010000020.1, read as the reverse complement.
CCATCATTACCATTGACCGCTAGTAATAACTGGCTATAGGCAAATAGATGCGGGATTTGTTTTTGACCTTGGTTACGGATGTGCTGGGAGACGGCTTGCGCATTGGTTGACTGCCACTCTCTACTCGAATCAGGGCGTTTAGCTTCAATCACTGCCAGTGGTAGACCATTCACAAAGCAGACGATATCAGGAATGATATTACCTGTCCCTTCGGCATTTTGTACGACAAACTCTTCGGTAACGTGAAAGCTGTTGTTGTCGATATGATCCCAATCTATCAAACTGATGGTTTGCGAGGTTTTTTTACCATCGATGAATTCAGTCACGGTCACGCCATAAAGCATGGCGTTATAGAGCTTTTCATTAGCGAGTTGTAAGCCTAAGTTCATGGCTGGGTTTAGCTCGTGCATGATTTTATCTATAGCGCTGTCTGATAAATGATGCGGTGTACCTTCAAACGTAAAGGTTTGCTTGGCTAAAAACGCACGCATAACGGGCAATAATACCACTTGGTTAGTCGCTTCGTTTGTAGCCACTTTTGAACGCATGGCATTGCATTGACTTGGCGGAATAAACTGATAGCCCAGTGTGGTGAGTAAGGTTAAGGCAGGAATTTTTGAGCTAAATTCTTCTGCAAAATTGATGCTAGGGCTGGTATACATACGGTAGCTCGTTATTTATAAGCATTAATAAACATGCATGAAATGAATTTCATACATATTCTGAATTCACATCATAGCAACGTAGGCAAGCTCGATATCCCGAGTGATGAGAGACTGTCATCTGATAACAGATTAAGATTATCGTATATCCAGTTTACGAAATCTGCGCCTGCCAGCACTGTCACATCATGCAACTCTGCAAAATCGGTATTTTTAAATTCCGCTGTTGTGATGAGCACTCTATCAATGTGCGTGTAATCATCTTCATTAATCTCGTACTCTGCCACTTGTCTGATACCGCGATTGCCTGTTGTACCTTCATGATGTTTTACTTGGATAAAAATGCCTTCCTTCTTTTCTGAGAATTCTGAAAAACGTGTCGCAATGACATCGACATCTTGTATGCCCGATTTCTCATTTTTCGCAGGTATACGTGCAGTGTAGTTTTTAGCTTCTAAAATTTCTTTAATAAGGTGTTCAAGACCAATGCCACCAGACTGAAGGTTTATATCTTTATTACTGCGCAATCTAGATAGTAGATCAACTTTAAAATTCTCAGTATTTTGCTGTATTTTAAGTTCTTGTTCATTATTCCATGTATATAGCTTGTCGTTCTTAATCGACTCTATATGCTTATATAACTCATCCGAAAACTCATTCAAATCACAAACAGTCATGCGTATTTTAAGTCTGTTTTGCAGGGCAGTTGATAAGTTACCTCTAGGGATAAAGTAACCGTCCTTATGCTTTAGATATCTGACAGATATTCTATTCTCCCCATACTGAATGCCTTCGGTAATAGGCTGATAACTTTTCTCACCAATTATTTCCGCAACAGCAACTGCTCCAGAAAAAGGAACAATCACATAGTCACCTTGCTTAAGATTAAAATAGCGTTTTATTTGATTGGTTTGGCGCCCTCTACCGATACCTTTGAATCCTTGGTCAATTAAATCTTTGACAGTCTCAAATTGAGAAAAATTAACACTTGCCCAACCATAGCCAATCTGATTATTTTTAATAAGCTTAGGACTTCTGACCATCACAAAATTAACTTGAGCCATTTACCAATTTCCTTTTAGGTGAGATATAAAAACCAACCATGTTCTATATGTATATTAGTATTGCCTAAGAAATGTGAAGCTAGTCACGACATTTTATATAAAGTGATGAGTTGTCATTCCAATCAGCTTTAACACGTACACTTTTATCCGGTAAATACTTATAATTTATCGTGTGTATAACTGGGTCAGCTTCATAATAAAAAGCACCCGTGACATTCAACTCATTTGAAGATATAGGATCTACTCTAATAACTTTAAATCGCTGAGTACCATTTGAAGAGCCTTCACTCTCACTTAAGAATGCTTGGTCGCGATTTGATTTGGGATACTGACATTCACCCCAAGCGCCTTGATACTTTTTAGGAACAATGCTGGACTGCTTTGAATAGACGTAGGAGCCGTTAAACGCCCTTTCAGTAGACGTACAGTTGCTTAAATTCTTTAACTGAATTTCATTGGGTGAAAATCTCGCTTCAATTTGGCAACCTAAGTTAGACTGATAGTCTAGATAACCACTCTCCGGTACCGTAAAAACAACAGTGCTATTGTCTTGAATGGGCTTGGCTTTACTAGTAGTAACAAAGCTAGAGTCGCCAATCATATTGGCAAGAAATAGCTCATAGTGTTTAGCACCTTCATATTCAAAACTGCTTAGATATACTCGCTTATGACTACCGCTAACATAGGTGCCTTCTGCTATAGGGGCAGCCATAGCGGTTAACGGCAGGGTGGCAAATAGCACAAAAGCTTTTTTGAACATGAGGTTATATCTTCTTGTAATCAGTTTTTTATAGCAATTTCATGGGTTTGAGAAACGTCACCTACGGCTGCATACTTTGTGATAGTACTTGTAAAGTTTTGAGTTGTCTTTCTTGGAAGATTCGAAGTAGGTCTGGTAAAATATAATTAAATTTTCTTTCATTAGAATAAAAGAATTTCCTATTGATATAACTTTCTAGTTGCCCATTTTTATCTACATCAGGCAGCAAAAGATAACGTTCGGCCAGTTGGTTGTTCTCGTATCTTTCATATATCCGTGGTTCGTCATCTAATAAACTATTATGGATTAGTTCATTCCGGTAAGATTCTATTTCGACTATAAAAGCATCTTTTTGAAATAATGTTCCTTTACTCCCATTGATATTAAGCTTTTTCCTATCACTATAAAGCTTGTTTTTAGAAGATAATCTAGGATACTTTTCGAAATTGGTTTGAGTTTTTTCAATCTCATAGGCTAGTTTCGTGTGATAATCTAGTAAACTGTGGAGTCTAATGTATATCAATGCCATTAATGCGACAAGCTTATTAGCAGCTGGACTTTTGGAAGTTCTAATCCCCACCTTATTTTGGTCAGGTAATCCTGTAAAATCTGAACTACAATTTAAGATATAGTAAAAGTCTCCAGTTAAATAAAAAATCTCTTTGGTTACTTCTACTACATTTGAAATCAAAGTATAGAAATCTATAGTATATAGAAACTTATAAATTACACCCTTACTCCGATGATTTCTGATGGTATCTATAGATCTAGAAAAATCAAGTTTACTAAACGATATTTCGGGGTTTCTACCGGAATCGAAAAGTATGCGCCAAGTATCTAAATCTAGACATTTCTTAAAATCATTATACTCTTTCATGTTTCCCCAAAGCTTATTTATGAATTTTGAGTATAATGAGTCATAACAACTAAATAAATTTTCTAAACAGAAGCTATTTGAAAAGGACCAATGACCAGTTGGATTATAAAATAGGTAGTCGATATCAGTACTTGGTAAAATAGTTGTTGGTATACCATCGAGTCCTAGAAAAATAGCTTTTTTCTCACTCTGTTCCGTATTCAAAGATGGATCAGCTTTGGTTTTTAAAATTCTATCTTCCATCATGCAACCTCCTCAACAATTACCCGCTTCTTACCCGTCAACAACACCTGCATCAGCGCCTTTTTCTCTTGCTGTAAATCAGCCAATTGCTGCTCAAGCAATTCAATGTCTTTATCGGCATTGGTTAACACGGTGGCGATTTTTTCTTGTTCTTTAATATTAGGAATACTAAATTTCACCAGTGAAAAGGTTGACTGTGTAAAAAAGCCTCTAGCACTACCCTGTTGTGTCAGCATATATCTAGCAATGATATAGCTAGATATATGTTTTAAAAATTCTTGATATAGAATCTGACTATTTGAAGTGCGAAGAGACCACATATTTTGATTCAATAGAGCAGGTAATATTGAGTCATCTACAAAACCTAGTTTCCCCACTGTAGCACCTACCATGACTAGCAAAATATCTTCATCTTTTAATTCATATTTTGAAAATTCTTTTGCTGTATTTTCAGGTATGGAAACACAGTCGGTTAAATCAATATTTCCAGACGAATCAATATTAGTAACCCTTACTATTTTATAGCCATATTCTGAATACTGTTCACTTTTAAACGCATGTCCTCTTCCTATAGAGACTACTTCGTCTAACCTAACCTCTTCCCACTCACTCTCAAACCGCTTACCCTCATCATCAAGCAAACGCTTTTTACCCGTCAGCAATTGCTGCATCAAGGCTTTTTTCTGCTGGGTACTATTTTCAATCAAACGCTCAGTAGTGCTAATCGCTTTATCCCAAGTGGATAGGATTTTGGCGATTTTTTGTTGTTCTTGAAAGGGTGGAACTGGTACTTTAAATTTAGCAATATCAGCCAAATTTAAAGAAGGTTGTACGCCGGGAGTTTCCTAAAAAGTGTGTAACTGCTTATAATCCAATAACAGGAGAATAAGCAATGACTACTCAATCTGACATTAAAAAACTGGCTGAGCAAATGGCTGGTAGCATGAAAAGCTTTGATGATATCAAAGACTTCCAGAAGCAGCTCATGCAATCTTTTATCGACACTGCCCTTGAAGCTGAGATGGAAGACCATCTCGGCTACCCCAAGCATGAAAAGGCAGACAAGCCAAATAAACGCAATGGGCACACTAAAAAGACAGTTCGCAGTGACACAGGCGAACTTGAAATCTCCACCCCAAGAGACCGTAATGGTGACTTTGAACCTGCGTTAGTGCGTAAGCATCAAAGTCGTATCTCAGGCCTTGATGACAAGATCATATTCCTTTACGCCAAAGGTCAAACCACCACCGAGATTGTAGAGAGCATCAAAGAGCTCTACGATGTAGATATCTCAAGTACATTGGTTTCAAGAGTCACCGATAATATCTTAGACGACATCACCGCTTGGCAGAACCGACCACTGAGCAGCGTCTATCCTATCGTCTATTTGGACTGCATCGTCGTCAAGGTGCGCCAAGACAAACAAATCATCAACAAGGCTATCTACCTGGCACTAGGTGTTGCTCTTAACGGTAAGAAAGAGCTGCTTGGTATGTGGCTATCAGAGAATGAGGGCGCTAAGTTCTGGCTGGGTGTACTCACTGAACTACAAAATCGCGGGGTTCAAGATATTCTTATTGCCTGTGTAGACGGCCTAAAAGGCTTCCCTGATGCCATTAATACGGTCTACCCTAACGCTCAGGTTCAGCTGTGTATCGTGCATATGGTGCGCTATTCGATGAAGTTCGTACCTTGGACGGATAAAAAGGCCGTAGCGGCTGATTTAAAGGCCATCTATGGCGCTGATACCCTCGAGATGGCAGAGGCTAATCTTGAGCACTTTGATGAGGTGTGGGGCGATAAGTACCCACATGTCATCAAGTCTTGGCGTAATAACTGGGAGGGCTTAACGGTGTTCTTTGAGTATCCGAAAGACATCAGAAAAGCCATCTATACCACCAATGCTATTGAGTCTTTAAACAGCGTGATTCGGACAGCGGTGAATAAACGTAAGGTGTTCCCATCTGATCAAGCTGCATTTAAAGTGGTGTACTTAGCCACCCAGCAAGCATCCAAAAAATGGTCGATGCCAATCCGTAACTGGACGTCTGCTCTTAATCGCTTTATGATTATGTTTGATGATCGTATCAGTAAGCATTTAATCTAAATGGCAGTTACACAGAATTCGGGATGGTCTCTGTACGCCAGATTTCGCATAGCGATAAATTTCTTTTTTACCAATTCCTGAACTCATTACCGAGTAGAAAAAATTAGCATCGTGTTCATCAAAAGAGAGTCTAGCTGTCTGTTGCGTTATATTCGCACCTTCTAAATCTTCAGGCACTATAGCTGTATTTCCAATACTACCAACTATAGTTAGTAGTACATCTCCTTTTCGAACTTTAGATCTTTTATAAGACTGATGCATTTGGTCAGAAACACGATAAATGCTCTCTATAGGTTGCCATCCAAAAGAATAATCTTTCGCCCGAATCATCAAATTTCCATTAGGTTCATAAGGACCTGGCACAACTATTCCGTATGTTATTTTTCTAGTCTTAGAGACTACATCTTCTAACTTTTTAACCTCCCATCCCTTAGGCACCATAACCTAACTCCTTTAAAAACCCTGCCATCTCAGTCTCTAACTTATCCAATTCAGTCTTTAATTCAAGACGCTCAGCACGTACCGCGTCCAAATCAATCTCCGCCTCTTCCTCAAACGTATCGACATAGCGTGGAATGTTTAGGTTAAAGTCGTTTTCTTTAATCTCATCAAAGCTCGCTAGATACGCGTATTTATCGACACTTTCTCGTGACTTATACGTCTCAATAATTTTAGCAATATTATCCTCAGTGAGTTGGTTTTGATTTTTACCTGACTTGAACTCATTGCTGGCATCGATGAACAGTACATTGTCATCAGTTTTGTTCTTTTTAAACAGCAAAATCGCCGCTGGAATACCCGTGCCAAAGAACAGCTTTTCTGGTAAGCCAATCACCGTATCGAGCAGGTTCTCTTCGATGAGTTGCTGACGGATTTTGCCTTCACTGGATGCACGGAACAGCACGCCATGCGGTACGACCACGCCCATACGCCCAGTCGCAGGTTTGAGCGTTTCGATCATATGACTGATAAAGGCATAGTCGCCCTTGGTCTTGGGCGGTACACCGCGATGAAAGCGACCATAGGGATCGCTGCTGGCATCTTCATGACCCCATTTATCCAATGAAAACGGCGGGTTGGCGGTCACCACATCGAACTGTAATAAGTGACCGTCTTTATCGAGTAGCAGCGGATTACGAATGGTATCGCCCCACTCGATACGGTGGTTGTCCTCACCGTGTAGGAACATATTCATCTTTGCCAATGCCCATGTCGAGCCAATGGCTTCTTGACCGTATAGCGCATACTTCTTAGAATTTGAGTTTTTGCGTACCATCGCCCCGCACTTGATGAGTAGCGACCCTGAACCACACGCCGGATCACAGATTTCATCACCTTCGACAGGCTCAAGGATAGTCGCTAGCAAATTGGATACTTCGGGCGGCGTATAGAACTCACCCGCCGTCGCCCCACTACTGGCGGCAAAATGCTTGATTAAAAACTCGTAGGCATTACCAATCACGTCTAAACTGCCAACGCGCTCAACGCTTAGGTTAAGAATATCTTTGCCAAAGTCTTCTAATAAATGCCGCAGTAATTCGTTCTTTTGCTTTTCTTGACCGAGTTTATCAGTGTTAAAGCTAATGTCTTGGAAGACGTTTTTGAGCTTAGTACCGTTAGCCTCCTCAATCGCATGAAGCGCTTCATCGATACGTTGACCGTTGCCTGGCTGATGACGCTGCTCGTATAGATCCCAAAAGCTTGCGCCCTCAGGTAAGACAAAACGCTGCTTGGACATCATGGCATGGATCAGTTCTGGATTGTCACCAAACTGCTCAACCAGCTTGTTGTACTCATCACGATAGACGTCGGATAGATACTTGAGAAACAGCATGGTCAAAATAAAGTCTTTATAGGTATCAGCGCTGATGACGCCACGGAAGGTGTCACAGGCGTTCCATACGGCTTTGTTGATATCGTCTTGATTGATTTGGCTGGTATTATTATGAGTGGTACTGGTCGACATTTATGATTCCTAAATACTTGGGAATGTTATGGATTTTTATAGTGAGGTAATAATAGCAGGGTCTGATATGGATATCTTAAACTGATGGGTATTTAACTATGAGATTATTTCAAATTCGTGTAACATTTGTTTATTTTCACTTTGAGGCAAAGCATGGTTTTAATACGACATTTTATCCAAAAAATGGCAATAGCAATACTAGCACTGAGTATCAGCTGGTCAGTATTAGCGGCAAATTTTGAGTCTATTAAAGCATTAGCTGAATCAGGCGATGTTCAGTCTCAGCTTGAGCTTGCTAAGCACTATCAGACGCTCGTAAAACCAGACTATCGTATTTTTAATAATGAACCTATCGACTTCTATTATGAAGGTAAAGACGTAGATAAAAATGCTAAAAAAGCTTTAAGTTGGTATTTAAAAGCAGCTAACCAAGGTAATACTGTTGCCCAAGCGAAGGTTGGCGGTATTTATCATGATGGTATATATGTCAAGCTAGATTACTCCGAAGCCTTTAAGTGGTATCAAAAATCGATTAAAGAGGATGTGGCCGAAGCACAGTTTGGCTTAGGGCTAATATACGCTTACGGTAATGAAGTGCCTAAAGATCTAAAAAAATCAAAATATTGGCTTACAAAAGCAGCAGCACAAGGTTATGCCCCTGCTTTGTTCCATCTGGCGTATGACTATCAAAATCATTATGGCGATGACGAAAGCCAGAAAAAAGCGCTTGAACTGTTTAAACAACTGGCGAATACAGAGAGTCAAAATAGTGAATATGCTGTTCGCTCTTACTATGCACTAGGCTTTATGTACTATGATGGCTATGGTACTGAAAGGAATTATCACCAGTCGGTATACTGGTATCAAAAAGCTGCTGAACAAGGTCATGATACTGCTCAACTGGAACTGGGAAGAATGTACTCTAGAGGTGAAGGCGTACAAAAAAATCATGAAGAAGCCCTAAAATGGTATACAAAAGCAGCAAATCAAAGAAATATCTTGGCACAAACAGGTCTAGCATGGATGTACTACCATGGTAACGATGTCGAACAGGATTATACGCAAGCTTTTAAGTGGTTGAACAAGATAGTAGAGAGCGGTAAGGACGACCACTCAATTCAAGCAATGCTTGCGTCGTTATACCTCAATGGTGATGGTGTCGCTCAAAGTGATGATGAAGCAATCAAATGGTACGGTAAAGCCTGTCAAAATGGCAATCGCTACAGCTGTAAGCAATATCTAGAATTAACCCAATAATAGAAATAAACCATATGAAAACAATTGCATTCTGTCTACTAGCTAGCCTAGCTCTAAGCGCTTGTACAACGGGTATAAAAAGTAGCTCGACCATCAATAATCCCGACTCAGATGTAACTCAGTTCCCCGTTGAGACGGCTGTGATAAATATTTTTACCAAAGAATATAGCGACTCGCTATACAGCCTGCTTCCTGATAAAAAATCTTTAGAATTTGACTATAAAATAATACCCAAAGCAGCGTCTAATTTTGAAAATCAACAGGTTCAAAGCGTACAATCAATCTCTAGTACTAGCATAGATAACGAAGTGATAACTAGAAATGTCAGAATGAGTTACTTTACTCTCAATCCTTTCCTATTTAAAGGCTATACGAGTAGCTCAGGAGAATATAGCGTAGCTACACAAAGCGCTATCCTCCCTAGAGTAGCGAGTGTAGGTAGCTCTGGTAAGTCTGTAGCTGCAATAGTGTATTCAGATAGTAGCAAAAGCAACCAAATAAGATCTTATACAGAAAAGTGGTCATTATCAAAAGCCAGTCAGAATACAGCATGGTTTTGTATAGAAGAACTGGCACACGGTAATTTAGCTTTTAAGAAAAAGAAAATTCAATGTTTTGAAATTGACGAACATGGCGATATTTTAGATAGTAAAATAATAGAAACTTATAAAACAGAAGTTGGTGTTAAAACTATAGAAGTAATAAGTAGATTATGAAGATAAAAGGTTCTACTACTAACCAAGCTACAATGTATTTGCATTAAAAAAATACGTCATAGCTAAATAAATATTATAAAAACCTATAACTTATTAGCGAGTTAATTTATGAAAGTATTAGCATTAATAGCAGTGGTAGCTCTAGGCCTAAGTGCTTGTACTACTATGAATAACGATGTGATAACCCCAAATAAATCAAACCAAATAGTCACGCAATATCCTGTAGAGACCGCCCTACTCAATATCTATACCAAAGCGCGTACTGATACCCTGATACAAGCCAATGACAATCAAAACACAGTGCTTGAGATAAAAGTCGTTCCCAAAGGGAAAATGACATTCAACAACCAGCAGGCACAAGGTGCCGAAACTGCTTATACCATAAAATCAGATGGCATCATCGATCAGCAGCTAATATCAATCAATTACTATACCCTAAACCCTGCAAAGTTCTATGGCTTTACCAACAATCTAGGGGAGTACTCGGTAGCTAATCAAACCTCTGATATGCCCAAAATGGCAACTATAGGCGACTCAAGCGAGTTTATCACTGAGAGTGTCTATAGCGACAGCAGTCAAGATAAGTTAATCAGCAAATATACTCAGAGTTGGTCGCTGAAACGCGCTACTAATGATACCGCTTGGTTTTGTATAAACGCTTCAGAAAATCTGCTATTGAATGACGCCAATGGCACTATGTCTGAATGCTATAACATCAACGCTAAAGGTGATTTATTAAGTACTAAAGTAGTAGATTCAAGCCCATTAGAAGACGGTGTTAAGAGAATAATTTATAACAGTCTGTGATAGGTATAAATAAGGATGAATATATGAGAATCTTAAGACTATGCTGTGCGGTTGTTTTGCTTGCTGGCACGACTATACAAGGTCATACAAAACCACTCAATGATAGCGTGCAATATCCTATCTCTGCGCCATTATCTCAGTTAATTACTGGCAATTTCGTTAAAATAATAGCACTGTCTAATGAAGGTATGATCTCAAAAATAACGACCACCCAAACTCGAAAAGGCCAAGTTAAGGTCGATAATAAGACAGCGTTCACTGTGGTGAACGATAACGTAATGACCCTCAACAGCAAGCCTCTAACTTCTGCAACACTCACACGCTACTACAGCTTAGATCCGCTGACCAGTCATGGCTCACCTGATCAAGAAGCGCTAGACATTGACATAACGTTCAGTGCCTTACCTACAACAGCCGCTATCGGTGACTCGGGTGAATTTGCGAAAAGTGTGATGCCAACAGAATATGATAATGACCTAACACAGACAGCCATTCAAACCTGGTCGCTTAAGCAAGCCACTGACAATACTGCTTGGTTGTGCCTGCACACCACTCTTACGGAGCCCTCATCACCAGAGGACGTTGCTGCGGATGAGTGCTATCAGGTTACGCGCAGTGGTGCTATCGTGGATATGAAAATTACGGTCCCACCGCCGATACAAGTGCAGTTGGCGACTATCAACTTTTCATAAGAAGACCTATTGAAAAGGACTCATATGAAAGCTCTAGGATTATGTACATTACTAGCTTTCTTAATCGGCTGTACAGCAGCCGACGTAGCGACGGATTCATGGGGAACAAGCGTTATGCCCTCATCTTCGAGTGATAGCACGCGTGGTGTCAGTCCCGACTTGCCCGTTGAATATCATAGCTCAATAGAAGGTCATGACGACACTTGTGGATTTAAGAACAGCGCTGGGAATGTTATTACCCCTGCTATCTATGATCATTGCGGTGAGTTCCATGACGGCATGGCTTACGTGACGCACGGTTATGACACGATTGGTTATGTCGATATTCAAGGTAAGGTTGCCATACCTGTTATTTATCCTATCTTTTTTGACTTCGTACCTGAGATGCATAATTTTAGTGAAGGTCGAGTTGCGGTTTATAAAGATGACAAATGGGGCTTTATGGACAAGCAAGGCAAGCTCGTCATTCCTTATGTCTATCGCTATGTTGGAGATTTCTCAAATGGACTGGTAACGGTGTTAAGAAATGAAAAATTTGGTGCCATTGACAGTAATGGCGATACCGTCATTGATTTTCGATACCAACAGCTTGGCAACTTTAAGGAAGGTCTAGCAAATTTTAGTCTGACAGATGACCAAAAAGTAGGATATATAAACACTAAAGGTCAGCCAGTTATTGCCTCTACATGGGATGCCGCATTGGATTTTTCTGAAGGTCTGGCGGCGGTAGGTGTCGGAGATAACGATAAGTTGAAATGGGGATTTATTGACCACGCAGGTCGAGTAGTCATTGAGCCAAAATATAATGCAGCCTCTCCCGATGTGGGCGACTTATCTTTATACACAGATGTCAGCGACGGTTATTTTATCAATGGTCTGGCCACTATGTACTTAGAAGGTGACCAAATCACGCAGGTCATTATTGATAAGCAAGGTAATGAAATTAAGCGTCAAACTTATGACAGTTACGACGATATATTTGGCGAAATTTCTTTTTAAAAGATCTTTAGTGAATGGGAAGGAAACCTTAATAACCAAAAAACGCTTTTTAGTGATAGTATATGTTTGAAACTAAATAATGCTTTAGAAATATTTAGTTACGATTAATCATGAGATAAATCCCATTATTTACCTTACATCCAATACTACAAACCTGTTGGTCTATTTGATGGTCTAATACTTAGCTACAGTATATTAAATACATTTATATCAATCACTTGAAAATATAGTTAGACTTCCTCCTTCACCGCCAATCTTATTCTGCTTTATCAAAGCCTCTAGTTTTCCACTCTATCCAAATTTCTTTAAAACATCTCCTAAGTGTTAAGCAATAACGCTTAACTTTATCTTGCCTGATTTTTCTAGTCATTCCTATTTAAACTTATTTACTAAACCCCGCCCGCGCCTTTACTGGACGCCTCGCTGTTTTTTCTCAGTATCCCAGCTGCTATTTTTTGAGTATCAGCCACTACTGTCATCGACATGAATGCCCTATCTCCATGAGCGCTGATGGGTCTTAAACAGCTCATCCGTCAATATCTTATAATCAAAATATTATATTTTACTAAAAATCTAAGTTAACGGTAGCTAGCTCAAGGATTATATCGTTGGTATTATAATTATCTTGCAGTTCATTAAACACAAGCAGTTTTCAGCTATGTCCAAAACCTTACTCATCCGTATACTCCTACTCATTGTCGGTATCATCATCACCATAGACTGCGCTGTATTGATGATTATTGGCAAGATTAACTTTGGCTCAGTAGTGCCATTTATTATTGGCGTAATTTTTGTCATTCATGGCATTTACTGGGAACGAATTCGCCGTTTCATCAGGCATCACCCTCTATTTAAGCGAGTATGGTATGGCTTATGGGGCTTATTTATCCTATGGCTTATCAGCTTTATGGTGTTTGTTTGGTCACTGCAGCAGCAGATTAAGCAGAGCAAACAACCTGCGCCTGCAGTGGCAGCGATTATTATACTAGGCTCTGGCACCGTGGCTGGTAAGCCCACACCCACGCTTGCCAAGCGTTTGGATACCGCCGTACCCATTATCAATGCTCAACCAAACGCGCTGGTGGTGACCAGTGGCGGCATTGGTTTTCAACGGTCACGTAGTGAGGCCAACATCATGGCGACTTATCTAAATGACGCGCATGACATCTCATTCGAGCGTATCTTACAAGAGGGCAAAAGCACCAGTACCGAGGAGAACTTACGCAATAGCCAAACCCTATTAGCAGCACATGATATCTCTAGCAGCGCCCCTATCGCTATCGTGACCAGTGATTTTCATACCATTCGGGCAGCAGCCATTGCAAGGCATCAAGGCTATCAACAGCCAATTACGGTGGCTAGCCCGACCCCTTTATCCATTCGTTATAATGCATGGTTTCGAGAATATTTTGCCTTTGCCAGTGGTTGGCTGTTGGGGGAGTATTAAAAAGCTCACAGCACTTCACAGCCCTTATAAGTAAGTTTTTAGTAATATAACATTTATCAATGTATAACTGGCGTGCCTTGCGTGGTAAAGGCAAAGGCTTTATTGCTAAAGTTGCCTATCATCACCGCCTCAATGACTGGGGCGACGGTCTCATCAATACCTTCGACTTCAATGATGAAGTTAGCTCCAGAGCCGCCTTTGTCTTCTTCTTTTTCGACAATATAATTGAGCGTGCCCATTGCTGGTAGCTCGATAGGTTTATTCAGATATGATTTTACGAAAGCCCCACGGGTATCGTAGTAATCGATTTTATTGATATAAAGTGATTTTTTTAAGGTGGTATTACGCACACTCAAAGTCGCAGACAGCAAGACCTTACGATTGTCTCTATCGGTATAAATGTCAGAGTAAATCGGCACATAAAAGGTTTGCTGATAGCCAAGTTTACTATGATCAATTTTTGAGGTGATCTCCAGCTGTTTGATTGGGTCTTTTTGCCCTTCTGACAGCATGACATTCGGGTCTTGCGACGATTGATCACAGCCTGATAATAGTGCCGTCATGGCAAGCAGTAGGATGGATATGTGACGCTTATTCATAACTTTCCCTTTTATAATGTCATAGCGCGGCTATTTAAATAACGCTTATGTCGTCATTAATAGGTAGACAATATACCCTTTATTTAGATTTAGCCCGCTACTGCACTTTTACCCCAACGCTACGCAAAAACTGGTTAATATGCTTGTTTGCGCCATAGATTATCAAGACATCTTTATCTTGTAGCACCTGCTCAGGCTCGGCCAATCCTTCGATACTTGGCTTACGTTGCGTACGTCCAAAGCTATCTTCATAATACTCATAGCGCATGGTACTAAGCAATCGAATATTGAATTTTTGCTCAAGCTGTAAGTCGTCGACGGTCTTTCCAATCAAGGCGTTTGGAATACTAAGCTCAACGATACTAAAATGATCGGTAAGCTCAAACGAATCTACAAAGTAGCGCAGTGACAAGCGTTTTGCCCAGCGGTCAGCGGCTTCTTTTTCGGGCAAAATAAGATCGTCCACACCGATGGCTTGCAGCACTTTTTGGTGCAATGGATTGATACTGCGGCTGATCAAGCGCCGTGCTTTTAAGGTCTTAAATAGCGCCGTTGCCATGACATTTGCGCCTTGGTCTTCGCCGATTGCGACCACGACGATATCGGTATCGATAATGGGTAAACCGGTGACGGTATACTCGTCGGTGGCATCCATACAGACGGTATGCGAGATGACTTCTTTATAAGCCTCGACTTTTTGCATACTGCTATCGATAGCAATTACTTCGTGACCTTGACTGGTCAACGCTATACCCAGCGATGAGCCAAAATTCCCCAATCCTACGATGATATATTTCATATTGTCCTTTTTGTGCCTTAATAATAGTGCCACACTTGAGGTAATAGAACTTTAATTAACAAAATCTTAGTTAACAGGTTCAATTAGCAAGAAATCATTTAATAACAAATCATTTAATAACAAATCATTTAATAACAACTTAGTTAATAGTAATCTCTTCCGTGGGATAGCGATAGTTACGCTCGCGCATGTTTTTGAGTAAGGCGATAAACAGGGTCAACATGCCCACCCGTCCAACGAACATAATCACCGAAATCACCATTTTGCTAAAATCCGACAACTCGGTGGTCAAATTCAAACTCAAACCGACGGTGCTATAAGCAGAAAAGCACTCAAAAACCACTTTAATCAAATCCAGCTCAGGTTGATCATAACTGATGAGCGTCACCCCAGTCCCAATGACCAATAACGACAGCCACATGATAGAAAAGGCGCGACGAATCGAAATCTCAGCGATTTCCCGTTTGAAGACTTCTACTCTCGTCTGCCCACGCGCCAAACTCAAGGTATTTAATAGCGCAATGGCAAAGGTGCTGGTTTTGATACCACCGCCCGTCGAGTTCGGTGACGCGCCAATCCACATCAAAAAAATCGTCAACATAATCGTCGGAAAGGCTAGGTCACCCATATCAATGCTATTAAACCCAGCGGTTCGCGGGGTGGCAGCGGTAAATATCCCTGTCACTAACTTGCCATAAAAACTGCCATGGTCAGCCAACACGCCATTATATTCAAACAACATGACCCCAATGAGTCCGACTAGCAACAGTGCACCCGTGGTAATCAGAGTGATTCGGCTATTGATATTGAGCAGCCACGGGCGATAAGCGTAGCGCTGATTGCGACAATATATCAGGCGCTGGGCACGATAGCGTAAATACCGCAGCACATTGACCACAATCACAAAGCCCATACCGCCAAAGATAAAGGTAATGCCAATAATCAGCTGCAGAGGATAATTAAAGCGCAGCGCGTCATCATATAAGCCCGCACTAAAAGTAGAAAATCCGGCATTACAAAAAGCCGAAACCGCATGGAAAATGGAAAAAAATAAGCGCTCGGATACGTCCATGCCGGGTAAATCGTAAATACTGGCGTAAATGAATGCCGCCGCCAACGCCTCAACAGCAAAGGTGACATATAAGATAGATTTGAGGGTTGCCACCACATTACCCGTACCGCGCATATAGGACATCTCACTGATGCTCAGCTGAGTCTCGTAGCTGACACCGCCCTTAAAGAAATAGCTAAAATATGTGACAAAGGTCAAAATCCCTAGACCGCCTATTTGGATCAGACCCATAATAATGACTTGGCCAAAGGTCGTGTAATAGGTCGCGGTGTCTACCACGATAAGCCCAGTAACACACACCGCACTGGTCGCAGTAAATAATGCATCGATAAATGATAAAGGCTGGGTCGTCGCGTTGGGCATCATTAATAGCAAGGCGCCAACCAGTACCACCGACAAAAAACTTAGAATAAAGAATTGGGCTGGGTTCAAAAAAGTACGGTCGAGATTGAAGTCGTGATCAGAGATTTCACGGATAAAGGTCACTAGTACCGCAACCTTAATCGCAACAAAGCCATCAACGGAAACCGCCAAGCCTGAGCGTATTAAATCGGTGAAATGCGCCACGAGTAAAATGACGATAGCGATACTGGTCAACAAGTCAAAGACGGCCACTTTGTTAATCGTTAGCGGTTTTTTGCTATAGAGGTAACGCCCTGCCGTGACGATAAAACCTAAAAAGATAATGAGCAAATAAAAGAGATGAAAAACATGCTGTAGCCAGTTCGGTAGCGTAAAACCACTATCGAGAAGCGCCACTGCGACCCCAATGATGCTAATAAAAATCGTAAAATTATTAAGTAATCGATAGCGTATGGCGGCGTGCATAGCCTGAGTCCATGAGAGGAATAACCACGATATTTATACTCCTTTTTTTGACTATTAACTAAGACTGATTTTAGAAAATCGTAACCAGTTATGAACGAATTATCGAAAGTGATTAAATGGACTGACCGTATTGATGACAATCTGATGACAAGTTGGCTACGGTCGAAATGAGATGCCACGATAAAGTACGGATTATTAAATAAAGGCTGCAGCACCCTGCATAACAATAATCACAAAGGACGGCGCCATGGTACTGGACATCTTATTAACCATTCATTTTATATTACTCGTGCTGATATCCTTACGGATACTCTCGCGTCATGATTTGACCTCATCGGCTAGGCTAGCATGGATGGTGGTGCTGTTTATATTGCCTTATGTCGGCGTCGTGGTTTACTGGATGTTTGGTGAGATACATTTAGGGCGTAACTTTAACCGCCAGCATGAGCAAATTATTAATAAACTGCATACCCACAATCCTGAAGTGCTCGGTAGCGACGCGGCTTTAACGCAAGCGATAAAACCTGAGTATCAAGCAGCGTTTGCTTACTCTGCGAACGTCACAGGCTTTCATACTACCGTGGGCAATCATGCGGAACTAATGGCGGATGCGGCAGAAACCCACAAACGAATGCTAGCGGATTTTGAGGCGGCAACCGATCATATTCATGTGCTGTATTATATTTGGCTGATTGATGGCACAGGTATCGATATCGCCCAAGCGCTAATGCGCGCAGCACGGCGCGGTGTGACTTGTCGAGCGACGGTCGATGGCATGGGCTCACGCAAAATGGTGGGCTCAAAGATATGGCAAGAAATGAAAAATGCTGGCGTGCAAGTCAGCGTGGCTCTACCGATTAGCAATCTTATAAAGGTATTATTATTTAGCCGAATTGATCTGCGCAATCACCGAAAGATCACCGTGATCGATGGCAACATTGGCTACTCTGGTAGTCGCAACTGCGCAGATCCTGAGTTTCGCGTAAAGCCCAATTTTGCCCCGTGGGTCGACATTATGCTGCGCGTTGAAGGACCAGTAGTGGCACAGAACCAGATGCTTTTCGCCAGTGATTGGCTGATTGAAAACCCCGATACAGCGGTCGAGAGCTTTTGTTATCCTACCGCACAACCAGACTCATCAGCCTCTACAGGCTTCGCCGCACAAGTCTTTGCCGATGGTCCTACCCAACGCTCGGGCGCAACGCCACAATTTTTAGGCGCGCTTATTAGCCAAGCCCAGCAAACCCTGACCATCTCAACCCCTTACTTTGTCCCAGATTATTCCCTAATCAATGTCTTGTGCGCCACCGCCTATCGCGGCGTAAAGGTCACAATGATCTTCCCCAAACACAACGACTCCTTAGTAGTCGCTGCGACCAGCCGCAGTTATTATTGGCAATTACTAGAAGCAGGAGTAAAAATTTATGAGTACAAGCCGGGATTGCTACATGCGAAGACCTTGACCGTCGATGGCCAGCTAAGCTTAATTGGCTCGACCAACTTAGATTTGCGCAGCTTTGATTTAAATTATGAAAACAATATTGTCTTTAGCGATAGCGCCTTAACCACTGACATCATGGAACGCCAGTCTCAATATATCGCTGACTCTGATGAAGTGACACGCGAGGAGGTCGAAAACTGGCCGCTACCCTATAGAATTTGGCACAATATTGTTGCTACCATGGGGCCCATCTTATAAATAACGGTTGGATGCTAGAGCGTGTCCTCATTATTTATCAGCGCTATTTATCAGCGCTTTTTTGCAAAACATAGACCACAAATTTTGCTTCGGTACTAAATGCTTGTTGTTCAACCGCTGCCAGTAACGCTTGTCTTTTTTCGCTACGGGCACGGTAGGCATAAGGGGTCATGGTCAGCAAATCAGCCAAGTCAGACGCTGATAATGTCATCTCGGTACTGACGCGATGCGTCTCTATTAGCGTAAAGTATGGTGCTAGCTCCTGCAAAAACTTATCAGAATCATGCTCGCGCACGCTATCAAATAGTGCATCGCGCATCGTTGCTAAATGTCCGACATCGGGCTTGGCAATGATTAGAAACCCCTTATCAGCCAATACCTTGGCAAAAGCCTCAGGCAAAATAGGACTAAAAATACTGCTGATACCCGTGACACTATGAGCACGAAGTGGTAGATGCGCCGCACTAGTGACTAACGGGTAAATCACCGTTGTCTTTTCCGCTTCGTCTTTATGTTGTTGATACCACAGCTGACTGGCTGCTTTGCTCACTTTAGCCAATTCAACCAACGCGGGCTTGCTGATATCAGCCGCTATCAAAGTAGTGATACTATCTGAGCCCATCTGCGCCATCGCCTGCGTGTAATAGCCTTCCCCGCAGCCGATATCCAACCAGTTGACAGGGTTTTTATCCTGAGCGTTTGCTGATGAAGTGATTGATGCAGTAATTGGCTCAGAGATGACCTCGTTTTGCGCTAATAATTGTTCCATTTGCTGACAGATCACTGTCTGTAGCGGCTCATAATGTCCAGCTGCTAAAAACCGCTTGCGCGCTTCAATAGATTGCTGACTGTCGCCCGGTGCTTTGGATTTTTTTTGTTGCACAGGCAGTAGATTGACATACCCTTGACGCGCCACATCAAACGGATGGGTGGTTTGCTTAGGGTTTAAACTACCATCACAGCGCCACGTATCGGCGGCAGGCTGCAGAGGTGACTGACAAAGGGGACAAATAAATAAGGACACAAGCATCTCAAGATCATCGCAATATGGCTACCATTTTAACAAAAATTGCGCAGGTTAATGGATAAAAGAAGCAGTTAAAAAAAGGTCTAAGAAAAACAAAAAGCCACCTCAGTGATTGCTGAGATGACTTTTTTAATCACATAAATACTTATTTACTACAGCACCTAGGTTAATACTATTTTAGCGCAACTTCAATGTCATCAAACCAAGTATGACCAATAAAATGGCGATAATCCAAAATCTAGCGACCACTTGTGTTTCTTTCCAGCCAATTTCTTCAAAATGATGATGCAATGGCGCCATCCGAAAGACACGTTTTTTGCGCAGTTTATAGGAGCCAACTTGCAGCATAACCGATAGTGCCTCGGCGACAAATAGACCACCCATAATGGCAAAAGCAATCTCTTGGCGGGTCATGACGGCAATCGTACCGAGCATCGCACCGAGGGCAAGTGCACCCACATCCCCCATAAAGACTTGCGCGGGATGCGCATTAAACCATAAGAAGCCAAGACCAGCACCAATCATCGAACCACAGACAATAATCACTTCAGAGTTATAGGCAATATAAGGGACATGCAAATAATCGGCAAAGCGTACGTCACCCGAGACATAAGCCATCGCGCCTAAACCAGCTGCAACTAATACAACAGGCAAAATCGCCAAACCATCTAAGCCATCGGTCAAGTTGACAGCATTGGAAGCGCCATTAATCACAAAATAGGTAAAGATAATAAAGCCAATACCAAAAGGTACGGCTGAAAACGGAATCATCCAATCCTTAAAAATGGGTATTAATAAATCCTGCATCTCGCGGGTGGTGGCGATGTCCGGTTGCAAGGTGGCGATATAATATAAAGACACACCGACGAACAATGCTCCCATCGACAACCAAAAGTATTTTTTGCGAGCAATCAAACCTTTGGGGTTTTTATATTTGATTTTGAGCCAATCATCAGCCCAGCCAACCGCGCCAAAGATAATCATCACGATCAGCAAAATCCACACATAAGGATTGTTAAGGCGTGCCCACAGTAAGGTCGATACCCCGATGGCGCTCAAAATCAATACCCCGCCCATGGTCGGTGTACCAGTCTTTGCCAAATGCGACTGCGGACCATCATTACGAATGGCCTGACCATACTTTAGTGCCCGTAGACGTCTGATGACCGGTCCGCCTAAAAACATACTAAATGCCAGTGCTGTGACGACCGCAAGTAACGCTCGTAGCGTCAACGAAGAAACCGCAGAAAACGGTGTATAATACTGGCCAAGCCAGCCAAACAACCAAACTAACACCGCCTACTCCTCTACTAGCGCATGAATAAGTGTTTCCATTTGCATGGAACGAGAGCCTTTGAACAATACCGTACAAGGCTCGGCTTGTTGCGCTTGCAAGTAAGACTGTAAATACTGCAGCAGACTCTCTTTATCAGCGAACGCATGAGCACTAATCTCAGAAATCTCTTGCGCCCCAGCCACAGTATAAGGCGCGTACTCACCAACACATAGCAGCACATTGATGCCTGTGGTTGCGATAGTACGACCCAAGCTTTGATGCTCGCTCACCGCCGCCTCACCCAATTCAGCAATATCTCCTAGCACCATCACCTGCGTACCAGTTTGCGCCGCCAATACCTTAGCAGCTGCGCGCACTGAATGTGGATTGGCATTATAAGTATCATCAATCAGGCGATGCATACCGAGCAGCTGACTGTTCAAGCGCCCTTTAGCGGGACGCGCATTCTCAAGCCCGATCACAATATCATTCACGTCGATATTCAAAGCATGGGCACAAGCCGCAGCCGCCAAAGCATTATTGACGTTATGCTCCCCTGCTAGTGGCAAGCTAATATCATGGACTTGGTTGCCAATGTGTAGCTTAAACTCACTGCGCTCAGGCTCGACATCTAAGTGACTGGCGCTGACATCGGTATTACCAAAGCCAATGACATGTGAGGTATGCTTTTCAGCAATACGGCGTAATTGATTGGTAAAGTCATCTTTATCTGGAACGATCGCAAATTGTGCATCATTCAAGGTATGATAAATCTCTGCCTTGGTCTGGCAAATCCCTTCGCGGCTACCAAACTCACCCAGATGCGCCGTGCCGATGTTCAGAATACAAGCCACATCCGGACGGACAATCTCAGTGGTATAGGCAATCTCACCAATATGATTGGCGCCCAACTCTAAGATGGCATAGCGATGGTGATCGGATAATTCGAGCAGCATCATCGGTACACCCAAGTCATTATTGAGATTGCCACGAGTGATGAGCGTCGGTGCTAATCTGCCGAAGATACTACCCAGCATCTCTTTACAGGTGGTCTTACCACTAGAGCCAGTAATAGCAATGACGGTTAAATTTTGATGCTGTTGACGACGATACGCAGCCAATTGCCCTAGCGCTAAACGGGTATCGCTCACGACTAGCTGCGGGATATTGGTAGAGATTGGCCGTGAGACGATAGCAGCAACCGCACCTTGTTTCATAGCAGTAGCGATATAATCGTGACCGTCAAAATTGTCACCCGTTAAGGCCAAAAAGATATCACCGGATTTTATCGTGCGGGTATCAGTGGCAATGCGCGTGCTCGTAACATCATTGCTCGATCCTGCTTGTTCTTCACTTAGCTGTCCTGCATCTAGCTGCCAGTGACTATCAAGCGCCGCTGTTGCTGTAAGCAGATTACCTGCCTGCCAGACATACAGCCCTTGCGACTGTATGGTGTTATCGTTGTCGGCTGTCATAGTAGTGATTACCTTATATGATGATTACTTATTTTTTATAACTGCATGTTAAAACTTATAAATATTATTAAAAATTAGTGTTGCTAAACACTCAGACAGCACTTTTTTATACGCGGCCAGCATGCTCTAGGGCGTTTTGTAAAATAATACTGTCGTCAAAATCATAACGGACATTATTGATTTCTTGATAAGTCTCATGACCCTTGCCAGCGATGACCACAATATCATCGGCAGCCGCTTGATTGACGGCATATTCAATCGCTTTTTGCCGTGCTGGTTCGATATAGGTACGCTGATATTGCTCCGCACTCATACCTGCTTGCATATCTTGCAAAATCGCCTGTGGATCTTCAGTGCGAGGATTGTCTGCCGTTAGAATCACTTGATCCGCGCCTGCCAGCCCTGCTTGCGCCATCAATGGGCGCTTGCCAGCATCACGGTCGCCACCGCAGCCAAATACCGCCCATAATTGACCCTTACAATGGGTTTTAAGACTGGCTAATACCTGACTTAAGGCGTCGGGCGTATGCGCATAATCAACGATAAAACAACCATCATTAGATGGCACACGTTGCATACGACCTACGGCACCTTGTAGCTGTGGCACGACTGGCGCAATACGCTCCAAACTAATCTCTAAAGCTACGGCAGCTGCCATAGCCGCAAGCAAATTCGCCACGTTAAAACGTCCAAGTAATGGACTGACGATATCTAAATTATTAACGTTACCATCGCCAAAATCTGTACGCAGGCTAATCTCGACACCTTGTAAGCTGGGCTTAATTTTAGCAGCGACAAAGGTAGCCGTTTTTGTAGCATCCAAACTATAGGTCCAAACCGTCAATTCACTAGCATGGGCGGTATCCAGCATAATCTGCGCATGCTCATCGTCGATGTTGACAATGGCGTGAGTCAAATCTGGGAAGTGGGCTTTATCAAACAGTTTGGCTTTGGCTGCCGCGTACTCTGCCATATCGGCATGATAGTCTAAGTGGTCACGGCTAAGATTGGTATAAATTGCCACCGACACCGGCATGCCTTGCAAACGCTGCTGATCCAAACCATGTGAGCTGGCCTCTAACGCCAGTAGCTGTGCCCCTTCGCGACCCATTTGATATAGAAATTGCTGAACCGCTAAGGCATCGCCCGTGGTATGACTGGCTTGTACCAAAGTGCCAAGCCTACCATTACCTGCCGTACCCATGACGGCGCTGCTCATGCCAGTCAGCTGGGTTAATTGCGCCACCAGTTGACTGATGGTGGTTTTGCCATTGGTGCCCGTCACCGCCACCACTGCTGGTAATGTTACGGGCTGCTGATGCTGCAAACGCGCTTGAATTAAGTCACCCAAAAAGTCACGGATGTTGGGCGCGTATACGACGGGGCAAGGCAAGGAATCTAATTGCTGCTGCGCCGTAGCTTGAGCATTATCAATCAATTCAATATTAGCATGTGGCGGCACATTAGCCGTGGCAAGCAAGGCGATAGGATCGATTTCTGATAGGATAAAAGCCGCATTTTTAGCGGCTTGATAAAGGTAATCACGGCTTTTTTGGCAGTTTGGTGTATGGCTCTTTAGTAGTACAAACACGTCATTTGACGCTACCTGACGGCTGTCTAAACGAAACTGCTGAAACGGTAAATTGACAAGCGTAAGTCGTTGATTGGAGGCTGATTGGTTCGTTAATGTTTTATCTGCTGCTATTCTCATTGCTGATAATGCCTGCGCTAGATGATGACTATTACAATTGCTAGCATTTATAAGCTGTTGCAGGGTAACAGTGGCACTGGTCAGCGATGAGTTGAGCATGGTCATGAGCAAATCCTAATCGGTTAAAACAAATCAAATCATTAATAGCTGAATACGTAAATATCCATATCCATGCCTACTGGGCTTCAGTTTTTAAGGGTTTATCTAATGGCACATTATAGAGACGTAGCGCTTCTTTCATGACGTTATGGAATACTGGCGCCGCTGTCAGACCAGCATAATGCAGCCCTCGAGGGTCTTCCACTAAGATAACACCGACCAGTCTTGGGTTTGATGCTGGTGCCATGCCCGCAAAGACGTTGCGATACTGATCGGTATAATAACCACCTTTTGGGTTGATACGACGCGACGTCCCTGTTTTACCCGCCACTCGATAGCCATCAATCGCCGCTGCTTTGGCGGTACCACCCTCTTCGGTGACGCTCTCTAACATCTGGACAATCGACATGGCTTGTTCGTGCGCCATGATGCGTTTGCTTGGTTCTACTTTGTCGCTCTTAACCAAGGTTAGAGGATGCATGACTCCGCCTGCCGCTAATGCCGAATAAGCCTGCGCCACCTGCGCTACAGTCGCCTCCATACCATAACCATAACTGATCGTTGCACGACGTGAGGTCTCTTTTTCTTCCGGTGTAACCACAAGCCCACTGCCTTCCGCTGGGAACTGTAGCGGTGTCTTTGCACCGAATCCAAATTGCTTTTGCATATTGGTAATGGCATCAGCGGGCAAAGATAAGGCTATCTTGGTCGAGGCCACGTTACTTGATTTTTGTAAGAGTGTGGCAAGATTGATGGTGCCCAAATTATTATGATCACGAATGGTATAGCCACGCACACGAATTGAACCCGGATTGGTATCAATTAAAGTAGTCGGTGTGTATTTGCCCGAATTGAGAGCCGCAGCCACGGTAAATGGCTTCATGACTGAACCCGGCTCAAATACATCGAGGAGCGCACGGTTACGCTGGTTTTCACCAGTCATCTCATTCAGGTTATTGGAGTTAAATGATGGCCATGTCGATAGTGCCAACACTTCGCCAGTTTGTACATCGACGACCATACCAGTTGACCAGCGCGCTTTTTGCACACGTCCTACTTTCTCTAGTTCTTTATAGAGCAGATACTGTAGACGCGAATCAATGGTCAACGCCACATCTTTGCCAGGTATTTCTGGCTCAATCTGTTTAATCTCTTTTAGGCTGTTTTGTTTGGCGTCTTTGAGTACCAGTACTTTACCATCATCACCCGCCAGCTCTTTTTCGAATTGACGCTCTATGCCTGCCCGTCCTTCGTAACCACCTTCAGGATCGTTGGCATTTTGCCCCATAAAACCCAACAGCTGCGAGTTTGGTTGTGGCTGCGGATAATAACGCTGAAAGAAGTTTTTCTCATACACGCCGGGGAAGTCAAGCGAGCTGACACTTTCGGCTATTTCAGGCGTGACTTTGTTGAGTAGTGGCAAATAATGCGAGCCTGCGCCCGATGGCAGGGCGGCTTTTACCGCTTCTTCATCAGTCACATCAATACTGTCATCGACAGCAGTGACTTTCTTTAGCTCACTGACCGGAATGTTGGCGGCCGCTGCCAGCCGAGTCAGATCCATATTATCCAGACGTTTTTGCATACGCGCTTGTAACTGTGGACTATTCGGATTGGTAATTTTGATACGTTTAAGCTCATAGTATTCGCGCGAATAATCATGCGGACTAAAGGAGACAGTCGCAAGCGGCGCACTAACAGCTAAGGGTAAATTATTGCGATCGGTAATCATACCGCGATAGGATTTTTGCGTCCGTACGCTGGTGATAAGCTCGTCACCTTTATCTTGATAAAACTGTGCGTTAGCCACTTGGATATAGTAGGCACGCCCTATCAGTAGCGCCAACACCACAAGCGCCACACCCCAAACGGTACGGAATCGGTTTTTGTCATACTCAAAGCCGCCACGAGAGGAGGCACCAGTAGCCTTATTAAATACAATTTTTTTACGGTTTTTAACACTGGTATACGCGCCTTGATCTTCATTCTTTTTGAGGCGACCAAAGAGCTTGGCTTTGCGATTGTCTGAAGATTTGCTGTCAGTTTGCCCAGATTTGGCAGCACTGGCTCGGCGTAATGGTTTGGTTACTTTACCACTGGCGGGTTTTTTGCTGGGGTTTTTTGCTGATGTTTTACCACCATTGGCGTTTGGCTTTTTATCACTCATTGTCCTGCCTCCGCAAGATTGGCGTCGCTCACAGGAGCATCGGTTTCGACAACGTCTGAATCATTGGCTCTAATCAGCTCTGCGCTAGTTGGCTGGGCTGGTGCCAATGCGACGGCCGCACCCGGCTGAATGATCAGCTTATCCTTGAGAGTGGGTGAAAACATACCAAGCTCGGCAACGGCGCGACTGGCAATTTGCGGTGTGGCACTAAAGGTTTGCTGTTCAATTAATAGGCGCTGGTGCTCAATTTGCAGTTTGCGTTCTTGTTTTTTCATGTCTTGCAAGGTTCTATAGTCCTGATGATATTGCTGCACTTCCTCAGCCGTTTTGATACCGCTCCAGACGATGGCTGCTGCCAATAGCAACAACACCGCCACATAAATGCTGACCACATTAAAGCGGCGCACGAATAGCTCGCCAACATCAGTGGTATTAGCCATTGCGGCGCGACGGTTTGCAGGTTTGTCAGATATTGCCATGACGATCTCAAAAAAGTAAACTTCAAATATAAAAGAGCGGCGACTGTATAAGGGTTATGAAAATCTCATCCCTGATCAGTACCCTCAATAAAAATAAAATCAAACGCGCTGTGCAATGATAGCCGTAAAAACCTGCTATGATTGACCTTTACTCTACAAGCTATAATCAAAATATCCTAAAAACGCGATGCTATTGCTGATATCAATTTTTTGTCGCCTCTGTCTGCGCAGGCACAGCAAGCTAGAAAAATAGATATCAGCAGTGCGTGATGGTTCGATATTACTTTTTACTGACTATAATTGTCTTCTACTCTAAGCTGACAAAGAAAATAATAGCTAATGGTCATCGCTAAATTAGCGCAGACATAAACAAAAAACTAGCTGCTGAGCCTAGCAGATAATATTTACAGCTTTTTAACAGTTGCGTAAACATTAAGACATTTAGTCACATCCACTAAACAGCATACTAGGGTGTGTCCTGAATTCAACTGATAGCGATCTAATTGGGCTAAAAACGCTTTTACTGCTATAGCGTCTGTTGATACTCAGTATCGGTACGAGTCGCCATGCGTAACCATGCGCTACGTGAGCGTGGATTTTGACTCACCTCATCTTTGCTAGGGCCCACGCGTTTTGGCTTGCTAAAATAACGCGGACGCTTAGGCGGCATCGGCAAATTCTCGTCTTCTGGATACTGCCCTTTACTATGACGCTGCAAAAACTGCTTAATGCGGCGATCCTCTAATGAATGAAAGCTAATGACCGCCAGCTGCCCGCCTGACTTTAAAATCGGGATGCTTTGTGCTAAAAAATCATCGACATCGCCAAGCTCATTATTGATGAAGATACGCATCGCCTGAAAGCTCTGCGTTGCTGGATGCTTACCGCGTTGCCAATTCGGGTGTGCCACTTTTATCACCTCTGCCAGCTCAAGCGTGGACTCAAAACTGTCCATCTGCTTAATCGCACGTGCAATACGGCGGCTGTGACGCTCTTCACCAAACTCATAAAGCACATTGGCCAAGGTTTCATCATCGACTTTGGCAAGCCATTCAGCGACGGATTGACCACGACTGGTATCCATGCGCATATCGACCGCACCATCGCGCATAAAGCTAAAACCGCGACTACCATCATCAATCTGTGGCGAGGAAATGCCCAAATCTGCCATCAGACCGTCGACCTCAGTGATACCCATAGCGGCTAAGCTGTCCGTCAAGGTCGCAAAGCTGTCATGCACCACTTTTACGCGACTATCGGTAGTTGCCAATTCACGAGCAACGCTAATGGCTGTTGGGTCTTTATCAAACACAATCAAGGTGGCATCATCAGCCAGCTGGCTTAATAGCAAGCGACTATGGCCACCACGCCCGAAGGTTGCATCGACGTAGATACCGCTCATTCGTAAGCTGCTTTGGTTGTCACTGTTTTGTCCTGCGTCATCGGTTTGCTTGGGCAATGATTTGACACCCAATACCGCCGCGACCGCTTCTTGCAACAGTACAGCATCGTGGACAAAACTTAGTTCATCTGACACTTTATGGCCTTGACTAGAATCTTGCGCAGAAACGTCTTCCAGAGAAGATGGGCTAACCACTGACTCAGCGCTATCGGTAGCAGCAGGACTGGCGTTAACATTTGGCTTTGGTTTAGATTTTGATAATGACACAAACAACTCAGTAGATGACGACCATCATGGCCAGTAATAGTAAAAAATCAGATGAAAATAAACAAGTTATGACTTACCTAGCATTATTATCGCAAGGATACGCTGGTAGTCAAGCGCTAGAGGGGCTTTTCATTAAAAATATCCCATCTCTCTGTTATACTAGCGCTATATTTTACGCTATTTTTCTACCTTGACGGCTACTGTTTCATCCGTATTTTTTGTTCAAAGCTTTGATTAGCATTTTTCACTACCCTATTCATTAACCACCCTATTCTGAGATTTTTATGATGCAACCATCGACTTCTACTAGCAGAACGCGCCCTGTCCGTACTCGTATCGCGCCCTCACCGACTGGCTTTCCTCATGTCGGCACTGCTTATATCGCGCTATTTAATTTAGCCTTTGCTAAAGCACATGGTGGCGAATTTATTTTACGTATCGAAGACACCGACCAAACACGCTCAACGGAGCAATCTGAAAAAATGATTTTAGATGCGCTGCGTTGGGTCGGCCTTGACTGGGCGGAAGGTCCAGACATCGGCGGTCCGCACGCGCCTTATCGTCAGAGCGAGCGTAGCGATATTTACAAAAAACACGCTGAGCAGCTGATAGAAAACGATCATGCGTTCCGCTGCTTTTGTACCAGCGAAGAGCTAGATACCATGCGCGCTGAGCAAATGGCCAATGGCGAGACACCACGCTATGACGGTCGCTGTGCTCATTTAGCACCAGAGAAAACTGCGCAATTGGTCAGCGAGGGTAAGCCAAACGTTATCCGTATGCGCGTGCCAAGCGAAGGCGTCTGTCAGGTACAAGACATGCTACGCGGCACCGTTGAGATTCCTTGGACGCAGGTCGATATGCAAGTGCTTCTCAAAACTGACGGCATGCCAACGTATCATTTAGCCAACGTTGTCGATGACCACTTGATGGATATCAGCCATGTACTACGTGGTGAGGAATGGCTGAACTCTGCACCGAAGCATCAGCTACTTTATGAGTATTTTGGTTGGGAGATGCCAGTCCTTTGCCATATGCCACTGTTACGTAACCCAGATAAATCAAAATTGTCTAAGCGTAAAAACCCAACCTCTATCACCTATTATCGTGATGCTGGCGTACTACCTGAAGCTTTGCTGAATTACCTTGGACGTATGGGCTACTCCATGCCTGACGAAGCAGAAAAATTCACCTTGGACGAGATGATTGCCAGCTTTGATATTCAGCGTGTATCGCTTGGTGGCCCTATTTTCGACATTGAGAAACTTAATTGGGTCAATAGCGAATGGCTACGTGCACTTACTCCTGAAGAGCTAAAAAATAAAATACTCGACTGGGCAAGTAATAGCGATAAATTAACGGCTATCGCAGCAGCCATTCAGCCACGTATCGAACTACTGTCTGATGCAGTCAATTGGGGCGGCTTTTATTTCCAAAATCTCCCAGATATTAATGCCGAAAGCTTCACCCATAAGTCATTGACACCTGAGCAAATTATCGAGATGCTTCAGCTGTCATTATGGCAGCTAGAAGTCTTGCCAACGTGGTCAGAAGAAAATATCTACGCCACTTTAAAAGGGCTTGCGGCTCATCTCGATATTAAGATGCGTGACTTTATGGCACCGTTCTTTATCGCTATCGCTGGTAGCACCTCATCGACACCCGTCATGAACTCTATGGCGATTATCGGTGCTGATATGACGTTGACGCGCTTGCGTCATGCGGTTGATGTACTAGGCGGCTTGGGTAAAAAGAAGCTTAAAAAACTAGAGAAACAAGCGGCTGAGTTGCCAGACTTTTTGGCGGCTGAATAGCTTCTCTGCCGAATAATAAATTAGCTGAAATTTTGAATTTGAAAGGGTCAGGCCAGTTCTGACCCTTTTTCATTTTTAGTCAGTATTACTACTCTCATAATATTAAACATACGAATTGGAAACAAATATGGCCGCCAAGACCGTCACGATAGAAAGTAAAGATTATGTCTTCAACACCCTAAAAGAAGCGCAGAAATACTATGATGCCATCGTAAAAGAGCTTTATGATGCCAAACTCACCCTGACAAAGGGTCAAGATTTTGAAGATCTAAAGTGGATATATACGACTTACTCTGATTATAATAAATCAGCGCGATTAAATGAGTCTGAGATTATAGGCTTTAAAGGTATCAGCACAGTACAACAAAAAGGCGGGCAATATATCCCCACAGAATGTGCTGCTATTGTTTTTTCAGATGGCACCGAAGAAGAATTCTTTACCGATAAAGCCATTAAAGAGATTGCTAGTCAGCAAAATCCACGCTAATTTAGGCTTATTAAGTAGCTAAATCCGCTTTAAACGCTTTTTTTCGCATATTTATCGATTATTTTGAAAATAGCGGTTGACAAGACTGCTGCTGTTACCTAAAATACGCACACTCTTAGCGAGGGGCTATAGCTCAGTTGGTAGAGCACTTGCATGGCATGCAAGGGGTCAACGGTTCGACTCCGTTTAGCTCCACCATACTATTTACGACAAAGCTCAGTTTACTGAAACTTTAGAATGAATACTCGCTAGTAGGACGATATCAGCACCTAGGCAAGGCTTGCTCTATTAATAGATAAGCTCTCTGATATTGTGAAGTACCGTTGTAGCCATTTGGTTATGACACTCTATGCGTCCCCATCGTCTAGAGGCCTAGGACACCGCCCTTTCACGGCGGTAACGGGGGTTCGAATCCCCCTGGGGACGCCACTATACGGCGTCACTTATTAGCTCTTTTGTGAAGCTGCATTAGATCAGACTAATAAGCGAACAATAAAAAAGCCCAGTCATCATACGGTGACTGGGCTTTTTTATGTCTGATTTTTACCACATCGTTCTACTTAAGGGTTAATTCTTCTTTGATGTTTTTACCTAACTTATTGAAAATAAATATATTATATACAGGATTGCTAGATTAAATCGGACTTATTATTACATAAGTTTACTTCCACCCGTATCAGTGACATAGTTTAACGCGCTTACACATAATCCTATTGTTTATATACTCAAGAGCAATATCAATGCATTGCTTAATTTCTTATGATTAGATTGTATTTGAGAGTCTTATTTATAATGTACTCTTCTATAAAAATATTAATATATAAACTAAGATAAAACGACTCTACAATCTTATAAGGAATGATTATGTTATCTACCTATACGCCTCAACGTCGCCCATCATGGCGCGGTGTGCTCGCCGGTCTCGTTATGGGACTGATAGTGGTTATGGCAATGATTGCTATTGCCTTGGTTCTCAGCTCATTTTTACCTTTTGATTTAAAAGGTACTAGTATTACTGCTGGTATCTATGCCGCAATTACCGCCATAGTCAGTGCTTTTGTAGCAGGCTATTTTGCGATCAAATTTTCAGCACCGGAAGCGTTATTTGGTGACGGTACAGATATTGATCCAAAAGACGCCAGCTTAACTGGTATGCTCACTGCTGCTTTAATCGTATTGTTGACTACATTTTTTGCGATGAGTAGTGCTACTAGTATTTTAGCAACAGCAGGCAACGCGGTAGGCTCTACGGTTAGTACCGTCGCTAAAACTGCCGGAGCAACGGTAGGTGCAGGTGCAACTGCCGCTGGTACAGCCTCACAAGATGCTGGTGTGCAACAGAAAGCACAGGAAATTTATCAGCGTGTGTCAGGTGACATCAGCGAAGAAGATATACAAGCAATGGTTGCCAAAAATACACAGAATTTGAATGAAGAACAAGTTGCTGCAACCAGTAGTGTGGTTAAGGATTTGGTAAACAGCACCAAAACTCAAGTCGCTAATATGGACTTCACCGATATCAACACATGGCGCAACATTGATGACTATGCGAAGCAACGTATGGCATCTATTGAAAAAACGTTAGAAGGTCCTGAACTTATCAATCGCTTGCAACAGGAAGGTCTAACAGAAGCGCAAGCTATGGAAGTTCGCACCGAGGTTCAACAGTCATTTAACGAATATAAAATGAAAACTGAGCAAAATATTGCAGAAGCAAAACAAATGGCTGAGCAAAAGCTACAGCAAGCTGAAGATGTTGCTCGTAAAGCAGCGTTATATACCGGTCTATTTTGGTTAATCAGCGCATTGCTAACCTTTATCGCTAGTATGTTTGGTGCTAAAAGTGCCGCAGCGAATTATCGTTTAGATAAGCCTATCGTAACTTTAGGCGATAACGTTAGATAAGTTTGAACCACGCTTACCTAAGTTAATTATTAAACAAGTTATAAATTAGAAAGTTATCAATATTAAACTAAAAGCCTAATCATAAAGATTGGGCTTTTTTTATACCTGTTCTCTAACAGCAGAAACTTATTATTTGACTGAAAAGGCTGATTTAGTTGGGCGTGATATAACAATTTTATAAAATACTCTACAGCTTGAAATCTTATCGGACAAACGACTGGCTTATCCGATAAGGTATTCTACCTACGATTTAACCAAGCCTTTTAACGATAAGTTTAATGATAGATAAGTTCCGAACAGGATCACCACTGAGCCAATAATAGCCCCGATATCCAGTGCTTCATCAAGCAAGATATAACCAAAAAATATCGCAAAAATGGGAATAACCAGCGTAATACTGGTCGCGCGCATCGGGCCAATATTTTTGATCAACTGGTTCATAAAGATGAGGGCAATGGCGGTCGAAAATACCCCGATACAGATCACCGATACCCAAGCTTGCAGGCTGATACTTGTGCCATAAGGGAATTTGTAGACGGCAATCGGCGTCATCACCACACTAGCGATAATGAGGGAGCCTGCCGTAATCGCAATCGGGGAGATATCCTGTAAATAATTTCTGGTGATATTTGCCCCTATCGCATAACCAACACTGGCAAATAGCGCATAACCCATCGGTAGCAACGCTGAGCCTAAATCCGTCCCCAAGCCCTGCCCTTGCTCACCAAATAAGTTCCCACTCATGAGGATAATCACCCCAACCAGACCAATGATCAATCCTAGCGTTTGCCGCTTGGTCAGTCTTTCTTTAAAGAACATACTGGCGATAAAGCCGCTCATCATTGGTACAGAGGCATTAAGCACCGCCAATACACCAGCGTTCACCGTCTGCGCTGAAAAGGAAAATAACACGAATGGAATGGCAGCCGAGAACAGCCCAACGATGGTTAGCACTTTGTAGCTTTCTTTGATACCTTTGCGGTTTTTCGCACTCATTAATATAAAAATAAGCATGGTCAGTCCAGCAAATACCACGCGCAGGCTGGCAAATGCCAACGAGCCAAACTCAGGGACACCCACCCGATAAAATATAAATGAGAGCGACCACATAAAGGAAAGCGCAAAGAAGGTAATAAGGTCGCGTCTGGTCATGGTTCACTCAATTTGGCAGGCTATTTATCCAGCAGTGTTTGCTGGGTTGGTTAAGTCATAAAATATCGTGATGATACCGTTTTAATGGCTTTAGAGATGCTGTTTTTATGTATTTTTGCGGGATTTATACAAACGGATAGGTACGATTTATGGCGTTTTAGTGAGCGCATAGGATGAATGTCGTCTGGATGAGCATTGCTCGATCTCATTGGGCTTGAGCGAGGGTGATTTTGCGGATATCGTGTATGATTAAAGCGTGATGAGCGAGCGGTGTTTTTGCTCATTAAACTTACGAAAGCTGAAAAAAGC
Organism: Psychrobacter okhotskensis; assembly: GCF_013248965.1. Taxonomy (GTDB): domain Bacteria; phylum Pseudomonadota; class Gammaproteobacteria; order Pseudomonadales; family Moraxellaceae; genus Psychrobacter; species Psychrobacter okhotskensis. The sequence goes on along the minus strand of NZ_JABRVQ010000020.1, from coordinate 26,040 downwards.
CAGCCTAAAAAATATCTCGTATTTTTTAGGCTGGTTTCTTATAAATCAACACTGTACCAAAATTCTAATAGCCACTAATTTATTGCCTAAGACACTTAGGCTTAGCAAATTTGGCTATCTATTCTCATCCAAAACTGACAAATCACCCTACTAACGATCGTAGCAAGAAACGAATTCTCTAATCGCCCAGCCCCAGTGTCTGTATTCTCCCTTATAATATCCTTCCAAATATACCCACGGACGGCTTCTATTATCGTAAGTCGTTTCGGTGATATAAACTTCGCGCTCATTACGTAGTTTATTAATGACCTTACCATTAGGTTGGTCGCGAATATTTAACGGAGTACCAGTCGGGTCCGTTACTTTACAGACTCTCTCGGCGTGCGCCGCATTCATTCCAATAATCACCGCAAAAATAGATAAAGCAAGAGTACCAGTTAGTCGGGTCATTTCAAATTCCTATAGCAAACAAATGTCTTATTTAGTTTAGACATATTATCAGAATTTATATTACTGTATGGGCGATTTACATAAGAAATTTATGTTTTATCAATTTTTATGAAGGCTGAGAGCACAACCTGCCTTATGATTTTTAATATGGGTACTCATTGGGTGATTTACTCTATTGCCAACTCTTACAATGCTCACTACTATCTACCCTATAAAAAATTTATAAAATATATAAACACTCTATAACATAGGGATATCTAGAGCCATCAAAGGGAGGTGCTTGTTGTGTTTGGTATTGAGAACTATCTGGGATTTACCATGGCGGCCATTTTGTTAAATATTACACCTGGTTCGGATACCATGTACATCATTACTCGTAGTGTCTCACAAGGGCAAAAAGCTGGGTTTTATTCGGTATTAGGCGTGACTTCCGGTGCGTTGATTCATACTTTATTAGCGGCGCTAGGTCTATCAGTATTATTGGCCAATTCCCCAATAGCATTTATGATCGTCAAATATATTGGTGCCAGCTACTTGTGTTATTTAGGCTTTAAGATGCTAACAAGTAAACAAGCACCTTTGATAACGAATAACGTGCAAGACCACAAAAACATTGCAACTATGAAGCCTTTCAATTATTGGCAGATATACAAACAAGGGGTGCTCACCAATACCTTTAACCCCAAAGTGGCTTTGTTTTTTGTCGCTTTCTTTCCTCAGTTTATCGACCCCAGTTATGCTCATAGCATGTTGTCATTTTTGGTATTGGGGCTGACCTTTGCCACCACGGGTTTGATATGGTGCTCGTGTTTGACATTATTGGCGTCAAAGTTCAGCAAAAACCTAAGAAAAAACCCTGCCATTGAGTCTGTCTTGAACAAAATCAGCGGTGTCGTATTTATGGGACTGGGCGTTAAATTGTTGACTGACAAAGGTTAAGCAAGTTGGAATAAAGAGTAGAGGACATAAAGTATTTAAAGAGAATTGGAATGAGAACTTCAGATAATTCAATGAAATAAACTTCCCAATACTTACTTATTCCTTCTCACCCAATAAAAAAGCCCAGTCCCCTATATTAAGGGGACTGGGCTTTATATGATTCTAACTTTAATTAACCATTAAGCAGCGTCTTTACTCTCTGCTGCTAATTGGCGTAGTACATAGTGCAACACGCCGCCATGACGCACGTATTCGCGCTCTTTTGGCGTTTGTAGACCGACATTGACCTCAAAGGTTTCTGTTGATCCATCAGCGCGAGTAGCGGTAACTTTGGCGGTTTTGCTTTCACCATTATCGAGACCACTAATGCTGATGACTTCTGAACCATCAAGCTTGTAAGTCTCAGCGTTTTCACCTTCTTTAAAGGTCAATGGCAACACGCCCATGCCCACTAGGTTTGAGCGGTGAATACGCTCAAATGAGCTGGTCAATACCGCTTTGACACCGAGCAAAATAGTACCTTTGGCTGCCCAGTCACGGCTAGAGCCAGAACCATACTCCGCGCCGCCAAGAACAACGAGCGGACGCTTGTCTTCTTTATACTTCATCGCGGCATCATAGATGGCCATTTCTTCACCATCTTGTAGCGTAGCGCTGTCGCCCTTGAAGTAATAAGTATAGCCGCCTTCCTTACCACCCATCATGGTATTTTTGATACGGATGTTGGCAAAAGTACCACGGGTCATAACTGCATCGTTACCACGGCGTGAGCCATAGCTGTTGAAGTCCGCCTCCATCACACCACGCTCTTGCAAGTACTTACCTGCTGGTGAGTCTGGATCGATATTACCTGCTGGTGAGATATGATCGGTGGTGATTGAGTCACCAAACAGACCTAGGATACGCGCGCCTTCGATATCAGGGATACCTTCTGGCTCCATGGTCATACCATCAAAGAAAGGTGGGTTTTTAATATAGGTCGATCCTTCATCCCATGGATACAATTGGCTATCCGCTGAACTAATTGCGTTCCACGCTGCACTGCCGTCAAACACTTCGCCGTAGTTTTTGCGGAACATATCAGCATCGATATTGTTGGCAATCAGCTCGTTAATTTCTTCCGAAGTCGGCCAGATGTCTTTTAGGAATACATCATTGCCATCTTGATCCTGTCCGAGCGGATGAGTCGTCAAGTCAATATCAACAGTACCTGCCAATGCATAGGCAACGACTAACGGTGGTGAGGCTAAGTAACTGGCTTTGACATGCGAGTGAATACGACCTTCAAAGTTACGGTTACCAGACAGTACCGCTGCTGCGACTAAGTCGTTTTCTTCAATGCCTTTTTCGATCTCTTCTGATAATGGCCCTGAGTTACCGATACACGTGGTACACCCATAACCTACTAAATAGAAGCCCGTTTTTTCTAGCTCATCCATCAGATGAGTTTTCTCAAGATAGTCGGTGACCACTTTAGAACCCGGTGCAAGCGATGTCTTAACCCAAGGCTTGGCTTTAAGACCTTTGGCAGCAGCTTTTTTGGCCACTAGACCTGCACCAATCATTACTGCTGGATTGGAAGTATTGGTACAAGAAGTAATAGCAGCAATAACTACCGACCCGTCTCGTAACTTGTGTTGTTTGTCATTGATGCTGACATTTGAGAAGACATTGTTTGCTGGCGCATAACCTGCATTATCATCACTAGTATCAACTTCGATATTCGGCTCAGCCGCCAAGTGTTCAGCTTGCTCTTGCTCGCCGCCTTCTTGATCAAAGCGTACTTTGCCTTCTACTTCTGACTTGCGGTCTTTGGTCATTTTTTCTAGCGTTTCACCAAACTTCTCATGCATATCAGACAAATTGATACGCTGCTGTGGCAAGTTCGGACCAGCAAGTGCTGGCTGTACTGACGATAGATCTAGTTCTAGCTTGCTCGAATAAGTCGCCGCAGGTGTATCGGCATCGTGCCATAAGCCTTGCGCCTTAGCATATTTTTCGACCAGCTCAATTTGCGCTTCGTCGCGGCCTGATAGACGCAGATAATCAATCGCCATTTGGTCAATTGGGAAAATACCACAAGTTGCGCCATATTCTGGTGACATATTGGCAATCGTCGCACGATCGGCAAGCGGCATGCTGTGCAGGCCTTCACCGTAGAATTCGACAAACTTACCAACCACACCATGGGCACGTAGCATTTCAACCACACGCAATACCAAATCCGTGGCGGTGACGCCTTCGGTCAATTTACCCGTCATCTCAAAACCAACGACTTGTGGAATCAACATCGATGATGGCTGTCCAAGCATGGCAGCCTCTGCTTCAATACCGCCCACGCCCCAACCAAGCACGCCAATACCATTAATCATGGTGGTATGACTGTCAGTACCAAACACCGTATCAGGATAGGCAGTAAGCTCGCTCTCACCATCAACCATGACATCAGCGGCCATCACCACACGCGCTAAATACTCAAGGTTAACCTGATGAACGATACCGGTCGCAGGTGGTACGACGACAAAGTTTTCAAAGGCGTTACGACCCCAATGCAAGAACTCATAGCGCTCATTATTACGCTTAAATTCGATCTTTTCGTTCAAATCTAGCGCATCTTCGCGGCCATAAGCATCGACTTGTACCGAGTGATCGACGACCAGTTCACTGGGAATAAACGGGTTGATTTGCTCGGCTTTACCACCCAGCTCAACCACAGCATCACGCATGGCGGCCAAATCGACCACCGATGGCACGCCAGTGAAATCCTGCAAGACGACGCGAGCAGGCATAAAGGCAATTTCTTTTGACGCTTCAGCACCTGCGTCCCAATTGGCGACGGCTTCGATGTGGTTTTTACCCACAGACTGACCATCATCTTCGTTACGCAGTAGGTTTTCTAATACGACTTTCATGCAATATGGCAGCTTACTGATATTGCTATAGGTTTTGGTTAGCTCAGGCAGGCTGTAGTAGGCATGTTCCTTGCCATCGACCGACAAGGTGTCTTTTACATTAAAGATATCACTCATGGTAGCTTCCTTATCTACTGGGTAGATTGTTATGAATTTATTGTTATAACTGGTGGCTAGATAGATTAACGGTGAATTTATCAGCTTAAAGAAAAAAGGATTATAAAATTTGCATCCATTGACCACTGGAATGAAAGAAAAAGATAGATAGCATTTCCGTCGTTTATAACGAGTCCCTTTCACCATAACAAATTTCGAGCCCTTTGTTAACGCCTAGACGGTGTCAAATCGTGGCACAATCGTAAACGTAACAGCCGCTTAGCGGTTCATTAATAAGGTGTTCAATGATTTTTCACTTTTTCTTTTGACGGCGACCATGACGAAACACATAGTTATCTTCATAAAAGTTCATATCAGCATTTTCTGCCCAAAAATGTGGCACGCCCAAAATAGGCAAGGGAGCCAGCTGGCGCGGTGTGACATTATCTTGTGACAGCAATTTATCCATATATTGAGCAATTTTGCCATCCAGATAGACCATGCGTGCAGATAGCGGCAAGGCAAAGAAATCTTGCGGCACAAGGATGACGATACTGTGCGCACATAAAGGTTTGCGCGGTTTTATCAATTGCTCAAGCAGTGCATGACCAAAAACATAAACCGCAGCCCGAGACTGACTATTCAGTTGTTGTGGATTGTCCCACTGCGCGCGCGGCTCTATCAAACTTGCCTGCCAATCGAAATTAATCAAAGCCTCGCCAATACGCGGCTCAGACGTCACTAGTACCGCCCCATTTTCATCGAATACGGTGATGGTATCGCGGACACGACCTCGGCTAGCGCCAATCCCCTGCTGGGCAATCTCTACCATATGATAATAATTAAGCAGCGCTTTAGTCTTTGGAAAAGTCAGCCAAATACTGCCGTTAAATAAATCATGCAAGTTATCACGTGTCGGAATCTTGCCACTAGTGCCAATAAAGCTTTCGTATGCTTCGCCTTCTGACAACGCCTCTTGTGAAACAAAGTTTAGCGCATGTGCTTGATTGTTTTGCGTGGACTTAGTGGTAGGTAATTGGCTTTGCAAATGCTCACTTTGCTGGTTTAACGCTTTGTTTAAAACCTTAGCGATCACGTCAGGCCGACTCTTTGGTTTAGCTTCATTAGAGCCCTCAGCTTCATGAGAGCCTTCAGCATTGTTAAAGCCTTCAGCGTTTGCCCCACCGAGCTGAGCGATGGCGTTACTGATATAGTCCAACTGCTGCAAATGAGCCAGCCATGGCGCTTGCCAATCAATCTTAGCAAAGCTTTTGTCAAGACTGCCGCCGCGTGTAGACAGGCTTGTAATAGGCGCTTCAGAAGAAGCTGTTGAATAAGGTTTGGCAGGTAAATCAGTGGCGGTCATGTTCACTATCTCTATTAGACGTAGGGCTTGTCTATGGTATCATAGAGCGCTTTTTTGCTGCTAGATAGGCGGCTCTAAACACCCTCCTTAGCGATATTTTATGGCAAATCTTTATGGCAAATTTTAATACCCACTTAAATGTCGCATTCATGGCCAGTGGTACGCTCAGCTTGACGGTTTATAAAGCGGGATTGATCGATGATTCAGGGTTTTTGATGTGCGTGGCGCTCGGTACCATCGGTGGGCTATTGCCTGATTTGGATTCTGATAATTCGACACCGATTAAGCTGGGTTTTAATATTATTTCGTTTATATTTGCCTTTGGTCTGGTGATGCATTGGCGCAGTGAGCTGAGTTTACTGGCGCTCATTGCGCTATGGTTAGCTGGCTACGGCTTTATGCGTTATGTGGTTTTTACCGTTTTTACGAATATGACCGTACATCGCGGTGTCATTCATTCCGTTCCTTACATGGCGATACTGGGGCTGGGACTGAGCTGCTTAAGCTATTATGGCTTGCACCTTCCCCTGACTGCCAGCTGGTTTTACGGTTTGTTTTTATTCGGCGGTGCCATGGTACATTTGGCATTAGATGAGCTATATAGCGTCAATTTATCAAATATGAAAATGAAGCGCTCATCGGGTACGGCGATGAAGTTTTATCAGCATAAAGATAAGTGGTGGTATCTGCTGCTGTATGTCATCCTTGCATTATTAATATACTTTGCACCGCCTTTCGATGAATTTTGGCAGCAATTACGTGACCCAGCACCTTGGGCAAAGCTAAAACTCGGTCTATGGCCAGAATTGATAAAAAACATGCTAAATTGAAATTTATAGAACTGTTAAAAAATGAATAACAACTCGAGTAAATAATGTCGACTTCCCTACAAACCTGCCCTTGCCAAATTAACCCACCCTCAAACGTTATAAGCTCACCGCTACTTTATCAAGACTGCTGTCAGCCGTATCATGACAGTTTATTGAGCGAAGAAGCTGATAAGACAGATGGCGTAAAAACGGACTCTGCTGAGCGTCTCATGTGGTCGCGTTATAGCGCCTTTGTATTGGTCAAGCCAGAATACATCGTCAAGACCACGCTACCTGCGCAGCAAAAATTGCTAGATATTCAGGCGATTGAGTCTTGGGCAAAAGAAACAGATTGGGCAGGATTAGAAATCGTAGCGCATACACCAAAGCTCGGTAAATGCCATGCGCAGGTTGAGTTTAAGGCTTATTTCAAGACAAATGAGGATTTGCAAGCACATCATGAGTTGTCTGCCTTTGTGAAGGTGACAGACAAAATCAATAATGATGAGCGTTGGTACTTCTTAGATCCAACCGTTTCAATGTCTGTCAGCCAAAAGCAGCCGTGTATCTGTGGTTCAGGTGAGAAGTTCAAAAGGTGTTGTGGGGTGTACTTGAGTTAGAAACTAAATTAGTTTTCCTTCGTAAAGAGTATATAGCTTCTCAAGCTGCGGCAAGTGCTTGTCATTAGATAGCAATTCGATATCATTAACCTTAGCCGTAGCAAAATGAAATATATCAAACTGACGTTTATCAATATTTTTATTGACATTATTTTCGTTGGCAATAAATTTATCTAGTCGGTATAAGTCAGCAGCTAAATCTGCGACATCTTGACTTATATCTAAAGTGGTGAGCATGTTCATCACGTTAACATATCTTTTAACCTCGTCATCTCCTTTCTTCCATAAAAAGTATCTTAGAAACTCATAACGGATGAGTGGTGTGATGACTACTTCGACGTTATTTGAAGCTATTTCAGCACGTAAAGTCTTTAATTTTTGCAAAAGATTAGCGTCATTTTCGTCAACCTTACCCTCTAGTAAATAAATTAAATAATTGGCATCAAGCAATAGTTCTCTTTCACTCATCATTGCCCTGCCTCTAGTTGTTTGATTTTTTCATCTAATAAACTGATAAGCATCTGCTTTGCTTCTGCTTGCTGTGGCGCATTATCTCGCGCTAACTTAAGCTGATTAATATCAATATCAAAAGCATCTTTTAACAAGTCTATAAATGCGGCATTATTAGGATGATTTATCAGTTCCGTTTTTACTACGCCATCTGCTTTATCACGGTATAACTCATAAGCTTCACCATGTTGTAATTGGCTCAAAACAATTGCGGAGTGAGTAGTGATATAAAAGGTAGTATTAGGGAATAGACGTTTCAAGGTAGGAATAATAGTCGCTTGCCATTTGGTATGAAGATGGCTTTCTATTTCATCAATGAAGACCACCCCTTTGACATGAGCGATATTGGTTTCATTAGTGAAATAACTGTAACCCGCAATGATAGATTGCATAATTTTAAGTATCGAAGCAAAACCGCTAGAAAGTTCTGATAGTTCTGTTTTATTGTCGGCAACTTTGATAAACACACGGTTATCACCTAGTATTTCTAAAAACTTAGCATCTATTCTTTCATCAACCTGATTGAGCAATTTTAGTAATGTAGTAATTTCAACTTCGCGGTTGTCCTCAGCAGCTTGATAAGGATTAGCCGATTGAGCACGTTGTACGACCCACTCTTTTATATCGTCACTAAACATTTCTCCACGCTTGTTATCTGTATAAAACCACTCTCCCACTTTAAAAAAATAATCATTCTTTCTTTTATTTAAGTTCCCGATACTATTATCGATACCTCTTCCCTCTTCTATTGATCCTCTATTATTAATAGAGCTTATAACAAAAGGTATCTTAAAATCAGAGGCTTTTCTGAAATCTTTAAAAGTAAGGACATAATCACCTGTCATAAATTCGACTACTAAATTTTCAGTAGTAAACGATTTAAACTGTCTAATCTCTTCGTGAATATCTAAGTCACTTACTATTTTATTTATTCTTTTATTAGAAGCAGCGTAAGCAGTAAACAAAGCTTCTAAGCACTTCGTCTTGCCAATACCATTTTCACCGATTAGGCAATATACCCTCTGCTCAGGCTGAAAGCTAAGATGAACATCACCGACACCTACGAGCTGTTTGATTTGAATGTCATTACCTAACATAGCTTCACCTAATTTTTAGTTCACTACTAACTTTATGATGGAACAACCAATTTCAAAACACAAGTCGATCAACCCCTAAACACTCGCCCCAACCGCCCGTGCCACCGCAATTCCTTCGTCAACCGTCAAAAACTTACGCTGGCTTGGGCTGTCTTTAAAGAGGATCTCGCCGTCTTGGAAGATGAGACATTCATTGACCGCCAGTTGTTGCCATTTTTCATTTTCAGTCAATGGCACGGTGACTAAGATAGTGACTTTATCCTGATCTGTGGTCACATCACCAAAGTTAATCGCCAAATCATCATCAGCCAGTTTGGCTTCCCCAAAAGGCGCTTTACGAGTGAGATAAAACAATAAGCTACCGGCATAAGCCAATTGCCATTTGCCATTAGATATCAAGCAATTAAACAAACCATTAGCAGACAGATAGCGACATTGGACGGTCAAAAAATTAAACAGCGTTTTGTCGTCAGGTCGGGTTTTAAAGCTGCTTTTTAGGCGATTGACCAGATAACAAAACGCCATTTCAGAATCAGTTGTGCCGACTGGTTGGCAATGTGACGCGTTACCATTGTCTTGCAAGCGTTGACAGCGTTTAATAAACTCGCTATTCATCTGCCCATTGTGCGCAAATACCCACTGCTCGCCCCAGACTTCACGGACAAAAGGATGAGTATTCGCCAAACAATTTTGCCCTTGGGTGGCTTTACGAATATGGGCGATAACATTCATGGCTTTAATCGGATAATTATTAACCAAATCAGCAACGGGTGACAAATGGCTTGGTTTATTATCATGGAAAAGACGCAAACCAGTTGAAGCATGCTCTGAGTCGCACTCACTACGCTCAAAAAACGCAATGCCAAAGCCATCTTCATGACTGTCTGTCATACCGCCGCGCTTGCGGAAACCTGCGAAGCTAAAGCCAATATCGGTTGGCGTATTACAGTTCATTCCTAAGAGTTGACACATTTACGCGTTACCACCTTTATTATATTGATTGTCTGCTGCGTCATGATTAACCGGATTACCTGACACAATACCAAGTTCTATATCACTCATACTAGCCAACAAATCCGCCCCAGTATTGTCATCGCTTTCAACACCATCTAGGATACGCTGGGCTTGTGCCAAATCCGTGTTTTCTACCCACAGCACGACACCAGAATTCATCCCGGGAATCGCACTGAGCGGTTGCAAGGACACGGTAATGCCATTGTTGCGCAGCAGATTGGCATGCAGCTCGCCTTGCATATTGGTATCGTAGCGCGCCAGTTTGTGCCAGTTATCAACTTGATCAGTCATGGTAAATTCCTTTTAAACAGTTAAATGTCTTGTTAATACAGATGAATTTAATAGAAGTCAAAACCTGATGACCAGTTAATTTGATTTAGCGGATAAGCATCAATATGAAAACCGTTTGGATACTCTTTAAAACCAGGTTGTGATTTTAATTGGTTGATAGCTGCTTGCGCTTGTTGCTCAGTAGCAAATACGCCGATTAATTTAAAATCTTCGACATCGTTGTTTTTATCATCGTCTTTATAAAGCGCGTGTTCTAAAACAAACACCGTATTTTGCGCTTTTTCAACATGTGACCAATGATAAGCAGCAAGGCGTTTCATCAGGTCAGGGTTTTTGACCATGATATTATCGCCAGTACGCCCTTCGGTACGGTTGTAATGGATAACGTTTAAACGCAATAGCCAAAAAATAACCGCCGCTTTGGCCAGCATAACAGGCAACGCTCGTTTTTCATCTTCGCCAAGCTGACGTTTTGACTCATAGCCTTGCAAAAAAGCCACCATTTTACTGCGATCAAAATTCACCGACTCGCCTTGCTCAGCATCGCCCCACGTGGTACAAAAATCATTAATCGTAATGGCAATATCCATCACATAATGCTCGACGCTGACTTCGGTAAAGTCTAACAAGCCTGTGAGGCGCTCTTCACCTTTTTGGATATTATTTAACGATAAGTTCCACAGCGTATTATCAGCAAACATATCTAGATGACACAAGCCTTTTGGCAAGGTCGCAAGCGGTAATTCGCTATATGACTGCCAAATATCGCTCATGAGCTTGGCTTCGTCACAGGGCATAAACTGCATTTCACGGTCACGTACTTCTGACCATGGATATAAAGGTACGCCATATTCTTCCGCAGGCTGTAATACTTGCAGCGTCTCATGCAGCATGGCTAAAGCGGCACCGATTTCATGACACATCGCTTGCGTGGTTTGCTGTGGATGCGAGCCAGCCAAACAAGGTACTAAGGTAATGGCTTTATTGTCGTAATGGATAACATAGCGTTTATCACCACTATTTTTATCCCTGTCTAATCCTTCACCATCGATCAACGCTAATGGCGCAGCGACCGGCAATTTACCATCCAATTGATTAAGGATAACTGCCATTTTTTCGATATCTTCTGGTGGCCGCTCTTCAAATAAGGTAAATACATAAGAGTGCGCACCATCTACATCATCAGTCGTCTGAATAAACCAGTTAGAGTTCTTAATGCCTTGGGTAATCGGAATGGCGCGCGCAAACGAGACGCCAAAGCGTTGGCAAAAGGCGGCAAACTGATCATTGGTTAACTGGGTATAGACGGACATGACATCTCACTTTTGGCAATTAAATAAAAAGTTAAATAGGACAGATTTAAACAGCAATGGCGACAATTGTAGCGCGCTTGGGCAAACGATAGCGAAAAGCGTAATAATCTTGCGAAAATCTGCCTGATATGGCGGTGATTTTGCTAGACTAGCGCATTGAGAGAATTGATTATAAGGTGAAAGACCCTATGTTAGCAAAGCGTATCATTCCTTGTTTGGACGTTGATAATGGACGCGTGGTCAAAGGCGTGCAGTTTGTTGATATTAAAGACGCTGGCGACCCTGTTGAAGTCGCCAAGCGCTATAACGAACAAGGCGCTGACGAGATTACTTTTTTGGACATCACGGCCACCAATGACGAGCGCGACACCACCTATCATACCGTTGAACGTATGGCAGAAACCGTGTTTGTGCCACTAACGGTCGGCGGTGGTGTGCGTAAAATCGCTGATATTCGTAACTTGCTCAATGCAGGCGCGGATAAAGTAGCAATTAATTCAGCAGCAGTATTTACCCCAGAGTTCGTCGGGGAAGCGGCACAAAAATTTGGCAATCAATGTATCGTCGTGGCTATCGATGCCAAACGCGTCGCGGATATTGATGTTGATGGCATCATCATGCCGCGTTGGGAGATTTTTACCCATGGCGGTCGCAAGCCAACGGGCATTGATGCCGTCGCTTGGGCAAGTAAAATGGCTGAACTCGGCGCTGGCGAATTATTAGTGACGTCGATGGACGGTGACGGTACTAAAAAAGGCTATGACTTGGCCTTAATGAAGCAAATTACCAGCCGCGTCAATGTGCCTGTCATTGCCTCAGGCGGCGTCGGTAATTTACAGCATTTAGCCGAAGGGGTATTAGAAGGTGGAGTGGATGCAGTGCTTGCTGCCAGCATTTTTCACTTTGGCGAGTATACCGTGCAAGAAGCCAAACAATATATGGCAGCGCAAGGCATACAGATGCGCTTATAACGTCTTTGTAAAATACAAATACAGCGGTAAAAAATGTTATCATAGCGCTAACTACTTCTTATCATTTGATTTTCGTTCATTTAATGGCTTATTTAATGGATAATTAACCGTTTAAATACACTATTTGAACTTAGCATTATATTTAGCTCATCACTTATTCCTACATTTTAATTAAAAGCCCACTAAGTAAAGGATTTTTTATGTCGAATTTACAACAGCAGCGCAATGATGTGACCCATATCGATGGTAATCTACATCAAAATGAAGACGCCCGTATTGGCATCGTCGTTGGTCGTTTTAATGGTTTTGTCGTTGAATCATTGGTAGATGGCGCAATTGACGCCCTACTGCGCCATGGTGTATTGGGTAGCAATATTACCGTCATCCGTGTACCTGGTGCATTTGAGTTGCCATTGGTGGCCCAACGTGCTGCTGAATCAGATCGTTTTGACGCGATTGTGGCACTGGGTGCAATCATCCGTGGCAGCACGCCGCATTTTGATATTGTAGCTAGCGAGTCGGCCAAAGGTTTGAGCGCTGTGGCAATGGATTATAATATCCCTGTTGCTAACGGTATCATCACTACTGATAGCATCGAGCAAGCCATTGAGCGCTCTGGTACTAAAGCGGGCAACAAAGGCTCTGAAGCTGCGATGGTTGTACTAGAAATGATCGCTGTTTTGTCACAGCTAGATATTGATGATATCGATGAAGCGTAAGCTTTAAAGCTCAAATTTATTAGTTTAACTGGTGCTGCTATTTAGTAATAACAGCACCTCATAGCACTAGCCAGCTATCAAAACAATTGGCTACTTTTTGAATTTTCGCCGTATTTCTATACCCTTTAAAAATTTAAATAAGCATAGCTAAAAAGCTACTTTGTTAATTTATATTTTGACTGGGTATCATCTCAAAAATTTAGGTACAGACCCCCTATGACTGACCAACTCAAGCGCGCTATCAGCGCTGCGAAAACCGCCCAAACCAATGATAGTCAAGCTGAAGCCACGCGTATTGCGAGCAGCAGTGCGGGTGATCAAACCTTCGATATGAGTGAGTCTTCTTACAAGACCAGTCACACCGCTATCCGTAAAGCGCGCCGCTTTGCGATGCAAGGTCTATACGAATGGCTCGTCACTGACCGCCGCTTCGATATTGATGGTAAGCTTGGCTGGAAGGCCAATGCGCCGCATGATATCGCTGCTCGTACGCGTGCGACCAATGCCATGCATACGGTACATATCGGCTATTACCATGAAATGATGCGCGATATTCCTGAGCAGATTGAGGCGTTAGATGCGCTTATTAGTCAGCATCTTGATCGTGAAATCGATAAATTGGATACCGTTGAACACGCTATTCTTTTGATTGGTGCTTATGAGCTGCAAAATCGTTTAGAAATCCCTTATAAAGTCGTGCTTGATGAAGCGATGAAGCTGAATAATCACTTTGGTGCCACTGACGCCCATAAACTGATTAACGCCGTCCTTGATAAAATGGCGGTTGAGCTACGTGCTGTCGAAGTAGAAGCAGATAGTAAAGCCAATCTACGCACCTCACAAAAAGCGGCTGCTAAACCTGCAGTAAAAACTGATAGCAATATAGAAAATAGTGCTGATACACAAAGTATTGAAGAAAAGTCAACTGCTTCAAACAAGCCACGTATCAGTGCCAATAATGCCACCGTCAAACGCAACAGCGCTAGTAAAGCCAGTGCGAATATTAGTGACTTTAAGGCAACTAAGAAAAATGCTGCTGAAAACACGGTTGAAAATGATACTGTTAAAACAGCGACTGCGGCAGAACCAATTGTTGAAGAAGGCATTGTTAAAAAAGATGTCGTCGTTGATGAACAGCCTGCAGAAGAAAAGGTAGCTGCTGACGCTGTCAATAACGACAGCAACGAAGAAAATACGGCCGTTGATATTGGTCTAATTGACTCTAATCTTGTTAGTTCTGATGAAACTGTTAGTCCTGACGAAACTGTTAGTTCTGATGAGATTGTTAGCCCTGATGCAAAAAGCCAAGACTAACCATGAACGAATTTGAGCTGATCGAGCGCATATTTTCCCAAATGCCACAGTCATTGTCCAGCATTGTCGAAAAAGGCAGTGTCGAAAAAGGCATTGGTGATGATGCCGCGGTGATGAGCTTGCCTGCAGGCGCGCGCTTGGTCAGTTGCATCGATACACTCGTCCAAGGTCGTCACTTTAGCGCTGATTGGGAACAAGTCAATGAACTGGCATTTGCCATCGGTTATAAAGCGGTTGCGGTTAACGTCTCAGACATTGCTGCGATGGGTGCAACCCCGCATAGCATTCTGCTAGCGTTGGCCTTACCTGAGCGTTTGGCAAATGAGCAATGGTTAAGTGAATTTGCTAAAGGCTTGTTTCATGCCTGCCAATTATTCGGGGTTGCCCTTATTGGTGGTGATACCACGCGTAGTGATAGCTTAATATTAAGTGTCAGCGCACAAGGATTGCTTGATGCCAACACGGCAGCTGTTTACCGTTCAGGGGCGAAAGTGGGCGATAAAATATATGTATCAGGGTCGCTCGGCGATGCCAGCTATGCCTTGCAGCATCCTGACAACGCCGAAGGCGTAGAGCTTGCACATCGATTGCACATGCCGACTCCGCGTATTGCCTTAGGGGCAGCCTTAGCAAAAATTGGTGCTACAGCGATGATAGATATCTCTGACGGTCTTTATCAAGACCTTGGACATATCTGCCAACAAAGCAGCGTTAGTATGCGCCTTAATCTGGAGCAGCTACCTACTAGCAAGCCATTAGCAAGCGTTGATTTATCTGAGCGCTTATTATGCCAACTGACGGGTGGGGATGATTACGAATTGGCTTTTACTTTGCCTGCTGATATCGAACCTCGTGTTAATAACAACAGCAACACGCCAGTCACCTGTATCGGTGAGGTGACTGCGATGACAAATCATAAATACACAGACACATCTACCGCTTTACGTCCTGAGTTATTTTATCAAGGACAACTAGTCACCCCAACTCATTCCGCGCCATTTTCAACATGGCCCGACCTTACTGGTTACCAACATTTTGCAGGTTAATCCATGACCGATCAAGACCTCTCCAAGCCTGATATCCGTAAAGCCAATGACTGCCCACCGCTACCAGCAAATGCTAGCCTGCTTGATCGTGCAGTTTATTGGCTTGGTATTGGTTTAGGTAGTGGCTTGCCTCGCCGTGCGCCCGGTACTTGGGGGTCGGTGGGTGGTTTAATCGTCGCCATACCTCTAATGAGCTTAGGTTTTGTGCCATTTTTGATTATTACTATCCTATCCTGCCTCATTGGTATTTGGATATGTGGTCGTACCTCCGAGCTGATGCAAGGTCATGATGATCCGCATATCGTCTGGGACGAATGGGCTGGTATCTGGATTACTTTACTGCCATTTTCTTATATGAGTGTCTCTACTGCCAGTTATTGGCAAGACATCTCACAGAGCTTATCGGTCATTGCGCTTATCATCGCTTTCGTTTTGTTTCGCTTTTTTGACATTATTAAGCCACCACCAATTGATTGGGCAGATAAGAAGGTCGCTGGTGGTCTCGGTATTATGCTTGATGATATTATTGCTGGCGTAATGGCGGCAGCGGTATGGATAATTGTGATGCTCGGTATGCTGTTATAGCCAATACTCTATAAGCAGATGCGCAGTTAAGCTTTCTTATATTAATTGTTATGTAACCTTTTATATAACTTTAAGTTACAAAGCTTGCACGGCATTGCGTTTTTTCGTCTCAACATTTGCGTTATAATAATAGATTATATTTTGTTACATTTAACGAGCTACTATGACCTCTCCTCTTTCTGTCATTATCCTTGCTGCCGGTAAAGGCACGCGTATGCAGTCGGCTAAGCCAAAAGTGCTACAGACACTGGCTGGCAAATCATTGTTAGGCCACGTATTAGATACCTGTCATCAGCTGACGGTGGATGAGACTATCATCGTCCATGGTTTTGGTGGCGAGCAAGTAAAATCAGAAATTACCAGCCAATATGCGCAGTCCTCAATTACTTGGGTCGCCCAGACTGAGCAATTAGGCACAGGGCATGCGGTCAAAGTAACCTTAGCTGACTTACCAGCAGAGGGACAGAGTCTCATTCTGTATGGTGATGTGCCATTGGTCAGCTGCCAGACGCTAGCGGCATTGAAGGCAGCTAACACTAGTGGCATGTCGATGCTGACGTTAACGGTTGATAATCCATTTGGCCTCGGTCGTATCAAACGTGATACAAACGGCAATATCGAAGCCATCGTCGAGCAAAAAGATGCCAGCGCTGATGAGCAGAATATCCAAGAGATTAATAGCGGTATCTATTGCGTTGACAATGCCCTACTGCATAAATATCTGCCCAAGCTCTCTAATGACAATGCGCAGCAAGAATATTATCTCACTGATATTGTCAAAATGGCCGTTGCTGATGGCATTACGATTGCCGCGATAGAGCCTGAACATACGTTTGAGATTGAAGGTGTCAATAACCGTCAACAGCTGGCCAGCTTGGAGCGCACATGGCAGGGTAAACTGGTTGCAGACTTACAAGAAGCGGGCGTCCAGTTTGCTGATCCGACGCGCGTTGATATTCGCGGTAGCTTGAGCGCAGGTCAAGATGTATTCGTCGATGTTGGCGTGGTGTTTGAGGGCGATTGTGTCTTGGGTGACAACGTTTATATCGAAGCGGGTTGTGTCATCAAAAACGCGAAAATTGGTAATGCCTGTCATATCAAACCTTATTGTGTGATTGATCATGCTGAGATTGGTGCAGGTGTCGATGTTGGTCCTTTTGCCCATTTGCGTCCTGAGACCGTCTTGGCTGACAACAGTAAAGTTGGAAATTTTGTCGAAATTAAAAAATCAACCGTTGGTCATGGCAGCAAAGTAAATCATCTGAGTTATATTGGTGACGCCATCATCGGTACGAACGTCAATATTGGTGCGGGTACGATTACTTGTAATTATGATGGTGTCAATAAATCGCAAACTATTATTAATGACAATGCTTTTATCGGTTCAAATACTAGTCTGGTTGCTCCCGTAACGATTGGTGAGACCGCAACGGTTGCCGCAGGTTCTGTGATCACCAAAGACGTTGATGAAAAAGCTTTGGCATTTGGTCGCGCTCGTCAAACACAAAAAGATGATTTTCAACGTCCGACCAAAAAATAACAGATGAGCTGGTACTTAAATTAAGGATAGGAATTTTTAAGTAAGCTTAAGCAGTACGACAACCCTTGTAACTCTGCTCTTCCTAATCTAGCTTGAATTAGGGGTAAATATTATGAAAAATATATTATCTGTTACTTTAGTATTAATTATGATGCCATTTTCAATAGCGTCAGCGAGTACGACGCTAGAATATGATGCAGAGTGCAAATACTTTGATGCTAAGACAGTACTAAAATACTCAGGTAAGTGCCATTTCAACTGGGGCGTTGGCATGGAATCTCCGGATGATCAAGGTCATGTTAAGACCTATCAGCGTTATATCATGACCTACCCTAATAGCAATGAAGTTTGGATATATATCAATGATGATAGCTCTGCTACTGTAAATGATATTCCAGCCAGGTCATTAAAATCAAAAAAAGGTTTTGAAAAAGTCATCACGAATCAAGGCGAAGTTTTTGAATTTACTAAAGGATCAGAATAAGTCTGAAACTATATACGCCTAACAATGTTAAAAAGTAAGCAAAATTAAGCAGTACGGCAATGATTTGTGGTGCTGCTTATTTATATTTATAGATTAAACAAACATCATTACATATCGAAACATCATCAAAATCTAAACTATTGAAATATCGAAACATCAAAACATGAAACATCGAATTTAAGGAATCACTATGTGCGGAATAGTCGGGGCAGTTGCTGAGCGTAATATCGCTAATATCTTACTTGAAGGTCTTAAACGTTTAGAGTATCGCGGCTACGATTCCGCCGGTTTGACCGTCATTCGTGATGGCGAATTACACCGTGAGCGTCAAGTAGGCAAAGTACAAGCCTTGGTCGATGCCGTCGCAGTCAATCCAGAGTTTTTTGATGGTCATATTGGTATTGCGCATACACGTTGGGCCACGCATGGCGAGCCCGCCCAACGTAACGCCCATCCGCACGTATCCGGTAAAATTGCTGTTGTCCACAATGGTATCGTTGAGAACTACGCCGAGCTAAAAGAAGAGCTGATTGCTAAAGGCTATGAGTTCACCTCGCAAACCGATACCGAAGTCGTCGCTCATTTAATCAATGATATCTACAAAAGCACGCCTGATTTATTAGAAGCAGTTCGTGCGGTTATTCCTTTATTACATGGTGCTTTTGCCCTTGGTATTGTGCATATTGATTGCCCAAACGAGCTGATTACCGTCCGTTTGGGCTCGCCACTGGTCATCGGTGTGGGCATTGGTGAGAACTTTATCGCCTCCGACCAATTAGCGCTTTTACCCGTGACCAATCGCTTTATGTATTTAGAAGAAGGCGATATCGCCAAATTGACGCGTAGCAGCATTAAAGTTTATGCCGATGGTGTCGAGGTGAAACGTCAGATACATGAGATCGACGCCGCCCAGCATAATGCTGATAAAGGCGAGTTTAAGCATTATATGCTCAAAGAAATCTATGAGCAGCCAGATGCGGTTGCTCGTACGGTTGAGATGGCGTTAGATAGCGATGAGCCGTCTAAACTGCGCGATGACTTTTTGCAGCGTCATGAAGCACAATTAAAAGGCATTAAACATGTCCAAGTCATCGCTTGTGGCACCAGTTATCACTCAGGTTTGGTGGCAAAATATTGGTTTGAGAGCCTAATTCGTGTGCCTTGTTCCGTTGAAGTCGCTAGTGAGTTCCGCTACCGTAATCCGGTCGTCGTTGATAACACTTTGGTGATTTGCATCTCGCAATCTGGTGAAACCGCAGACACTTTGTCAGCACTACGTGATATACAAAAGCACACGCCAGCAGGCTTAGTCAGCTTGGCCTTGTGTAATGTACCGACCTCATCTTTGGTACGTGAAACGGATATCTTTTTACCAACGCTTGCCGGCCCTGAGATTGGCGTTGCTTCTACCAAAGCATTCACGACTCAGCTAGCCGCTTTGATGCTACTGGTCTTAAAAGTAGGTGTCGTGCAGGAGCGTATGACTGGCGAAAAATTAACCACGCTGCTAGGTCAATTACAAGAACTACGTGGTCAACTGCATGCCAGCTTAAACCTCGATGCGCCTATTAAAGTCATGAGTGAGCACTTTGAATATAAGAAAAGCTGCTTGTTCTTAGGTCGTGGTCTGCAGTTCCCAATCGCCTTAGAAGGCGCGCTGAAGTTAAAAGAGATTTCTTATATCCATGCAGAAGGCTATGCAGCAGGCGAGCTCAAACATGGTCCATTGGCGTTGGTTGATAAAGACATGCCTATCGTGGTGCTAGCACCCAAAGATAGTATGTTTGATAAGCTCAAAGCCAATATGCAAGAGGTGCACGCGCGCCACGGTGAGCTGTTTGTATTCGCCAGTGAAGCCAGTCAAATGGTCGCAGAAGATAGAATGCACGTGGTTTATGTACCTGATGTTTGCGAGACGCTAGCCCCTATCGTCTACAGTGTACCCGTCCAGCTATTGTCCTATCATGTGGCAGTCATGCGTGGTACTGACGTCGATCAGCCACGTAACCTCGCAAAATCGGTGACGGTTGAGTAGATTAAGACATTGATTTTAATACATATTTAACTATAATAGTATTATGTACTGCTGAATCCTGCGCTATCTTTATAACGAGATGACGCAGGATTTTTTTATGGATAACAACAATAGATAGAGCCAATTTAGTTAGAAAATGACTTAATATAAGATTACTATTAAGACGATAAACATGTCGAAAACAATTAAAATACTCGTTTTTCAACCTATTTACCATAATCACCGTTATGGAAGCAATAGGGGTTTTTGGGTTCTCTACTGCCCATTTTAGATAGTGAAAGGTAGTGATCTAAGGTAGTAAACTTTGCCTAGGTATTAAAAGTAAAGTACTGGATAATATTTGAGATAACGAATTCAAAAATAGAGATGGTGTAAAATATTTATTTGGAGTAACGCATGCTATTCAATCCAGTGAGACGAAGAGAAACTGCAATGATCGATTTCTTGATAAATACTGAATATGATGCAGAAAGACCGATGGGTAACGTTGCTTTGAGCGGTATAAATATGCTTATTGGTGATTGGATAGTCGGCTTAAAACCAGAAAATGAGGTCATTCTACCCAGTCGCATTGAGTGGCTACAAATGGCTATTGACACTAATGAGGTTTTTGATGGCCCTTATGAAAGTGCAACTTTCCATAAATATAACCTATATAAACACTTAGCACTTGCTAAATGGTTATATACAGGCGTAGATAGCCAAAAAGACTGGCAACATGCTAGGGTTCTTTTCGTTGATAACTATACCTCTGGGAAATGGTACGAAACAAGGAAACTAAGAACAGATGCTTTGGACAATTATTTAGCCTTATGTATCCAAGCAGAAAGTTATCAAGCTGGAATTGATGAATTTGAAAAATATCATGGGCAGAAAAAAATTTCGTTAAAAACAAAAACGATAACACCTAGATACTATGGTTATTTAGTTTGTCAAAATAAGTTAAACCTCGTTCATGATGATGCAACTATGATTGAGTTAGGTAGAAAATTATTGGTAGCTAATTTGGAAGATCACCCATGGCTAGGCTATGGTCAGTACTCTACAGCGGCTATGTGGTTAAAAATAGTATATTGGCATAACGATAAAAATTTAACGCCAGAACAGACGCTTCTTAAGTGTTATGACAATATGCCCAACGTACAAAAACCAAATTTTGAAGGAGGCCTCAAAAAACGGTCATTTCTTAGATTCTTCAGGGTCTAATATATGTGGCTTCTTTAAGCTATACCCCAAGGAAACCAGCTATTTCACCCTTCAAACCTATTAACAGACCACTTATAACAGACTACTAAGCTAAATATGATTTTCGGCACTAAGTAATATAATTCCGTTCATCAACTTTGCATCTTAAATACGTCAATATTTAAACCAGCCCTTTATAAAGGAAATAAAACCCTACCACCGTTAATAATATCGCAAAACATTTTTTTAGTAATGCTGGTGATAGTATATGCGCGACTTTCGCACCTACTTTTGCGGTAAAAAAGCTCATAATACTAATGCCTAAAAAGGCATAAATATGGACGAAGCCAATGGTATTGGGCACATCGACTTGCTGCTGCATGCCAAAAATCATAAAGCCCAACGCACCAGCAATGGCAATCGGCAATCCACAGGCTGCTGATGTGCCAACGGCTTTTTGCATGACCACGCCATAACGCGTGAGATAAGGAACGGTTAAGCTGCCACCACCGATACCAAAAATGGCAGAAGCGACACCGATAACCCCGCCTGCTGCTAATTGCTTAGGCTTAGACGGCAGTTCTGGATTAACATCATGAGAATGACTAGCGACCTGCTTTTTACCCCCAAAAAACATTTTATAAGCGACCCAAAGTAAGAATACGCCAACGATAAGCTGGAGATATAGCCCAGATATTTGCCCTGCTATTCCTGCGCCCAAAAAGCAACCAAGCGCTAGACCTGGTGCGAGATTTTTAAAGACAGGCCACATGACCGCGCCCTTTTTATTATGCGCCATGAGCGAGCTAATAGAGGTGACAATGATGGTTGCTAGTGATGTCCCTAACGCCAAATGCATGATATTGTCAGGGCTGTAGCCCATTTGAGTAAAGACAATAAATAATAATGGTACGATGATGGTGCCACCGCCCACGCCAAATAGCCCTGCAGCAAAACCTGCCAGCGCCCCAATTATTAAAAAAATGAGTATTTCCACGGGATAGTTACTTCTCGGTTAAATGATAGTTTTATAGTCGATGCTAAATAAAATAGATACGTTATCTTAAACGATTTCTATCTGACCTACTTGATGGTAAGCACGATTAAAATACACCAAACTTTCATCAGTGCCACCTTGTGATACGGCGTGCTTGATGGCGACTACACGACACATAAAGACGCTATGCGTGCCTACTTCTTGAATATGCTCAATCTCACAATCAAAACTGACCAGCGCATCCTCTAAAACAGGCGCACCTGTCGCTAATTGCGTCCAAGCGCCCTGTTTAAATCGTTCTTCCGAACTTAATTTTGAGGCAAAGGCATTAGATATTGGCTCATGCTGTGCGCCTAGTACATTGACACTCAAGGTTTTATTTTCAAGAAAGTGGACATGTGAGCGAGAGGTCTGATTCATACAGACCAGCAAGGTAGGCGGTGTGTCTGTGACGCTACATACCGCAGATGCCGTAAACCCATGAATACCAGAGTTACCTTTTGTGGTAACCACATTAACGGCAGTCGTCAATAGCGACATGGCATCTCTAAAGTCGGTGGCTTCAATCATAATTTCAGTCCTAAATTTATCACAGATTATTTTTAAAACGCGCTCAGCTGTAGGCTGGGTTTTTGACCCAGCATTGTATTTTTAAAAATATAGAAGCTGAGTTAAAAACCCAGCCTACAATAATTAAATTTTATAGCTATAAGTTTGTTTAGTAATAACTGAGGCCATTCATGGGCTTAAACAAGCTAGGGCTTGTTAAGAAATGCTAAACGCTTAGCTCTTTGCGAATGATTGCCGCGCCCTCGCTCAACGCTTTCAACTTGCCGCGTGCTACCTCGCGAGGCAAAGGTGCCATGCCGCAATTGGTCGAGGGATAAAGCTTATCGGCATCGACGAATTGTAGAACTTTGCGTAGGGTATCTGCCACTTCTTCAGGGGTTTCAATAGTATTGGTTGCCACATCGATAGCGCCGACCATTACTTTTTTACCGCGAATCAGTTCAATCAAATCCATCGGTACATGTGAGTTTTGACACTCTAATGAGACAATATCGATATTAGATTGCTGCAATTTTGGAAAGGCTTGCTCATATTGACGCCATTCTGAACCCAGTGTTTTTTTCCAATCATTATTGGCTTTGATACCATAACCATAACAAATATGCACCGCTGTTTCGCACTTTAGACCTTCGATAGCGCGCTCTAAAGTGGCGATACCCCAGTCGTTGACGTCATCAAAGAACACATTAAACGCAGGCTCATCGAATTGGATAATATCCACCCCAGCTGCCTCCAACTCTTTGGCTTCCTGATTGAGGATTTTAGCAAATTCCCAAGCCAGCTTTTCACGACTTTTATAATGGCCATCATACAGCGTATCAATCATCGTCATCGGACCGGGCAATGCCCATTTGATTGGTTGATCGGTTTGCTGACGTAAGAATTTGGCATCGTCCACAAATACGGGTCTTTGACGGCTCACCGCACCCACGACTGACGGCACACTCGCCTCATAGCGATCACGAATTTTGACAGTTTTACGATTCTCAAAATCTACGCCATCTAAATGTTCAATGAAGGTGGTCACAAAATGCTGGCGGGTCTGCTCGCCATCACTAACGATATCTATCCCTGCATGTCTCTGTTCTTGCAATGTCAAACGTAGTGCATCTTGTTTGGCTTCACTTAACTGCTCCCCTTCTAATGCCCAAGGTGACCAGATTTTCTCAGGTTCTGCCAACCAAGAAGGTTTCGGTAAGCTGCCAGCGGTTGAGGTTGGTAATAATAATTCCATATTGGTTACTCTTTTATATTTTAGTCTTTTAGTTTTTTTTATATGTCTGTTGATAAAGGTCTATTAAGCCGCGCGTTTTTTAACCGCTTCTTTTTGCACAGTCTCACTTGTCACTACATAGTTTGCCGCCCACTCATCAAGAATAGCCTGATAGGGTTTAATGAATTCATCTTCGGTAAATTTGCCTTGCGTCACCGCCATCTGGCTGCGCTCCTCGCGGTCATAGACAATTTGAGTCAGTGAATAATCTTGGTATTTCAAACTTGGCTGATATACGTGACCAGCGGTTGAGTTGGCATTATAGATTTCAGGGCGGTAAATCTTTTGAAAAGTCTCCATGGTACTGATGGCACTGATTAGCTCAAGGTCGGTGTAATCACTCAGCAAATCGCCCGCGAAATAAAATGCTAAAGGCGCCACACTACCGGCAGGCATAAAGTAGCGCACTGTTAAGCCCATTTTATGGAAATAGTCATCGGTTAAGGAATACTCATCTTGCTTGTATTCAAGCCCTAGTACAGGATGCTGATTGCCAGTACGCTGATAGACTTTACTACTTGACACACTCAGACAAATCACAGGTTGTTTATCAAAGTTGGTTTGATAGGCCTCTGAGTTCAATAAGTGTTGAAACAGTTTGCCGTGCAAATCACCAAAATCGGCTGCTGGTGGCGATTTTGGGTTTTTCTCAAAATGTTCCGGCAGTACAATGCTAAAGTCATAATCGCGCACATAAGAGGAGAAGCTATTGCCAATCATACCGTCAATACGCTTGTTTTCTTTATGATCCACAATCGTTGTTTTTAAGGTCTCAATGACTGGGAATGTATGACCATTGCCTTCGATATCCAAGTCAGCAGAGATGATATCAACTTCAACGGAATAACGGTCGGCTGTTGGGTTATCCCAATGCGCGAGATCATTAAAACGGTTATTTATCATAGTCAGCGTTTTGCGTAAGTTCTCTTGACGTCTCTCGCCACGCGCCAAATTGGCAAAGTTAGTCGTCAGACGTGTGCTGTCTGCTGGCTGATAGTTTTCATCAAAACGAATGCTCGAGATGGAATATGTAAATTGTTTACTCATGATAATCTCCTACCCTAATCTCATTGACTGAGATAACACCAAATTTTTGTATGTGGTAATCATACCTAAACCAATACATGAATAAAAACGATACTATCTTATTGTAAGATGAATATAATTCATGTTATTAAGATTGCGACACAATAGAAGATTGGAAGTCGGAGGTTTCACTGGCTTAGTTAATGAAAAGTTAAGCTATTAAAAAAGTGAGCAATGCTGAAGAAAGTGTAGAGACAAAAATATATTTTTTGCTGTGTATCAAATAAAAATAAGATTTTATCTTAAAGATGATTTTCTGCAGAAATGAAAAAATTGGTGAATTTGGTCACATGAAGCCCTATAAAGTTACAAAAAATAAATAACTGAGAATTATTGTATTCATATATAAAACAATAGTTTATTATATATCCCAGACTAAACATTATTTTAGATAACTAAAAGTTTTTGTACTTCTAGAAATTTACAACAATTCTTTTATATAAGCTGAACCTATCAAATAGAGTTCAGCTTTAAATCAAATGGAGCAAACCAGTGTCCTTAATTCATTTCTCAAAAGTAAGCGCTCTTACTATTCTAGCGGTAGCTATTGTCGCATGTAGCAGCAATGGTAATAATAGTTTCTCAAACCCATCTACAATTTTACCCCCATCATCAGAGCAAGCCGCTGCTGAGAAAGCTGCCGCTGAGAAAGCTGCTGCCGATAAAGCTGCTGCCGATAAAGCTGCTGCCGATAAAGCTGCTGCCGATAAAGCTGCTGCCGATAAAGCTGCTGCCGATAAAGCAGCTCACGATAAAGCTGCTGGCGATAAAGCTGCTGCGGAGAAAGCTGCTGCCGATAAAGCTGCTGCCGATAAAGC
>NZ_JABRVQ010000019.1 GCF_013248965.1 Psychrobacter okhotskensis | reverse complement strand
TCGTCAGTTTCTACCGAAGTCAATGCGTCTGGATAACCTATGCATGCACTTAGTTCAGTCGATTGAAGACAGTTTAAATAATCGACCTAGAAAGGTGCTAGGGTTTAGAACGCCTCTTGAGGTAAAATCTAGCTTCGGGTGCGTTGCACTTCAATGTTGAATCCAAGTGCCAAAAAAAGCAGCCATTATGAGCTTATAATGGCTGCTTGATTAGAGTCTGTTATACATGCAAATATAATACTGTTGGCGACTATTCTTTAGAGCAATCAGGATAATGCTCTAAACGATTGCGCTATAACTAGCGCGCCATATAGTTGGTCATCTCTTCAACACCGTGCAGAGTCATGGGGTACATCTTGTTATCAAAGATTTTTTTGATCTCAACGATGGTCTGGGTATACTGCCAATAAGAAGGCGCTTCAGGATTGAGCCACGCCACCTTGTCAAAATGCTCCAGTACCCGCTTCAACCACACAATACCTGCCTCATTATTCATATATTCAACGCTACCACCGACCGTCATTAGCTCATATGGCGACATCGACGCGTCACCAACGAAGATAACGCGATACTCGCGACCGTATTTATTGAGCAGCTCATAGGTTGGCATCGGCGCACTATGGCGACGGTTATTGTCCTTCCAGACATAGTCGTATAGACAGTTATGAAAGTAAAAGAACTCTAAGGTTTTAAATTCATTTCTAGCCGCAGAAAATAGCTTCTCTAAAGCCTCGACATGGACATCCATACTGCCGCCGACATCAAACAGCATCAGCACTTTGACACGATTACGCCGCTCAGCTTGCATATGAATATCGAGCACGCCTTTTTTGGCGGTGCGCTTGATGGTCTCATGAATGTCTAGCTCATCCGCGCTACCGGTGCGGGCAAACTGACGCAAGTTACGCAGTGCCATCTGAATTTGGCGCGTACCAAGCTGACTGTCGTCATCGAGATTGCGATATTTACGCTGCTCCCAGACTTTGGCTGCGCTACGCTTACGCGATTCACCGCCGACGCGTACTCCTTCTGGATGGTCGCCATAGGCCCCAAAGGGTGACGTACCGCCAGTGCCGACCCATTTACTGCCGCCTTGATGACGCTCTTTTTGCTCTTTCAGACGCTCTTCAAGCGCTTTCATCAGCTCCTCTAACGAGCCATATTTTTTTAGCAATCGGCGCTGCTCTTCGGTCAGATTTTTTGGATCGAGCTTGAGATCTAGCCACTCTTTAGGAATGTCCGTCAGCTTGGCCAACAGCTCATCCATATCGAGACTGTCGACGCCTTCAAAATAATCTGACATGGCGCGGTCAAACTTATCAAAGTGGCGCTCGTCTTTGACCATGCACAGCCGAATCAGCCGATACATATCCTCACGACTGGCAAAGGTGGACAGCTCTGGATTTTCAGGATGCGTCTGCATCATCAGCCCTTGATCTAACGCGGCATTTAGGTCAAGTAGCTCACGGGTACTGACCGGCACACCGTAAGTACGTAAGGTATAGAACAATTTGATAAACATAAGAGTCGCATCACTTATTGGCTGATATGGTGACGAATGAAGCCGTTTTATGGGCTTCAATCATGAGCTTTAATCATGACAAATGGTCTGTCGCTTAACGACGCATCATATTAGCAAAGCGCTGCAACAAATTGACATCGGCTTCGTTTTTGAGCAGTGCACCATATAACGGCGGAATAGACTTCTCACCGCGCAGGTTTTCTTCTAGCTCTGCTTGAGCCATATCGTCAGCCAGTAGCAACGTTAACCAATCGACCAACTCTGAGGTTGATGGTGGCTTTTTAAGCCCTTGAACATTACGCAGCTTATAAAAGATATCGAGCGCATCATTGACCAGTTTTTCTTGAATATTAGGGAAATGGACGTCGATGATTTGACGCATAGTGTCCTCTTCTGGGAAGTCGATATAATGAAAGAAGCAACGACGCAAGAAGGCATCGGGCAGCTCTTTTTCATTGTTTGAGGTGATAATAACGACAGGACGCTGTGCAGCAGTGATGGTCTCGCCTGTCTCATAGACATAAAACGACATCTTATCGAGTTCATGCAATAAGTCATTGGGAAACTCGATATCGGCTTTATCAATCTCATCAATCAATAACACACTGCGCTCGTTACTGGTAAAGGCATCCCACAGCTTACCGGGCTTGATATAGTTGCCAATCTCATAAACCTTATCATCACCCAACTGCGAATCACGCAAGCGCGAGACGGCATCATATTCATACAGCCCTTGCTCCGCCTTGGTGGTTGATTTGATATGCCACGTAATCAGCGGCATACCCAAACTTTCAGCCACTTCTTCAGCCAGTAAGGTTTTACCTGTACCCGGCTCCCCTTTGATGAGTAGCGGCTTTTGCAAAGTCATCGCCGCGTTGACTGCCAATTGCAAGTCGTCGGTGGCAATATAGCTTTGCGTGCCAGTAAAGCTTTTCTTTGTTTTGTCAGTCGTGGTCATAATCAAGTCTCAGTTATTGTTATAAATTAAATGAATTAGAAGGCAAGTGATGAAAGGTAAATAATGAATTAGATTAGCACAGCATGATTGATTGCCAAAATACTCATGCGTTCGCAGTTGCTCGCAATTATCACCAATATCCAAACATACTACTCTATCTAGGCATGGATTGATAAACGAACACGCTCACATAAAAAAAGACACGCGCGGGTGTCTTTTTTTACTTATTCAGATTATTGCTTATGCAGATTGTTACTTATTCAGAGCTCTAGTACCTTCATAAGGGCAACTTTACCGTTAAAGCTGATCGGTTTTTTTGGGTAATTTGCTGTCTTTTTTTAAATTGACGTCCGCTTTAGGCTGCGACGCTAATGAGCCATTATCAGGCTGTCCAACGAGGTTTGGATTTTCTGTCAGATAATTGCCAGTGGTTAATTGAACCGTTGCCTGCGTGTCTTCTGCACTACGGCTGCGTGCTTTGTCCAAACTTGACTCAAACGCGCCGCGAATAAGTTGCCAGACAAAACCAACAAACAAGCCAACCACTAACACCACCAGTATCGGTAGCATATTAGCAACTGCGCCCGCCATGTCCTTCATCATGATGGCATAGACGACACCAATGCTCGCCGGCGCGATAACACTAGGATCGCCAAGGGTGGTGCCTGGTGCCAACAACACAGCAAACAGCATCATCCAGCTCATACCACCCAGCGGCCGTGGTAGCATACGAGCGACCAACAACCACAATACCAACACAATCACGACACCACCAAGATACGCATACATTGGTAAGTCTGCGGGTGGCACATCTTTTACCAGCTGTCCCCACCAGATAGCAATCTCACCGAGAATATCACTGATGGCTTCTAGCGGTAAGCTGTTTACGATATTTTTTAACCAGTCCATGCGTGTTTAATTACCTGCGTTTATAAACCGAGCAAGACGTTGTACGCTTGCGGTATATGGTACGTTCTGTCGTACTAAAAATAAGACCGAATACATCATCGACATGTACGCTTGATAGGTTCTAGTTTATCACGACTTCTTAATAAAAAGCATGCTGCCCATCGCTGAGACCTGTTTTTTTATCGCTTACTCAAAGAAAGAACGAAGCGTACTTGCCTATCAATCGCTGCAAACTCGCTTATTAATCGTTGCAAAAAAGTATGTTAGTCGTAAATATTGTCCTGCGCTTCGCGTGCACGCAACTCTGCTTGCCGGCGCATAACGTCTTGTGGCGGCATTTGTACAAAATATCCTTGCGCTTGTAACTTCGCCAATACCTCTGCTTTATCAACACGCGCGAGCGTCGGTGTCGCTTCTAAATCTAGATGCATCACAAACTTACTGCGACCTAAACCAGCACGGAAATCTTTTGGCAACACGCCAAGCCAGTCCTTCAGCTCGTCGGTGTCATCAGGATAATCAGGGCGAGCAATATAGACATACATACCGTCATGTTTGGAAAATTTATAAATATCACAATGCATAAGGACCACCTATCAGAAACTATAGGCGTAGGTTAGCATAATTTCGCTAAATTTCAGTAGTCGCTTTACGTTCTGCTATGGTAAACCATGCCAAAATTATGCGCTGTCATAAAGACTAAAGCGTTCAACTTATCGATACTTCGACCGTTTATTCTGACAATAATGTCGTTTTCGACAAAATTATGCACTTTAATGCGGTTGATGACTTGTAAAAGTGCCCTGAACCTTTCATAATAAAAGCGTTTTTCAGGAGAGAGTCTGCGGGCGCAACTGTTGTATCAGACCGTATTGGTCATACCACGTTGCACGTTGCCACCAGACCACCGAAGGCGCATCCACCCTGCCAATCGCTCAGGTAAAAGGACTGAAAAGCACATGTCAATTTTGTTTGCTGTGCTGCCATCATTTGTGCATCACATACTCAAGCATTGGGCATAACAAATCTGGAGAGCGGTAAGGACGGACGACGTCTTACCCACCGAAGGGGAGAAAATACGCTATCATCAGTGATAGGTCTTTTAAAGCCAAGCTCTTTACATATTTTTTAGAGCTGCCTTTAAAACTATGATGATTCGTGTTGAAAATCTCAGGTCACAGGACAGATAGGGCTTTTGCTTAAACCGACGTTCAGCGTTTGTTTGGCTTATTGCTCTATCTTTATTTCTGTGCCGCCCTTGGTTGCAATGCTTGCACCCTGCAATATTGCTTCTCTCTACTATGATAATGCGCATCGCTCATTACTCTACCGAGTACGACTGATGTACACATAAGGATTTGTTATGATCGATACCCACTCTCAAGAAACTCACGCTCAAAATACTCAAGCACCGCAGCGCACGCCCCTTTACCAGTCTCACGTCGATAGTGAGGGCAAACTGGTGGATTTTTCTGGTTGGGAATTACCCATTCATTACGGTTCACAAATCGAAGAGCATGAAGCGGTGCGTACCGATGCTGGCATGTTTGATGTCTCACACATGGTCGTCGCTGATATCAAAGGTGGTGATGCCAAAGCTTGGCTACAGAAACTATTGGCCAATGATGTTGATAAACTAAAAACCGTCGGTAAAGCGCTATATTCTGGCATGCTCAACGAGCAAGGCGGCGTCATTGATGACCTAATCGTTTACTTAATGAATGAAGAGGCTACCGAATATCGTATCGTCTCAAACGCGGCTACTCGTGATAAAGACATGGCACAATTTGAAAAAGTCGCCGAAGGTTTTGACATCAATATTACTGAGCGTCCAGAGCTTGCCATGATTGCCGTGCAAGGACCAAATGCGGTTGCAAAACTGGCACAAGCTAAACCTAGCTGGGCAGATACGTTGGCTGAACTTAAGCCTTTCGTTGGTGCTGACTTAACAGACATCGAAGGCGCTGATTGGTTCGTGGCTCGTACGGGTTACACTGGTGAAGATGGCGTCGAAGTGATTATGCATGGCGATGCTGCTCCAGCATTCTTTGAATTATTAAAAGTCAATGGCGTGAAGCCAGCCGGCCTTGGCGCGCGCGACACGTTGCGCATGGAAGCCGGTATGAACCTCTATGGTCACGATATGGACGAGACCATTAGCCCTTACGAATGTAATATGGGTTGGACACTCGCATTAAAAGACGAGCGTGATTTTGTCGGTCGTGAAGCTTTAGTCAGCAAACGCCAGCAGTCAAAAGACGACAACACCGCCATGAAGCAAGTTGGCTTACTATTGACAACGCGCGGTGTATTACGTGAAGGTATGAGTGTGACTATCAATCAAGGCACGGACAATGAACAAACTGGGGTGATTACCAGTGGTACCTTCTCCCCTAGCCTAAAAAATTCGATTGCGATTGCCCGTGTCCCTGCCAGCTTATCAGATGATGACAATGTACAGGTCGATTTGCGTGGCAAAGGTAAGTTCGCTGATGTCCGCGTCCTTAAACTACCGTTTGTCCGTAATGGCAAGCAGCAGTTTGACTCTTAGTCATCATAAATTCTATTATTAGCTTCCACTATTTTTGTAAACCATCCTCTATCACTTAGGAGAGAGACCATGAGTAATATCCCAGCAGAACTAAAATACATCGCCAGCCACGAGTGGCTACGCCTAGAAGACGACGGTACTATCACTGTTGGTATCACTGACCATGCTCAAGACCTATTGGGTGACGTGGTGTTTGTTGAACTTCCTGATGTTGGCGACACCATTGCCGTTGATGACGAAATCTCAGTCGTAGAGTCTGTAAAGGCTGCCTCTGACGTCTATGCGCCTATTTCAGGTGAAGTCGTTGCCATCAATGAAGCACTAGAAGATGATCCAGAAATCATCAACTCTGACCCATACGGTGAAGGTTGGTTCTTTAGAATGAAGCCTGATAACATCGCTGACTACGAAGCGCTGTTAACCGCTGATGAGTATGAGAACGAACTATAGTCAATCCACTATAAAAGTGTTACACCACTTTTAAATTGAATCGACTCTATAATCTGAGTTTTACTCTCTCGATTAAAAGCGGTATTTGACTGAAATGAAATACCGCTATGTGTAATCTTAAAAAATGTAACTTAAAAATACAACTAGAAAAATATAATTTACTATGACAGATATTGGCATCAGCTGGTATCTGTACGCTTTTTCCCAAAACACTTATCGCTCAATTTATTACGTCTAATCGCTATCTGATTTATTCATATCAATCACTTGTCAGACGCTATTGAGCAGACACACTCAATACTGACCGAGTTGATCACTTAATCCCCAGCATGGATCCTAATATGACTTCCAACTCTGATAACAACGACAATATTGCCACACCCAAACACACACCGCAGCTGCAAGCGTTTCGTGAAGTGGTCGAGTCACGCCGTTCCGTGCGTCGCTTTACTGACACACTGATACCTGACGATGTGTTAGCAGATTGTCTGCGTTTGGCCATGCTAGCGCCGAATTCGAGCAATCTACAGCCGTGGGAATTTTATGTGATCGATGATGCGGATAAGCGCAAACGTACGGTCAAAAACTGCATGAATCAAAATGCGGCAAAAACGGCAGCGCGCTTGATTGCGGTCGTTGCGCGTACGGATATCTGGCAAGATCACGCCCAGCAAATCTTACGTGAATATCCTGAATCGCCAGTGCCCAAAAAAGTCAAAGACTACTACACCAAAGTCGTCGCCATGGACTTTTTGCGAGGGCCAGCCAACGTGGTGTCAGCGGCAAAATGGAGTGCTACTCAAGTATTTAGACGGGTAAAAGGGCCGATCAAGTCACCTTACTATACTTTTGAAGACACCAAAAACTGGGCCACCAACAATACGGCACTGGCTGCTGAAAACTTAATGCTGGCACTACGTGCGCACGGCTTTGATAGCTGTCCGATGGGCGGCTTCGATGAGCCTGCCATGAAGCGCTTGTTAGGTTTAAGCGATGATCAGCACATCATTATGATGATTGGTGCTGGCGAACGCGCTGACAATGGCATTTACAGTAGCCAGTTCCGCTTTGACCAAGAACAGTTTGTCCATTACGTTTAATTAACCCTAACGTTATTTTATTTAAGTCAATCCCTTTATTACTCCCTTAACCAAGGACTGTCATGACTATCTCTCAAAACCCGACGTTTGATACCTTTCAAGGTTTATTTAACGAAGCTGAATTTGTCTATCGTCATTTAGGCTCAAATGAGACCAAACAAGCTGATCTGCTCAGTACAATTGGTTATAAAGACATGGCGAGCTTTATCAATGATACGGTGCCTGAGCCCGTACGCTTGCACAAAGACTTAGACTTGCCACTGGCGATGAGTGAGCACGCCGCGTTGGCTAAATTGCGCGCCATGGCAGATAATATCACCGTTAATAAAAGCTACATCGGTCAAGGCTATTCACCTGTACGTATGCCTGCGGTTATTCAGCGTAATGTGCTTGAAAATCCAGGTTGGTATACCGCTTACACCCCTTATCAAGCTGAAATTGCTCAAGGTCGTCTAGAAGCCTTACTTAACTTCCAGCAAGTTTGTATCGATTTGACTGGTCTAGAAATGGCTGGGGCATCGTTACTTGACGAAGCCACTGCTGCTGCTGAAGCCATGGCCATGTCAAAGCGGGTGAGCAAAAGCAAATCAAATCAGTTTTTTGTTGATGACCGCATTTATCCACAAACCTTAGATGTCATCAATACTCGTGCCAAGTATTTTGGTTGGGAAGTGGTCGTTGGTGATTTTGAAACCGCCAAATCAGGTGATTATTTTGGGGCATTATTCCAATACGTCGGTGTTGAGGGCGATGTAAAAGACCTAACTGACGTCATCGCTGCGGTGAGGAAAAACAAAACCTACATCAGCGTCGTCAGTGACATCATGAGCTTAGTATTACTAAAATCACCAGCCGATATGGGCGCAGACGTAGCGTTAGGCAGCACTCAGCGCTTTGGTATTCCCATGGGCTTTGGTGGTCCACATGCCGCTTATTTTGCGTTCTCTGATAAAGCCAAGCGCTCAGCACCTGGCCGTATCATTGGCGTCTCAAAAGATTCGCAAGGCAATACGGCATTACGTATGGCATTACAAACTCGTGAACAGCATATCCGCCGCGAAAAAGCCAACTCAAACATCTGTACCTCGCAAGTATTGCTGGCGAACCTAGCAGGTATGTACGCAGTTTATCATGGTCCAGGTGGCGTGAAGCGTATCGCCACACGTATCCATGCTTTTGCCACAGCCTTCGCCAATGTCATTAGAGAAGCTAATGACAGCAACTTAAGCGTGGTACATGATCAGTTCTTTGATACCGTCGTTATCGATTGCGGTTCAGAAAAACTGGCGACGCAAATCTTTGAAAATGCGGACAATGTTGGTTATAACTTATGGCGTCTCGATGATAACAAACTGGGTGTCGCCTTTAGTGAAACCAGTGATCAGCAAGACTTTACGGTGTTAACCCAACTGTTCGTGAGTAAGTCGCATGATTTGCCTGAGGCTGTTAGCCTGTCACTTGATAGTGCACATTTACGTACCGACGACATCTTAACCCATCCGGTATTTAACACGCATCATACCGAGCATGAGATGCTGCGCTACTTAAAATCGCTCGAAGACAAAGATTTGGCGATGAACCGCAGTATGATTTCACTCGGTAGCTGTACCATGAAACTGAACGCAACCAGTGAGATGCTACCGATTACGTGGCCTGAATTTGCCAATGTGCATCCATTTGCACCGCGCGATCAAGTCACCGGCTACATTGACATGATTGATAGCCTACAAGACCAACTCAAAGCCATTACTGGTTTTGATGATGTGTCTATGCAGCCAAACTCTGGTGCGTCAGGTGAGTATGCTGGCCTACTGGCGATTCGCCGCTATCATGAATCATTGGGCGAGACCAATCGTGATGTCTGTCTCATTCCAATGTCAGCGCACGGTACCAACCCTGCGACTGCCATGATGATGGGCATGCAAGTCGTCGTGGTCAAAACGGATGAAAATGGCAACGTTGATATCGAAGATTTGACCGCTAAATGTGAAGAGCATAGCGCCAATCTAGGTGCATTGATGATTACTTACCCGTCGACGCATGGTGTGTTCGAAGAAGGCATCCGTCATATTTGTGATTTGATTCATAAGCATGGCGGCCAAGTCTATATGGATGGTGCCAATATGAATGCGCAGGTCGGCATGATGCAGCCTGCGGATGTCGGTGCAGACGTCCTACATATGAACTTGCATAAAACCTTCTGTATCCCACATGGCGGCGGTGGTCCTGGTATGGGCCCTATCGGTATGAAGGCACATTTAGCACCATTTATGGCCAACCATACGCTAAGCCCTGTACATAATGCCCAAAAAGACTGTTCTGCCGTATCGGCAGCGCCTTATGGCTCAGCCAGCATTTTACCAATTTCATGGATGTATATTGCCATGATGGGCCGT
The DNA here is from genome assembly GCF_013248965.1 of Psychrobacter okhotskensis. Lineage (GTDB taxonomy): Bacteria > Pseudomonadota > Gammaproteobacteria > Pseudomonadales > Moraxellaceae > Psychrobacter > Psychrobacter okhotskensis. The sequence continues at coordinate 60,771 of NZ_JABRVQ010000019.1, read as the reverse complement.
GATGGTCTGCTTAAAGCCACTGAGCTTGCGCTATTGAATGCTAATTATGTTGCCGCGCAATTAAAAGATCATTACCCTGTGTTATATGCTGGCAAAAATGGTCGCGTCGCGCACGAATGTATTATCGATATTCGTCCGCTAAAGGAAGAAACTGGCATCAGCGAAAGCGATATTGCCAAGCGCTTGATGGATTATGGTTTCCATTCACCAACCATGAGCTTCCCAGTGGCTGGCACTCTGATGATTGAGCCAACTGAATCTGAATCTAAAGAAGAGTTAGATCGTTTTATCAGTGCGCTAAAATCTATCAAAGCTGAAGCGATGAAAGCCAAAGCAGGCGAAGACAATTGGACGCTAGAAGACAATCCATTGGTCAATGCACCGCATACTGCCGCTATGGTCACCAATAGCGAGTGGACGCATCCCTACAGCCGCGATGTTGCCGCATTCCCATTGCCTTATGTACGTGCTCATAAGTTCTGGCCGAGTGTGGCTCGCATTGATGATGCTTATGGCGATAAGAATCTGATGTGTTCTTGCCCAAGTATTGAAAACTATATGTAGTTTTCAAACAAGTATGAATAATTGATATAAAAATAAACCTCCAAGTCAGTAGCTGATTTGGAGGTTTTTATTTTGCATATAGATTGTCAACGTTTTTCGCTGTTGCTTAGGCCTAACCACCCAACCAACCTTTATCTAAACCACATTCTATCCAGCTCACTTTTACCTGATCTGTAATGTTAGCATTAGGATAAGTAAATGCCCCGCCGCCAAGATAAAGCTCATCGCCAATCTTATAGGGTTTTCCTTCAAACAACAGAATCTTTTTATCTACATCCCACGAAAATGAATCATCCGCTAATACCAATAAATATGTATTGTCTTTCGTCGTTAGCTCTTCACTATCCCTAGTCAAAGCAAGACAGTTATTAACAACTGTTAAATATCCAGATACCATAGCTGTAAACCGACCGTTATATTTAGTTGGTGACCAAGTAGCAATTTGTAGAGGTGGCTCAACTACTAACGGTTGACTTACTATTGGTACGCTTGCCAGAACAGACACAGGCTTTTCTAACTCTTGACTAACGCATCCTGATAGTGATAGAACCGCGGATATTAAGAAAAAACACTCTAGATAATTTGACAACCTTTACCCCTAAAGAGTTAATATAAAAGAATCTGTCTGTCCGCTTATTTTAATAAACAAGCGTCGATAATAAATCTTATGATATTACTGATTTGGACATTTTTATGCAACAAAAAGCTTCGAGACAAAAAGCTTCGAGACAAAAAAGCCGCGTCATTCTGATTCATGGCTTACATCAAGCCGCATTTGTTATGCGTCCATTGGCTAAACGCTTGCAAATAGCAGGGTTTGATACCTATCAATATGGCTATCGCAGTATGCGTGACGGCATCAAAACCAATAGTGCCCGATTAAATGACTGGCTAGAAAACCATCATCATCCAGACCAGCCAATCGATTTGGTCGGTCATAGTTTGGGCGGTTTAATTATTCGAGATTTTGTCACTGCGTATCCGCAATGGCAAATTGGACGCTGCGTCACACTAGGCACGCCGCATATGGGTAGCATTTGTGCGGATTATATTTGGCGCTTGATCCCAGCTGTGGTGGGACGCTCATATATCGATGCATTAGATGGAACCGTCGCACCTTTACCAAAACACATTGAGCTTGGTGTGATTGCAGGGAATCGCCCGTATGGTTTGGGACAGTTATTTTTGCATCATCATAACCGCAAACTGCGTAAAGCAGATGTGCCACCACTGAAGCAGCAACTTGACCACGATGGCACAGTGTATGTAGAAGAAACCAAAATGGAGGCAGCAGTCGATCATATCGTCATGCCAGTCTCACATACCGGCATGTTAGTTAACAAAGAAGTCGCTAAACAAGCCTTTTACTTTCTAGAGCATGGGAAGTTTGAGCGTTAGATTGGAAAAAAACCAGATAACAAGTTAGATTTAAATTGAGTATAAACTAATGAGCAATAATGAATTTGATCCAAATAAATATAGTTATTTAGAGACTAAACCAAATAATCTTAAAATATTAATTGTTATAATACTCTGCTCTGGCTTATTTGGTGTCTACTCATATTTTAGCGACAAGTCCAAAGTCATAAAGTTAAATGAGCCACCTTTAGACCCTTTTTGGAGTTTTGTTGTTAGTAACGAGCAAGTAGAAGTGTATACTGATTTAGTCAATGTAAATATGGAAAATCAAGACTCTGATAAAGTAGATTATTGGGAAAAGATAGTTATGCTAAACGGATTTGAAGTAAGTGACGACATCAACGATCAAATACTATTGGATTTTGACAAACCTTTAGAGACTATTATTAGTCACTTCTTAGTAGATTGTTCGAATAGTACTTATCAACGTTTAAATACAATTTATACTCAAGTTGATGGCAAAACACGATTTATGAATACATACGACGATCCGTTACCAGCTGTTGCCATCAATGATGATATGTTAAATTATTATAGTTCACAGTATGCTTGTCAAATTAAAGATATGGACATCGCACAACGACTGGCTACGGTCGAATAATCTATTGGTTAACAACAATCGCTTTACTTAACACCCATGCCTTGCTGTAATTCAGTTTTGTGCTTCTCAATTACTGGTATCAAGGTTTGCGTCACCCACTCATTGCGCCAGCCTTTTAAGCCTTCTGGTAGCTTGCTTAAATCTTTATCAAATGCAATCACTTCATACAGCTGCCCCAGCCATTTTTTACGCATTAATACATTAGCAGGCACGCCAATAGCTTCTGCTTGCTCATCGATCGCTTGTTGCACAGCCTTTGACAGCACTTTATTTTTTGAGCGATAAGGCGGCAATAGACAGTCTGGATATTCAGCAGGATGCAGATTTTTTGCCTCTTTTATTACTTTAAGCAACTCTTCGCCATACAGTCGCAACATGCTACGGTGCATCGTGGTTTTATGCGCCAACTCGCGCATGCTGGTTGGCTTTTCAGTGATAATCTCGCGTACGGCTTGTTTCTTAATCACAAAAGTGCGCGGCTGATTGGTCGAACGCGCCAGCTCTTCTCGCCAAGTCGCCACCGCTTTTAATATCGCCATTTGCTGCGAGTTATAGCGATAATCAGCCATCGTTAAGTACATCGCTTCGTCCTCAACATGCTGAGCGTCGTACAAATCGCTGGCATAAAGCTGACAATCCGCCCAGACATATTCAAACAGTCCTTGCTTTTTTAGCTCGTATTCGAGGCTCAAATAAAGCGCTGGCAAGAAGCGTACGTCATCAATCGCATATTGCTCTTGCTCATCTGAGAGCGGACGCTGTAGCCAGTCCGACTGACTTTGTTCTTTATCGATGTGCATATCTAACTGATCATCAAGCGCCTGCTGATAGCCCATTTGCAATTGGCCAGTTAAATATGACAGGGCAATTTGGGTATCAAAGATATTGGTCAATGGCGGGCAACCAGACAACAGATAAAAAATCCCCAAATCTTCACCACAAGCATGCCAAATCGCTACGTCAACTTCGCTAAGCGCTTGCCAAAAATCAGCCAACTGCAATTGCGGCGCATCCAATAAATATACATGATTGCCGGTATTTAGCTGTACCAATGCCAAGCGTGGATAATAAGTATCGCGCTTGATAAACTCGGTATCTAACGCCACTCGCCCGCAAGTCGCCAATGCATCGATGACTTCAGCCAAACCATCTTGCTCACGCACCCACGTGATGGCAACTTCATCCGCAATATCCAATAATGCATCGATATCTGGTTCAGGCGGCACAGCTGTTGACGCTATATCAGTATTAATTGATTGCTTTGATGCATCGTCAGTAGCAGCAGTGTTGTCTGCACGGTTTGATTGGGTAGAAGCGGTTGAAGCTAATGAAGCATTGTTGGACACGGGCAGATACCTGCATAAATAGGAGAAAATAAAACGCCAAACTGCGTCTTAATGAAAGATAACAATAGTAGCAATTAAGCAATTATAACAAGTTCATAAAATAAAATGGGCAAGATTTGGGTTTTATAGAGAACTTATGAAATTGCTATAGAAAATACTATAAGAAGGAACGATTTTGCATCGCTTGTCCAAGGGTCATACTATCAAGGTACTCCAGCTCGCCACCCATCGGGACACCTTGTGCCAAACGCGTCACTTTATTGACATGACGGCCGACGGCTTCGCTGATAAAGTGGGCGGTGGTCTGCCCTTCGACAGTCGTACCCGTTGCCAAGATCAATTCCTCAACAGGCTCTTGCTTAACCCGCCAGACCAGTTGATCGATATTTAAATCATCAGCGCTAATACCATCAATCGGTGATAAATGACCGCCTAAAACAAAGTAGCGACCACGATAACCTGCCGTTTGCTCGATAGCCATCACATCTGCTGCGGTTTCGACCACGCATAATAGGCCATCATCACGCCTTGGGTCTTGGCATAGTGGACAAACGGCCTCGTCACTAAAACTGTGACAGCGCTCGCACTCAACGATATCACGCATCGCCTCATCAAGCGCTTGCGCCAGTGCCATGCCTTGTGGACGTTTTTTGGTGAGCAGATGCAGCGCCATACGTTGGGCACTTTTTTGACCCACACCCGGCAAAATGCGCAGTTGTTTGACCAGTTGATCAAATTTGGCTGTCAGCAAAGTAACTTCCTTTATTTAACTTAATTTATAAACCGTAGCTATAAAAATGGGGTCGTATCGTGTCGATAACAACCCCATTTTTGTCTTCAATATGCAGTATTTGGCACCTAAAAACTTAACCTTTACAAACTTAGTAGTTAAAAGGCAGTTGCTTAGAACATACCTTGCATACCTGGTGGCAGACCCATACCTGAGGTCGCGCCTGCCATCGTTTCTTCGTACAGCTCATCCGCTTGACGCACCGCGTCATTGATAGCCGCAGCGATTAAGTCTTCGATCATATCCGGCTCATCTTCAAGCAAGCTTGGATCGATGGTCAAACGCTTAACCACATGTCGACCCGTCATAGTGACTTTTACCAAACCACTGCCCGCTTCAGCTTGCACTTCTTTATTGGCCAGCTCTTTTTTAGCATTTTCAACGTTTGCTTCGACTTTCTTTTGCATCGTTTGTGCTTGTTGCATCAATGCTTGGATATTCATAGTTGCCTCTTTGTCTTTATAGTAATGAGTAATATAGTAATGAGTAATTTTTATTAACGTAGATCATAACGTAAATTTTATGCGTTAACAGTGATTATACCGTTATCTTTACAAACTGTCTAAACCACGCGCCAAATCTTTAATGATGTCTTCTACATCTTCCAAGCCGACCGACAGACGAATAAGGCCGTCTTTGACGCCTGCTTCTGCTCGTGCTTCAGGCGTCAGGCGAAAATGGGTAGTGGTCGCCGGATGGGTAATCGTGGTTTTGGCGTCGCCCAAATTATTGGTGATAGAGACCATTTGCGTGGAATCTATCACATGCCATGCAGCGGCTTTTGAATCCTGACTATTTGAATCAGTGCTAGCAGATGGTTTGACTTCAAAACCCATAATAGCACCATAGCCGCCTTTCATATGATGTTGACGCGTCGCCAGTTCATGCGCAGGATGATCGCTCAAACCTGAAAAGTGCACCGTGCTGACATTGGGATGATTGACCAAAAAATCCGCCACTTGATTGGCATTGTTGCAGTGCGCTTGCATACGCAATTTCAGCGTCTCAAGCCCCTTAGTAAAGACCCACGCGTTGAACGGGCTCATGCTGATACCGCCTGAGCGCACCACGGTAAAGGCCTCTTGCATCAGCGCATCGCTACCGACCAAGGCACCGCCCAATACACGACCTTGCCCGTCTAAATACTTGGTCGCAGAATGTATCACCACATCGGCACCCAAGTCGAGTGGACGCTGCAGCGCTGGCGTGGCAAAGCAATTATCCACCACCAATAAGATATCGTTGGCCTTGCATAGCTTGCTTAAATAGTCGATATCACAAATCTGCGCTAATGGATTACTAGGACTCTCACAATAAATAACCTTGGTATTTGGCTGTACAGCCTTAGCCCACGCGTCATTATCGAAGCAATCGACATAGCTGACTTCCACACCGAACTTTGCCATATAATTATTAAATAGACCAATGGATGAGCCAAACAATTGATTGGCAGCAAGCAGATGATCGCCTGCTTTTAAATACGCCAAGCACATGGTCAAAATCGCCCCCATGCCTGAGGCTGTCGCCACCGCACGCTCACCATTTTCAAGCGCTGCCAAACGACGTTCAAAGGTACGCACGCTTGGATTGGTGTGGCGTGAGTAAACGTTGCCCGTCTTGTCACCATTAAAATGCGCTGCCGCGTCCGCCGCCGACTCATAAACATAGGAGCTGGTGGTAAAGATAGCCTCTGAATGCTCGCCTTCATCGGTGCGATGTTGCCCTGCACGCACAGCGATGGTCTGCATGCCATAATCAAGGTCTAAATTGAGCGCGTCACTGCGCCAGTTAGGATCTAATTTATTTAAATGGTTATCATCATGCGCTTGCGACTGACTCATAAATCTTCCGTTACTCTTGTTGGTAGTAAAATAATTCTTAGTAAAATGGTTGAGCATAAAATGACGGCTTATTCTCTAATTATCGACACCATTCATCAGCGTTATCATATCATGTCAACTTATTCCAAACATCTGGTTTCAGAGCACTACTAAATATTATTTTTGAATACGCTTTCGCAGAATACTAAAACCCGAAATTAGAGTTAAATGCGAGCTTAGTCAAGCGCTTAAGCCAAAAAATAACGTATTTATAATAGGCAGATAAGACAACAACTGCTAAGCTTAGCGACTATTTAAGCTTGGCCTAGGACGTTATTTTTATAAGCGTCATCATCAGTGCTATTATTTTATAAAAATGAACATATTCATTAAAATTTTAGCAGCATTCCAATAAATCAAGGCTCATTAGGGTTAATCAGTTATGTCGATGCTAAGTATAGAACCAAGCAATTTATCGCTCAGTCTAACACTCGGATTAACCTTAGGTCTTACTGGCTGCCAGAGTTTGCCTGAGAAGCCACATTTGCCTGAGAGCCAAGCGTTATCAGCGCGTGTTAATGCTTTATATCAGCAAGACAGCAAACCTAAAAATAATGACAGTACTAACAATAAGAATAATGGCGGTGAAAATACGGATCTGGTCGCGGCCATTAGTGAACAGAACAACGTTCACCCTGATTTGTCCGGCTATCATCCGATTGTGACTGGCGCCAATGCTTTTGCTTCGCGCAGTATCCTGACCGGTATGGCCACGCGCAATATCGATGTGCAATATTATATTTGGCACGATGATCAGGCCGGTCAGCTACTTTTAAAAGACTTATGGGAAGCAGCTGAGCGCGGCGTTATCGTGCGCTTATTGCTCGATGATTTTAATAATAACGCCAAGTTTGATCAGCGTTTATTACGTTTTGCCAGCCACCCAAACATCGCGGTGCGCATTATCAATCCGTTAATGCATCGTAAATTTCAGACCTTAAATTTTGTCACGGGCTTACCGCGTATCAATCGGCGTATGCACAATAAGAGCATGACCTTTGATAAGCAAATTACCATTATTGGCGGTCGAAATATCGGTGATGAATATCTAAGTAATAATCAAAATAGCCAATTTGCTGATTTAGATGTGTTACTGATCGGTAAAGTAGTGGCTGATATCGATAATAGCTTTGCTAGCTACTGGTCCTCGCCCATCTCATTTGACATCGAAACGCTGGTAACCGCTGATAAAGGGACAAGTAAAGATTTCTTAGCGTCGTTAGACAAGCTCGATCAAGATGAAAAAAATAATACTCGCAGTAGTTTGGCTGTTTATAAGACCGCCATCGAAGACTCCTCTATCGATACTGATTTAATTAATAAGCAGGTGCCCTTTCGCTGGACGGATATGCAGTTTTTGAGTGATGATGTCGGCAAACTGACCAAAACCGTTCCTGCCAATACCAATTTGGTACATCAGCTGCGTACCTTGCTGGGCACGCCCACCAAGCGCTTGACTATTATTTCATCCTACTTCGTACCAACCAAAGATGGCGTCAAGACGCTGGTACAATTGGCCGAAGCAGGTATTGAAATCAAAATTTTGACCAATTCATTTGATGCAACCGATGTGACGGCGGTGCATTCTGGCTACAGTCAATGGCGTCCCAATTTGCTGCGCTCAGGGGTGAAAATCTACGAGCTTAAGTCCACCGCTGCGGAAGAAAAACGCGAAAACAAACTGTGGAAAGCTCGCAGCCAATCCTCAACCAGCTTACATGCCAAAACCTTTGCTGTGGATGATTATCAGGTGTTTATTGGCTCATACAATGTCGATCCGCGCTCTGCCAATATCAATACTGAAATGGGCGTCATTATTAATGATGAAGAACTGGCAAGCCAGCTACACGGTGCACTCAGCAATGATTTGTTAAATCAGGCGTATGAAGTCAAGTTGCTGGAGAGCGGTGCTTTACAGTGGCATACCATGGAAAATGGTAAAAAAGTGATTTACGATACAGAGCCGCGCGTTGATATGGGTGATCACGTTTGGCTGACCATCATGTCATGGCTGCCAATCGATTGGCTGCTATAGATTATAGGTTCCTTTTAACCAAATTTATAGCGTACTGAATGTCTGTCACTTATTTTAAGAGTCAGTGGCTCAATTAGCCTTCGTATTCAAAAAGCCTTATTTTTATTATGCCGGCAAATCATTATCTATCTATATTGATTTGCCGGTTTTTATTATGGTCGGTTATCTAGATGATGACCGTCTTAACAATCAGTTTACTGTGTGAATGCGTGATCTATTATGCCGTCTCGTTCTCAATATGCTTTGATGTCTGCTAAAGACAAAAATATCGTGATGCTTATCAGCTTTAGCAGCGCGGTGACATTTTTTGACTTTTTGATTTATCTGTACATCGCAGATATCGTCTCGCTTGCTTTTTTTCCGGCTAGTACCAGTCCTACCGTCGCCAAGCTACAAGGGCTTGGCCTCTTTACGGTCGGTTATTTGGCACGGCCACTTGGCGGCATTATTTTTGGTCGTTATGGGGATATCAAAGGTCGAAAGCCCATATTATTTATAAGCTTGCTCGTCACTGCTGCCAGTTTATTAGCGATGGCATGTCTGCCGACGTATGCGCAGTGGGGCTTGGTTGCGCCCGCTTTATTTATTTTACTCAGGCTGGTACAGGGGATGGCTTATGGCCTATATGTACCTTTAGCATGGGTTTTTGTGGCGGAACATGTGCCGCGGCAGTATCTTTCTGTAGGTTGTAGCTATGTAACTGCCAGTTTCTTCGTCGGTGTATTATTTTCTAATGCCTTTTTTAGTTGGCTTACCGGAGCAATGACCCCTGAGCAGTTGACAGATTATGGCTGGCGGCTGCCATTTTTTATCGCCTCAATACTGAGCTTTTTGCCGTTACTTGCGTGGCGATTGATTGGTGAATCACCGTTTTTTATCGCGATGGAAAAATCGAAACCCAAGAGCTATTTTGCCAAGCCGCTTACCCTGCTCTTTAAAAATCACAAACACTCAGTATTTGTCGGCATGATGCTGACGTTGATTATTTCTAGCATTACGACTGTCGTCATTCTTTTATTACCAGAGTTAATCGAATTACGCTTTACTTTAGATACTGATTTGTTTGGATTTTCGCACAGTTTGGGTATTGTTTTTATGATTTTTGGCTGCATATTTTATGGCTTAGTGTCTAATCATGAGAATTTTGGCAAAATTTTGGTTGTTGGTTCTGCCTTGTTAATCGCTCAAATGCTTGCTTTCTTTTATCACTTGCAAGCAGGCGGCGACTATATCTTGATTATGTATGCGCTACTGGGCTTCTGTGCTGGCATTGTCGGTATGGTACCGGCTATTCTTGTGCAACTGTTTCCAACCAATGTGCGCCTTACCGGAATGGCTTTTTGTTATAATATCACCTATGGCATCGTGGGCGTACTTATACCTTTTGGGCTGGGCTATGCCACGTTATTTATCAGTTTTTCACCCGCTCTCTATATCGCCTTTATCGGCTTTATTGGCATTATCATGGGACTGTATTTTTACAACTTACCCCAGTTCAAAAGAATTGATCAGGTGGTCTAGCAAGGGCGTATTGAATATTCGCCCATTGTGCTTACGACACCTGTTGTCTCTATGCAAAACACTCACACTCAAAGAATAAAATATTAAGGCTTATTATCCATGGTTGATATGACCAATAAACGACTCTCAGTTGCCCCCATGATCGATTGGACGACGACGGATTATCGTTATTTTGCGCGACTTTTTAATCCGCACGTCTACTTATATACTGAAATGATCAGTACAGGGGCGCTGATACATGGTAATCGAGCACGGCATCTACGCTTTGACGCGCTCGAGCAGCCTATCGTGCTGCAACTTGGCGGTGCAGATATTGATGAGATGACCCAGTGTGCCGAGTTCGCGCAACAGCATGGTTATGATGAGGTTAATATCAATGTTGGTTGCCCATCGGATCGCGTCCAACATAATAAAATTGGCGCTTGTCTCATGGCCGAGCCAAATATTGTCGCTGACTTGGTCAAACACATGCAAACGGCGGTCGATATCCCAGTAACCGTCAAGCATCGTATTGGTATAGATGATTTTGATAGCTATGAGTTTATGGCAGATTTTGTGCAGATGGTCGCTGCTGCTGGTTGTACGCGCTTTATCGTCCACGCTCGCACCGCATGGCTACAAGGTCTTAGCCCCAAGCAAAATCGCGAAATTCCACCATTACGTTACGATGATGTCTACCGCCTCAAACAAGACTTTCCAGACCTTGATGTCGAGATAAACGGTGGTATCGAGACCGTCGCAGATATTCAAGCGCACTTGCAGCATATAGACGGTGTGATGATTGGCCGCGCCTTTTATCATAACCCTTATCTGCTAGCAGAAGCCAATAGCTTATGGGGTGAGCCTGCACCTAAGCGCTCAGATATATTGGCGCAGCTTTATCCTTATCTAGAAGAGCAACTGGCCAAAGGTGAAGCGCTGCCAACGATGACTCGGCATTATTTAGGATTATTTCAAGGGCTGACGGGAGCTCGCAAATGGCGACAGGCATTGAGTGGCAAACCTAAACTGACGATAGATGACGTTAAACAAGCAGCCGCTGAAGTCTTGGCATTAAACCCTGATGCATAGCTCTTTTTGATTAAGCAAATTCTCTTAAGAAAATTTTGATTAAGCGGTTTGCGCTAAATACTGCCCCATCGCTGCGCCATTATTGACAATGTGAAGCAGCATGGGCAGTAGCAGCGAGCCAGATTTGATACGGGCATAGCAAAATATCAATGCCAGCACCACGATAGTGCTGATTTCATAAACGCCATACTGCAAGTGAATCACCGCAAATATTACACTGGTGACGATACTAGCAATGATCGCCCCGCGCAGCTCTTGACTTGGTGAGGCGACGAATTGCTCAGTAATGGCCGACCATAGGATGCCGCGAAAGACCAGCTCTTCGTATAATGGCGCGACTATCACCATCGCAAATACTAGCAGCCACACTGAGCTGACGGACTGATATAACGGATCGACAAACACCAGTGGCGATTTATCAAGCCAGTAAGTCAGCGCCTGACTGCCAATCATAAATATCAATAATATACCTAGCATCCCAACGCCAAACGCGACTGAAAATGGTTTGAGCGCAAGATAGCGCTGCCAATTACCGCCTTTTAACCGAATCAACATAACGATGAGGGCGACCAGCAATACACCGCCAATCATAATGGACATACTCACGACCGTGCCATTACTGCTGCCATAGAAAAACACATCAGCCACGTTTGCGCTTTTAGCAGCCGGTAGCAGCAGCTTGCCTGCGATATAGACTCCTAGCAGTTGACTGATAAAGAATGCGACGACCATACCTATGGTCAGTAAAAACACTTCCAAGCGTGAAAATAACGGCAAACGCTTAGGCGAGTTTATCAGCCGTTGCTTGGCAGCACTAAAATGATTTGGCATAAAATGGTGACTCAGTGATATAGAGTATCAATGCTGACGACAACTTTATATTAGGACTAGGACACGCCCTAATCTGAGCAGTCAAATAAGTAGCGCGCATGATTTATTTTGGTAGTTGTTGCTTGATTAAGTCCAATACTTGCCGTGACACAGACTCTGGATACTCAAGCGGGAACATATGACCACCCGTATGGGTCGTATAAGGAATACCAAGTCGTGATTTTATTTGCTGCGGGAAACGGCGTTTTAAAAACAAGCTTTCTTCCCCAATAATGAGGGTAACTGGCGGCTTTGGGGCGCGGTTTGGCGTTAGCCAATACCATGAGGGATTGGTTCGAAAGACATCTACCTCAACGGACTTTGGAATCGCTAAGGTCACTTTGCCATCCGCACACTCATGTAAACCGTGCTCAATGTAACCCTGAAAGCTACGCTCATCAAAGTTTTTAAAAAAACCTTTGTGACGCATTTTATCGTAGGCATCTTCGCGGCTATCCCAAACATCGCGGCGGTGCTTAGATACCCCAGCTGGAGATAGCTTATCCATCAAGCGGTTGTTCATCAATGGCAGCCTATCAGCCGTCTTTGCCAAATGCCAAAAAAAGCTGACTTTACCATAAATCCAAGGGGGATCCATTAATACTGCTTGAGCAAAGTGCTGAGGCTCACGGTACAATGCCTGCATGGTACACATAGCGCCCAGCGAATGTCCAACGGCCACGACTTGCGCGACACCATGCTTCTCACAAGTACTTTTCACACTATCGATAATTTGCTGAGTCAGACTGCGCCAGTGATCATCAACTGGATAGTCAGGATTAGTACCTAACATCGCAATATATTCGATCGTAAAAAACTCACTAAGACCTGCAAAAAATGCTTCATAAACCGCGCTTGGCATACCATTGGCATGGGCAAAATGTATCACGGGCTTCCTTGTTTTTTTAGAGACGGGTAGCGCTGCAAAAGTTTGCAAATTGATGTCACTCATAACAAGCTCTCATTGATTTTTATCATTATGGGATATTAAGGCGTGTATTTTATGGTCATTTTCAAAATGAACACATTCTCAAAATAAAGATACGCCCTAAATAGTAGTTACTTTAATAGTAAGAATGCCATTAATAGTCGCTGTGCCATTAATAGTCGCTGTGCCATTAATAGTCATCAAAGATTATAGCATTCAAAAAATGAGCATGGCGAAAGAAAACCAGACCAATTACTGACGTAAATAAAGCACTGCTTGGTTAAAGCAATTTTGACCAACCAAAGGTATTGTTGGCCTCGGTATTTTTTGGACTTGGTATTTTGTGGACTTAATGTTTTTCGAATACGCTATTCCGTTGGAATGCCCATTATCCATAAATTTGTACTGACCAATAATTAAGGCTGAGCATAATAATACGCTCAGCCTTAATTATTGGTCACAGTAAACCTAACACCATAGGCTTAGCGCATTTCTGCATTACCATCGGTTTGTGGCAAAACATCAAGCTTGACGCTTGAGCCGATACCCGCGCCCAACTTAACTGCAAAGCGATCCATAAATAAACTGAACGGATCGGTTGGGGTATAATTGACGACATTATCGAGCTTTAACTGCTTTTCTAAGCTAGAAATACTGCCTTTTTTATCAGCGAGACCTAAGGCAATCGATTGCTCACCAGTCCAGAACAATCCTGAGAACAGTTTATTCTCTTCTGGGTTTTTTAGACGAGCGCCGCGTCCTTCTTTTACCGCATTGATAAAGTGCTTATGAGTATTGGCCAGCACTTTTTCGACATGCTTTTCTTCATAATCGGTAAGCGGGCGCGATAAGCTTAAAATGTCTTTATATTCACCAGCAGTGATAGTGCGATCTTCAACACCGACTTTATCCATCAAGCCTTCGACATTGTAGCTTGGCATAATCACGCCAATAGAACCAACCAAACTTGATGGGTTCACATAAATCTCGTCTGCCGCTGAGGCAATATAATAAGCACCAGAAGCGCCGATATCACCGATCACCGCATAGAGTTTTTTATCTGGATACTCTTGGCGTAGATCCCTCATTGTCTGCCAAATCTCATCAGACTGTACAGGTGAGCCACCAGGTGAGTTGATATCTAGCGCCACTGCTTTTGAGTTATTATTTTCAAAAGCACGCGTCAATGCTTCGTTGACATCATAAGCATTGGCGACATCACCACTACTGATAGTGCCTTGCAACTCAACCACGGCCAAATGTGGCTTGCTGGTATCCATACCGTCAAGAGCTGATGGCGCTTTACTGCTACAGCCACGGCCAAGGGTCAAAAATATCAATAGGATATAACCAAAGGTCAAGAGTTTGAAAAAGATACCCCAGCGGCGCGCACGGCGTTGCTCTACCACACTAGCGAGCAAGGTATTTTCAATCAAGCGCCATTCTTGTCCGCTCGGCTGGCTTGACTGCGGCATCGGCGCTGGCTGATTTGCCGAATTGTCAGGACGTTTGTTAGGGTCTGGTGGCCAGTTGGGCATATAACTTCCTAAGTCAGAAACAATCTAAAACGATAAAAGAGATGATATAGAAAATGAGGTCAGTAAGAAATCAAATTTTCTCACTGTCTCGGTCATCTATATTAATAGGTTACTAAGTATGGTGCCATTTTGGTTGTGGTTCAATAGTGTAACCGTGAAATATCACCCTATTATAACGCTGCTAGGATGAGGACAATTTTTATGGAGTGGTCTCAAAAGCTAATGCTGCTTCTAAGGCGTTATTATCATAGGTTATTGCTTCACTTATTTGCTGACGGCTGATGACCTCAGTCGTTATTTGCGAGGTACTGTGTCCAAGCCAAGTAACATGACTGTCGGTTCTATTATCCTCAAACGACTCAGCTTGGCAGATCAATGCCCACAGTTGCCAAAGACGCTTATGAGTATCCGCATTAACAATAATACGTGATGGCAGTGACTGATCTTGCGCAGTAAGGTGTTGATTGTCTGTTTGCGTACTTTTTGATATAGAAGGTATTGCCTTTATCATTTGCGCGCTAGCAAGCGGTGAATTTAGGGGATCGGCTGCATTATACTGCCGTATATTAATAGGTAACTTGCTATCAATGACAAGCGTGCACTCCCACAC
The DNA here is from genome assembly GCF_013248965.1 of Psychrobacter okhotskensis. Taxonomy (GTDB): domain Bacteria; phylum Pseudomonadota; class Gammaproteobacteria; order Pseudomonadales; family Moraxellaceae; genus Psychrobacter; species Psychrobacter okhotskensis. The sequence continues at coordinate 45,598 of NZ_JABRVQ010000019.1, read as the reverse complement.
ACTGGCATCGTCTATCTCACTCCAGCCCGTGATAGCCTCTAATGATAAAGCGCCGTTGGCGAGCTGCCATGAGTCACCTTGCTCACAGCCTTTCGGGCTGATATACGTTTTGTTAGTGATCTGAGCTGAATCATCAGCTTGGCTTGCTTTTCTATAAAACTTCTCTCGATCGAACCATCGATTACTGCGCCCTGCCTGCCAATACTGGCTAATCGGTAGGCGTTGACTTATTTGAGCAACCGTCATCGGCAACAGCTCAGAGGCATTAGGTTTAAATGTATTGCTTGCCTCATGAGTCGTGAGCGTATCCGTCAGTCCTGCACTGGCTGTCTGCACTATAAGCCCTTCTAAACGTTTAATCGATAAGGTGCGCAACTGCTGTTCTAGTGTTGCGGACAGCTTCTCTGCCGTCAAATTACTTGGCATGGTACGCGTAGCATTAGGCCTATGGTCTGCCAAAAATAACCAACTCACGCTATCCTTTGCTGACTGCGCCTTATTATACTTGCCTCCAATGCCCCCAACCTCATTCATTATAGGATATTGCAGCACAGCAGCACTTATATAGCGATCTCCAGTGGGCAAGACATATAAAGTTGGTGACGTAGATAATGACTGCTGGTTGGCATATACCGTCATCATTAATAGCGTTAAAGGCGGTAGTGCCAGCCAACGACTGATAAATCCACGCGGTAATAACCAAGGCAATATTGCCAGCAATACCATCAATAATATCGCCATATTTACTGGCGTATACAACCACGCCTCTGACAGCGCTGGTAATGAAGTCAGCCACCTAATCAAATCATGTAAGCTAGCGACAATGGTACTGACCAGCGCCCAAATACTATCGGCAAGTGCAGGCCATAATAAATAACAAAGCCCTGCTAATAGATTGAGCGGTACGATAACCCAGCCAAATAAACCAATCGCAAATAAATTAATGACCAATCCCCATAGCGAGGCTTTGCCAAACAACAGCAAGGTAATGGGCAGCAGGGCGATAAATAGCCAGCATTGCAGTTTAAAGACCCGCTTGCCTGTGAGCCATGCCTTTCTAAGTAAAATACGGCTATATTTACTATCATCATGAGAGAAAGGTATATCTGATTGCGATAATGCTGAGTTGTTTTGCGCCTGTGAGCCACTATCGTACTTTAGCAAGAGCGCCACAGCGATAAAAGACAGCCAATAACCAGCCTGCCACAGCACATAAGGATCAAGCCATGCCATCAAGACTGCTAGCGCTAATAATACTCGCATCGTACTAATCGGTAGTAAGGTTAATCGTACCAGACCTATCGCCAGTAACATCCATGCGGTTCGCGCTGCCGGCACATCAAAGCCAGTAAATAGCGCATAAATAAAAGCGGCACTGATCATCACCCACCAGCGCACTTGCCAGCGTGGTATGCGACGATATAGGGCTGGATACAGACGATTGAACGATAATACAACTGCTCCTGCCAGCATAATCGCTAAAAACAACACATGAGTGCCAGAGATAGCCAGCAAATGTGAAATACCAGCCAACTGATACAGATCCTTGGTATCACGATTGATCAAGCTGCGATCACCTGTGAGCAAACTTAAAGTGACCGCTTTTGCTTGCTGCGCAGCGGTAGTCTGTCCCGCCCAATCTTGATAAAAATGCTGCCGCAATTGCCAGCGCCCTTGGTCAATCCGAGTACGAAAACGCTTAAGATAGGAATGAGAATTAGCGTCCAGTGCAGACGACTCATCGAGCGCAAAAGGCAAGGTGCTAGTCGCCACTATATTGGCTACCCCATCGATATGACGACCTCGTAACCAGCGATAACTGTCAAAACCAGAAGGGTTATTAATCGCTTGCTCAGAGGTAGCAAGCGCTGCGAGTGTTAGCGTCATAAATAACTGATCACCCGGCTGCAGCTGGTTTACGTCAATCATCTGCGAGCTTTTAGAGCCGCTTTTTGGATAAGCATTGAGTAGCACGCGGTATTTGATGTCGTTAGCAATGTTTTCAGCTTTTTCGTTCAAATCAGCGCCAGCTAAACTATTATTGCTTAGGCTATTATCAATATTTGTAACATAATCGGCCGCAATGCTATCTAATTCCTGAGCCGTTAGCTCAGAGATCAATGGCGACATATGACTAATGGTAGCGATTTGTCGATAGCCGCTATTGGTGACGTCATCATAAACGCTATCGCTAATACCCTCGATAGTAACCAACGCTTGCACACGTATAGGCTCAATAATTTTTGTTGCTTCTGCCCGCTGGTAACCCATCAAAGCTTGTAATGCACTACCAATCACTAACCCTATTGCCAGTATCATTATCAGCGAATAATTGATCATTCGAATGGGGAGTTTAGAGAGAGAAGAACCGTATGGAGAGGTATTTTGAGGAACAGAAGGCTGAGAGAAGTCGCCTTGAGAAGAAAGCTTATGGACGTCCACTGAGCTTATAGACAGAGCTTGACGCTGGTTAATAGCTATCAAAATAATAGCGACGATGACTAATAGTAGCGGTAACAACGTAGTGGCGCCGCTCATAGCTATTAACGAGTTAAATGGTATCGCCATACTATCTGCGACTGCCAACACCCCCATCATAGCGATAATCACTAAACTGCCAAGTAACCAGTACACCAGCGCTCCTTACTTGATGAGCTGAACGTTAAAATACGACCAATTTTGCTTGAGTGTTGCCAGTCAAAAACGGGCGGGAATCTATAGCTTCACGCTAGCAATAAAGACTGTCATTAGAGCGTGTACTCATGTTGAAAATAGTGATAAAAATGAGATAAATGGTAACAAAACAAGAAAAGTAGCGCGGATAATATCAGGATATTGTCCAGCTATTTAACGCCATTTGGCAAGATTTGGCCATTTTTTAACCCTTTAGTCGCTACCATTCAGATCGAGGCCACGCCCTCGCCCAGCAATAGCATTTATTTTTTTATTACCCTATACTCACGGGACATATTGCAATACTGATTATTCAATACCATTACTTTGTTTTTCTGATACTATTCCTACCCGTATTTTATTCCTAATATCTCTTTATATCAGCCCATCAATGTGATTGAACCAGCGGTTGATAACGATTAAAGGCGATGCTGTGTCCCAAAAACGTCTTAAAAACTTGCTGCCCACACCAGAGAAAATTCTAGAAAGCCGCATTTTAAAATTATTTGCACCGCATTTGGCTGATCCGCGCTTATGGCATTTTAACCGGCACAGCTTAAATAAAGCGGTCTATATCGGCGTGCTCAGTGCATTTTTTCCGCTACCCGGACAGATGTTATTAGCATTAATTGGCTCGCTAATTTTTCGTGCCAATGTCCCTATGGCGCTTGGTTTAACTTGGATTACCAACCCTGTCACTAGCCTACCTATCTTTTACGCTGGTTACTACATCGGTGCCAAAATTCTTGACGTGCCGATGATCAGTTTACGGCTTATTGGCAGAATGATTGCTGACTTTAGCTTATGGGCACTATCTGATGGTGCCAACCCCTTTATCACATATCAAGGCACTGTATCGTTAACCGCATTCTGTGTGGGTATCACTATCCTTGCCGTCATTACTAGCATCGTTTGTGGCTTGGCATTTAAGGCAATTTGGCGTTATAAAACCGTCACCAGCTGGCAAAAACGCCAACACAAACCTATCGACAAGACACCTAAACGCTGATGGATGCTTTCAATACAGCGCTTAGGCATTTTGATCAATCGTCTTCTTTCTCTTTCTCTATTGCCGCAATGACATTGTCTGTAAATCTGCTATCCATCTCAAATATATCGATCACTTGTTCATCTTTGAGCAGCGTATAGCGTTTGCCAGTGGCGCTGTCTTGTGCTTTTAGATCGTAATCAACGCCCGCAAGCGTAATAGCATCAAAAACTGGGGTAAGCAGTTCAATCTGCGCCTGCCTATCAATGGTGTCAAATAGGGTTGGATCCATATAGGGTTTTAATGGTTCATTGCCCTCTTCCGCACTGCCGAAAGCAGCGATTGGATCTTCATCTTCGTTCATTGTATTTATCCTTGTAACGTGAGACAGGACTACTGTCGTCAATGTTATATAAATCGACTACATTAGGGCGTGTCCTCATTTTAAAAATGGTCATAAAAATAAGATAAATTGCCGTCAAACGAGGAAAATAGCGCAAATAATATCGAGATATTAATCAGCTATTTGACAATGTTTGGCAAAATTTAGCCATTTTTAGTCCATTTAGATATAAGCGTTTGAATTGAGGACACGCTCTAGGCAAATGGTACGGTTAAACAGTTTCGACGCATTAATACTGTTCCCAATGACCATTACGTAGCAACATTTGGCGATCTGCCAGCGCCGCCAAGTTACGGTCATGGGTCACCATCAATAGTGCTGTTTGCATGGTACTTTGCAGCTCTGATAACAAGCCAAAAACACTTTGTGCATTGTCATAATCCAAGTTGCCTGTTGGCTCATCTGCCAATATGAGCGAGGGTTTGGTGACGAGGGCACGGGCAATGGCCACGCGTTGACGCTCACCGCCTGACAGCTCGCCTGGCCTGTGCGCCAAACGATGCTCCAGACCAACGCTTTCTAGGATGGCAATCGCTTGGTCTCTTGCCTCAGTCGTCGATACTTTAGGGCGCAGCAGCAGTGGCATCGCGACGTTTTCAATCGCTGTAAACTCTGCTAACAGATGATGAAATTGATAAATAAACCCTAGGTGCTTGTTACGCATCGCCCCGCGTTCAGTCTCATTCATGCTGTTTAACAACTGACCATGCAGCCAGACTTCACCACTGGTTGGCGTATCCAATCCGCCCAGCAAGTGTAGCAAGGTGCTTTTTCCTGAGCCACTGGTGCCAACGATAGCGATGCGCTCGCCAGCATTGACGGTCAAATCCAAGCCTGTCAATACTTGGGTACTAACCGCGCCTTCATCATATATCTTATTGATATTGGTCGCCTTTAAAATGGCAGACATAGCACTTCCTTTATTTTATTGATACCGATATTCATGATTTTTTAATCTGGCTAACACTTATCACCTGCAGCATAGTTGCTTAAAACGAGGCTATTCTCACTCTAATGGCTTCTCATTTTAATGATAACTATGCCTCGCTTGAGTATCAATTACTCATAACGCAACGTTTGCGCAGGTTGAATTTTAGCCGCTCGGCGCGCTGGATAAATAGTGGCCAAAAAGCTCAATACAAATGACGCACCAGTGATCAATATCACATCCGTTAAGCGCAGCTGTGATGGTAGATAATTAACGAAGTAAGCATCGAAGAGATTAAGACCGAAGGCTTGATTAATGAAGCCTAAGATATCGCTCACTGTCAACGCAAATATCACACCCAAAATCGTACCTGCAATCGTACCAATAAAGCCGATGACCACGCCTTGTACCATAAAGACCTGTGTAATCAGACGAGGAGATGCCCCAAAAGTCTTTAGAATCGCAATATCAGCTTTTTTATCGGTGACCAGCATGACCAGACTTGAGACAATATTAAATGCTGCCACTAGGATAATTAAGAACAGTAGCAACCCGACCATGGCTTTTTCCATTTGGATCGCCCCAAATAGATTGCCGTGCGTTTGCGTCCAGTCATTTGGATAGAGGCGATCAGGAGCAATCGCAGCCGCTTTTTGGGCAGCAATGGGCGCGGTAAAGATATCGTTTAGCTTCATACGGATACCTTGAGCGCCATCGGGGAGGCGGAGCAACTTACCGGCATCACTCATCGGGATAAAGGCCATGAGGCTGTCCACTTCTGGGCTGATACTGAAAATACCCGTCAAGGTAAAACGCTTAAAGCGCGGTATCACACCAGCCGGTGATGGCGATGCTTCTGGCAACACCAAAGTCACCTTATCACCGATGCTCAAGCCCAACGATTGCACCATCTCTTCACCCAGCACAATACTGAAATCACCCGCTTGTAGAGTATCGATACTGCCTTCAGTCATGTGATCGTTAATGATCGAGACGTTTTTTTCGTACTGAGGATCGACACCAGTGACCATGATACCTGCCACTTGACCATTCGAGGTCAGCATGCCTTGCAGCTGAATAAAGGGCGCGACGGCAGCGACTTCTGGATCTTCTTTAATACGATCAGCCAATTGCTCCCAATCACCAATCACCTCGGTTGAGATAACGGTTGCTTGCGGCACCATGCCCAAAATACGGGTCTTTAACTCACGGTCAAAACCATTCATCACCGACAAAACCGTAATCAATACGGCAACCCCAAGGGTCAAACCTATCATCGAGATCAGCGATATAAAGGAGATAAAGCCATTACTACGCTCTGCTCGGGTGTATCGTAAGCCGATAAATAACGCTAAAGGACGAAACATATTCAAACTCTTTATCTTATCTACGTGCGACTTTTATATGCGCCAAAACGAGCAGCGACAAACGCCCTATAGAGTGCGCCTGCCATACCAACATATAAATTGAACACAAAAATAGGGTTTAAAACAGGCCAAATTTGGCCATCAAAAGGGAGCTAGTTTGACACAATTTGGCGGATATGTGCCAGTCATTAGCAAAAACTGCGCGTATTTTTTGCCAAAAAACCGGGTTTTGTTATTATTTTTTATGAGGGGCTTGCTATTACTTGCGTCTATACCTATATATTGTATGCTAAGGACAATTGTCAATAACCCCTCCTTGTTGTTTGCTGACCCTATACTGCCGACATTGCTAGCTATCTTAGACCAATGATTATAAATATTGGATGCTAGATGAGCAATGTCAGCGTTAGGTCCAAACCTCATCGCTGACTTAAGTTTGAGTATTTTCATGACCATTAATTATCAATATAAAAACATCCAATCTCCTACCAAAATCACCTTATCTGACGAGCAAGCTGCCGGTCATGCCGATCATTGGCGTATTTTAACCGATGATATGAGTCATGATGTGCCAGAGTGGCTGCAAAAGATGATCGAAAAGGCGGCCATGCCGAAAGGTCTCAACCCCAACGTCAGCGCCAAAGACAGTTGCTTGTTGCTATCTGAAGACCAACCTTGCCACATCAACCAAGTGCTGGCGATGAAAGACGGTAAGCCCGAATGCTTTATCAACGCCTATCCATGTGTCGACAGTCCTTATGGGCTACATTGCAAAATCGAGCGTATCATTGCCAACGACAACTCACACGACGCAGTACTGCGTTTGCGCACGGCTGACGGCAGTATTATTTATGCCTTTGATCAGCTTTATACCGCCAACCGTCATTTGTATCAACGCGATACGTCTTACTTCGTGAATTTTAGTGCTTGGGCACATGAAATCAAGCTAAGCGAGCAGCACGAAGTTATTATGGTAGAAGATCAAGAAGCCATTCGCTACCATCGTGCCTTTAACGATATCGTCGCCGCCAATGATGGTCAAATACCGGATGATCTACAAGAGCAAATCAAAGAATGGAAGCCTAAAACCAAAGAACAAATGGCCCCTGTAGAGATTAATTTGGGTCATATGTGTGCTTATCTGTTCGGTGATACTTTGGGACAAGAAGATGAAGCATGGTGTCAAGGTCAAGTGCTTGGCAAGCAAGAGACACTCTTTAATAGCAAACCTATCATTTTATTTGATGTGGTGATATTGCGCGAGCAAGATGCTGATCCATTCGTGGTGCGTATTGGTGCGCTCAAGACGGCACAGACCGCTTCTATTAAAGTACATGACTATGTACAAGCAAATGTCTGGCTACAAGCAGCCATTTATAAAGAGAACCAAAAATCACAAAATGCGACATCACAATCAAAAGCCAGCTAATGAGTTAATAGGCTTTTATTACTAGGGCGTGTCTTCATTTTGAAAATGATGATAAAAATAAAATAAATTGTAGCCAAACAAAGAAAATAGCGCAGATAATATCAAAATATTGACCAGCTATTTGACACAGTTTGTCAAGATTTGGCTATTTTTGGCTTATTTATTCGCTTTCGTTCAGATTGAAGACATGCCCTAACCCGTTATCGCGACAATCGTCAATTGCTATTTACCACCCATAAAAAAGCCCCTAATTCTATATTAGAGGCTTTTTTTGTTTAGCTTAAACCCAATCAAAAACAATCGACTAAAGAAATGCTAGGCTTAAGCCATAGTCGTCATCGATTTAATACGGTTGTACAATTCTTTTTGCTCCGCACTTGGGCGTGCAGTTTGTACCGCCATCAGTTGTGACATATCGCCTTCGACGCGAATTTTACCACTCATAAATGCACCCATGATTTCATTGGTGTCAAAGTCGGTAATGATAGACTGCAAAATACTACGGTCAAGCAATAGTGTGGTCGTCGCACTATCATTCAAGCCGCGATGCAATAGGCCATCAGCAAAGTTAGCTTCGATATCCTTATCAGTGTCAGACACTTTTAGATTGATAATCATGTTGGCCAGCGCAGGTGGCAAATTTAGCTCACCAGCTTCGCTACCTAACTTCTCAACGTCGTCGAACCATGCATCTGTCAAAAAAACTGCCATATTATTGTCCTTAATGAATAGGGTGCTAGGCTAACCGTATTAATTACTGCCGCCCAATCGTATTCAAGTGATTAAAATCGTTATTGTGCCATCGTTATGATAACAATGTGTAGAAAATCTACTATCGATACTTTTCAATCTCATTATAAAGGGCGATTTGATGATAAGTAAAACCTATTTATAAGGCTAGTGTTGCAATTGTTACAAAAATTTTCCTGTACTTTACAAGTATACCTTGTAAATCGTATTGTTTCGGCCTCTAGAATAGTTCTGAAATTGGGTATAAAATGAGCCAATAGCAGTGCAATAATAAGTTGTCTACGCAGAGTTTTACCAAAGAGTTTGTATTTTGCCGCATAGTTCTGATGATATTTCATTAGGATTGCGTTACAATACCCTTAAACAGAGTCGGGAGTTTTAACTAAACATTACGTTAACCTGTTTTTTTGTCAGCCACCGCTAGCATACATCAATGGTTAATGACGTTTTATTGCCAGATGGATACCAGTATTTATCTTCGTTAGTACTGTTGTTTTTAGTAACAATTAAGATAAATCCTTAACATCGCTAGATGTTTGATGCTTATATACGGTGCCACTCTTTATTTACCTTAACGAGTTATTAACAATCCTACTATCAACTGGTTGTAAGCGCTGCGTGTTTCTAGCGCTACCCTCTTCCTCTTTGCATCAACTGATACTAAATGGAAGCTTAGCTTGATAGTTAATAACTCTAAGATAATAAATGAGTCAAAGAACAGCATGTACCGCAATGATTATCTGCCTGCACCGGTTTAGTTGCTACAGATAACGCGGAGAGTTAGTTAATTCTGTTGATCATTCAGGCTGTAAAGGAATCATCCAATGAGTTTACAAAAAACAGCAGTCACCCCAGTTGATGGTGAGTATGAAATCACTATCGTAAGATTTTTTACTATCATGACCTTGGTATGGGGCATCGTCGGCATGAGCCTTGGTGTGTTCATTGCGTCAGAGTTGGTTTGGCCAGCTCTTAATGCTGACATTCCATGGATAACATTTAGTCGTTTAAGACCACTGCATACCAATTCCGTTATTTTTGCGTTCGGCGGCTGTGCCCTATTCGCAACTTCTTATTACATTGTCCAAAAGACTTGTAAGACGAGGTTATTTGCCCCCTACCTTGCGTGGTTTACCTTTTGGGGATGGCAAGCGGTTATCGTATCCGCTGTTATTACTCTACCACTGGGTTTGACCTCGACTAAGGAATATGCTGAGCTTGAGTGGCCGATTGATATTTTGATTGCTTTGGTATGGATATCCTATGCTATCGTCTTCTTCGGTACTCTCGTCAAGCGTAAAACCTCTCATATCTATGTCGCCAACTGGTTCTTTGCAGCCTTTATTATTACGATTGCACTATTGCATATTGTTAACAGTATGGCTATTCCAGTTAGCGCCTTTAAGTCTTATTCGCTATTTGGTGGCGCAACTGATGCCATGGTGCAGTGGTGGTGGGGACATGGTGCGGTAGGCTTTTATCTCACGGTAGCGTTCTTGGGAATGATGTATTACTTTGTCCCTGTGCAGATTGGTCGTCCTATTTATTCATACCGCTTGTCTATCGTTCACTTTTGGGCATTGATTGCTTCATATATGTGGGCTGGTGCTCACCATTTACATTATTCAGCGCTACCAGACTGGACACAGTCATTAGGGATGGTATTTTCTATTATTCTATTCGCACCTTCTTGGGGTGGTATGATTAATGGTGTACTGACTTTGTCAGGCAGCTGGGATAAATTGCGTACCGATCCGATTATTCGCTTTATGATTGTAGCTTTGTCATTCTATGCCATGTCTACATTTGAAGGCCCAATGATGGCTATTAAAACGGTAAACGCATTATCACATAATACAGATTGGACGATTGGTCACGTACACTCAGGTGCGCTTGGCTGGGTAGGTATGATAACTATTGGTTCATTATACGTTTTACTACCACGTATTTATAATAAGCCAAAAATGTACTCTATCAGCTTAATCACCACCCATTTCTGGCTAGCGACTGCAGGTACTATCTTCTATATCGTCTCAATGTGGATTTCAGGTATCGGCCAAGGCATGATGTGGTTGGCTACTAATCCAGATGGTACTTTAGTATATAGTTTTGTTGATACGGTTGAGTTCTCACATTTTCCCTATATGGGTCGTGCTTTTGGTGGTTTGCTGTATGTATCAGGCATGTTCGTAATGGCTTATAATTGCTATCGTACGATCAAGATGCCAGAAGGTAAACCTATAGATATCGCTGATCCCACGGATCACGAACCTAGTGTCGATAAAACCTCGACAGCTAACGTATAAGGAGCGATCATGGCTGGTACACCGCATGAGATTATTGAAAAAAACACAGGTTTGTTGGTCATCGGTATTGTTATTGCTATTAGCTTCGCAACCCTAGTCGAGATTGTACCGCTGATTTATGATAATAAGAGTTCTGAAGATGGTGGTGTGAATGCTCCACTGCCTGCTATGGAGCCTTGGACTGCACTTGAATTCGAAGGTCGTGATATCTATATCCGTGAAGGTTGTCACGTCTGTCACACTCAGATGGTTCGTCCGCTACGTGCAGAAGTTGAACGTTATGGACCGTATTCACGTGCTGCTGAATCAACATGGGATCACCCGTTCTTATGGGGTTCTAAGCGTACTGGACCTGATCTAGCACGTGTTGGTGGTCGCTATTCAGAAGATTGGCAAAAACAGCATCTTATTGATCCACGTTCATTAGTTCCTGAGTCAGTTATGCCAGGATTCCCTTGGCTTGCGACTAACGAAGTCAACGGTACAAACGTTCAAACTAAGATGCGTTTATTCCGTGACCGGTTTGGTGTTCCTTACACTGAAGAGGACATCGAAGGTGCTCCTGATGCTGTTCTAGGGGCGACTGAGCTTGATGCTCTGGTTGCCTATCTGCAACAGTTAGGTACGGCAATGGAAGGACAGCGCTAATGGGGCTTGTTGAATTACAGATACTTGGAACCGTTTCTGCCTTTGTGGCTTTTGTAGCCCTTGCATGGTGGGCGTATTCGCCAAAAAACAAAAAACGCTTCGAAGAAGATGCACAACTTGCGCTTGATGATGAGGAGCAACGCACCTCATCTGAAGAGTGGCGCAATAAGGATAAAAAATGACATTTTTTTGGAGTTCTTGGATTACCATACTAAGTTTCGCCTGTTGGCTTTTTATTCTAGGTGTCTTATTAATGGTGTTGAAGTTTAAACCAGAAGTAGAGGAAGACGGCACCACTGGTCATGAGTATGACGGTATCACAGAATACGACAAACCGCTGCCTAAATGGTGGTTAGTAATATTCTTTGGCTCAATTGTTTGGGCAATAGCCTATTGGATATTTTTTCCAGCAATGTTCCCCAAGCATTGGGATGGTATCGCGACTGTAGAAGTTGACGGCGAAACCGTTGCTTGGACCTCACACACTGAATTAGCTAGTGAGCTTGAAAAGAATAACAAAGTCTTTACGGATAACTTTGAAAAAAGTATTTTGGTTAAAGCAAACGCTGCTGAAGCTACCCAAACGTTAGGTACGCTTAATGAATTGCAAGCAACTATGCGCCGTAGTGAGACGCCACCTGCAGATTTGCAAACGCAGATCGATGGAAAAATTGCAGAGCTTGCCCCTTACGTCGAAAAGCTATCTGAAAATCCGAACGCTCTAAAGGTCGGTAGCCGTTTGTTTTTACAGAACTGCTCGGTATGCCATGGCTCTAATGCGAAAGGAGCAACAGGTTATCCCAACTTGACTGATAACGACTGGCTGTACGGTGGTGAAGCACAAAATATCTTGACCACACTACATAATGGTCGCGTTGGTGGCATGCCAGCATGGCGTGATCAGATTGGTGAAGATGGTGTGCGTGCGGCATCAGAGTATGTACTATCACTATCTGCTAACAACGGTAGCAAAGATAACGGCAAGCTCGATCAAACTTTGGTCGCTCAAGGCAGTGCAATCTTTCAGCAAAATTGTGCCTTGTGCCATGATAAAGATGGTAAAGGAATGATCTCAGCAGGTGCACCTAACTTGACTGATAATATCTGGCTGTATGGCGGCGATCGCGAAACGGTACGAAATACACTACGTTATGGTCGTGCTGGTGTTATGCCGCAGTGGGAAACCAAGCTAGGTAATGAGCGTATCATGCTACTTGCTGCTTATATTTACTCTTTATCAGACAAGCCCGCTAAAGCCGCTCAAGCGCTACCAGTTACTGCTACTGCGCCGAACGAAGCAGCAGCTACTGTTAACTAAGATTGATTTAGTCATTCTTGATACGATAAATGGATAAGATAGAAAAAAGGGAGGACTGTTATTGCAGTTCTCCCTTTTGTTTGGCTGTTGTGCTAAAGGTGTTGAGTTAATGACCTCATTATCCTTGTCATAATATTCGCTTTATTTGGCCAATTACTTGCACTTGCACCTCTATGCCGACCAGTTTATTTTATATCACTACATGACATTTATTATTCTTATATAATGATTGTGTTTTAACATTATCACCCCATTTATAGTAGGGAGAATGTTAAAATAGCAAAACTTAAACACCACTTATCTGTCGCTATTTTTAGTATGAGTGGTTCAATCGTAATTGGCTATTTACAATCGCTCATTTGGTAGCAGGGTTCGCTGTTTTTTACAGTGATTATCCTACTCAGCTACTTACTGACATTGATAACATCGCACATTCCAACATCTTTTTATTATAGGTGTTTGTTCATCATGCCAGCAGACTGATTCTTTTTTTAAAGAGGCACGTTTATGTCAGCACCACAACCCAATAAAATCCCTGTACAGCAGATTGATCTTGATGCCACCAAGCATCGTATTCATCCTCGATTTATCACGGGTTTTTATCAAAATATCCGCGTCGTTAGTATGTATGCCTTTTTGGCGCTGTTTTTGTTACTGCCATGGCTGCGTTATAATGATAGGCAGGCAATATGGTTTGATGTGCCCTCGCAGCATTACTATATTTTTGGTATGACCTTTTTGACTCAGGATTTTTATTTCATTGCTGCGTTTGCGCTGATCGCCGCTTTTACCTTGTTTATGGTAACGGTGTACGCTGGTCGGGTATGGTGTGGCTATGCGTGTCCCCAAACGATCTGGACACATCTATATCAGTATGTTGAAAAATGGGTGATTGGTGACCGTAATAAGCGCATGAAGTTCGATAAAGAACCAATGAGTGCAAAAAAAGCTTTTAAACGTGGTTTGGTATATTCTATTTGGTTTGTTTTTTCAATGATTACGGCGACTACTTTCGTCAGCTACGTCTCTGGCACCGACAGCTTATATCATAGCTGGCAGATGATAGGCGCCATTCCCTTCCCTGATTGGCCTACGTGGATTTGGGTATCGGTCTTTATCTTTGCCTTTTCTACCTATGTAAATGCTGGCTACATGCGTGAGCAGATGTGTGTTCAGATCTGCCCTTATGGTCGCTTTCAAAGCGTCATGTTTGATAAAGATACACTCATTGTCTCCTATGATTATGAGCGCGGTGAGCCTCGCGGTGCCCGTAAAAAAGGCACAAATCCAGAGCACCTGGGCGACTGCATTGAATGTACCATGTGTGTGCAGGTCTGCCCGACTGGTATCGATATTCGTGATGGCTTACAAGTGGCTTGTATTCAGTGTGCTGCGTGCGTCGATGCCTGTAATGAAGTCATGGATAAGGTCGGTTATCCTCGTGGTTTGATTCGCTATACCACAGAACGGCAACTGGCAGAGAAAGAGAAAAGTCGAGTGCTACGCCCACGCTTTTTTGCCTATTTAACCTTACTGACTGTACTTTGTGGTGGTGTTGTTTATGCCTTGACCGATCGCGTACCTCTAGAGATTGACATTCGCCGTGACCGCAACCAGTTATCGTCGATCAACACTCAAGGTATGATTGAAAACAGCTATATCGTCAAGCTAACCAATAAAACCCAAGAACCGCATACCTATAAGATAACCCTTGCCCCGCAAGAAGGCCTGAGTTTAGAATTGCGTTTTAACGATGTACCATTAGAAGCGGGTGAAAGCTTTGACATGCCTGTCAGTATTTATGGTGATCCTGATGTCGTTGAATCTGGTCAAACACCGGTTACCCTAAATGTGAATAGTAATGATGGCAAGTATATGGTCAGCAAACAAAACGTCTTTACTACCCAAGGTCAGTAAACACTTGAGTCTGTTACGTCTAGATTTATATATTTTACCCGTTCGTCATCGGCAAGCGGGTTGTACATTATCATTAAACTGACAGGCATTAGCCGTCAATTTATCTGTCGATACCACTGTATAGCTATCTGATAACCAGATGTCTATGAACAGCTATTTGATTAATAGGTATTTTATGTCTACTCCAGCACCGAACTTTAAGCATCAAGATAGCCAGCCATGGTATAAAAACTATATGGTGGTTATCTTTGTGATTGGCATGCCAGCCTTTGTGGTGATTGCTTGCCTCTGGTTTGTTTATTACTCCTACCAGATTCGTGACAGTGTGGTTCGTGACGACTGGTATATGGATGGCAAGACGCTCTATCATGACGTGTCACGTGATAAGCTAACTTATGATTTGGACCTGCATGGCAAAATGCAATTTGCCGATAATGGCAATATTGTGTTTTATTTAAATTATCCTGAACAGAGCCTGCAGTCAGGTAAGTTGCTTAATGGCACACCAATTACTTATCCAGATACCTTGGATTTATCGATTTCGCATGCCACCGACATTAAAAAAGATCGTGATGTGGTGCTACAGCATCAAGAAGGCAATAAATACACTGCCAAAGCAGATATTGATCCGGTAAAAGCCAAGTATTATTTGCAAGTGAGTAATGAAGGCAAAGACGATTGGCGTATGCAAGATGTGGCGAAATTACCACGTTCAGAGGTTAGTTTTGACCCGCTACCGGTCTTTGCAGAAAGTTAATTTATATAAATTAGATTTCGTATATTCAGCGAATAATCAACTTATTAAGACATAAAAAAACCAGCCATTAATCAATAATGAGCTGGTTTTTTTATTGTTATCATTTAGCTATAGTCAATGAAAAGTAATATCGAACCATAACGCACTGCTGATATCCATTTTTCTGACTTGCTGTGCCTGCGCAGATAGAGGCTACGAAACACTGATATCAGCAATATCTTCGCGCTTTTAGGATATTTTGACCATAGTCAGCAATCTTTCCAAATTCCCTTCAATAAAACAGACCACTAGATAACAGGGTTGATCGTTGGAATCTTCTGTGTTGGTCGACTGCTTTCTATCGCTTTGTCTGTCTGTTGCTTACTAGCAAACTTTGGATTAAAAGTTTGCGTTTTTGGCGCGACTGGTAGGCCGATGTCAGCCAAGCTATCTGTCTGCCCTGCTTGAATATTATCCCCTTCAAATAAGCGCTCATTGTCGTCACGGTCGAGACTTAAGTGTTCAAAATCGAATAACTCACGGTCTGCTAATTGTGAAGGAGCAACGTTTTGCATGGCCTTAAAGATAGAGGCCAAACGCTGCGGATGAGCATTATCCCATTCGCGTAGCATGTCATTAATAATAGCGCGCTGTAGATTGGTCTGGCTACCACATAAGTTGCACGGGATAATCGGAAACGCTTTGAGGCGTGCGTATTCAATGATGTCTTTTTCTTCAACGTATGCCAAAGGGCGAATGAGCATGTTTTGCTTGTCGTCGCTGAGCAATTTTGGCGGCATCGATTTTAGCGCGCCGCCATGAAATAAGTTCAAAAAGAAAGTCGCGAGCATGTCGTCACGGTGATGACCAAGGGCAATTTTGGTCGCGCCAATCTGCTTGGCAAAACCGTATAACGAGCCACGACGCAAACGCGAACATGCTGAGCAATAAGTCTTGCCTTCTGGCACCACGCTTTTGACGATACTATAAGTATCTTTTTCTAAAATATAATGAGCAATGCCCTGCTCGTTCAGATACGCTGGCAAAATATCCTCAGGATAACCGGGCTGCTTTTGATCAAGGTTGACCGCGACGATATCAAAGTTGATCGGCGCAATACGTTTTAGCAGCAATAAAATATCAAGCAATGTATAACTGTCCTTACCACCTGACACGCAAACCATCACCACATCGCCATCTTCAATCATATTGAAGTCACGAATCGCCCAAGATACTTGGCGGCGCAGCTTTTTTTGTAGTTTGCGAAATATCGCTGTTTCTGTCAGTGCTTGTTCGTCAGCCAATTGCTCAGCACTGCCATAGTCAACACCAGCATGCTCACTATCAGCTGCCACGTCCATAGCATCATTGAGCTCGTCGTTCACCTCATCGTATTCCATACTATGTCTATCAGTCTCTAAAGAATGATTATCGAAGTCAGCATTGGTAGACAACTCGTTAAATTGAGGAGGGAATGTTGGTGTAAACAAGGTCGCTGCGGTCATAAATTACTCAATATCTTTGCAAGGATGATGTGACTATAATGATGTGACTATAAAGCAAGCTATAAAACAGAAGGCGTCTCAATATTAATAGTGACACACGAGTGAGACGCTAAAAGCCGCAGCGATTATAACAAAAATCACTAAGGTATTGAAAAGATGAGGCTAAATTATTAGCATAAATGCTATCGTTGTGGGCAAACAATCATAGAATGTAGTGAAAATCGATGCGAGGGACAAAATCTTATCGCCTTTATGGTTCTGTAATAGCCGTATTTTTGCTAAAATAGCCGTTTTTCGCCAATCAATAATAGACAACACTATGACTAACGCTACCACACCAGCCAACGCCCAAAATCAAACAGCCGATGAGCGCTTAACAACACTGCATAAAAGCCAAAATGCTGTTGTGCTACTGTCTGGTGGTCTCGATTCAGTGACTTGCTTATATTGGGCCAAGGCGCGTTATGCGTCGGTTACTGCGGTCAGCTTCAACTATGGTCAGCGTCACAATAGTGAGCTTGTCGCCGCAAAAAGTATCGCAGAAACAGCCGCGGTCAATCATCGTATTATCGATATTGATATCGCTCAGTTGGGCGGCTCATCATTGACCGATCACAGCATGATCGTTCCTGACGGAGATGCAGAGAAGTTCCCTAATAAGAAACGCGATGAGATTGATAACGATGCCATTCCAAACACTTATGTGCCTGCACGCAATACCATATTCTTATCTTATGCCCTAGCCGTCGCTGAAGTCATCGATGCCAACCATATCGTCATTGGCGTCAGCTCAGTCGACTATTCTGGCTATCCAGATTGTCGCCCTGAATACATCGCCGCTTTCGAGCACATGGCGAATCTAGCGACTAAAGCGGGTGTGACTGGTCATCATCTAACCATTCAGACGCCATTGCAGCAGTTATCCAAAGCGAAGACCATTGAGCTTGGGCTGTCATTGGGTGTCGATTATGGCCAGACGATTTCTTGCTACCAAGCCGATGCCAACGGTCTTGCCTGCGGCGTTTGCGACAGCTGCACCTTACGTCGTCAAGGGTTTGCCCAAGCAGGTGTCGCTGATCCCACCCATTATCAATCTTAGCGCTTGGATTGGTTATATGGGTTATAGTCAGGTCAATATAAAAAAGATACAGCGTGACTGATATAAATTTTTTGCCGCCTCTGTCTGCGTAGGCACAGCAAGCAAGAAAAATTTGTAACAGTCACACACCTTCATGTTGTGTCTCTACTCTATTTAGTATCGACTATATATAACCAAAGCATTTGTAAATTGGTACGGTGATAACCTCGCATGATTTACTATTGTCATATCTGTGCTCAGTTGCTTTGTACTGACTCAAAATTGCCTCGACTATAGCAGCGGACGCCATGACTAAACATTAGCGAAACATTCGCTTGCATTAACACAGCACGCCGCCGTTGTATTTTAATTGTGATACTTGCTATGGTATGAACGATTATATTTGTCATTAAATAGACAAATGGTAGAGAAAAAGTGCTATTTATCTCCATTTTTTATCTACCGTCATTTTATTTTGCTCTGCGTAAAAATCTACAAAATTGCCGCCACCTTTGAGAGGATATTTATGAAGTTATTGCCCGTATTACCCCTAGCCCTCGCTGCGCTGTTTGCCATGCCACAAGCCAATGCTATCGATATTAAGCAAAACAATATCAATACTTGCGTGAGCGGTGCCGTCAAGTATAAAGTCGCTGACAAGAGCAACGCGACCAAGCTATGCAATTGCACTATTGATGTCCGTAGCAACATGACAATCGGTCAAATGTGGGAAATTGAGAGCTATGCCCAAGACAAAAAAGACCCGTCAGGCCTACCCTATGTAAAGAAAATGCAAAAAGACTTGCAGCAATGCACTGTTGGCCTAGACTTAAAGCAACCACAAAAACCTGCATAAGCAATAAATGGGTTAATACAAAAAAGACTGGCAATGGCCAGTCTTTTTTGTTGCGAATGAATAAGTGAAGTGTAAAACTGAGTATTTATTTCTGCTAATCTGCCTATAATAAGAGCACCATAATCTAAAAAAACCATAAAACAATTAAGGATTTTACCATGGCTAAGCCAACCACAGAGACTATTGCCCTGCCCGACTTCCCAGTGACAATGGTACGTGAGCTAGATGGTCACTTTATTCATGATGATATTAGCTTAAAAGACTTGGTTGCTCATACTGACAAAGGACTGATCCTTTATTTTTATCCAAAAGACAATACTCCAGGTTGCACCACACAAGCGACAGAGTTCACAGCGCACATTAATGAGTTCGATGGCTTAGGCTATGATATCGTTGGGGTGTCCCGCGATAGTGCCGAATCTCATGAAAAATTTATCGCAAAATATGATTTACAGATTCCACTGATCAGTGATAACGACGAAAAGCTATGCCAGTACTTTGACGTCATTAAAGAAAAGAACATGTACGGTAAGATTACGTTAGGTCTGGTACGCTCGGCCTTCGTATTTGACAAAGACGGCAATCTTACTCATGCGCAGCGTAATCTACGTGCTAAAGACTATACTGAGCGCTTACTGACGATGTTAGCGCCATAACTTTTATTATGGTTATTGGCACTAACATCGTCATAGAATAGCGCTTATTGAGACGCTAAGCACAAACGATTAAAAGCCAACATCTTATCAGTCACTCACATCATATAAAATATAACTATTTGAGAATAATATGAATAACCAGTCAGACAGCACTGCCGCTAGTACATACCATCAAGTCACGCGCAAGGTATCGGTTGCCGTCATTGGCGCAGGGACAGCAGGACAGAATGCCTTTCGCCAAGCCAGTAAAACCAAAGATGATATCGTCATTATTAATGATGGCTTTTGGACGACCACCTGTATTGCGGTCGGTTGTATGCCCAGCAAACTGCTCATTGCCGCAGCCGACCGCGCTCATGATGCCAATCACTCTGCGGAATTTGGGATTCATGGCAGCGCTCAGATAAATGGCAAACAAGTCATGGAACGCGTCCGTACTGAGCGCAGTCATTTTGAAAGCTATATTGAAAAACAAGTCGATAGCTGGCCTGACCACAAAAAAATAGCGGGTCGCGCTCATATCAATGAGCAAGGTCTCATTGAGGTCAATGACGAGGTGATTGAAGCAGATAAAATCATCGTGGCCACTGGCAGCTCTCCTTTTATTCCAGAAGGTTGGGCCGATAAACTGGGCGAGACTTTACTGACGTCTGATACCGTTTTTGAGCTACCAGATTTACCAAAATCTATGGCGGTGGTTGGCGCTGGTGCTATTGGTTTAGAGCTTGCACAAGCATTTAATCGCTTGGGTGTAGATGTGACACTATTTAACCGTGTTAAAAAGGTAGCCGGACTGAAAGACTCAGACATTAGTAATAAAGCCATCGACTGCTTAAGCCGTGAGTTGACGATGCACTTGGGCAGTAAAATCAACGATATTGGCACGCAAGCGGCTAAAGGTAGTCAAGGAGCGCTCGCCTTTATTGATTATGAAGACAGCGCAGGTGAGACACAGCAGTGGCAAGGTGAATATGTACTGGTTGCGACGGGTCGCCGTAATAGTATTGAGCAGTTAGGCGTTGAAAACCTAGGGGTTGAGCTCGATGACAAAAATCGTCCAAAGAATCTGAGTAAAAAGACCGGTCAAATTGGTGATTTAAATGTCTTTATCGTTGGCGATGCCAATGCCCATATTCCACTGCTGCATGTGGCCAGTGATGAAGGATTTAGTGCGGGCAATATGGTCTGTGACAATGTAAAAAATGCTTATATTCGCCCACCAGCTGTACCCTTCTCTATCGTATTTTGTTCGCCACAAATCATCAACGTCGGTAAGTCTCTCCCCGAAATAGAAGAGGATGAAGAGCTAGAACACGTGGTTGGCAGCGTGAGTTTCGACAACCAAGGACGCAGCAGAGTCATGGGCGTCAACTGTGGCCTGCTACATATCTATGGCTGCAAAAAAACAGACAGAATCCTAGGTGCGAGCATGGTCGGTCCCGATGCCGAATATATCGGTCATATATTGGCGGTTGCTATCACCAATGACTTAAGTATTAAGCAATTACTGGACACGCCTTTTTATCATCCGACTATCCTAGAAGGTTTGCGTACCGCGCTACGCGATGTCCAACACAAAATGAAGATACCTTTTCAGTCTCAGGACACTCAAGAAAGCACTTCTTAATAACCTAAATAGTAGCGCTTTTAAACATTATGCTTAGTACCAATCTTCGCTCATGTCGTGTTGTATTGATTGTCACGACTTGAGGTCATCTAAAAACACTTTGCATGGACGACACAATGGCAATCGCTAGTATTACCGAGTTTTTTCAAGAGATCATTCGTGACTTACATACTAGCCTTTACCTTGCTCTCGGCGGCTCAATCGATGAGGAGTCATTCGATTGGACGTCGCAAGCGGTAGAGCTGACCAGCACGGGTATTAAAATCCTGATACTGCTTGCGGTATTAGGGTTTTTTTATTGGTTGGCTATTTATATTGTCAAAAAAAGCAAATCCCGAATCCGTCTGAATGAACGCCGGTCAAAAATAGTGCGCTCAGTTTTGCGTTATATTTGGATCGTTGCCAGCTTGATTGCCATTATGAGTCAGATTAGCTTTGAACCAGAGACGATCAAAGCCACGGCTAAGGCCAGTACTTGGGCGGGCATCTATTACGTGCTGTGGACGTCTTCTGGACAAATCATTCACAAAGTATTGCAGCATTACGGCCTCAATGCCTCTATTGAGCAGCTGCTTAAAAACATCTTGTCGGTATTATTGTTGGTATTGGGGCTTGCCAGCGTCATGGCGCAGTTTGGCTTTGATATTGTGTCTTTAGTAGCAGGTCTCGGTATCGCTGGTTTAGCAGTTGGTTTTGCTGCCCAATCGACGCTTGCCAACTTTATCGCTGGCATTACGATCTTGCTTGAGCAGTCCTTTCAAGTAGGCGACTGGGTTAATATCAATGATAATGAAGGTCGTGTGGTGGTGATTGCCCTACGTACCACTCACGTTTTGACTCGAGACAACATCACTGTCATTATTCCAAACTCCAACGTCGCCTCCTCTGAGGTAACCAATCTAACCTCAAAAAACTTTATCCGCTTTGATGTCCGTGTGCGTATTGCGTTTGAAGATGACATTGATAACGCCCGCAAAGAGATTTTGCAGGTACTTACCGACAATGACGTGGTGCTTAATCGTCCTGAAACCTCAGCAACCGTCGATGAAATTGGCGAATATGGGGTATTCTTTATCGTGCGTTTTTGGGTAAAACCGGCCGCTGTTGCGCGTATGCCCAAGATTAAAGAAGGTCTAAGAGAAGATATCAAGCGTGCCTTTGATGCGGCCAATATATCCACCCCTTATCCGCATATGCGCCTGCTGATGCCAAAAGACGTGGATTATCCTATCGCGACCAAACCTTTTGCGACTACAACGCAGGTAGTATCAGAAAAACTACCGCTAACCAAGGGTAATAAATAACGTTTATTAAGGGGTGTCCCTAATCTGGAAACGTAAGCTCAAAAGCTTTAAGCGACAGAGACCACTCCAAACATGGCTCTCTAGAATATGGCCAAAGCAGCTAGCGTAGCTTGCAAAGTCTAAAAAAATCTCATATATTTTGATAGCTTATCTTGTGAATATAAGCCTAAAGATTTGCTTATGGATTACTATAACTATTATCATATAACTGCAGCATTTTGAAAACAAAAGACAATAACCTAAATCGGAGTAAATAATGATTACCCATGTACCTGATATGACTTTTAAAACTCGTGTTCGTGATGAATCTATCGGAGGAGACAACCCATTCACATGGTATGACCTCACCACAGATGAGTTATTTGCCAATAAAAAAGTGGTCGTGTTCTCACTACCAGGTGCCTTTACGCCAACGTGTTCGACCAGCCATCTCCCTCGTTATGAGGAGCTTTATGATGAGTTCAAAGCGTTAGGTATAGATGAAGTCGTTTGCGTTTCTGTCAACGATGCTTTTGTCATGTACCAGTGGGGCCTAAAGCAGAACCGTGAAAACGTTTTTTTGCTGCCTGATGGCAATGGTGAGTTCACTCGTAAAATGGGCATGCTGGTTGATAAGAGTAATCTTGGCTTTGGTATGCGCTCATGGCGTTATTCGATGCTTGTCGACAACAAAGCCATCAAAAAAGTGTTTAAGGAAGCTGATTTCGGCGACAACTGTCCAATAGACCCATTTGAAGTATCAGATGCAGACACTATGTTAAATTATTTGAAAAGTAACGCTTAATCACAATGCTTAAGTACATTGGCTCTTGACTTCTATTGTCAGAAGTCGATAGATACTCAAATACTGAGGCTCGAATACTGTCGAACTGCCAAACTACCAAACTGCATAGTCTTTGAACATAAGGGCTATGCAGTTTTTTTATATTTTTTACCAGAATTTCTATTGCTGAGCGGTGTTATTTTCCTCATTTGACTGCAATTTATCTCATATTTATTACCATTTTTAAAATGAGGACATGCTTTAGATTAAAAACCAATAATGAGCCATTTTTTTAATCTGACGCTATAGCCAAAATATCCTAAAAACACGACGGTATTGCTGATATCAATTTTTTGTAGCCTCTGTCGGCGCAGGCACAGCAAGCAAGAAAAATGGATATCAGCAGTGCATGATGTATCTGTGTGACTTTTCACTCACTATAGATATAGTCAGAGCACTTTTAAACCGCTACGGTGTTATCCGCCCTAGATGTACTCGATGTACTATCTGCGGTCAGTCGCCTTATAGCGATTCTAAAATTCCTTGACTATAGTACTGATTTTAATAATGCCTTAACGCCAAAATTTTAAACACCATCTTTTAATCAAAGCCACTTAAACCATCCATAGCGTAATTATGGTAAAATTGACGGTTAAACATCTTATCTTATGATGTGCCTTATTTATCAATATTTATCAATTTAGCCCACAGGTATCCGTATGACCGAAACAACCGCGCCAGCCCTTGCCGCCGCATCTTCACCAGCGTTGTCAGAAGCACTTTCACCAGCGCTCTCAGCAGAGTTGTCACTTGAGCTGATTATCACTTGTGCCGATGGGCTTGAGGCACCGCTACAGACTGAGCTGACGAGTTTTGGTATTGCAAGTGACATCAAAAGTACCGGCCGTCTGACCGTTACGGGTACATTGCGTGATCTCTATACGATTTGTCTGTGGTCGCGAGTGGCATCGCGGGTATTGATGCTGATTAAACGCAGAAATATCAACGCCGAGTATGATGTGGCAGAGCAGCTTTATGGCTTAGCGAAGTCGGTCAATTGGACGGAGCAGTTTAAACTTGAGCAAACCTTTGCCATTCGTCTGTCTGTCGACAAACGCGTCGCTGTCAGCCAGCAGTTTGCCATGCTACGTATCAAAGATGCGATTGCTGATACCTTTAATGAAGTTTATGACAGCCGCCCTAACGTCGATAGCAAGCACCCAGATTTTGCTATTTTCGCGACCGTTAATGACAAGCAAGCCGAATTGTATTTAGATTTATCAGGTACTAGCTTGCATCGCCGTGGTTATCGCGTGGCAATGACCGAAGCGCCCCTCAAAGAAAACTTGGCAGCAGCTTTGCTCTATAGTGCAGGCTGGCATAAGAAGAACGACGCTGGCGATGCACCTTTTTATAATGCGTTAATCGATCCAATGTGTGGCTCAGGCACCTTTATTATTGAAGCACTACTCATGCATTGTGATTACGCAGTGGGTATTGATAAAGCCGCCAATCAATTTGGCTTTTATCAATGGCAGCATCATGATGATGCGTTATGGCAACAGATGATTGATGATGCCCAAACACGTTTCCGCGAAGCCTTAGCAATTGCTAACGAGCAGCCAGATACCCTACCACTAATCTTGGGTTATGATGCGGATAGTGGCGCGATTCTCGCCACAGAAAAAAACCTGATTGCCGCTGGCCTACAAGACTTGCTACCGCTACTCGACATCGAAACACGCGCACTTGACCGTCTAAGCAGTGTGCTAAAGCCGTTGGTCGATGATGGTCGATTGAGCAATCCTCTAATTATCACCAACCCACCTTATGGTGAGCGTTTGGGTGATGAAGAGATGATTAAGCCATTGTATCAAGCGATTGGGCTTATTCTGCAAGACAGCTTTGCCGGTAGCGGCATTGATCCGATGCTTGGTATATTGGCCTCTCATGTCGAGCAAGTCGATATCTTGCCGATTAAAGAGCCAAAAACCTTACGCTGTCATAATGGTGCCATTACCGTTTATTTCCGCTATGGCACGTTGATTGCTGGGCAAACAGGCAATCTTGTGAGCCGTTTTGAAAAGCGTGAGATTGAAGTAGAAGACGGTCAAGACTTTATTAACCGCCTACAAAAAAATCTTGCCAAGCTAAAAAAACTGGCTAAAAAAGACAATGTCAGTAATATCCGTGTCTATGACGCTGACCTGCCAGATTTTAAAGTGGCTATCGACTTATATGGTGACTACGCGCACGTGCAAGAATATGCACCGCCGAAAACCATACCACCCGAGACCGCTAAAAAACGCTTTAATCTAGCTTTGATGGGTATTCGTGAAGTGTTCGATATTAACCGCGAACAAATCTTTATCAAAACTCGGGCACGCCAATCTGGCAATGATCAATATAGCAAACAGAACACCACAGAAAAGCGCGGCAAGTTTCATGTCGCTCGCGAAGATGGTGCATATTTCTACGTCAACTTTACCGATTATCTCGATACCGGTTTGTTTATTGACCATCGTAATATGCGCGCACGGATTAAAGACAACAGTCGTAATAAATCAGTACTGAATTTATTTGCTTATACCTGTACGGCAAGTGTGCATGCGGCATTGGCGGGTGCCAAAAAAGTCACCAGCGTTGACTTGTCACAGAACTATCTCGATTGGGGCAAGCAAAACTTTGTGCTCAACGGTTTGGACGTCAGCCGCAATAAATATCAATTCGTTGCTGCCGATATCTTTGAGTGGATTAAGGAAAATACCGAGCAATTCGATATTATCTTTATCGATCCACCGACCTTTTCAAACTCGAAAAAGTTCCAAGGTACTTTTGATGTGCAGCGAGATCATGCTGCTATTATTAATCGCGCGATGAATCGCTTAACCGCTGATGGCGTCTTATATTTCTCAAACAACTTTACCCGTTTTGAGCTCGATGAGCAATTAATCGAGCGCTATGACATCGTTGATATCACACAAAAAACCATTGGCTTCGATTTTAATATCAAAAAGCCGATTCATCAAAGTTTTGAGATTCGTCATCGTCAAGGGTAAATGAAAGCCTTGCAACCCTTCTAACGCTCAGTAAAATGACCAAATTTTACTTAAAAACAATAATGACTCAATCTACTTTGATTGGGTCATTTTTTGTTGTTATGATAGAGCGTGATTAAGCGTTGGTCTCGGGATAATTCTGACTCTAGCAACGCTTTTACTTCTATAAAATTAGGGTTTGTTGAACATTCAAATATTAGGACTGCTGATTGCTAAAATCGTCCCAAACCCTTTATCAAACTAGGCGTAAACCGACGATAATGTCGAGACCTTAGCTAGGTTTACAACAACGTTTGGGGTGATTTCAGTATCAGCCTTTCAGGGCAGGGCTATTTTTTGCCAATACATGGCGAAATTGTCTAACCTAGAATGACTAGGCGTCAAAAATTTCACTGCGTATTGTCTAAAAAATAGCCACTGCCAGTGCCAGATTTGAATGTTCAACAAACCCTAATATCAAACTTTTAAAAAAAACGTTTAATTTACTCTAATAACTTTAATTTACTCTAATAACAAGGACAGCCCCATGGCTTTATCACTTAATAAAGGCGGTAACTTATCGCTAACGAAAACTGACCCAAATTTAACCAAGTTGCTTATTGGTCTTGGTTGGGATGAGCGCGCAACCTCTGGTGCTGAGTTTGATCTTGATGCCAGTGTATTTTTGCTTAGCACCGCAGGCAAAGTGCGCGGCGATCATGACTTTATCTTTTACAACCAACTCAAATCTGACAATGGCGCGGTTGAGCATACTGGTGATAACCGTACGGGCGAAGGCGACGGTGATGATGAAGTCGTTAAAGTAAACCTCACCCAAGTACCTGCTGATGTCGACAAAATCGTCGTCACTGTCACTATCCATGATGCAGCGGCTCGCAGTCAAAACTTTGGTCAAGTAGCCAACGCTTTTATTCGCGTCGTTAATGAAGAAACCGGCACCGAGGTGGTACGTTTTGATTTGGCAGAAGATTACTCTGTTGAGACCGCGATGGTATTTGGTGAAGTCTATCGCCATAACGGTGAGTGGAAATTCCGCGCCGTTGGTCAAGGCTACTCTGGTGGCTTGCAAGCCATGTGTCAGCAATACGGCGTTGATATCTAAAGCCGTATTTAGGTTGGTATCGTCATCATGGTTGGGATGATTAGCACGACTAAAACCAGCGTTTAAAGCAGCTTTATTAGCCAGTTATACAAAATAATTTTATGGGCGAATTATCGAGTAACTTTACAACGTACTTTTAGTTGCAAAATAGCCACAATTATTGATAGCCAAACGACCAATAATGCTTTATGTTTCGTTTAAAATTATGCACTAAGAAGTGGTTAGCAATAGCCACTTTTTTTGTGGTTTGAGTCTATAATAGACCGACCTTAGCTTTACGCAACCAGACAGGATGTGTCATGAGACATTTTTATTTAGACTTTATCTTCACGGCCATTGCCTTAGCGGTCGCGGCGTGGTGGGGATATTCACATGGTGGTATGGGCGGCTTGATAACCACCCTATCTATTACTGCTATTTTGGCCGTCATGGAGATTTCATTATCATTTGATAATGCGGTGGTCAACGCCTCAGTCCTCAAAGGCTGGGATGAGTTTTGGAAAAAGATATTTTTAACGGTTGGTATTTTAGTTGCTGTATTTGGTATGCGCTTGGTATTCCCTATCGTTATCGTTGCGGTTACTGCTGACTTGGGTATTATGCAAGTGGTCGACCTAGCGTTAAACGATCCTAAAGAATATTCAGCCAGATTATTGGCGCATCATGCTGAAATCTCAGCATTTGGTGGTATCTTCTTATTACTGGTGTTCTTGAACTTTATCTTTGACGATAAAGAAGTACATTGGTTTGATTGGCTTGAGAGCCGTTTGGCAAAACTGGGTAAAGTCGATGCCATGAGTGTGTTTGTGGCGCTTATCGTGTTGATGATTGCGGTATCATTTGCTAACCCTGAGCAGTCAGCAGCGGTATTGATTGCAGGCGTATGGGGTATCTTGGTATACCTTGGCGTACAAGTGGTTTCGGGTATGCTTGAAGGTGACCTTGAAGCAGATTTAGAAAATGAAGAAAATGGCTCGGGCGCTGCGGCGACCAGCGCGATTATGAAAGGCGGTATTATCGGCTTCTTATATCTAGAAGTTCTTGATGCTTCATTCAGTTTCGATGGCGTGATTGGCGCATTTGCGATTACCAATGACGTTATCGTTATTATGCTGGGTCTAGCAATCGGTGCGATGTTTGTGCGTTCGATGACGATATTCTTAGTCGATAAAGGCACGCTTGATGAGTTTGTTTACCTTGAGCATGGCGCGCATTATGCTATCGGTGCTTTAGCGATTATCATGCTATTGTCAGTGAAATTCCATGTGCCAGAAATTATCACTGGTCTGATTGGTATTGCCTTTATTGGTTGGGCGTTCGTGGCCTCACTCAATTATCGCAAGCAAGAAGCAAAATCGATTAGCTGATAAACTGCAAGTTTGAAGCGTAGTAAGCATCATATTGTTTTAATGACAGGTTATACCAAAAAGTTGGTATAACCTGTTTTCGTTTATGAGCATTTTTTATTTACGGCATGCAACTTTTACAAAGTATTTTAGCTGTTTATCGCCCTGCTCTTTGGTTAATTACTGGCGATTGGTAAAATACTTTGCGATAACAATATCTTAACCACTGTTGCTCAGTTTGTTAAAAAGTATCAGAGTTACAGCACTGATATGTCCCTTAGTAACCATCTAGTAAGCGCACAAAATAGACCTTGCTTAGTGAGCACTCGCTTAGTATAGTAAAACGTAATGATATGCAGGACGTGGCATACAGGTATATTCATTTAACTTTTATACCAACACTACCACAACTGCATAATTTTTAATTCATTCTTTCGAAAACCCAATCCACTTAATTATTAATCTAAAGGATATCTATATGGCTATTAGCTTAACGAAAGGCGGCAACGTAAACTTATCAAAAGAAGCGCCTGGTTTAACCAATATTACGGTCGGTCTTGGCTGGGATCCACGCGCCACTGACGGTCAAGAGTTTGACTTAGACGCGATTGGCTTTTTGGTCAATGAAGCCGGCAAAGTACGTAACGATCAAGATTTTATCTTTTTTAACAATCTAAAGTCAGACAATGGCGCGGTCGAGCATACTGGCGATAACCGCACTGGTGAAGGTGATGGCGATGATGAAAAAATCAAAATCAACCTTGCTAGCATCCCAGCTGACGTCAGCAAAGTTGCTATTTGCGCCATCATTTATGAAGGTCAAAGCCGTAACCAAAACTTCGGTCAAGTAGGCGAAGCTTATATCCGTGTCGTAAACGACAATGGCGATACTGAAATCGCTCGTTATGACCTATCAGAAGACGGTAGCACTGAAACAGCGATGATCTTTGGCGAATTGTATCGTCATAGCGGCGATTGGAAATTCCGCGCCGTTGGTCAAGGCTTCAGCGGTGGTCTTGGACCATTAGCTGCCTCTTATGGCGTAAACGTCTAATTTAGATCGTTTAGATCGTTAACAGTGGCAGTCAGCTAGCTGATTGCCCGCTATATAAGCTATCAAGTGTGCCTTTTTAAAGCATTTGATGGCTTTAAATTTAATGGCTCCTCTAAAATCGAAAAACAACTTATCAAAAGAATATCTATCGAATTTCAAAGTATATGTCAAAGCATTAGAATAAGGATTTGCACCCATGTCCGCAACATTTAGCTTAATCGGTACCATTGAGCCTTTTTTACATTGCAACCTCAAAAAGGGTGACTCGATCTATTGTGAAGCCAATGCCATGGTCATGATGGAATCTAACCTTGAGCTAAAAGGTAAGCTGCAAGGTGGCCTTATGCAGTCATTGATGCGCCGCTTTGCTAATGACGAATCACTGTTTCAGCAGCAGATTGAGGCGACGGGCGGTGAAGGCGATTGTTTGCTAGCACCGACGCTCGATGGTGATATGCAAATTATCGATTGCGGCGCTCAGCAATATACCTTGAGCGATGGCGCTTTCGTCGCTGCACAAACGGGTGTCGATATCAGAGCCAATATTCAGCGTAACCTCGGCGGCGCGGTGTTTGGTGATACTGGTGGCTTTATGGTTATGCAGACGCAAGGTCAAGGTCAGGTCGTGGTATCTGGCTTTGGCTCGTTGTTTGAGATTGATGTCACCCCAGACAAAGACGTCATCATCGATAATGGTCATGTGGTCTGCTGGGACTCAAATCTTGAGTACAAGCTGTCGGTCTCAACCAGCAAGAAGAAAGGTATCATGAGCAGCATCATTAACTCGGTCACCAGTGGCGAAGGTATGGTGTTGAACTTCTCTGGCACTGGTAAAGTCATTATCTGTTCGCGCAATCGTGATAGCTATCAAGGCTGGCTACAAAGCATCTTGGGCAGTAGCTCCGGAGGTCGTGGTGGCGGTGGCGGCTTTTTAGATAATATTTTATAGCTCGATTTTTAACCAAAATGAACAACTGAAAATATCACTGAACGTTGCAGTATTCCACTCACAATTATTATCATATCATTTACGAAAATTCGAGTAGCAAGTAAAACAAGTGCAAGTACTACGCTCTGTAGACTAAGCTAGTTTGACACCACTAACCGTATTTTTTGAGAGTGATATAAGGATTTTATCATGGCAGTTAGTTTACAAAAGGGACAAAAGATATCCCTAAGCAAAGAAGCCGGTGGCGATCTGACTCAAGTAAAATTGGGTTTAGGTTGGGACGTAGCACAAGGACCGCAAGAGAAAAAAGGGGGCTTCTTAGGCAAGTTGTTTGGAGGTGGCAGCGGCGGCGATTCTATCGATTTAGACGCTTCGTGCATCATGTTTGATGCCAATAAACAAGCAGTCGATGCCATTTGGTTCAACCAGCTTAAATCAAAAGATGGCAGTATCGTCCACACAGGCGACAACCGTACTGGCGACGGTGATGGCGATGACGAAGTTATCAACGTCGATCTTTCAAGAATCCCTGCTGATGTCGTCTCGCTGGTATTTACCGTCAATAGCTTCACTGGTCAAACGTTTGAAACAGTAGAAAACGCTTTTTGCCGTATCGTGAACGCCAATAATAACCAAGAGGTCGCACGCTATAACCTATCAGCGCAAGGCAGTCATACAGCGATGGTGATGGCAAAAGTCTATCGTCATAACAATGAATGGAAAATGCATGCCATTGGCGAAACTGCCTCAGGTCGTACTTTCCATGATTTGATGCCTGCTATTACGCCACATGCTTAAAGGCCTATAAAGTCTAAACAGTTTTTACTTGTAACGCTTTAAAACGTTAACACTTAAAAGCAATCAGCCCGTCTATTATTAATAATAGACGGGCTGATTTTTTGTATTAATGGATGCTATTCAAGCACTTACTTACTACCACGTTTCCAGCTAAAGCCCCAATTAAAGGCTTTATCCATTTCTTGATGGCCTTTAAAGTATTGATTGATACGTTCAACATTGATACTGCCTTGTTGGTTGACCAAACGCGCAATGGCACACATTGGCAAGTTGCCTGTGCCTTCTGTTAAACGCGTCTCAATCGGCGACTGATCGGGCACATGAATGGTCACTACCCCATCCGTTTTTGCCCAGTTCGGCGCACCTTCGTAGATGAAAGCAAAGATAAATACTTCCTCAATTTGCGACCACTGCTGACCATTGATATCGAGCCACTCCCCGCCACTCACTTGTCCTGTCCTATCATCAGCACGCAGACAGACGTAAGGTGCTGACTGCAAACTACCAAAGCGATTGCCCAAGGCTTGAATCAAAGTTTTTTCGCCGTTTTTTAGATGAATCATTGCCCCGACGTCAAGGTCAATACCGCCCGCTTTATGCTGTTTGAACAGGTCACCTAACAAGCCTTTTTTCGGTGCTTGCTTATCCATATCTGGACGTTGGTTCCAGTTTAGGTTGACCGAGATTTTGCCAAAGTCATCACGCTTCTTAAGATTGATACTGGATTGGTTTTTGGTTAAGGTAATTTTGCTCAAGTTGATCGAAGGGCTGGCTGGAATCGGTGGCGGCGCGCTTGCTTGAGTGGCACTGCCCGCCTTTTGCGTATTGATTGGACGTTGAGTATTGATAGGTTGAGCCTGATTGCTATTTTGAGATGGGGGCTGCGCTGGTGCTTCATCGGCAATCTCTACACCGAAATGTTCGGACAAAGGCTTTAAGCCACCTTCAAAACCTTGGGCAATAAAGCGAAACTTCCAGCTGCCCTGCCGACGATAGCATTCTGCTAAAATAATGGCTTTTTCATTACGCCCAGCACTACTAAGCTGACAAGTCATCAGCACTTGGCTGCCTTGCAATACTTGGATATCTACATCGCCAACTTGCGCCAATGTCTGCGTACTAGAAAATGCCAAGGCAATTTTATCAATATTCGCCGGTTGCGCTGCTAAATTAATGTCGAAAAACCCATCACTGTCGTGACCTCGGAAGCTGACATTGCCGTCATCACTACGCGTCTGCCCATAAAATATCATATCGCCATCACCGCGCACTTTACCATCAGTAGTCAGACGATAAGCGGCACAATCGATGGCGTTTTGACTTAAAATTCGGATGCTGATACTGTCAGTCGGTAGTGGCGCATTGGCACCAGCAATCAGCTTTTGTGGTTCGGTTTGGCTCATCTTATATCCTTTAAATTTATTATATTAGCGTTTTTTATGTTCACTATCGTTATATAGTAGCATGGATAATGCCAGACTTTTAATCAGCACACTAAGGCGTGCTCTCAACTCAATCGATGGTCATCTAAAGGGGTTAAAAATGGCTAAATCTTGCCAAACAATATCAAATAGTTGACTAATATCTCGATATCATCTGCGCTGTTTTCCTTGTCTGACTACAACTTATCTCATTTTTATCGCCATTTTTTAAATGCGGACACGCCCTAGAGCGTAGCATTTCTATATAATAGACTTTGCTATCAACGGCGGCGCAGCGTGGCTTTTTTGGCAACAGATAAGTATTGACCATCTTGATATGAAACGTGCGACAATCACACCCAGTTATCCAATACCTATAACCCTTATCTATAACATTGATAATAATGCTGAGAGAATTATGAGTAACCTTGCTAACGATAGCCTTGCCAATGACAACCTTATAACGCCAGCTGCTTGGTTGGCCGAAGGTCAGTCTAGCCAACGCGATATGTTAGCCAGCTTGCAAGCCCTAAAAGCACAAACGCACTCGCCCTTTAATATCATCGCCTCACACCGCCATGACAGACCCGAGATTTTTGAATTTGCCGACAGCGTATATATTGAGCCGTCTGCAACGGCGCTCGACAGCGATGAGCAAGTCATATCTGGACCCGTCACACCGCGTTGGCAGTTTGTACTGGAGCAAGCCAAGCAACACAATGTAAAAGTATTATTGACTGGTCGTAATGGTATCGATTATGAAGCACAGCGTGAAGCATTTGATGCTGTTGGTATTCGCTTATTAACAGGAGCAACCAGCGTCGCAGCCCTAGAGTGTATCGATGACAAATTTGCCTTTATGCAGCAGTGTCATCACCACGATATTCCAGTGGCAGACGCGTGGCGCTTTGACAATACTGCTGAGCTTGAGGCCCTACTTAGCGAGCATGGTCATCAGCCTTTATGTGTCAAACCGGTCACGGGTATTTTTGCACAAGGCTTTTGGCGGCTTGATTTGGCCAAAGACAATGGCGAGCAGTACGATAGCTTTGAGCATTTATACTTTACCGAAGAGAAAAAAATTAATACAGCGCAGTTTGTCAATGCTTACACAAACAGCCAAATGATACGTGAGCGCCCTATTCCTATGCTGCTGATGCCTTATCTATCAGGACAAGAATACTCTATCGATGTGGTCTGTGAATATGGTGAAGTACTGGCAGCCGTTACTCGTCATAAAACGGGAAAAATCCAGCATGTCGGTTACGAGCAGGACGTCATGGAGGTGGTGATACCATTAATCAAAGTCTTTGGCTGCGATGGTATCGTCAGTGTTCAAACTAAAGCAGATGATGATGGTCAGCACCGTGTGCTTGAAATTAACAGTCGCCCTTCTGGTGGCATCGGTTATACGGCGCATAGCGGGATCGATCTCACACAACTGGGGTTTGCCTATTGGCTGGGCTTAACGGACAAGCCACAGTTAGCAAACATTGCTCAAAAAATTAAACCTTGTCAGGTGCGCTCGCTGATGGTAAGTGTAAAAATTGAAGAAGACATCGTTGAATAAGTAAAATATCTTAGGATAATAAAAATATACTGAGCCATTATAAAGTCAATGAGGGGGCGGGTGATGACAGCACAGACCACATTAGTATTAGGCGCAAACACGGTGATCACTCAAGAGCGCTGTATTGTTGCTTTTACGACCTCAAATTCGCTTAGGTTTGGGCAGCAGCTTGGACTATTATGGCTACCTTTAAATGAGCAGCGCAAGGCAGTCTGTAGCCCCGCCTATTTGCATGAGCCTAAAGACTGGGCAAAGCTAGACGATGATGACAGTCCCAGCGAATGGCAGCTGGATTTACTCACGTTATTTGACACGCAAGGGGTGAGCTTCTTACAACTAATCGCTTATACTTATCAGGAGCCGACACTTAATTTGCCCGCTGTCGAATTAAAAAATATAAGCCTAACTTTAAACAATGGTGCTATTCACTATGACTTCATAGCAAGCGAGCGCCATGTCAAAGCCGCTATTGTTTTTGAGATTTACAAGCGTAATGGGCAGTTTAAATGTCGCGCTCTTGGTGAAAGCTCGACCCAAGGACTGACAAGCCTTGAGCAACGAGTGCAAGTCAGTCTTGATATTCGTCCGCCAGATACTCATGCACTCATTCAAGCGGCGCAGCAGCAGCAGCGTGGTTACCCAGATAGCGACTCTCGCCCGCCCCGCCAAGTCCAAGCTGGTGAAACATGGACAGGCACGGCTTTTGCTATTGACCCTTATCATCTATTGACTTGCTATCATGTCATTGAGTCGGCGGCGATGATTGGTGTGCGCCAGCAGGGCCAGCCTGACCGTGAGGCGCAAGTGGTACTTAGTGATATCGGTAGCGATTCTGCCATTATCAGAGTAAACGAGCCTTTGGCTTGCCACCTACCATTAGCGCAGCAGTGTTCGGATATCTTGGGCGAGACCATTACCACTTTGGGCTTTCCGCTATCAGGACTCAGTAGCCAGCTACAAGTCACACAAGGCTGTATCTCAGGATTAACAGGCTTAAGTGATGATATTCGTTATATGCAATTTACCGCACCGATTCAGCCCGGCTCTAGTGGCAGTCCGCTGCTCTTGCCGACAGGTGAAGTCATCGGCATGGTGACTGCTAGCCTCGTCCATGAGCATGCGCAAAACATGAATTATGCGGTGAAGTTCCAGTTATTATCTGCCCTACTCGCGAGCGCTGGCATTAGTTTGGCTAGCTCGTCTACCACATCTAGCTCTACAACTGCTGCACTGACTACCCCGCAGCTTAGTAAACAAAGTCGCGGATCGCTTTGGCTGGTCGGCTGTCAGGGTTAAAATATCTAAGCAACGCAAGTTAATATAAAATCAAGTTAATATAAAAATAGCCACTTTAACAAAGTGTGTTAAGGAAAATAGATGACTGCTAAACTCAAAAGTATAGCCGTACTTATTGATGCCGATAACGCCTCAGCAAAAAATATTGGTCATATTCTGCAAGAGATAGAGAATATTGGACATGTCACTTGTAAAAAAATCTATGGCGACTGGGGCAATGCGCATATCCAGAGTTGGCAAGAAGCATTGCTTAAATACGCCATCGACCCTATGCAACATTTCGCTTATGTGAAAGGCAAAAACGCCACTGATATCGGCATGGTTATAGAAGCAATGGACTTGCTATACAGTGATAATTACGATGGGTTTTGTTTGATCTCAAGTGATAGTGATTTTACTTCATTAGCGCTACGTATCCGCAAAAACCATGTAAAAGTATTTGGCTTTGGAAAGCGTAATACGGTTAGCGCGTTTTCACAGGCTTGTGATAAATTCTTTTATGTAGAGGATTTATTAACTGCTAAAAACGACTCCATTACAGTCAGTCCTACACCGAATAAGAATGATACCCCATCTTCAAACATTGCATCAGAACGTTGGACGACTAAGCAATTACATACCCAAAATCATCTTATTGGCGTAATAAATAAACTAATCAATGAAAATCCTAATGCTAAAGATGGTTGGTCAAACCTATCTTATATTGCTAGCCAAATTCATAAAAACCATGAAAATATCAAACTAGATAAATATGGCTATAAAAAATTCTCTGATCTTATTACGACACTACGTCTATACGATGTGCGCCGTGAAAATAAGGTTATGTTAATTAAATTAAAAAGTAAAAAAACTACACCATCTTCTGTGATGACTAACAGTAAATCAGCGTTAGACTTACAAACTAATAATACCATTCATAAAAAACAAATTTCTAAATCAGCATCCAACCTCTTTGCCGCTGCACTCATTATTGTCAAAATAACAACGGCACCTACTATCAATGCTGTATTGTTTAGAGTAGATGCCACTGCAAAAGTACGTGGCGATGAAGACATGATA
The DNA here is from genome assembly GCF_013248965.1 of Psychrobacter okhotskensis. GTDB lineage: Bacteria > Pseudomonadota > Gammaproteobacteria > Pseudomonadales > Moraxellaceae > Psychrobacter > Psychrobacter okhotskensis. Next base: position 8,692 of record NZ_JABRVQ010000019.1, on the reverse strand, counting down.
TTTTACGGACAGACCCATAGTGAAGATGGTGCAGTCGAACTGGATCAACAACTTGAATCTGAGAAATCCATATCTGAATTTAGTTGTGATCTAAACCTTCAGCCTGCCAATATTGAACAACTTAACTTTGCTTTATCAAGTGAGCTTGAGAACTTAGCGACTGATCCTCCACAAACACCTATTCAGCTGAGCATCCTTGACAAGCAACAGAATGCATTATTATTTTCAGGTGAATTTGACATAAAAGATAAGTCAGGCAAAAGTTTGATTCTATTTACATTAAACCGAGCAGGCAAACAATGGCAATTTATGCCAAGGCATCAAAATATAGATGGCGACCTACGTTATCTTTGTGAAAAATATGGGATAGAAATAAGCGATGACTGATCTTAAAAATAACACAATACTTAATACCATGATATCTAATACTATGTATAAACGCAGCATCACCCTACCACGCGGTACCCTTGATCTCACCTATCAGACTAATTCTGCAACTCATAATAATGACTTAGAAAAAAGTGACAGTTATCAATTAGAAGACTTGCTTGGCTTTGCGCAGCGCATTAATCCTAAACGCGCATTTTTGTTTGTGTCAAAAGTCTTAGGTCGCCATATTCCAGTCGCCCCTAACACCATGCGACATGCTTTTACTGATTTGGCAAGCCTAGTGCCGAGCGATTTGCCCGAGCCAATTTTGGTCATCGGTATGGCAGAGACTGCCGTTGGGTTATCTGCTGGGGTGCATCAAGCGCTACAAACGCGTTATCCCAATGCCTTACTACTGAACTCTACCCGTCACGCACAACATAACGACGATAATTCTGAAACCTTGCTAACGACTTTTAGCGAAGATCACAGTCACGCTAGCCAGCATCTGATTTATCAAAGTGCAGATAAAGCTATCCAAGCACAGCTACTAGCGAGCAAAACATTGATTATGGTTGATGACGAAGCATCAACGGGCAATACTTGCGTCAATGTCGTCACGGCCTTACGTAACGCAGGGCTTGATCAATTAGAGCAAGTACATCTGACCACTTTGGTTGATTGGTCTCTAAATCAGAACCAAGCTCAATCTGACGTAGACGACAATATATCTGCACGTTTGCCTAACATTGACTTTCATCGTCATCACCTATTATCTGGTGCGTGGCAATGGGCGGATGCGCCCAACCCTGAGCCGATTACTATGCCGTCGGTCGATACGACTGAGGCTGGCAGTCAACCACTAGGCAATACTGGTAATTGGGGACGCTTCCCAACGCTAGATAGCACAGATGGATTTGGTAATTATTTGGCGAAGTTTCAATCCGCATTTACGCGTTTTAGTGAGCAAGCACCGTTTGATAAAAAGCAATTACCTGAGCGGATTTTAGTATTGGGTAGTAATGAGTTTGTGTGGTTGCCGTTTTTATTGGCGGAATGGCTTGAGACGCAAACTCAAAATGCTACCGTTAATTTTAGTGCGTTAACACGTTCACCGATCGCCCTTGGTGGCGCAATTATCACTATGCTAAGTTTTAGCGATAACTATGGGCTTGGTATGACCAACTTTGCTTATAATGTTGAGCCTAACGATTGGGACTTAATTGTTTTGTGCGTTGAAACATCAGCGGATAGCGTTGATGACATGTGGAAAGGTTTGGATAATGTATTGGTGGTGAGTCCTTCGATTTAACTTAGCCTCTAAGCCACTATTTGATTTTCAAATCTATTACTACGGACACTTTTATGACCATCCCATTCTTCAAGAGCGACTCCAACATTATCAAACCTTACGCGCTAATGGATCTAGACGATACCCTATTTCAAACCCAGCGTAAAATTGATGCGTGGAAATTACCCACTACTGAAGCTAAAAACTTGATTTGCGCAACCGTTAACAAACAAGGCGAGCCATTAAGTTTTATGAGTCAGCGCCAAGCCACATTTTTTAACTGGCTACTTGTAAGCACTGATCTAATCGTAGTGACGGCACGCGACCGTAGCGAAATCAAACGTGTAAAGCTGCCTTTTGACAGTTGGCAAGTTTTGACTCACGGTGCAATTATTTTGACAGCTAATGGCGAGCTGTTAAGCGCATGGCAACAGCGTATGTATGAACAGTTGAGTCCTTTGCAAGACAAACTTAACCAACTGAGCCAATTATTCGCGAGTCACAGTAGAAACGATAACAGTCAGCTAGTATTTACACCGCATATTGATAGTTTTAATAATGGTTCTGTTAATGAAGAATTGACCATTTATCTGGCTATTAAACACGCGCAAAAAGATCATCAAGCATTGGCAGAATTAGCTGCACAGTTACCTAATCTAATACGTGATTTTGATCAGGATTTCTATGTCCATGTTAACGCTAACAATCTAGCGATACTGCCACATGCGGTTCATAAGCATCATGCGGTACAGTTTTTATTAGACCATCATTTAGACAGTCAGCGCCCAAGTTTTGGCTTTGGTGACAGCCTGGCAGATTTGCCGTTTCTGCAACTGCTAGACTGGTATGGCATGCCCAATCATGGTCAACTGCACGACAATCTTAGTTCTTAGTAATTCTCAGCTCTTAACAACTCTTAAATATCAATAATTATAATAACGACAGCAGCTTATACGAGTAAAAAACCTCCTATGACCACTCCCAATATTCAAAAACTCGATAAATACGGCTCAGGCAGTTACCTTGCCAGCGATGTAACAGTGCTACTCGATATCGTTGATAAAGACGCGGTTGCAGACGTGCCAGTCAGCCAAAAAGAAGCACTGATTCAAAGCGGTCAACGGCATTATTCAGACATGCTGACCTTAGAGACCGCACCAACGGCGATGCACGAGCAATTATACGCGCAGGCATTAGAGCAAGGTACAAATAGAACCGCGACTGATATCGCTAATTTAGCGCATACGTTACACCATACTTTCGAGCAAACGGTTAGTGCTGAGCGCCCATTAGTATTGGTCAGCTTAGTACGAGCAGGTTTACCAGTTGGCGTGTTATTGCAGCGTGCCTTATCAGATAAGAAAGGGTCAGATAATGAAAGGTCAGATACCGATAGCGACTATAACTTGCCAAGTGTGCATTACGGTATTAGTATCATTCGTGACCGCGGTCTTGATCCAGTCGCTTTACAGATGATATTGGACGCTTACCCAGACAGCCCCATCGTATTCGTTGATGGCTGGACAGGTAAAGGTGCCATCTATCAAGAGCTTGCTCATAGCTTAGAAGTCTTTAGTGACCCTAGCCATCCCAATTTTGCCAATATTTTTCATCAAGGAAAAGACGCCATCCCGCTACTGACACTTGCTGATCCAGCGGGCGTAGCATGGCTAGCTGCTAGTGAAGAAGACTGGTTGATCCCATCAGGTTTATTAAATAGCACGGTGTCGGGACTGATTTCACGTAGTCTTTATACTGAGCCGCAATCAGGTCTACATCGCAGTGTTTTTTATGATAATTTAGTAGAGGCAGATCATAGCTTGGCGTTTATCGATCACATCGATACTGCACGACGTGCATTAACGATACCTTTGCAACGTTTGCCAACTTTTAAACAACCACGCTATCAGACTGCTGATTTAATTAATGAATTGGCAAAAACCTATCAAATCACCAATCGTAACCGCATTAAGCCGACGATTGCAGAGGCGACACGCGCCATATTACGCCGCGATCCCGAGCGCATTCTACTGGCCACTGCTGATCATCCCGATACCGTATTATTGCGCCATTTATGTACCGAACGAAATATCAATATCAAGGTATTAGGTGCTAAAATACTACCCTATCAAGCCATCACGCTGATCAAGCAGCGTAGCAAAGACAGCTAAGCTATTATTGCTGATCAATTCATACGTTCTGTCTTTTATAACCCTTTACGACCATTCAATTTATCACTATTTACGATGCCGATTATGCCAGATATGCCAAATAACGAATCAAACATTTATAGCCATACCCAGTCTTATGCGCATCTCATCACTGAGCGTCATGCGATGGTTAGGCCCAATACCCATCATCCGTATCAGCTGGGTGCAAGCCTTTATATGCCTGCTACTCGCCAAGATATCTGGCAAGTCATCAAGCGCGATAAATTACCAACGATTAATAGCATTATCATCTGCTTAGAAGATGCCGTTAGCCACAATGATGTCGAGCTGGCGCTGACACGGCTGCAAACCCTGCTTCATACTTGGGCGATACACGTCGATAGTATCAATGATCCGTCAAGAGAATCTGGCTTTCAATCGAATCAGCAATCGAATCAGCAATCAGAGCAAAAAAACCAGCATCCCACGCGGCCCTTGGTCTTTATACGTCCGCGCAATCCGATGATGCTGCAACAACTGGCAGACTACGCTCATATCGATCTCATCGACGGCTTCGTCATGCCCAAAGTCGATATGTATAGCTTATCCAATTGGCGCATGGCCTGCCAGAATCTCAGCATCGATCATTTATTAATGCCGACGCTTGAGACCGCAGCATTATTTAACCCACATCACAATCAAGAACTGGCCATTGGTTTTAAAGAAGCTTTTAGCCAGCCAGTCTTTGCGCTGCGCATCGGCGGCAATGATCTGTTTGCCGCGCTGCGTCTGCGCCGTCCGAAGAACAGTATCGTCTATGATACCCCTATCGGCACGCTTGCTTATCAGCTGCTCGGCTGCTTTGTGCCGCACGGCTTTTATCTCACCGCACCGGTCTTTGAGTATTTAGATCAGCCAACGCTGTTTATGCAAGAGCTGACTCGCGACGTCAGTTTGGGCTTAGTCGGCAAAACAGTTATTCATCCTAGCCAAATCGCTTTAGTTCAGCAAGCCTACTGCGTGCCAATGAGCACATTAGATGAGGCGCAAGCCATATTACATAGCGAAGCCAAAGCGGTATTTAAATATAATAATACGATGCTAGAGCCTGCCACACATCGCGCATGGGCGACCGAAATCGTCAATCGTGCCGATGCCTTTGGCACTATCGATGACGGCAATAGTGACTATACATCACGATTGTAAGCACCTCTTATACCAAAACCAAAGACGCCGTTATCATAGCAATGATAATGGCGTCTTTTTAGTATAGTCGATTCAATTTAAAAGTAGTACAAGGCAACCGAGTGTAGATGTATAGGTGATACTTCAAGCGAGGTCAACGCAGTAATATTTTTATAGTGGAATGACTATATAGGGGCATGCCCTAATTAGGGCGTGTCCTCATTTTAAAAATGGTGATAAAAATGAGATAAATTGCAGTCAAACAAGGAAAATAACGCAGATAATATCGGGATATTAACCAGCTATTTAACGATGTTTGGCAAAATTTAGCCATTTTTAGCCCGTTTAGATATGATCAATTGAATTGAGGACACGCCCTAGTCATACTTATGATACACAGCTCGTCAAAAATTGACTCAGCACTTTATTGACCTGTTCAGGCTCTTCTACCGTCGAAGTATGTCCAGAGCCTTTGATTATTGCAAGCTTAGAGCCATCGATGGCGAAGTGCATACGCTCAGCTTTGGCATAAGGAGTGGCGACATCCTCATCGCCCACGATGATTAGAGTAGGCGTCGTGATGCGATCGATTTGATCATAAATAGCGTCGCGTTCGATGACTCCCATCGTGGCTTTGACGACCCCACCTTTGCGATTACCATTGAGCATTGCCAACCATTCTTTTTGATCCGCTTTACGCGATTTATCTTCTAAAAAAGTACTACCAAACATAATAGGCATGACTTTTTTACTCACCCTTTTCATCCCCAACCAGCGAATAGCCGTCATGAGCTTTTTGTAGCCGGGAATATTGTCAGGGTCTTCCGCATCAGCCGAAGTGTCTATTAGGGTCAAGGATTTTAGCAGCTCTGGTCTTCTAATAGCGATGCGTTGTCCAACGAAGCCGCCCATCGATAGTCCGACATAATGGCAGCTGTCTATATCGAGCGCTGCTAGGAGAGCAATAGCATCATCTGCCAAGGTGTCCATGTCGTAGCCGTCTTTAGTAATTTGCGACTGGCCTTGTCCGCGAAAGTCAAAAGCGATGCAGCGATAGCGGTCCTGAAAGTGCTCGACTTGTTTGTCATAGATTCTCGTATTCCAAAGTAGCCCATGAGCAAAGACCATGACAGGTTTCTGCGTATCGTTTGGTGCGCTATCTTCGTAATTGATATTAGCATTATTGACTTCAATAGTTGGCATAACAACTTCCTTGTATAATCGATTAAAAAATCAAGCATATGACTGCTTTTTCTTTTTAGCCCTGTCTTTCTAACGCTTTACCTCTTCTACTGATCTTTTAGCATAATTCACCAGCCACTCAGTTGACAGTCTTATTTCTGAATGAGCCGTTTTTATCGGTGCATCCTAAGGAATTAACACAGCGAGACAGATTAAACCACACTGGCGATTTGTCCTAAGCGCCCACAAAACTTGCTTTTATAATCATAGCAAGCTGCTATAGTAATCAATAGTGAATGATTTGTTACAAAACCTGCTCAGCCTTTATTTTGAATCGCCTATTACCTAACTAATTTAACTAAGGAAAGCCAAGATGTCACCGTCTCTCGTCGAGTACCAAAGCGAAAACCACATTGCCACCATTACTATGAACGATCCAAAAACGCTGAATGCCTTTAGCACGCCATTAAAAAACGCCATTATGGATGCGCTTGATAAAGCAGATAGCGATGCAGACGTACGTGCGATTGTCTTGCAAGGCAGCGGTCAAAATTTCTCTAGTGGCGGTCATATCGGTGAAATGCTAGAGAACGGTATGGAGTCTGAGGCATTGGTCGCAAAGCTTGATTTTATGCTACGTGAAGTCGCGGAAGTGAGCTTAAAGCTACGTAATATCCATAAGCCAATTATTGCTAAATTGGAAGGTGCAGTCGCTGGTGCAGGCATGAATCTAGCACTGACTTGTGATTTCCGTATCGCCGCTGACAATGCAAAGTTTGTGCAAGCCTTTGTTAATATTGGTCTGATTCCCGATGCTGGTGGTATTTATTTACTCAATCAATTGATTGGTGCTGCCAAAACCACTGAGCTCGTTATGCTTGGTGATAAGCTCAAAGCGGACGATGTCGCACGTCTAAATCTAGTAAATAACGTCGTTAGTGCGGACGAGCTAGATGCCACTGTACAGGCATTAGCGACGCGCCTAAGCAACTTACCGGGTAAAGCGCTTGCTTCAATGAAGCATATGATTAATGTCCATGCCTTTTCTGGTCTTAATGAAGCGCTTGATATGGAAGTTGAACAACAAAACATGATGGCTGTTACCGATGACTTTAAAGAAGGTATTACCGCTTTTATGGAAAAACGTAAGCCCGTTTATCAGGGTAAATAAAAGCCTTATAATATTCTGTTATGCACTATCATCAAAAAGGCTGCCATTAGGCAGCTTTTTTTGGGTAAAATCACATAGATAACCGTCAATATCGTTGTTATTAATAGCATTAATCATTAAGGAGCAGAGGCTGTTTTATAGTGATGCGGTAAGGTAAATATCTTGTCAAAACCTAAGGTAAAAACGAAGGTATAAACCAAGAAGAATAACAGCAGCGCGGCTTCCAGCATAAAGGCTTTTATTAGACCAACATCGTACCAAATCATATAAATTGGTAAGCAAATCAGCACCAAGCCGCCTTCAAAAACAAATGCATGCACACTGCGTATCAATAACGTGCGCTTTGTCACCTGCTTGCGACGTTCCCACGCTTCAAAAACAGTATTGTATAAAAAGTTCCAGACGACAGCGGCAAATGACACCATGACAGCGACTGGTAAAGACTCTGCCGCTTCACCACCGCTTAGTTTCATCAATATAAAAGTAGAAGAAATAATAGCAATAAGCTCAAAGACAGTCACATAGAGGATACGACGTTTGAGTGGGGATAAAGTAATCAACCAAGACTCCAAAGCACTTGAGCGTAAACAAAAAAGTGCCTATCAAAGTATCGGTCCGTCCCGAGAGAAAAAAGGAGAAAAAAGTGCAGAGCCACGGTTTCCGCCTGCATTTCTATTATACATAAGATAATGTTATTAGAAAGGGTTAAACCGATTCGTGTTCGTGGTTGCCGGGGTCTCAACTTTCTGAGAACATACAGCAATACCGACGCGGCTCATATTATGCATACCCAAACTCATTTAACCCATGCTCACTCTTTATATCGTATGATAGTGTTCGCACTAGCAAGCGCGTACCTGCTTTTATTATAAATTAAATTTTTACTTGTAATATGATAGCTATATTGTTAAATGCCAGTTTCAATTTCTGGTTTGCTCCACAAATCTTTGAATTCAAATATGTAGTTTTTAGTTTTAACATTCACTTCTATCGGTATAGACTTGTATTCCTCATTTTCTTTTTTCTTAATTATAGTATGCAAGTCATGGAATACTCTTTCAGTTGGACCTAACTCACCTCTTAACCTTGCAAACATAGACCAGTTTGTTATAGCAATTTTGTTAGATTTCAAATAATAACCATATCCATTCATTCTTGCGGCAGTCTTAGACAATCCAAATAAGTAGACTCGACTTATGGGACGATCTTTTGAAGTTTTGATTCTGAGAGTTTCCCCCTATGGCAGGATAGTTGTCACCCCTAAAGAATAATCCAAATGGGGGCAACAAGGACACAACATGCCACGTTATAGTGAAGAACGTAAACAAACTATACTCAGTAAAC
>NZ_JABRVQ010000018.1 GCF_013248965.1 Psychrobacter okhotskensis | reverse complement strand
AGTTCATGGTTGCAATCTCACTTTGGTCGGTGGATAAAGACTTTGATGCTAGCGCATCTAGGTCTTTTTTTCACCTCATATTTGGTATTGCACTTCATGTGTTAATCTAAGCTATATAAAAACCAGTTTTACCCAGCAAATTCTTAATTATAGTGCAGTAGATAAGTGACAGAGTTTTTAAAGCCAATTTTTCATCTTAAAATATATCATAAGTACTCGATTATTTTCTATTAGTACGTTCGTTACACAATATTATACTTTTTTATTTTATCTCTTCATCACATGGTTATGTTCATCATTATATGCCATTAATAATGATACAAATGGTCTCTTTTAAACAATAAAAACTCGCATTATGGCGGTCGATGACTTACAATACCCGCAAATTTGCTTTGACCGATTGGATTTATCAGGCACTAGCCAAATAAATCGGTAGGGCATAAACCCATCAGTCGACATAAGGAAGTGTGATGAGTGACCTCCAGATTCCCGTTTCAGGGTCCGATGCGCAACCGCCAAATTCGTCCGATAACCACAACGACCTATCAGGCAGCTATGTTGATTTGCATAAGCCAAGCTCAAGCTTTGATAGCCGTGATGATTATCTCAATCATGAACTACAGATTATGCAGCCAAAACGCTGGCGCATGAACTTGCCGTTCCGTGATTATCGTTTTGAGTATGAAGATACCATTCCGGCGATGGCAGCGACCATTGGTAAAGTGGTTATGGTGGGCGCTATTGCCGCCACTTTTGCAGGGCCACTTGGGTTAAGCGATGCTTTTGTCCTAGAAAATGTCCGTTATGAGCTATTGATTGTCTCGTTCTTCGTTATTTTATTCTCAGGATTTCTGCTACCGACCGCCAACCTTGCTGGTACGCATGGTCCACTGATTCCGCTCATCCCTATCGTGGTTGCCGCTGGTGGGCATCCGATGGCTTTTGGTCTGCTCATCGGTGCTTTTGGCTTATTACTGGCGATTAGCAAAGGGGGGAGTCTACTGGCAAACTTGACCAGTAAAGGTGTGTGCGGTGGTTTATTGCTTTATCTAGGCTTTATTGGTACTACCTCACAAGTCAAAAACCTCTTTGCTTGGGCAGAAGGCATCGGCATGGCGCATATTGCCTTCGTAGTGATTTTATTGACCATTATACTGTATGCGGTGTTAGAGAACTTCCAAAAGCGTTGGCTGGCAGTGCCACTTAGCTGCTTGTTAGGTGGTGGAGTAGCCTTTGCCATGGGCGCACCCTTTGCTTTTGAAACAGGGCCAGGCTTACCAAATATGAGCCCAATGTATTGGTGGGGTGAAGATACAGGTTGGATGCTTGGTCTGCCAACCGTTGAAAGCTTTATCGTGGTGCTACCGTTTGCAGTATTAGCAGTGGCGATGTGGTCGCCAGATTTTTTAGGGCATCAGGTGTTCCAAAAAATCAGCTATCCAAAACGCACTGAGCGTGTGTTAATGGATATCGATGATACGATGACCAGTGCCTCTATTCGTCAGGTGGCAGGCTCAGTATTGGGCGGTGCAAACTTTGCCTCATCATGGGGTACATATATTGTGCCAGCAGCGATTGCTAAGCGTCCTATTCCTGCAGGTGCCGTATTGACAGGGTTGTTCTGTGTTATCGCAGGTATCTGGGGCTATCCAATGGACTTGGCTATTTGGGAGCCCGTGATGTGTGTGGCACTGATTGTCGGCGTTTTTATTCCGTTACTTGAGGCAGGTATGGAGATGACACGCGAAGGAAAAACCACGCAGTCTGCTGCGATTGTCGTCTTTGCATCGGCACTGGTGAATCCTGCCTTTGGTTGGTCGATTACCCTTGTGCTTGATAATCTAGGGTTAATTGGTTCTAAAGAACGTAGTGCGAATTTATCAAAGATGAGCCGTTGGATTATTCCTGTGATTACTTTTGTGATATTGACTGGCGTGATGGCTATTGTCGGTATGTTACCGGGTATTCCAGCGCTAATGTCTAATTTTCGCCACTAGCAGCGCTTTATAAAATACAAGTAGCATTTTAAACTATAGAAAAAGTCAGCTTGGTGCTGGCTTTTTTTCTGTCTGACGTTACACTGATAGTTGCCTTGCAAAACTTTCGCTATCGCCCCATAAACAGCTATATATCAGTATCTTGAGAACAATAAATTCTATGGTAACCGTCTCAGAAACAAGTCCCGTCGATGATAAAAAAGCCCGTCTAAAGCATTTGATTCAGCGCCTGCCAAATTTGCCAGGTGTTTATAAAATGCTGGGTAAGAATGGCGATATTTTATATGTCGGTAAAGCCAAATCGCTAAAAAGTCGCGTCAACAGCTACTTCGCTAAGACGATTGATCATCCAAAAACACGGGCATTGGTGGCGCGGATACATAATATAGAGACCATTATTACCCGTAGTGAGACCGAAGCGCTACTACTCGAGCAAAACCTGATTAAAGAGTACCGTCCGCCTTATAACGTGCTACTGCGTGATGACAAATCTTATCTGTATGTGTTTATTTCAGCGGATAAGCCTTATCCACGGCTGGCGTATGGACGCGGTAAGGGCAATCACCAAAAAGGTCGCTTCTTTGGGCCTTTTCCCTCTGCTCACGCGGCAAAAGAGACATTGGTTTTGATGCAAAAAATGTTTCAGATGCGCCAATGTACCAATACCTTTTTCAAGCAACGTAAGCGCCCTTGTCTTGAGTATCAGATTAAGCGTTGCCGTGCGCCCTGCGTGGGCTTGGTATCGCCAGAAGAATATGCAGAGGATGTGAATAACACCATTCGCTTTCTCAAAGGCGACTCTAGCGACATTCATAGTGCTTTGATTGAAAAGATGGAAGGTGCCGCCGAAGAATTAGACTTTGAAAAGGCGGTCTTTTATCGTGACCAGCTGTCTATGCTGCGTGAAGTCCAAGCTAAGCAAGCCGTTTATACTGTGCAGGGCGAGGCCGATGTGATTGCTATTGCCAGTCAGGCAGGCATGACCTGTGTCAACGTACTGACCGTCCGTGGCGGGCGTGTGCTTGGCGGTAAGAACTATTTTCCTGACGTCGATAGTAGCGAGCCGCTTGCTGATAATTTATCTGCCTTTATTACCTCGTTCTACTTTCAGGTGACGGATGACTTGCCAGCAGAAATTATGTTAACTCATGAGCTACCTGATCAAGTTGCAGTGAGTGAAGCGCTGGCCAGCCATTTTGGTAGCAAAGTCGTCATCAAAACCAACGTACGTGAACATCGTGCCGAATGGTTAGATTTGGCAAAATTGAACACGAATAATGCGCTTAAGACTAAGTTGGGTGATTATTTAGAGCTGCATTCGCGCTTTGGCGCATTGAAAGACGTATTGGCCGATGTCACTGAGCGAACGATTGATAGAATTGAATGCTTTGATATCTCGCATACGATGGGTGAGGCGACCATCGGTAGCTGCGTTGTCTTTGACCAAGGTGGATCACGTCGCCGTGATTATCGTCAGTATGCCATCCATGATATTGTCGGTGGCGATGACTATGCCGCGATGAAGCAAGTGCTGACACGGCGTTATAAGAAGCAGCCGCTGCCTGATTTATTGCTGATTGATGGTGGTAAAGGTCAACTTGGCATCGCTAAAGAGGTATTGACCGAGTTGGGTATTCTTAATGATACGCTGCTCATTAGTGTGGCAAAAGGTGAGGGGCGTAAGGCCGGACTTGAAGTATTGCACTTTATCGATCATGAGCCGCTTGATTTGCCAATGGATAGCAAGGCGTTGCATTTATTGATGCACGTTCGTGATGAAGCCCATCGTTTTGCCATCACAGCGCACCGTAAGAAGCGTGATAAGCGCCGTTCATCATCAGTGCTAGAGGTCATACCGGGGCTTGGTGAAAAGCGTCGTCGTGACTTGCTGAATCACTTTGGCGGAATGCAGCAATTGCTTGGAGCATCACAACAAGAGCTGGCAGGTGTGCAGGGGATTGGTCCCATTTTGGCGAAAACGGTTTATAAAGTATTGCATGAGTAATCTGATTGATCGTAAAAAAGGGCTGTCCTAGAAATATCTAAGACAGCCCCAATTTTTCAATCATTTCTAATGAGTGAGCGACAGTTATTCAGCAGCTTTTATTTTATAAGTCACAAATCTAAAATCTAAATCACTCTTTTCATCGTGCATCTGCTCAGACTCTTCTGCCACTGTAAAGTCATTTGGTATTTTAGGATAAAAGGCTTCACCATCAGCGATTTCGGTATCTACATGAGTCAGCTCAATGCGATCGGTATACATCATCGCTTCTTTAAATACCCGCTCACCGCCAATGACCCAAATCGTATCAAGGTGCGCCCCATGTGCCAGACTTGCCGCCTGCGTTAAGGCATCATCTAAATTATGTACGACATAAGCGTTGTTTTTGCCCACAAGGCCTTGTTGATCAGCATAATCCATCTGAGCGCTGATGATAAAGCTTACCCGCTTTGGCAACGGCTTGCTGCCCATTGACTCAAAAGTCTTACGCCCCATAATGACGATACCTTGAATAGCGCCATCGTTATCTTTGGTCGTCATTTTTTTAAAGTGCTGCAAGTCTGCTGAGATATGCCACGGCAGTGCATTGTCTTTACCGATACAACGATTGCTACTGATAGCAGCAATTTGGGCGACTTCAGTGTGGGCATAACTCATAAGGTATCCTTTTTATTATCTATAAAATGCTATTCTTATTTAAAATATTTAGTCAGACAAATGCTATACAGCAACCTTTGCTTTGATAGCAGGATGCGACTCGTAGCTATCGACGCTAATATCTTCATATTTAAAAGCAAAAATATCATTAACATCAGGGTTAAGTGTTAATGTTGGAAGCGTATAGAGCTCACGTGTCAGTTGCAGCTCGACTTGCTCACGGTGGTTTTGGTAAATATGACAATCGCCACCCGTCCAGATAAATTCACCAACCTCTAGTCCGCAAACTTGCGCGACCATATGGGTCAACAGCGCATAGCTAGCGATATTGAACGGCACACCGAGGAATAAATCCGCTGAGCGCTGATAGAGCTGGCAGGACAGTTTATTGTCCGCGACAAAGAACTGAAATAGTGTGTGACAAGGTGGCAAAGCGACTTGCTCTGCTTCACCGGGATTCCAGCCGGAGACGATCAAGCGTCGTGAATTGGGATTGGTCTTGATTTGCTCAACGACTTGGGTGATTTGATCGACACCATCGTTATTATAGCTGCCATCGTCACGCTTACTCGCGCCATAATTGCGCCACTGATGACCATAAACGGGCCCTAAATCCCCAGCAGGACGATTAAAGCGCGCCGTCTGCTCAGCCGTTGCCCATTCATTCCAAATACGCACGCCATTTACTTGTAAGTAATCAACGTGAGTACTACCGCTTAAAAACCACAGTAGCTCATAAACGATAGACTTAAAATGCACTTTTTTAGTCGTCAGCAGCGGAAAGCCTTCTGCCAAATCAAAACGCAGCTGCGCGCCGAAGTGACTGAGAGTACCCGTGCCCGTGCGATCGCCTTTTTCAGTGCCTTCACTCATAACCTGACGCAGCAAATCCAAGTAGGCTTGCTCATTTTTACTCTGCTTGTGGTGACTAATGGAGTTGCTAGTGCTCATAAAGTTACTCTTCTACGCTGCTAAAACGCATCATTGATATAGTGATTAACAGGGTTTTTGGGGCAAAGTACTGCTTTATACAAGATTGCTTTATACAAGATTGCTTTATACAAAATAATGCTTAATAAGCCGCTTGCTTACCCCAGTCATAGATACCGCGTTTGTAAGCATAAATCAGTAGGATGAAGCCTGCAATAATCATCGGTGCGCTGAGTATTTGACCTTTGGTCATCCAACCCAACAACACAAACCCTTGGTCAGCATCTGGCTGGCGGAAGAATTCGATGATAAAGCGGCTAATACCATAACCCAACAAGAATACAGCCGTCGCAGCCATACGCGGGCGCGGCTTCGATGAATACCACCATAAGAAAAGGAACAATAGCAGTCCTTCTGCTAAGGCTTCGTATAACTGCGATGGGTGGCGCGGCAATAAATACTGTCCATTTACCTCAAGCATCAATTCTTGTAGCTCAGGATTGGTCTGTAATTGCTGCATATCAAAGGCGGCCGCTTGCGGGAAATACGTCAGCCAGTTATAGCCGCCATCAGAGACACGGCCCCACAGCTCCCCATTGATATAGTTGCCGATGCGACCGAACAGTAAGCCCGTCGGTACACAAGGAACGATAAAGTCAAAGACTTGAAAAGGTGTCTTCTTATATTTACGGGCGAAGAACCACATACCGAGCATCACGCCGATGAAACCACCGTGGAATGACATACCGCCTTCCCAAACCTTGAGAAGGTACGCCGGATTTTGCAACAGCTCGCCGAACTGATAAAACAACACATAACCGATCCGACCACCTAAAATGACACCAAGCGCGCCATAAAAGACCAAATCAGAGACCATATCGGTGGTCCAACTGTCGCGTTTGGTACTGCGATACCATGCTAGACCGAACGCCGCGGCAAAGGCCAATAAATACATCAGTCCGTACCAGTGTACTTCTACCGGACCCAAGGACAGCGCGACAGGGTCATATTGCGGATGAATCATCATAAGGATATCATTATTATTGATAATAGAATGTGGGTCATAATAGCAAAAATAGTTTGTTAGGCATACCAAATTACTATTAGGCGAATCCCATCGTAACAACTTATCTGCTACTGGTAACATCTAGAAAGAAAGATAGAAAACCGCTAAGATATAAAAGAGCTCCTTGAGAAAAGTGCTTTAAGAAATAATGCTTAGAATAACGATTATAATAAATATAGCATCATGTTTAATAAAGCGTTACAGAGCATGGGCTTGCGCTAATGAAACCTATTAATGGATTAAACGTACTTTTAAGGAATGATTATGCAAGCTGATTTATCCAAAGTGGCAATATCATCTAAGTTGATTGCTAAAACGCGGTTAATGTCGCTGAGTTTATTTGGCATAGTGGCTTTAAGTGTGACTCCTGCTCAGGCAGCCAATAGCAGTATTGAGCAAGTGACGATTTATCAAGGCTTAGCCAGTGTCACCCGTGCGTTACCCATTACTAATAGTGGCGAGCAAACGCTGGTTTTTTCTTGTTTATCCCCTTATATCGATAAAGACAGCCTGAGTGTGCAAGCGGCTAATGACGTTAATATTGGCGAAGTCAGCATCGAAACCTTAAGCGCTGAACAAGCGGCACAGTGTCAATATCAAGGTGATGCCAACGTACAGACGCAGCAGAATAATTTGGACGCGATTAATGCGGAGTTAGAGGCGGCACGCTTAGCAAAAGCCTACTTGCAAAACCTTACCAAGGTCACGCAAATGAGTACAGAGAGTAGCCTTGCCGATAGTGCGCGTGAGGTAGAGACGCAAGCGGCCAGTATCAATAAAAGAATTTTGAATATTCAGCAGCGCCAAGCGCGCGCGCAAGATACGCTGAACCAGCTGATGGCCGGCAGTACAACTCAAGCACAGGATAGTGTGACGCAAGTGAGTGTGCGCGTCGCAAGTCGTTCGCCAAGCAGCGTCAAGCTGCATTATCAAGTGCGCGGCGCCAGTTGGGAGCCGACCTATCAAGCACGTCTCAATACGGAGAGCAAACAATTAAACATCATCGCCTCTGCCGTTATTGCCCAGCAAACAGGGGAGAATTGGCTAAAGGTTCCTTTGGTATTAAGCTCAGTTAATCCCACTCAAACCACGACCAGCCAACTACCAAGAGTCGAGCGCTTGTCATTATATGAAGAACAGCCAAATAGTAAATTGTCACGCTATGCACAGCCTATGATGGAGTCTGCTCCAGTCGTTGTTGTAGGTAGTGATAGCTATGGCGGAGCAGGGGCTGCAGAGATGCCACCGCTACCGAGCTTTAGCGTGAGCAGTCAGAATAAAAACGGCATCACCGAATATCGACTGCCGCAGCGTATTAGTATTCCAAGTGATGGCAGGCGGGTACGGACGGTTATTGATGAGCAATCAGGCAGTAGCAAGCTGTGGATTCGTAGTACCCCGAGTGTGGAAGCCGCTGGCTACTGGTACGCATCCGCGCCGTTCTTGACTCCGGCTTGGGTCGATGGCTCTTTGCAATTGTACCGTGATGACAACTATGTCGGGCAATCGCGCTATAGCTACCAGAATCTAAAAGAGCAGGGTATTGGTTTTGGCATCGATCCCAGTATGCTGGTCAAGCAACTCACTGATGAAGACAAACAAGGTGATAAAGGCGTGTTTAATCGTCAGCAAACCAGAACGACCATCCAAGCCTATCAGTTCACCAATCAGCACAATCGTAGCGTGCATTTACAAGTCTTGGGTAGTGAGCCGGTTAGCAGTGATGACAGTATTAAGGTCACTGCGACGCACACCCCAGCAGTGAGCCAAAAAGACTGGAATGACAATAAAGGTATGGTCGCTTGGGAGTTTGATTTGCCGAGTAAACAGTCGCAAGTGATGCAGTCTACTTATCAAATTAGCTATCCGGCTGATAAGCAGTTAAACACCAATTAATGCTAAATAAGAGCTAGGGTCTGTTGAACATTCAAATATTAGGACTGCTGATCGCTAAAATCGTCCCAAACCTTTTATCAAATCAGGCGTAAACCGACGATAATGTCGAGACCTTAGCTAGGTTTACAACAACGTTTGGGGTGATTTTAGCATCAGCCCCAAGTATACAAGCAGGGGCAGGGCTATTTTTTGCCAATACATGGCGAAATTGTCTAACCTAGAACGACTAGTCGTCAAAAATTTCACTGCGTATTGTCTAAAAACTAGACGCTGCCAGTACCACATTTGAATGTTCATCAGACCCTATATAATCGATTCAATTGAAAAAAATATAATACCGATGGGAGTGCTGTTAGGATAAATTTTTTGAAGCCTCTGGAGTGCGAAGCGCACAGCAAGCTAGGAAAATTTATACCAGCAGGACGCTATTTTGAACGACCCTTTTTGATATCGGAACGATTATATAATAATCATATAAAAGGAATGCTATGTGTATCGTCGCCATTGCTTGGCAATTATTTGATGAGCTGCCTTTGGTTTTATTGTCCAATCGCGATGAGTTTTTGCAGCGCCCAACCGAGCCGTTACATCAATGGGCTGATCACCCTATCTATGCCGGACGCGATAAACAAAGCGGCGGCACTTGGTTAGGTATCTATCAAAAGTCATATGACGATTTATATGAGCAAAACGGACGTTGGGCAGCGGTATTGAACTTTCGCGATGGCGTGCAGGCAAGTAATGACGAACGCTCACGTGGTGAACTGGTCACCGATTTCTTGACCAGTACGCTAAGCCCGATAGAGTTTGCACGGCAAATCAGTTTGCAAGACTATGCTGGCTTCAATTTAATTATAGGTGATGCGACCCAAGCGGTCCTCGTAAATAATCGTGGTCATGCTCCCACGCCCTTACATGCAGGATTGCACGTTATCTCTAACGGTCAGCCAGAGGATAGCTGGTTCAAAACTGAGCGCCTACGTGGCAGACTGCGGCAAGAAGTATTGCCCTTGATTGCTGAGAATAGCTCACCTGCATACTGGCAACAGGCGGCCTTTGAGGTGCTGTCAGATAATATCAAAGCACCAGCGGACAAGCTGCCAGATACTGGCATGACCAATGAGATTGAGCAAACCTTGTCTTCTGTTTACATCGAGCCTGTCGCTTTTGGCGATAGTGCTAAGAACGTACCAACTTATGGCACTCGCACTCAAAGTATCTTAACGTTGCGTGATGAGGATAAAGGCTCAAATTTTACAGCTCAGATTGTCAGTCGCGAGTACCCACACTCAGCAGTTGGTGAATAAAACAATCACTTATTTTCAGTCATATGCACCCTTGTTCTCACACGAACCAGTAGGCAATTTTAAAAACCCTAAAGTAATTGTGGTTTTTGCTTTAAAGTGTCGCGCTTATGGCTTACACTCACTGAGTAGGGGCTTAGAATTTACTGCTAGTATCTAATGCAATTACTGACTATTAAATGACAGTCAGGGCGTGTTTTCAATTCATTCAATACTCATCTAGATGGGCTAAAAATGGATAAACCTTGCCAAACATTGTCAAATAGCTGGTTAATATCCCGATATTATCTACGCTATTTTTCTTGTTTGACGGCAATTGATCTCATTTTTATCACCATTTTTGAAATGAAGACACGCCCTAGTATGAATCAAATAAGTGTCAAAACAGTGTGAAAACAGTGTCAAAACAAGGAGTGTGACATGAGTATGATGAAATCACTAATATTTGTTGCGCCAGGTAAAATTGAAATTGCAGAGAAGAAAATTCCCGATGTTGGGCCCAATGACGCTCTTATAAAAATCACTACAACGACCATTTGCGGCACCGATATTCATATTTTTAAGGGTGAGTATCCCGTTGCTCAAGGGTTGACCATTGGTCATGAGCCAGTCGGTATTATCGAAAAGCTCGGTAGTGCGGTGATGGGTTATGAAGAAGGTCAACGAGTGATTGCTGGCGCGATTTGCCCAAGTTTTACTTCTTATGCCAGCCAAGATGGCTTTCCTTCACAAGATGGTGGTTACATCGGGCCAGACGGGACTTGTCCTTGTCATGGTTATAAAGCGACTGGCGGATGGCGCTTCGGTAATATCATCGATGGCACGCAAGCCGAATACGTTTTAGTACCCGATGCGCAGGCCAACCTAGCGCCTGTGCCTAATGGGCTGACTGATGAGCAAGTGCTGATGTGCCCAGACATCATGTCTACTGGTTTTAAGGGTGCTGAAAATGCCAATATCAAAATTGGCGATATCGTGGCTGTATTTGCGCAAGGTCCAATTGGATTGTGCGCCACTGCTGGTGCCAAGCTGAGAGGGGCGTCTACCATTATCGCTATTGATGGCAATAACGAGCGCTTAGCGATGTCTAAGAAACTGGGGGCCGATATTACCCTCAATTTTAACGAAGTGGATATCGTTGACGAGATTATGAAAATTACTGCGGGTCGCGGGGTTGATAGCAGTATCGAAGCATTGGGCTTACAATCTACCTTTGAACAATGTCTGAAAATTTTAAAACCAGGCGGTACGCTATCAAGCCTTGGCGTTTATTCAGAAGACTTAAGCATCCCCATGTCACACTTTGCAGCAGGTCTTGGTGATCATACTATCCGCACCGCCTTGTGCCCGGGTGGTAAAGAACGGATGCGTCGTCTATTAAATGTGGTGGAGTCAGGGCGTGTCGATTTATCTGAAATGGTCACACATACCTACGCGCTAGACGATATTGTTGCAGCCTATGACTTATTTATGCATCAACGTGATGGCGTACTAAAGGTTGCCATCAAACCATAAATCTAGGGCGTGTCCTCATTTTCATCACCATTTAGATTGTTATCAGTTGAATTGAGGACACGCCCTAGCTATTTTAAATATAAAAAATCCTGCATCCATAATAGATGCAGGATTTTTTATATTCACTACCAAACAAACAATAAACCAGAGGCTAGGTAAGAAGCAAATGGTTGGTCTGCTCAGGGATAATCAGTTCTTGTTTAAGCGGTAATTCACGTGCCAGCTCTTGCAAAGCACGACGGTATACCCCGCGTTTAAAGTGAATCACTTGTCCGAGTGGATACCAGTAGCTGACCCATTGCCAATGGTCAAATTCCGGTTTTCCCTCATCAAAGCGGATATGTTGAGTATTTGGCTCATCTAAGCGCAGCAAAAACCACTTTTGTTTTTGCCCAATACACAAAGGGTGCTGTCCATGACGCACATAGCGTTTCGGCAGCCGATAACGCAACCAATCTTGCGTGACTGCCAATAAATCTACATGACGCGGATGTAAACCGACCTCTTCCCAGAGCTCGCGATACATTGCATCCATCGGCGTCTCCCCGCGGTCGATACCGCCTTGAGGAAACTGCCAAGCGTTGTGACCAATACGTTTTGCCCACAGAACCTGCCCTTGTGTATTTGCCAAGATGATGCCGACATTGGCGCGAAAGCCGTCTGCATCTATCATGACTAACCCTTTTTAATTTGTCTAAAAATAGCTTATTTCAACATGACACAACGATAGCAATCATAATTATTATAGGGTGACAGTTATCAATATCAGGTAAAAATAAGATTCATTACCGTTATTAAACCAAGAAACAAGCAAAATGTGTAACAGTATTTTGCTATAAAATGTTTCACGAGTTTAACCCTTTAAAATCAGACAGTTATAAATGGATTTTTGTAGGTAAATTTTAGACGCCATAACGATAAATCTAAGTTATATTTAAAAAGACATATTCAGAGCAGAACGATAAATCTCACTAGCCAAAGTGAACACTCAAAAATAGACTCATCAAACGCTCAGGGTAATAATCTAAGACAGTGGCTTTTTAAAATCTCGTTTTAGCTTATGCTACACTAGGGCGTGTCCTCAATCTGAACCCTAAATGGTAAGTGGGCTAATCTCAAGCAAAAATAAAATATTCAGCCAATAAAAAACGTTTAAATCACACATTAAAATAAGGGTAATCTAACATGTCAGAGTCAAAAGCAAGCGTTACGTGGCAAGAAAATAAAGCCTTTATGGGCGTGTCCCCATCGGGACATAACGTTCAAATCGATGCCGATAAAGAGAAGGGTTCCAGTCCCATGGAGCTAATCCTACTAGGGCTAGGTGGTTGTGCGAGCTACGATGTGGTAGCGATTTTACAAAAGTCACGTCAAGCAGTGACAGACGTGCGTTGTGAGCTGACAGCTCAGCGTGCTGAAACCGTCCCAGCTGTCTATACTGACATTCATATGCATTTTGTGGTGACTGGTCAAGATATCAAAGATAAACAAGTTGAAAAGGCGATTCATTTATCAGCAGAAAAATACTGCTCGGCCAGTAGAATGTTGGTACAAGGTGGGGTGAATATTACCCATGATTTTGAAGTGATTGCAGGGTAGGGGCAAATAGACTAATGAATGCACTCTTTGGGTTGATCCCTAATACCGCAGCGTCAGCGATTTGGGCGATGGTGGTGGCAAGTCTGTTACCACTCGCTATGGCACTGACTGCGAAAGCCATTGGTGGCTTTAACTTGGCTGACAATGCGCATCCGCGTGACTTTTTACACAGTACGACTGGCGCAGCAGCACGTGCTAATGCCGCTCAGCAAAACAGCTATGAGACATTACCCGTATTTTTGGCAGCGGTATTAGTGGCGATGTTGTTCTTTGTACCGCAATCAATTATCAACATGCTGGCTTGGCTTTATGTGCTTATTCGGGTTGGCTATTGCGTGGCTTACATTACTAATTTGGCAACGTTTCGCTCGATACTTTGGGTGTTATCAATTGCTTGTTGTTTGATGCTTTTTTATCTGGCCATTCGGGTAAGCGTCTAGCGTTCGTTTTTTATCGAAAGACCAGTTTAGAATAAAGGCAGGTATTATTATCGGACACTCATTCGTAGTGCGCTAATAATAGCTGCTTTATTTTTTTCTCGTTTTATACTGTCCCATAATATCTTTGCCTCGCTATAGCCTTTGGTGAGCATCGCTAACCATTGTTTATAACGCCCGACCAACACCACATCACTTTTCGCGGCACCTTCTAAAAACTTAATCTGATGCCCGATTAAATCTTCCCATGCTAAGGCGGTCAACGTTGCTGTATCATTATTATGGCCATCAACCTGTGCAATCAAATCGGGACGAGTAACCGCGCCGCGACCTAACATCAAATGATTGGTCCCCGCTTGCATCATACAATTCTGTGCATGCTCGGCGTTCCATATTTCACCATTGGCAATGACGGGAATATCTAAGTTGTAAAAGTTTTGGATTTTATCCCAATAGGCTGGCGGTTTATAGCCTTGGGTTTTTGTTCGTGCGTGAATGGTTAGCCAGTCTGCACCACTTGTAGCAATTGCAGCTTTGATGTCATCCATACGACTGGTGTCGGTATAGCCCAAACGTATTTTGGCTGAGACTGGAATGTCAGTAGGTACGGCTTGACGCACGGCACTGATAATATCGTACATCACTTCAGGCTCATCCAACAGTATCGAGCCACCGCGATGGCTGTTTACCGTTTTGGCAGGACAACCAAAGTTAATATCAATCGCCGGCGCACCAAGCTCACAAGCGTATGCCGCATTTTCTGCCATCAGCTGCGCTTCACTACCGAGCAACTGGACATGAATGGGCGTACCTGAGGTAGTCTTAGCATCATGATGCAGCTCCGGCACGTATCTATAAAATACATGCGCGGGCAAGACATGCTGAGTCACACGAACAAACTCGCTGACTGACCAATCATAAGGACGACCTAAATCTGTCGCAATTTGCGTTAGAATTTGCCGCATCAACGGATCGGTCAAGCCTTCCATTGGCGCGAGCAGGCGAACGGGATTAGCAAATAACTGTTGTATGGTGTTTTGGCGTGTCTGAAGTTGCTGATTATGATTCATGATCGGAGAGTCAACATTATAAATTGAGAATGACAAAGGCGATAAAGGGTGAGCTCGAGCAACATTAAGTATTGCCAAAAATCACTTTTTTACCCGTCTGCAATCCTGATATCAAGTCTTTGATATGATGGATGTCCAAATTACTTTGCGCGCGTGTGCAAGCGACATAGAGCAAACGCAATTCTTCTGGGCTGATTTTGACCGCATTAGTGGTCACATCATAATAAAAGTCATCATCTAATTGCACCTTTCCCCATTCAAGACCTTTCGCTTTATGCGCGGTTGAGATGACATAGTCAGCATTTTCAATACTGGATAAGCTGTTGACGGCTTGGCTCAAAACATTGGTGCCATGGTCGTCGACCAGTTTAACCAAGGTTTTAAGGTCACTGCCTTCGTTGGTTTCAGAGTATTCTTGGACGTCACCCCAATTATAAAAATACGCGAGTTCGGGCACGCCATACGCCGATTTACCATTCTTTAAGTTTTCGGCTGCCTGACAAAACTTAAGCATACGATCGGTATCCGCTTGTAGCGCCACTCGGTGACCGAGTTTGAGACCAGTCAATAGCTGCGACATTGCTGCCGCATTGGTACGACATAGGATGGCATCTTTTTTACTGTGTACCATGCCTTTTTCGGTAGAAGACTGCTTATTGGGATTGCCTTTTAACGGTACGTCTTCTTGCAGGGCTTTGAGCAAAGTATTGGCAATCTCAGCAATCGGTTCACCAAAGCGAAACGACTGCGTCAACAAGGTCTGCGGCAATGGCAGCTTTTTCATCGCATTGACCGCGCCGCGCCACTCATAAATCTGCTGATGGGCGTCGCCGACATAAATCACCTGCCGTGGCTGCTGGGTCAAAATCCCCATCATTAAGGGGTCGGCATCTTGCGCTTCATCAAACAAGATGAAATCCGCAGGAATACTGGGCTTGGATAATGCCCATAATTTAAGATAGATATCATGCCCAATACCAGCCGGATGGCGCGCATCAATCGATTGTAGCCAGCGTTGCTCAACGGCGGGGTAGAGCATCTCGCGCAGCTGCTCGGCATCAGAATCATCGAGCCAACTTGGAAATTCAATATGCCGTGGTGCAGGATAACTGGCATGCGTACTACAAAAATTGTTCACCGCATCACTAACGAAGCGCGACAAGCGTGCTGGCGTGAGGGTGATATATTTATTAACCCCATCCATTTGCCGACGTACTTGCACCGGTTGTAAGCCTAAATCATCACCCAGACGTTTGGGTGAAAAGCGTGGTAATGACAGTTTGGCGGTAATATCACGGGCGACATGACGATAGGCGAGTGAGTGAAAGGTACGGCAATCCACGTGACCGGGGAATTTTTGCCGCGCATCGTTGGCAATCGCCTTGTTAAAGGCTAGATATAAGCCGCGCCCACGTAGGCGTTCACCGATTAATTTGAGCGTCGTCGTTTTACCTGCGCCTGCATAAGCGACCACCTTAAATGACTTGTGATCCATCGCCATATTGAGCGCGCTCAGCTGCTCATCAGTGGGATCGCTCATATAAGCTGGCATAGATGCGGACATAATAAAACTACCTAAAAGACTAAAAGTGAGTAAAAACGATGGGGGTAAAAAAAGCCACTGGATAAGCAATGGCTGGCGAACAATAATGACGCTTAGTAAGGCTAATAACTACTAAGCTAATAAATGGGGTAGAGGACAGTCGAAAACAATTACTATAGGGGCTGTGTTTTTTTACTCGTTATCTACGGCTGCCGAATCAGAATTAGGCTTTTCTTTGATTAAGATTTTTGCTAATAGCAGCCCTAACTCAAACAATAGCCACATGGGAATGGCGAGTAACAACATCGACACACCATCAGGCGGTGTAACGACTGCTGACACGGCAAAACAACCCACAATAATATAGCGACGTTTCTCTTCTAGGCTTTGAATGGAGACAATGCCCACCAATATCAACAGTAAGGTCACCACTGGAATCTCAAAAGTCAGGCCAAACACCATAAACAGCTTAAGTGCAAAGCTTAAATAACTGTCGATATCCGTCATCGGCAAGACATTCTGCGGCGCAAACATGATAAAGAATTTCAACACGCCTTTGAGCACGATAAAGTAAGAAAAAGCCACACCCGCATAAAATAAAAAAATTGATGACGCAAGCACAGGAATCGCGATTTTTTTCTCTTTTTTATACAACCCCGGTGCGACAAATGACCAAATCTGATACAAAATATAGGGCATGGCACAGAAGGCAGCGACAAAAACGGTCAGGCGTATCGGCGCCATGAAATTGGAGGTGATATCCGTGGCAATCATGGTCGAATTGGCGGGTAGCTGAGCGACCAATGGATCGGATAAAAAATTATAGAGCTCGCGCGAAAACCCAACTAACGCTAAAAATATGACCAACACTGCCACGCATATTTTGATTAAATGCGAGCGTAGCTCAATCAGATGCTCAGTGATTGGCATATCAGCGAGTGAGGCTAATATGTCATTAGAGTCCTCATCAATCGCGGTATCAGCTACTTGCTCTCGGTCTGCGTCAGCGACTTTTTCTTGGCGACTCTTTTTGCGTTTAAATAAACCCACTAATC
Organism: Psychrobacter okhotskensis; assembly: GCF_013248965.1. Lineage (GTDB taxonomy): Bacteria > Pseudomonadota > Gammaproteobacteria > Pseudomonadales > Moraxellaceae > Psychrobacter > Psychrobacter okhotskensis. Next base: position 58,178 of record NZ_JABRVQ010000018.1, on the reverse strand, counting down.
AGTCTCCTGCTTATTAACAGAAAGCTGTTTGTTTAAAGCGCTGTCTAAAGGCCGGTTTAGTAACATATCTGCTTTATAGTTTGGTAAATAGGGCGCTGCAGGTAAGCGTCGTGCCTTATCATAAGCGCCCAAACGAAACCACATGTTTTCCCATGGCTTGGTGGTGATGGCTTGAGTAATTGGTTGAGTATTAGCAATAGAGGCAGTTTTTGAGGTTTCGTCGTCAGTAGCGTGTTTCAGCAATTGCTCAGAATCTGTTGCTGTTTCGTCCTGACCGTAGGCGTAGTCGAATACCTTGGGCGTGATAGATGGCGTGTTTTTTTGACCGCTAGCATCTTGCTGGTGATTGCCTTTGTCATTATTAGCATGGTCAGCGTCTGGGTCATGCGCAGCTTTTAGAGTCTGGTTCTGTGAAGACTCAAACTCTTGCATACTGCCGCGCATTTCTGCCATCTCACGCCGCATCTCCGCCTCAGTCTCACGGATTTTAGCCAGCTCTTTTTGCATTTGTTGCCGCGTTTCAGCCAAGTCAAGCTCAGCCTCTATTTCAGACTGTAACGTAGAGACCGTACGGCGAATTTTAGCATACCATTGCCCAGCAGTACGCGCTGCTTGGGGCAGTTTTTCTGGACCCAAGACAATTAAGGCAATAACGCCAAAGAGCAGTAATTCAGAAAACCCAATATCAAACATAATGGTTGATTATCACTATCTAGATGCTAGCAGTATTATACCCAGCACTATACTCGGTATTATCAATGGTGCTTATCGTCAACAGGCACAGTGTCAATATCGCTATCTTTCACTTTATTGGTTGCGGCGCGATCTGTTGGGTGTACATTGCCATCATGATCGAGAACCACCTGTTTTTTGGCATGCTCTGCATTTTCGTCTTTGACTGCCTCTTTAAAGCCTTTAACAGCACCGCCCAAATCCTTGCCTGCATTTCTAAGCTTTGAGGTGCCAAATACGACCACCACTACCACCAATAATATCAGCCAATGCGTAATGGAAAAACTGCCCATAATGGTATCCTTAATGTCTTGGTTGCGATATCTATATATGAATGCCTTTATTTTATAGAATATAGATCTATTAAACAAAAAATATAGACGTAAGATGCGAAGCTAAAAAGAGCTATATTATAACCTACCATTGTGACAAAAAGGTGAAAGGTGACAAAAAGGTGAAAGCAATAATAATCAAACAAGGAAGATGCTTATTCTAGAGTTCCACAAGTTATCTTTGTGATTTCACAAGTTATCGAGCCGCTTTTTCATCGATGCCTGATAGTCCAAAGCGTCGTCCCAGCTCATTCAACACCGCGTCCGACTCTATATCGAACCATGCCAGCCCAACCAAAGTATGAAACCAAACGTCGGCCACTTCGTAGATAAGCTCGTGCCGCGCTTCGTCATATTGCGCTTTGTCCGTATTTTCATCACAATGGGCAAAATCTTTGGCAGCGATGATACTCTCTGTGCTTTCTTCGCCCACTTTTTCTAGGATTTTATTCAACCCTTTTGCGTATAAGCTTGCCACATAAGAGCTGTCAGCGTCTGCTTGCTTGCGCTCTGCCAATACCTTATCAAGCTGTTGCAAAATAGAGGTATTGTCCGTTTGGGTATTATGATTTTCAGCGGCGTTACTAGCATTATCCGCATTAAGCGCAGCAGTATCGTGGTTGTGATCAGTAGCGCTGGCGGTTTTATCTGATTGATAAATATCTGCAGGGTCTTTTAATACCTTATCGACAGTTTGCCATTGCGGCGTTTGCCCAGACAAATCCAAACGTTGATAAAAGCAAGACTCGCGACCAGTATGACACGCGATGCCGCCCGCCTGAGTGACACTCAATACAATCACATCTGCGTCACAATCTAAGCGAATATCATGGACTGTCTGAGTATGTCCTGATGACTCGCCTTTATGCCATAACTTGGCACGCGAACGTGAAAAATACACGGCGGTTTTTGTTTGTGCCGTTAATTGAAGCGCTTCAGCATTCATCCACGCCATCATCAAAATGCGCCCCGACGCATGGTCTTGAGCAATCGCAGGAATCAAACCATCAGCGTTAAACTTTATGGCAGTTAGCCAAGCAGGTAAAGTCATAATCTGTCTGTCGTCTTATAATTAGGAAGTGGTCAATAATTAAGTGGTCAGAAATAAAAGTCAATATCAGTATTGGCTATCTACTGATAAGATAAATAAATAGCTTGCGTCTATTGATGGACTACGTAAATTGATGGGTTATATCAGTGTTTATCAGAGCTCGAACAACTGCGGATACAAGGCTTTTTTAATCGTATTATCCAGCGTGGTTACTTTATTAAGGCGAAAGTCATAATTGACAAAATGCTGTCTGGCCTTTGCCACTATTTCGCCATTGTGCATGCGTGTGGCTTTGAACACGATATTGCCGCCATTATCATAAAGTGGCTCAACGCCCACCTCAAACAAAAGCTCTTCACGCGCCCGTACACAGCTGAAAACATTCAGCTGTAACTCATTAATAATCAAGCCTTGATGATCAGCGTTAATCTCTTTAATACCTTTGGCGTATAAAAAACGCTGCATAGCTTCCGTCAGCAAACCGGTCAATGACTCTAGGGCTAAATGTTGACCCATATCAATTTCGGTATTGCGCACGCGCATCACCGTTTCAAACACAAATATTCCGTCATCAAAGTTTAATTCTTGGTTTGACAACGCTTTCTCCTAGAATGATTGTCCATAATCAATTTTTTGAGCGCTTGGCAAGCGAGCTTAGGGCGTGTCCTCAATTCAAGCGCTTGTATCTAAATGGGCTAAAAATGGCTAAATTTTGCCAAACATCGTCAAATAGCTGATTAATATCCTGATATTATTTGCGCTATTTTCCTCATTTGACGGCAATTTATCTCATTTTTATGACCATTTCTAAAATGAGGACACGCCCTAGCAGTCCAAAAGCAACGAGCCGCGTATAATCCAAGACAAATATAGGCGATAAATGGCGTCGTTTATCGTCGCTTTAAGGTATAGCGCCGCTTAGTGTCTACTTAAGCACAGCTCAAGCTGACATTCAATCTATTTGCAAAAAAAATCGTGATTTACTAGGGTCTATTGAACATTCACAAATAGCCGTCACCAGTGCCACATTTGAATGTTCAATAGACCCTAATAATAACCAGACAGAACCTATTAAGGTAAGGCTAAAACTTTCCTTGGCAAAACAGCGCACTATCTGCTAAAATAGCGCCTCCCACCTCGAGGCAAATAGAGGTTTAGTGCTTGTTTTTAAAGCCACTATTCGTTATTGACTATTTGACGACCAGGTTCTATTAAAGACAAAGAGGCAAATCATCATGAAAAATAAGATGAAAACCAGAAGCGGTGCAGCTAAACGCTTCAAAAAAACAGCGAATGGCTTTAAGCGTAAGCAAGCCTTCAAAAGCCATATCTTGACCAAGAAATCAGCTAAGCGTATTCGCCAGTTGCGCGGTCTAAAGATGGTGGACAAATCTGACGAAGCAGCAGTTCGTCGCATGTGCCCATACCTCTAGTCGACTATCGTCATCTATTTTTAATTAAAAATATGTGACTTTGCAATCTGACAACGATGGTTATCATTTCATAACATCGTTAATCGCTTAACAATATCTTGGAGTAATTTATGGCCCGTGTAAAACGTGGTGTACAGGCGAATCGTCGTCACAAAAAAATCTTGAAGCGCGCAAAAGGCTACTACGGTGCCCGTTCACGTGTTTACCGAGTAGCGGTACAAGCAGTGACCAAAGCTGGTCAATATGCTTATCGTGACCGTCGCAACAAAAAACGTACTTTCCGTCGTCTTTGGATTGCACGTATCAATGCTGGTGCACGCTTAAACGGTTTAAGCTACAGCCGCTTTATCAATGGCATGAAATTGGCTAACATCACTGTTGATCGTCGCGTACTTGCTGACATCGCTATGCATGATGCAGCAACTTTCACAGCCTTGGTCGAAAAAGCAAAAGCAGCCCTAGCATAAATATTAACTGTCCTTTAGGCATGCCGCTTGTTAAGTGATTATCTATAGTTACTTACTCATAAGGGATTATCTAAATGGATAGGACTAATATTGATTAATAGGTCGATATTAATAAAAGCTACCGCTGGTCGGTGGCTTTTTTTATATTAAATTATTTTACGGTCGGTTTTATTACCGTTATGATGTAAAACGCTTTTAGGGAAGTTGCACTTTTCATTGTCTAAATATTCAAGCCATTTCTGTAACACGTCTTTAATTTACAATGAATGGGTAAATGGTTTGCAATATTTGGTCAAATCCCTACAATTATAAATCACTATTACTAATAGTCCGTTTAAATCAGGAAGAATGCGTCTTATGACTACCCCTGCTGCTACCACCGATTTGTCGGCGCTACCGACCTTGTCTACAGAGCTCAGCGAGCTAACTGAAGCTCAGCTCACTGAGCTGGCCAGTGCTGCTGAAGCGTTGATCCTACAAGTAACTGATGTACGTGCGCTGCAAGATTTGCGCGTACAATTGACAGGCAAAAAGAGCCCGCTAACTGGCTGGTCAAAGCAGATGGGTAAACTCAGTAGCGATGACAAAAAAACCTATGGCGGCTGGTTACATCAAGTCCGTAGCCGTATTCAAGATGCATTGACGGCGCAGCAGCAGCAGCTAGAAGTGGCTGCACTAAATGCTAAGCTTGCAAGCGAAAGCATTGATATCACTTTGCCTGCTCGCGGTGGCCAAAAAGGTCACTTGCATCCAGTAACGATGATTACTCAGCGTATGCAGCAGTACTTTATACAAGCAGGTTTTAATGTCGCAACTGGCCCTGAAGTTGAAAGCGATTATTATAACTTTGAGGCGCTTAATATCCCTTCGCATCACCCAGCACGGGCGATGCACGATACCTTCTACTTCGATGCGCACTATCTATTGCGTACGCATACCAGTCCCGTGCAAATTCGTACCATGGAAAAGAATGAACCTCCGATTCGTATCATCTGTCCAGGTCGCGTTTATCGTAATGATTCGGACCAAACCCATTCGCCGATGTTTCATCAGTTAGAAGGTTTAATGGTTACTGAATCGAGCACTTTTGCTGAGCTAAAAGGCTTGATTAGTGAGTTCTTAGAAGCGTTCTTTGCTAAAGAATTGACTGTTCGTTTTCGTCCGTCATTTTTCCCATTCACTGAGCCTTCTGCTGAAGTCGATATCCTCGATGATAATGGTAAATGGCTTGAGGTCATGGGCTGCGGTATGGTACATCCACAAGTGCTAACCAACTGCGGTATTGATAGCGATAAATACACCGGCTTTGCTTTTGGTATGGGTATTGAGCGCTTTGCGATGCTGTACTACGGCATTGACGATTTGCGCCTGTTTTTCCAAAACGACGTACGCTTCTTAAAACAGTTTGGCTAGAGCGCTCCTTGTTCATATAAAAAGTGCTCCTTGTTAATACAACAAGTTGATTCGCCAACCTTTAATCCAAAATCTTTATTATAAAATTCTGATCCGAGATATTTATGAAAATTAGCGAACAGTGGCTACGTCAGTGGGTAAATCCAAACAATAGCAGTGAGCAATTGGCTGAACAACTTACCATGGCAGGGCTTGAGATTGACGATCGCTTTGCGGTTGCCCGTGCCTTTAGTGGTGTGGTCGTCGGTGAAGTCATCAGCGTCGAGCAACATCCAGATGCTGATAAACTGCGCGTTACGCAGGTGAATATTGGTGCCGCTGAGCTGTTACAAATCGTTTGCGGTGCGCCTAATGTCTACGTCGGTATGAAAGCACCTGTTGCGACCGTTGGGGCAGTGCTCCCAAGCGATGACAAGAAAGGCTTTAAAATTAAAAATGGCAACCTGCGTGGTGTCGACTCTAACGGTATGCTCTGCGGTGCTTCTGAAATTGATTTGGTGGACGATATCGATGGCCTGCTTGAGCTACCAGCTGATGCACCAGTCGGTATGGATATCCGTGAATACTTAGGCTTAGACAATCAAATCTTAGATATCTCTATCACCCCAAACCGTGGCGACTGCTTCAGCGTACGCGGTATTGCGCGCGAGATATCGGTTATCAACGATTTACCGATGCAGCAGCCTAAAATTCCTGCCAACGTGGCAGTTACTGATAACGTTTCTACTACTACGCCAGCTGTCACAGTTAGTGCAGTTGAAGCGTGCCCGCGCTATTTACTACAATCAATCAGTAATATTGATCGTAGCATCGACACCCCAAGATGGATGCAAGATGCGCTAATACAGTCAGGATTACGCTCGCATAACTTCTTGGTTGACGTGACCAACTATGTATTGATGGAATTGGGTCAGCCGCTACACGCGTTTGATGCTGATACCATTGAAGGCGATATCGTGGTACGTTTGGCACAGCCTAGCGAGACCCTCACTTTATTAAATGAGCAAACCATTATCTTAACCGGCGATGAATTGGTCATTGCCGATGATAAAGGTGCATTGGCACTTGCTGGTATCATGGGCGGTCAACGTAGTAGTGTCACTGACAGTACCACCAATATTATTGTAGAAAGCGCTTTCTTTAGTCAGCTTGCTATTGCCGCTCGTGCACGCCGTTTTGGTCTGCATACCGATGCCTCACAACGCTTTGAGCGTGGTGTCGATTTTGAATTGCCAGAGCTTGCTTTGGCACGCGCTGTTGATTTGATTACCAGTGTCACTGGTGGTCAAGCTGGGCAAATAGTAAAAGTGGAAAGCAGAGAGCACTTGCCAGCACGTACGCCGATTACTTTGCCAATCACTAAAGTCCGTGAGGTCATCGGTATTGAGATTGAGCCAGCCGTGATGGTGCGTATTTTGACTCAATTAGGCTTTGAGGTAGATCAGCAAGCCGATAGGCTGATTTGCACGCCGCCATCGTATCGCTTTGATATGAGTATTAAGGAAGACTTAATCGAAGAGATTGCCCGTATTTACGGTTATGACAATATTCCGAGTGTGTTGCCGCATTTGCAAGTCAGCATGGATTATGACGATACTGCGGACTTAACGCATGAAATGAAGCTGGCCTTGGTCAATAATGGCTATATGGAAGCCATTAGCTTTAGTTTTAGTGATGCAAAAATAGAAGCCTTGCTCGATGATAAAGCGCTTGGAGAAGTGTTGGCACTGGCCAATCCTATCTCTAGCGACTTGGCGGTGATGCGCCGTACTTTGCTATCAAGCTTATTGCCTTGTGTACAATATAACCTTAATCGGCAACAGCCGCGCGTGCGTTTCTTTGAAACGGGTCTTAGCTTTGTCGGTCAAAGTATTGGCGAATTGGTACAAACGCCAAGTATTGCATTGGTCGCAGTGGGTGACATTTGGGACGAGCAAGCGTATCAAAACCGTGCGTTAGACTTTTATGACCTCAAACACGACATCGAACAATTGCTACCAGCGCAAATCGATAGCGCCCGCATCCGCTATGAGCGTAGTGCGCTTGCCTTCTTGCATCCGGGTCAAAGCGCAAAACTCTATATCGATAATGAGTATGTCGGCTGGTTGGGTCAATTGCATCCTAACACCGCTAAGCAGTTAGATTTGCCAGCTACGTGGGTGGCTCAATTATCACTTGCGCCGCTACTAACACTTGCTCGTGAACAAGATGCGATTACCACGCCAAGTAAATTTCCACAAGTACGTCGTGATATTGCCATTTTAGTAGATAGCGATATTAGCTTGCAGACCTTAGAGTCGACGATACGCACGGCAGCAGGTGAGCTATTGACTGACCTATGGTTGTTTGACGTCTATCAAGGCGACAATGTACCAACTGGGCAGCGTTCATTGGCTTTTGCTTTGGTATGGCAGGATAGGTTACAGACCTTGTCTGATGAAGCAGTCAAAACCGCGACTGACAAAGTGGTACGAGCTTTAACTGAGCAACATGCTGCAAAGTTGCGTGACAGCTAGCATTTAGCATTAATAGTAGAGCATGCTCTGTAGCCTTTATAATTGTGAGGCTATAGGGCATTGCTATTTATAGCGTTTTTTATCTTATCGATAGATTTTATTTGTAAAAAAAGTTAAGTGGTTATTAATAAAGGATTTTAATGCAGACTTTATTAAAAAGACGGTAAAAAACCTTTATAATGACTAGGGTCTGTTGAACACTCAAATATTAGGACTGCTGATCGCTAAAGTCGCATCAAACTAGGCGTAAACCGACGATAATGTCGAGACCTTAGCTAGGTTTACAACAACGTTTGGGGTGATTTTAGCATCAGCCTTTCAGGGCAGGGCTATTTTTTGCCAATATCTGGCGAAATTGTCTAACCTAGAATAACTAGGCGTCCAAAATTTCACTGCGCATTGTCTAAAAAATAGCTGCTGCCAGTGTCATATTTGAATATTCAACAGACCCTAAGATTAACCTGATACCGCTAATCCATGATATTCGACATCACGACATAGCATAGGAGTCGTACTGTGAGCACCTTAACCAAATCTGACATGATTGAGCATTTGATGAGTCATCTGAACCTGACACGCCAAGAAGGCCGCTGTTTGGTAGAGAATTTTTTTGATGAATTGTCAGAGAGTTTGATTGATGGCAACGAGGTCAAGCTTTCAGGCTTTGGCAACTTCGAGCTTAAAGATAAAAGCAGCCGTCCAGGACGTAACCCTAAGACAGGGGAGCCCGTGGCAGTATCAGCACGTCGTGTGGTCACCTTTAAAACAGGGCAAAAATTTCGTCAACAGGTTGATGAGCGCCTATTTGATGAGTAGTAAATAGCAGCTACTGAGTCCTACCTAACGCTTGCCATTGCGAGATCTTATAATATCGCGATGTTGTTAAAACTGAGATGAGTGCTCTATAGTTGTAAATATACTAAATAGCAGACATAAAAAAAGAGAGCATAGGCTCTCTTTTTTTACTACAGTATGTTTACCGTCGAGACGATAAAATTACTGAGCTGGCTCTTCAACAACAACTTCGTCAGATGCTGCAACAGCAGTATCAGTTTCGCTAGCTACGTCTACGCTAGTAGTAGTACCGTCTACAGGAACTTCAGCGTCCATTTCGTCAGTAGCAGTTGCAGCTTGTGCATCAGCGATGTCAGCTTCAGCGCCGGCAACAGCAGCTTCAGCATCAGCAGTAACTTCGCCTTCAGCAGCAGCTTCGTTTAGCTCTTCAGAAGCATCTTGCACTTCTTCTTGCGCGTCAGATAAATCTTCAGCAGCGTTTTCTTTGTTGCTATCACAGGCAGTAAGGCCCATAGTTGCAGTCATGATACCAGCTAGAGCAAGTAATTTAAGTTTCATATGGTTTTCTCCGGAAAAATGAAATGAGCAGTAGCAGCGACAAAGGTTGAATGTCCGAGATGTCTCAGAATTCAACTAGTCTTAGTCACAGCTACTCAGCTTCCACGCATTCTATATGTTTTCTTTTCAAATGAAAAGACCTTGTACAATTGAGTAACAATAAAATTGTAAAAAGTATTTTACATAGCTCATCTAATATAATTTTTAATACAACAACTTCAATGAATCTACGTATAATTAACCAAAACCAAGCTGTTTTTAGATCCAATAAACGTCCATTATTGTTTAATATTTTCTTTTAAATATATACGCTTAGACGGATTACCTTAAATAGTACAGGCATAAAATTAATGTCTTATTAAGGCTAGGTAAATATTGTTAAGGATAGGTAAGTATTGCAAAAAGAAATGATACAAATAGGACCAAGCTTTAGATAACTAACAAGCATGGTTGTAGCAAAAGCGATTCAAAAATTATATAACATGAATAACTATCCATACGAATAGCAGGATGTATCGTATGTTTCTGGAGTAAGATTATGAAATGGCAAGGCAGACGAGGCAGCTCCAACGTACGTACGAGTAGCGGCGGTGGCAAGATGATCGGTGGTGGTATTGGCGGTATTATTATCGCGGGTATTTTGTGGTTAGTGTTTGGGGTCAACCCCATGACAGCCTTACAGACGGGTCAAGTAGTGGCTGGTGGTAGTAATACCTCGACTGAGCCGGCGACCAGTGATGACCGAGATACACAGTTTGTGAAAGTCGTGCTCGCTGATACAGAAGAAGTGTGGCATCAAATATTTAATGAGGGCGGTAGTACTTATCAGGAACCGTCGTTAATTCTTTTTAATGGACAAGTCAGTTCAGCCTGTGGCAGTGCTACGGCAGCGACAGGACCTTTTTATTGTCCAGGTGACCAGACGGTTTATTTAGATACGTCTTTTTTCGTAGAGATGCGTCAAAATCTAGGCATCGCAGGTGATCAGCAAGACTCTGGTGGTCAAGATAATGAAGGTAAGGCAGGTGACTTTGCCCAAGCCTATGTGATTTCACATGAAGTCGGCCACCATGTACAGACACTATTGGGTATTACTCAGCAGGTCAGTGAAGCCAGTCGTCAAGTTACGCGTGCAGAAGCCAATAAGCTCTCCGTATTACAAGAACTACAAGCTGATTGCTTCGCAGGGGTATGGGCGCAGCGTAACCAAGCGCGTGTCCAGTTCTTAGAAGCAGGCGATATAGATGAAGCCATCAATGCTGCCAGCCAAATCGGTGATGATCGTCTGGCACGTGCTAGCGGTGGAGCGGTAGTTCCTGATAACTTTACTCATGGTACCAGTCAACAGCGCGTTCAATGGTTCACTCGTGGTCTAGAGAGTGGCAGTGTGCAGACCTGTGATACCTTTAGTGGCGCATTGTGAGATAGTAGCGCGTTGTAAGAATATTCTTAAAGTCATCAATGATCTATTAGACACAAAAAAGCCTGCAATGATTTGCAGGCTTTTTATTCTTACCGCTATCGCTTGATAGCTTCGATATTTATAACCAATTATTTGGTTTGGTCATAGATGTAACCACCAGCACCACCAAGTGCTGCACCAGCTAGTGCGCCACGTGCGATATCTTTGCTATCGCCTTTGCTTCTGATAAGGGCACCAGCAGCAGCGCCAGCAGTCGCACCTTTTACAGTGTTGCTTGCATTGCCGTATGGACCTGAGTTACAACCAGTCATAATTAGTGCTGAGCTAGTAATAGCTGTCATTGCAAATGTTTTAGCAAATTTCATAATGTCACCTGTTAAGTTTTTAAATTAAAAATACAATATACACGATATTTTTGAATACGTTTTACTACTTTTCATAGTAGTCGTTTAATACCTTTCTAGTCGTGGTAAAAACGCTAATCTTTGCAAATAGAGTGTAAAAGATGTTGCCTCACTGTATCGATGGTAGTGCTTTTGCTGAGGGTTATTGTATTTGATTCGATAATACGCTAACTGTTTTCATCTTTATTATTTATGTGAGTCAGAAAAAAGACCGCTTATAAGTAAGCGGTCTTTTTATATAATAGCAACGATAAGACGATTAGTTTTGAGATTTACGCTTCATTTGCTCAAAGAATTCGTCATTAGTCTTAGCTTCTTTTAGACGATCTAGCAAGAACTCAGTAGCTTGGACGCCATCCATCGGCTGCAGCAGTTTGCGTAAAATCCAAACCTTACGCAATTTATCTTCATCCAGCAGGCGCTCTTCGCGGCGTGTGCCCGATTTTTTGATATTAATCGCAGGGAAGACACGCTTTTCGGCCAAGTCGCGCTCAAGGGTAATCTCTTGGTTACCGGTTCCTTTGAATTCTTCAAAGATAACGCTGTCCATTTTACTACCGGTATCGATAAGTGCACTGGCAATAATGGTCAAGCTGCCGCCTTCTTCAACGTTACGCGCTGCACCGAAGAAACGCTTCGGACGCTCAAGGGCGTTGGCGTCTAGACCACCGGTCAATACTTTGCCTGATGACGGGATAACGGTGTTATAGGCGCGAGCAAGACGGGTGATGGAGTCAAGTAAAATCACCACGTCTTGCTTGTGTTCAACCAAACGTTTGGCCTTTTCGATGACCATTTCAGCGACTTGTACGTGACGCTGTGGCGGCTCATCAAAGGTAGAGGCGACCACTTCACCGCGTACCGTACGTACCATCTCGGTGACTTCTTCTGGACGCTCATCAATTAATAATACGATTAGATAGCATTCAGGATTATTACGAGTAATTGATTGCGCGATGGTCTGTAGCAACATCGTTTTACCCGCTTTTGGCGGTGCGACGATGATAGAGCGCTGACCTTTACCAATCGGAGCGATTAGATCGATGATACGGCCAGTCAAATCTTCAGTGGTTCCGTTACCAAGCTCAAGTTTTAAATGCTCAGTTGGGAATAGGGGCGTCAGGTTTTCAAAGATAAGCTTATGACGTGAGCGATCTGGCGTATCAAAGTTGATTTCGCCAACTTTTAATAATGCAAAATAACGCTCAGAATCTTTTGGTGGACGAATCGTACCAGCGATACTGTCACCAGTTTTTAGACTGAAACGGCGAATTTGGCTAGGGCTAACATAAATATCATCAGGACCGGCTAAATATGAGCCTTCTGATGAGCGCAAAAATCCAAAACCATCAGGAAGAACCTCAAGTACGCCGTCACCATAAATGGCTTCACCGTTACGCGCATGGGTTTTTAGAATAGCAAAGATAATGTCCTGTTTACGGCTACGCGCCATATTATCAAGACCCATTTCTTTGGCGATAGCCAATAGCTCAGCGATTGATTTTTTCTTTAATTCAGTAAGATTCATAGATAGGTCATTAGCAATTGATCAGATGAGAGATGCCATTAGCAGCACAAATCACGACAGTGATTAAAATAACGGTAATATGATGATATGGGTGTGTGCACAGCGCTGTAGTTTATGTAGTTTTGGTTTTATATGTCTGCTTATGTACGCATTGTCATCATTGGATGCAAGGTAATAAGAAATAAGGATAAAAAAGGCTACATAAGAGTCTGCGTCAAAAACTCAATATCAGTAATTGCGTTTAGTCATTTTGTTCAGCAATGGTGTTTATAATGACGATTGTGTTTTTGTTGATAAACACGAGGAGAATAGCGACAAGATACTTAGGAAAACAGTTGGTTTTCTCTTGTCAGCAGACTATACGGTCTTCACAATAGCGTTGTCAATAAATTTTGCCAAAAAAGTCACATTATCGAGTTTTTTGCACAAAAAACAAGCAAAAAAGCCACTATCTTAGTCAGATAATGGCTTTCTCAGTTATTCTATTTTACCCGCTCAAGATAGTCTGAAGCGAGAAAATTTAACTTATAAATGCTTGTCTAGTACTTTAGCCAATTCAGCTTTTGGCTGTAGGCCCATTACTGAATCAACTTTTTCGCCATCTTTGAATACAAATAGCGTTGGGATGTTACGAATACCAAAACGGCTAGCCGCTTGTGGGTTGTTGTCTACGTCTACTTTGACGATTTTAACTTTACCTTGGTACTCAGTCGCTAGATCTTCTAAAATAGGGGCGATGGCTTTACAAGGACCACACCATGGAGCCCAGAAGTCTACTAGTACAGGTACGTCTGATTGTAGAACGTCTTGATCAAAGTCTGTGTCGGTAGTATGTACAATAAGGTCTGACATAATTTTATCTCTCTTGTTTTATTACTTCTATCACCACTCATCGACCTATATATCGGTTTAATAATAAATCAGTTGGTGGTCAAAGAATTGTTTAGAAGGGGTGAAAATGTGCCATTATATTAACATGTTTGGCAACGATTGGCAGACGCCAGCTGGTTAAATTGCTTAACAATTACTATTAGCACAATAAATCGAAACATAACTAAACAGGTTATGTTCTATCTGTCACTTGCATCCTCTGTTGTCATTTTAGTTTTGCACTCACACCTGACCTTGGCTTTGTGCGCTAAGATTGTTTTTATGCTCAGTTTCAGTTTCAACGTTAGCTAAAAGACTTAGTGTCAGTATTCAGTTTGTATACTTCAGTGTAGATAATTCAATTCAGATGCTATTGTCAGCTTGGCTTTTTGATACACGCTAGTCCCCAACTTTAAATCCAATAATATAATTTAAGTCCAATAATATAAGTAGCTTTTTTTATGCCTTTTACTGACGACAAAATCCTGACCCTTAACGCCCAAGAAAAGGACTATCCGCTTGAATTTTTTCAAGAATTTGCGCAAGCCGTTACCGTCTATGAAGATGATGACATCTGGGTGGTCGATAAGCCAGCAGGACTATTGAGTGTCGATGGTAAAACCCTAAAGGTGAGTCTGCTCGCGCGGCTTGAGCGTGCCAATCCGGCGGTTAAATTGATTCATCGATTGGATATGGATACCTCAGGGCTGCTCATTTTTGCAAAAAATGCCGAGGCACAAACCAATATCAGTAAGCAATTTATTGAACGGTTACCACAAAAGAAGTATCAAGCACGGGTTTTTGGCGCGTGGGAAAGCGTGGGGGCAACGGGTAAAATCTCAGTGCCAGTACGCTATGAGCCAAGCACCAAACCGCGCCATATCGTCGACCACGACTGGTCAAAGCACGCGCTCACCTTGTATGAAGTGCTAGCACATGAGGATTGCAATGGTCAGCCGGTCACGCGCGTGATGCTAAAGCCGGTCACTGGTCGTAGCCATCAGTTACGTGTCCATATGGTACACGTCGGTCACGTCATGATTGGCGATCCTATTTATGCTGAAGGGGAGGCCCTAACGATTGCACCGCGACTCAATCTGCATGCGCAGCAATTGCGCCTCAAACATCCTACGCTTGGCGCGTGGATGGATTGGGAAAGCCCCAGCCCTTTTTAAAAGCTCTGTTATTAGGATCTATTGAGCATTCAAATGCTAGGACTGCTGATCGCAAAAATCACACTAAACTAGGCGTAAACCGATGATAATGTCGAGACCTTAGCTAGGTTTACAACAACGTTTGGAGTGATTTTAGCATCAGCCCCAAGTACAGAAGCAGGGGCAGGACTATTTTTTGCCAATACATGGCGAAATTGTCTAACCTAGAATGACTAGGCATCAAAAATTTCACTGCGTATTGTCTAAAAAATAGCCACTGCCAGTGCCACATTTGAATGTTCAACAGACCCTAAATTAATAATGTAAAAGTCATCATGCAAATTAAAACCCGTCATGTAAAAACAAGGAACGTATTATGCTTGATATGACTGCAACCAAACAAGCCATTAGCCAGCGCTTTAAACGCAAAAAATCACCAGCAACGCCGCCAGTAGATTGTGATGTTCTCATCATTGGTGCAGGGATTGCTGGCATCGGCATGGCCTGCCATTTACAACAACGCAAGCCAAAGAAGCAACCACGTATGGACCCAAAAACGCCGCCATTTATCGTGTTAGAAAAACGCTCAGATTTAGGCGGCACGTGGGATTTATTCACTTATCCTGGTATTCGCTCAGATTCTGACGCTTTGACCTTTGGCTATAGCTTTAGACCGTGGTTGGATCATCGCATGCTGGCAGCGGGTGAGGATATTAAGCGCTATATCGCTGATACGGCATGCGAATTTGGCGTGTCGGAACATATTCGCTATCAGCATGAAGTCCTGCAATTGTCGTGGTCAAGTCGCGATCAACGGTGGTCAGCCATGATTAAAAATCATGCGAGCGGCGAGGTGTCTACCTTGAGCGCTAATTTCGTCGTCGGTGCCACGGGCTATTACGACTACGCACAAGGCTATCAACCTTATTTTGAAAACGAAGAAGACTTCCAAGGTCGTATCGTTCATCCGCAGCTTTGGCAGAATGTCGATTATGATGATAAAAAAGTGGTCATTATCGGTAGCGGCGCCACAGCAATGACCTTGTTGCCTGCAATGGTCAATAAAGACGACGGTCAATGCGTGCGCCATGTCACGATGCTGCAACGGTCGCCGACTTATGTGGCAAGCGTACCCGGTGATGATTATGCGCTTGATTGGCTCTCTGCTAAATTTTCGCCTTTATCAAAACAGCAAGCTTATACGCTGCTGCGGACGCGTAACGTCTTAAGACAGCAAGGCGTTTATCAGGTTGCCACCCACGCACCGAAAGTGTTAAAAGCGCTATTGACCCATGGCGTAAAAAAAGAGTTAAAGGGTAGTGGTGTGAAGATTGATCATTTTGTACCGGCTTACAATCCGTGGGATGAGCGACTATGTGCGGTGCCAGATGGCGATTTATTTAATGCCTTGCATAGCAAACGAGCCGCGGTAGTCACTGATCAAATCAGCCACTTCACCAAAACGGGTATCATGCTTGAGTCAGGCAAACATCTCGATGCTGACATTATTGTCACCGCAACCGGATTGAAGTTGCAAATGCTCGGCGGTGCAGCCTTATATATCGATGGTCAGCCTGTCGATGTGGGCGCACGCATGACGTATAAAGCAGTCTTAGTTGAGGGTGTGCCGAATATGGCCGTGTTGTTCGGTTATATTAACGCCTCGTGGACGCTAAAGATCGACTTGGGCTGTCAGTATGTCGTACGGCTACTTGAGCATATGCAGAGCCATCGCTATCAGGTCGCTGTGCCAAAAGCTGAGACCAAGCACGAAAAAGTGCAGGTTCAGCCTGATACGGTGATGGGTGCACTATCGGCGGGCTATGTGCAGCGGGCGCAAGATGAGCTGCCCAAGCAAGGTGATCGTTATCCTTGGCACGTGACCAACAACTATGTCAGCGACTGCATCATGCTCAAGTACCGTAAAATAAAAGACGACTGGTTACGTTTTAGCCGTTAAGTGCGTTAGCGCCCATTCTTAACGGCAGTTCTTTGTTCACGATCTTTTATTGGTTGCCATTTAGTGCTTATTGATAAAATCAGCAACTTGTTTACTTAGCATTTCCCATAGGGTCTCTTGCGCGCTTTTGCTGCCCCAAGCGTTATGCGGGCTAAAGATGACGCGCGGATGATCACTGATGCTGAGTAGCGGATCCTCGTCAGTGATAGGCTCTTGCTCAAACACGTCGCTGGCATAACCGATGATTTGCTCGTTATTAATGGCATCAGTCAGCGCTTGGCTATCGACAACGCCGCCACGAGCAACGTTGACGATAAGTGGTTGCTTAGCCATTTTTGCCAGAGTATCTGCATTAATAAGGTGCTGGGTTTGCTCGTTTAATGGACAATGTAAGCTCAGCACATCAGACTGCGCCAGTACCTCTTCAAACGCCGTATAATCCTCATTACGCGGCGTACGGTCTTGATGTTCTGCCCACAATACGCTCATACCAAAGGCACGGGCAATCTCGGTGACGCGCTTACCGATGGTACCAACGCCAATAATCCCTAGTGTTTTGTCTTCCAAATCTATCAACGGGATATCCAGTAGGCAGAAGTTACCGTTATTTTGCCAGGTACCATCGACCACTTTTTGATGATAGTGAATGCTGGCGCGCATAGCAGTCAGCATGAGCATAAAGGTATGTTCAGGAACGCTTTTGACTGCGTAACCCGCGACATTGTACAGTGCGACATTATGCTTATTACAAGCCTCTTGATCGACGTTATTCATCCCCGTGGCAGTCAATTGGATAAGCTTCAGGTTGGGGAGTTTACTTATTACTTCTGCATCAATTTGGACTTTATTGGTGATGATAATATCAGCGTCTTTGCAGCGCGCCAAAATAACGTCATTGTCTTTTGGCGTATCATCATAAGTCACATAATCACTGATGCCTGTCGGTGCTGGCAAGTCGACGCCATCAGAAAACGTACCTTTATCTAAAAAAACGGCTTGCATGGTTATTCCTTATTTATTATTGTCGTATAGATGGTCATCGGCTTAATGTATGGTCAGTGAAAAGTAATATCGAAACATCACGCACCGCTGATATCCATTTTTCTTGCTTGCTGTACCTGCGCAGACAGAGTCTACGAAAAATTGATATCAGCAATACCGCAGCGCTTTTAGGATATTTTGACTATAGCACGTTGCAGTCTTTAGTCAAAAAACCCCGTCAAAAAGCGTCCAGCAAAAAACCTCTATTTCATTGAAATAGAGGTTTTATTTTTTGAGACAGTCGTTTTTGTGCTTACGTCGCTTTTACGCTTATAAAGAGAAACGCTTACGCAATTTACCTATTAGACTACGTACGCGACTGCTTAAATCAATACGCACGTCGTTTTCAGGGTCGTGCTCGACTTCATAGCGCTTAACCAATTCAGGACTGGCTTTCAGTTTTGTATGATGCTGGAACGCACGGTTGACGCTAATCTCAAGGAGGCTAGCGCGCATTGGTTTTGGTAAGCAGCGATAGACCTGACCTTTATTAATCAAATCAATGAGCAAACCTGCATCTTGGAATTCAGTTTGTACTAAAACCACCAAGTGCGGCGCATCTTGTTTCAAGGTAAAGATAATCGGCGCGATGTTCTCGCCGCTGACATTGATGTCGGTAATACAAACACCGATATCTTCATTCGCCAAATAATCATAAGCTTCTTCTAAGCCTTTAGCATGCAGGACTCTATAGCTGTTCGAAAACTGCTTACGTATTTGCTCAATCAGATCGTTGGTTTCATCGATGACCAATAGCGTTTGTTTGTTGCCTGAGCTGTCGAATTGTTCAGCGTCTTCGTCTGGATTATAGGTCAAAGCGATTTCGGTGGCGCGACCGACGACGGCAAGCAGCTCTTCAGATTTACAAGGTTTGGTCAAATAACGATAAATCTCTCCATCGTTAATAGAGCCGATAATCGCGTTCAAATCAGCATAACCGGTCAATAAGATACGCATGGTAGACGGCGATACTTCTTTGACTTCGCGCAAGATATCGACACCAACGCGCTCAGGCATACGCTGGTCACTGACCGCCACGTGTACGTGGTTGTTTTTGATATAGTCGATATATTCAGTCGGGTCAGTGGTGATAAAAACGTCATGCGTTTTACGAAACAGCAGTTTCATCGAACGTAAAATGCGTTGTTCGTCGTCAATAAATGCCAGTTTTGGCTTTGGTTCAGACCCTAACTCCGTGCTAGGGGTTTCCATTTCAAATTCATTCATGATGGTATCCTTATGATGAATAATAGTGCTATAGCTTTATATAATCATTAAAATATCAATTATAATAAGACAGAACCTAGCGTTTACGCTGCTAGGCTTTGTTCCGTTAAGTCATTATCAATCGGTAGCGTTAAGGTAAAGGTGGTGCCAACGCCTTCGGTCGAGACCGCTTGAATGTCGCCATTATGCTGCTCCATAATCTGCTGACTGATGGCCATACCAAGTCCAGTACCTTCGCCTGCGCCCTTAGTGGTAAAGAACGGCTCAAAGATTTGATTGAGAATCTCTGTGCTCATACCTTTGCCGTTGTCGCTGACATCGATATAGACATTGCTGTCATCAGAGCGCGTCCGCACTTCGATTTTGCCATCAGGTTTTTCTCCCATAGCTTGCGCAGCGTTATTCAATAGGTTGACCAAGACTTGGTTAATCTGTGACGGCGAGCATTTAATCTCAGGCGTTGGGGCAAAGTCTGTGACAATTTCTTGATGTCTGATAGAGTTGCCAGCGATTTTCAATGACGCTTCGATACACTCGCGTACATCGATGGTTTTCACTTTTGACTCATCAAGGCGGGCAAAATTACGTAGGTTTAACACCATTTCAGTGATTTGCTCAACGCCAAAGAGTGAATCTTTAATCAGCTCTTTTAGCTCAGACGACAAGTCATCTTCTTGGATTTCATCGGAAGCACGGACGATATCTGCCAATAGCGTATCAATTTTGCCATCAGCAGCGGCATCCGTTTTAACGGCTTTTAACCCTTGTACCAGTTCAATCAGCTCTTCGTATTGCTCAGTCAACTGACCGATAATTTCAAGGTTGTTTTGCACATAAGATAATGGCGTATTTACTTCATGAGCAACACCCGCAACCATTTGACCTAACGTCGCCATTTTTTCTGAACGAATCAATTGCAGCTGAGAGTTTTTCAGCTCTTTTAACGTATCTTGTAGCTCAGCGGTACGTTCTTCAACTTTAATCTCTAGCTGCTGATTGATATTGGCAAGCTTACCTTCGTTAGATTGGATACGGCCTAATAGGTCATTAATAGAGCCGTTTACCAGTCCAATCTCGTTGCGACCTTCAGCGAATTTAACCTCGCTTAGCTTATTATATTGCTTATTGTTAATCAGGTTTTCCGCTTTAGAGATTTTATCGGTGGTTTCTTTCAACGGTTTGAATGCCAAGAATGTCAGCATAAAGTAAATCACACCCGCTGTGATTAATAGCGCCAAGGCAATCCAGTTAATCAAGTTTTCACTGAGATTATCGGCGATAGCGTTAATTTCAGCATCAGGCTGGACAACGATAAGCTTCCAATAGGTCTCAGGAATCTCAAACACGTACGCTTGACTGCCGTTGTAGAAGTTGTCTTTAGTCAGCTCAAAGCTCTGCAATAAGCGACTATCCATAGCGTTTTGCTTGTTTTCGCTATTATTGAGATAAGCGGCATAATTGACCAAATAATAACCTTTGGAATCACCCGTTTCTGCTTTATCAATCGTATTCAATACTTGCTGTACTTGCGGCGATACGCTAGCAGCAACTTGCTCAATAGTCTCGTTACGTTGGACATCTAAGAAATCAAGCACCGGTTGCCAAGCAGGGTCTGAGTTGATAACTTGCTTAATATCAAGTGGCGTGCCTGTCTTTTCATCAATATAGCTCAAGCGTTCAGGGTTAGAAGAAGCGATAACCTTGTCACTGTTATCCAAGAGTAGAATGTAACCTGAACCTGAGCTTTCACTTAACTGAACGATGTTTTCTTGTAGCTGGTTTAGGGTAAAGTTGACCGTACTGGCACCCCAAAACTGATTGTCACGCTTGATTGCCACACCGCAGCTCATCGCCAGCTCGCCTTTGGTTTGGCTCGCGCGTACATGGTTCCAGATACAGCTCTCGGGTTTGAGCAGCTTTAAGACGCTAAACCAATCTTCCTGATAATAAGGATTGGCTGGATTTGGGTCGCTCAACACCGCTTGATAATCGCCGTTTTGACGTACCATCAGGAACGGGTGAGTGGCAGTATTTGCCCCAAGCGCACCGTTATCAGGCCAAATACCACCACTGCCTAACAAACTATAATCACGCTTATCAAAGGCATTGGCGGTACTGGCTTGTAAAATCGCCTCTTCTGTTGGCAAGGTTTGTGCGCTTTGTTGCAGCAGCAACGCACTACGCATCACCCGATTGATATCAGCAGAGATACTATTGACTGCCGTATTACCACGTTCAGCCACCAGTTTTGCAGATTCAAGGCGGATTTTCTCATAGCCTTCTTTACCAACAACATAAACGACGACGGCGAGTACGATTGCAAAAGCAATAAATAGAATAGTAGTCACTTGGGTACTGACTTGATTAAAAAAGCCAACTTTTTTGGAGGCACTCATGGTGGTGATGGTCCTTGGATAATGGTGACCACAAAAAAAACTGCCAATACAATTTAGGGTCTGATGAACATTCAAATGTGGTACTGGCAGCGTCTATTTTTTAGACAATACGCAGTGAAATTTTTGACGACTAGTCGTTCTAGGTTAGACAATTTCGCTATGTATTGGCAAAAAATAGCCCTGCCCTAAAAGGCTGATGCTAAAATCACCCCAAACGTTGTTGTAAACCTAGCTAAGGTCTCGACATTATCGTCGGTTTACGCCTGATTTGATAAAAGGTTTGGGACGATTTTAGCAATCAGCAGTCCTAACATTTGAATGTTCAACAGACCCTAATGATCGCAATCAATCAGGTGGTTATGTGTAATTTTGATTAAAATGGTCTATGTATAACGGCAAAACACCTAAAAGTATAAAAGTTATGGCGGTATAACTTAATCGACTGATTAAATTTAATTGCCATAACTTTAAAGACTATAATTTTAAAGACTATAATTTTAAAGACTATAATTTTGAAGACTATAATTTTGAAGACTATAAAAAGCCACGCTGTGCTTAAGAACACCGTAAAGCAGTTAATGACGAATAATGAGTGTCTAAAGGGTATATTTAGAGGAGCGTTTGGACAGTTCAGGTAAGAAAAAAGAAATGTTCTATTGCATTTGTTAACAATACAGAAGCAATTTTATAATGACAATATTTTTTCTTTACTTGCGAGTCGTTATCTTCTTGTTTTATATGACCAACTTATGCTTGGCATTGCGGTAATCTTGCACGAATCTGCTCTTGAAAACTCAACTAAACGCACTCATCTAGCCGCTAACGTTATATAATGGTCGGCTTTATCTTGCGACCTAGCTAATAAACTGATGCTGCCGGTATGGCCGGTGACCTATCAGACTATTGATGAGTGATATCTGATGAATGATATCGCGCTAGTGACAACCCTAGCGACTCTCATTGTGAGCTATCTATTTTTTCCTATTATCTGAGTACAAAAGACATCGCCTTATGACTATCTCTATTGCTTCATTGCACAGTACTGAATTCGCCGTTGGTCAACGTTATTTATCTGATACGGAGTCTGAGCTTGGCTTGGGTGTGGTCATCGATGTTGATGACCGCTGTGTGCATATTTTATTCCCGCAAAGTGAAGAGACGCGCGTCTACGCCAAAAATTCTGCGCCATTATCACGCGTGGTGTTCAAGGTCGGCGACAGCATTTATGACCAAGATGGCAAATGCTACATGGTCAATGCCATTGATGAGGTCATGGGTGTACTCAAATATGGTGTCGATGAGCATGAGCGCGGCATTATGGAAACCCGCCTTGCTGCCAATATTACCTTGGCTAAGCCGCTTGAGCGTCTACTTGCTGGTCGTATTGAGCGCGGCGATTGGTATGAGCTGCGCCAAGATATCCTGCGTATGCAGTCGGCGCTGGCCGGTCATCCACTCAAAGGTTTGATGGGCGCGCGCGTCGATATTATTGAACATCAGCTTTATATCGCTCACGAAGTTGGCAAGCGTATCGCCCCGCGTGTGCTGCTCGCTGACGAAGTGGGTCTGGGTAAAACCATCGAAGCGGGTTTGATTATTCATCAACAGCTGTTAACGGGTAAAGCTGAGCGTGTGCTTATCCTCGTACCAGACAGTTTGCAATATCAGTGGATGATTGAGCTGCGTCGTCGCTTTAACTTAAACTTTGCTTTATTTGATTTGGTACGTACGGCAGCTATTAAAGAACACGATCCTGAACAAAACGTCTTCGCCACCGAGCAATGTATCATTGCGGGTATGGATCTATTGCTCGATCATCCTGACTTATATGACCAAGCGATGGAAGCTGGTTTTGATTTATTGGTGGTCGATGAGGCGCATCATCTGCATTGGGATGAGGCACAAGGCGGCAATGATAAATATGACTTGATTGCTGACTTTGCCGAAGAGACGCCAGGGGTGATGCTATTAACGGCAACGCCTGAGCAGCTTGGCGCGCAAAGTCACTTTGCTCGATTGCGTTTGCTCGATCCAGATCGCTTTGATGATTTGGATGAGTTTATCGATGGTCAAGAAGCCTTTGCTGAAACGGCTGCCGTCGCTGCTGTGTTAATCGAAGACAAGCCTTTGAGCGACAGTCAAATTGCCGCGTTAAGCAGCTTGCTAGACATCAGCCTTGATGAGTTGGCAACGATTAATGATGACGAAAAACTGCGCACACATGCCCTTAACGAGCTACTAGATCGTCACGGTACGGGTCGTATTTTATTCCGTAATACTCGTGAGAGTGTCAAAGGGTTTTATGGTCGTAGCAGTCAGCCGTATCCACTGGCATTGCCTGAGGCGTGGATAGACAGCTATCAAACCAATGGTAAATTGCGCGAGCAGCTATGGGGCGAAGAAAACCAACCTGACGGCGGCTGGCTAGAAGACGACCCACGTGTGCCTTGGTTGATTGATATTTTGCGCGGTGAGCTTAAGCATAAAAAAGTGCTATTGATTGCCCGTAGTGGCGCGACCGTTGAAAGCTTGGAGGCGGTATTACGTCTGCATGCAGGCATTAAGACGGCTATCTTTACTGAGCAGATGACATTGCTTGAGCGTGACCAAGCAGCCGCATTCTTCGCAGACAGTGAAGGTGCACAGATATTATTGTGCTCGGAGATTGGCTCAGAAGGTCGTAATTTCCAGTTTGCCAGCCAGCTGATACTATGGGATTTACCCGCCAATCCAGATACCTTGGAGCAGCGTATCGGTCGCCTAGATCGTATCGGACAAACCCAACAGATTATGCTGCATGTGCCTTACGTACAAGGGACGGCGCAAGAGCGACTGTATCAGTGGTATCACGATGCGCTCAATATGTTTAATCAGATTTCACCGACCGCACAGAGCGTGCAAGAGCAGTATATTCAAGACCTAAAGCCGATGCTTGAAGGCGCGGATACCGATGCTAATCGTACGACCTTGCAAGATATTATCGAAGAAGCGCTACAAACGCGGTTGGGGCTGGAAGCACAGCTACAAGCGGGTCGTGATCGCCTATTAGAATACAACTCGTGCCGTCCCCGTGTGGCTGGTCGTATCGCTGATGCCATGCGTGATTTTGATGGGCATAATCTATTGCCACAGTTTATCGAGCGTTTCTTTGCTTCTGCCAATATTGACCATAATATCCAACGCGATGGCTCGTGGGTGATTGCCCCTATTGATAGCACTGAGATTAGTGATTATATCGATGGCTTGCCACTTGGCGATGAAGACGGCATGACCTTGACCTTTGACCGTGAGCAAGCGCTACAGCGTGAAGATATCGAATTTATCACTCATGAGCATCCATTGATGCGCGCGATTTATGAGCTAGCAAGTACCAGTACCTTTGGTAATACTACGGTGGCGATGTTAAAAAGTGCTGCCGTACCACAAGGCATGGTGTTGCTCGAAGTGAATTTTCGCGTTGAAGCCATTGCGCCAAGATTGCTCAATTTGCCAGCGACTTTAACCACACAAAATATCCGTGTGTTTATCAGTGAGCAGGGCAGTGATTTATCCGCGCGTATCAGCGCCGATATGATTATGCCGCATATTGAGCGTTTGGATAAAAACCGTGCGCGCCAAGTGATTAAAGTGCGCGGCGATGTGATTGAGCAGCGTTATTATGAAGCAGAAGACATTGCCCGTCAGCAGCTTGCAGAGATTGGTGAGCAAGCGAGTGCCCGCTTTAGCCAGCAGTGGTCACGTGAAATCAAACGCCTAAAGCACCTGCAAACTATCAATCCTAACGTCCGTCCTGCAGAGATTGAACGTCTTGAGCAACTAAAAGCCCAAGGCGAGCAAGCCTTAAGTAATTTATCGCTAGTGCCAGACTCTATCCGCGTGCTAGTGGCAGTAAAACCATAAGTTAAAATTCTGATAAAAAAACGAGGTGCTTAATCGTCTCGTTTTTTTATGATTGATTCATGACAATGGATTTCGCCTATCTTATCTGTTATCCCAATACATGAGACAGAGACTGGCTAGTAAGTGGCTATTATCTAGCCAAAGCCCGCAATTTTGGGTAAGATGTTGGCCTTCTTGCCGAATAATGAATGTTTAGTCATCGTGCTACTACAACTGTATTTTTTGTTCTAGAATCTCCCTTGTGTCTTTCTAACAAGTGATTTCAAATTATTTTACATTCAACCGCAAAGGATCTTTCGCGATATCATATCGATATCGTTGAGTGCGTGTTTTTAGAGGCTCGTTTTTAGATGCTTAGCGTTTTTGATAAAAATAAGGAAACATATCGTCATGTCCGATTATTCGCAACTGATTGATGAGCTGCTGGCTACTGTAGCGCTTATTGAAGTTACCCCCGATGTCTTTGAGGGTAAGAGCCATGACTATGTTGGCAGTCGTATTTTTGGTGGGCAAGTGCTGGCGCAAGCGATCATGGCAGCGGCTCATACACTCGATCAAGAAAAGCCTTGTCACTCACTGCATGGCTATTTTTTGCGTGGTGGTGACATCAATCAGCCGGTGATTTATCAAGTGCGTCGCCTACGTGACGGTCGCAGTCTGTCTGCGCGCGAAGTAACGGCGATTCAATATAAAGAAGTACGTGGCAAAGCGCCGATCGAGCAAGTGATATTTTCGATGATTGCCTCGTTTTCGCCGATGGAAGAGGGCTTGGAGTATCAAGAAGATATGCCAGTCTATCCGCCGCCTGAAGATTTGCTCGCCGAGCAGGATTTAAAAGAAGAGTATGTCGGAAAAGTCCCAGACGCGCTAAAAGCCCGTTTTATGCGCCGTCGTCATGTTGAGATTAAGCCGGTCAAACCGCGTGACCCGATTCATCCAGAGCCGATGAAGCCTAAACAGGCGAACTGGTTGCGCATTCGTGAGCTTGGCAAGCAGCCTATTGCTATTCAGCAAGCACTGTTGGCATTCTCTTCTGATTTTTATCTGGTTGGTACAGGGCTGATGTCACACGGCGTTAGCTTTATGACCAGCGGCTTACAAGCGGCCAGTATCGATCATTCGATGCATTTTCATCGCAATTTTGATTTGAATAATTGGCTATTGTATGACATGTGGAGTGATACCACGTCTAATGCCAAGGGCTTAAACCATGGGCAGTTTTGGCAAGATGGTCGATTGGTAGCAACGGTACAACAAGAAGGCTTGATGCGTTTGCGTGTGCCGAAGTCTTAATCTTCTAGTATTTCTTAAATAAAAAAAGCGACTCATGATTCATTGTGAGTCGCTTTTTTTATGAATTTTATTTAAGTGAATTCACTTATTGTTCTAAAATCTTAACCATCGCTCGTGGTAATCCAAGCGTTGCTTGCGCAGCATTAGCATTTAACCAATGAATATTAATCTCTGCCGCTTGTAAGGCTTTGGTCATTTCGGCAGTTTGCTTAGCGTTTAAAGTGACTGATTGTGGTGTCAAATACCAATGAAAATGGGTCAGCGAATGCTTAATAGGGGCATCGTCTAATAAAGTTTTACTGACTGCTTTTGCTGTCAGTTTATGCTCATCTAACCACTCGTTAATAATTTGTTCAGCAGTGGTAAATTCTGTTTCATATACTTTTTCATTGCTAGCAACTTTTAATGGTTTATCCTCACTGGCTTCTGATTTTTTAGCAGTCGTTTTGCCACTTACTTTACCGTCAATTTTTTCAACAAACTGCAAAGGTAAACTCCACAGTCCGCCCCAAATACCGTTATCGGGGCGCTGTAACCACAGTATTTTGCCATCAATATCTTCTATCAATAACGCATTGCTAAACTTACTGGGTTTGGGCTGTTTTTTCGCTTTTACTGGATAATCGGTTTCGCGACCTTGCGCATGGGCAATACAATCATCTTGTAGCGGACATAACAGACAAGCAGGCTTGCTACGAGTACATAAGGTTGCGCCCATATCCATCATGGCTTGCGCAAATAATCCTGAGTCATCGACAGGCGTTAAACGTTCCGCCAATGCCCACAGCTCTTTGGTCGTCGCTGACTTAGTGATATCGCCATCGATTGCCGCCCACCTTGTGATTACTCGTTTAACGTTACCATCACAGATGACGCCATAACGATGTAGCCCCATCGCCATAATCGCGCCAGCAGTCGACGGGCCAACGCCAGAGATCGCTTCCCAACCGGCTAAGGTTTGCGGAAAATCGCCCGTTTTATCGATTACCTCAACCAACTGCTTAGCACCTTTATGCAAATTACGTGCGCGCGCATAGTAACCAAGCCCTGCCCAATGCTCTGCCACAGTATCCCAGTCCGCTGCTGCTAAATCTTGCACTGTCGGAAACGATGTCATAAAACGCGCGAAGTAGGGTAGTACAGTGGTCACTTGCGTCTGTTGCAACATGACTTCTGATAGCCAAACAATATAAGGATTTGGCGTATCGGTTTGATGCTGTTGCCAAGGTAAATCGTGGCGACCATTTTCAGCAAACCAATCAAGTAGACGTGGGGCGAAGGAGTTTAGAGATGACTCAGGTTGAGAGAATAAAGTAGGCAAGAATAATCCTTGTCAATTAATAAAAAATATTAGACCATAAAAGGTTAACTAATTTATGGGGTGGGCTGACTCGCTATGCAATGGTTTGTTATTTTTAAAGAAGAGTATTAGTTAGTTATTATGTGTTTTGCACTTTCGGTTTGATAATAAGTAGAACCAGTGTTTCCATTAATAGTTTAGGAGATAGTATCTTGTCAGCACAAACCTTTTTTGTCTGGGATATCCAGCAAGTTACTTGTATACCAAGTAAAGACAGCTCATGGGAACAAGCAACGCACGACTTTGAAGCTTTGCGCCAGCAGCCAGTGGATACTATCAGCCCAAATATCATTGAGCTGGCAGATCGTCTCGTGGACGAAGCCAGAACCTCGGATTATTCAGAAGTCTTTTATGAAGCCTACGTAAATACAAATTTAGAGATGAAAACACATCCTAAGACCGCTTGCGTCGCCATACCCACACCTGAAGCACTGCACGGTGAAGCGCTAGATGTTATCGCCCCTTTATGTGAAGAATTAGGGCTAGTGTTTTATGACACGCGGGGTATGGTCGCCTATCCAGATGGTACGATCTATCCGCCTAACATCGCACGAGGGATGACACTGCTAAAAGAAAAGCGGGCGCTTGCAAAACAGTCTGCCGACATCTATAAGCCAGAGGCAGACGTTCCCAGAGATAGAGAAGATTTTGAAAAAATACTGCACCCATTCATGCATGATTGCTTAGAACGCTATGGTTATCAAACCAGCCAAATATCAAGCGCTAACGTTAATGACTCTCTTAAAGTCGATGGTTGTACTAAAGCCATGCCTTATGGTCATGTGCGTCTAACCGGAGGAGCGGAAGGTAAGAACGGCTATTTTAGATTAAAAATTCATGCGTATTTTGTATCATCAGCGTTTGAAGAGATTTATGACAAAGTATCGCCGCCAACTGAGCTTAGACAGCAGTTTCCTTATTTAAAGCTACATTACATTACTGTATGCGATAGAAACTTTGCAGATAAGCAAAAACAGATTCCTGAGTTTATCAATACTGAGTTTGCCAGTAAACTGGATGAAGTAGATAAAATAGCCAGCTATAATCAACTTTTTTTGTTACTGCACAACAGGATTGCAAGAGGGCACAGCTATGGTGAGTGTGTGGATAAACACCTTATTTTAGCCAAACTTGCAGGTCGAGAGGACTTCGATAATTTGGTTATACAGTATCGTGATCTGATAGATAACTCACCAAACGAGTATGCTAAGAATAGAATGAATGAGCGTTGGGATAGGCTTTTAGAGATTTTATCTACCGTAGAGCCATTAGAGTAGCTGATTATGACTGAATATGCTTTGTTTTATGTTTGGGATGCGAGTTTGGGTGATGGCGATGAGTATCTGCCTATCTCTTACGATAGTGCAGGTGTATTACTACCGCAGCTGCTAGAGGTAGAGGTCAGCGCTCATAGTGAAAACATATTAAAATTCGCCACTGAGCTACAGCAATTTGCCCATGAAGGTGATTTATCATTCGAGCTATCATTAGCATTTGGAGCAACGGTCGCTCATGTGCAGCTACAGAATACCTTTGCTGTCTCTCTGCCGCTGCCAGATAGTAATATGCAAGAAGCTGCTAGAGTAATTGCACCATTGGCAAAGAAACATGGGTTGGTGTTTTATTATTTGCTAGGGTTGGTTTCTTTGCCTGACGGGAAAATTTTCACTTCTACATGATTGGTCTTACGTTTATTAAACCTACTTCCTATTCTTCCGTGTTTTCAAACGACGCAAGCGCTTTTCTTCCTCTTTCGCCTTTTTCTTCTCTTCAGCAGCGATGCGCTGTTCTGCGACGACGACTTCTTCAGCCTCAGTCATAGCTGGCGTCTCAAGCGTAATACGCCCAAGCTTACCACTACGCAGCTCATTAATCAGAATCTCAGACATACGGTAAGTATCGACTTTATTACCCGAACGTACACAGCCGCGATTACGTCCCGCCACTTCAAAAAACTCCCAATCGGTCTTAGGTAACTCTTCAATTTTATAGCGAGTTTTTAGCAGCTCAGGATAGGCAGTTAATAAATACTCAGCGGTATAACTGGCAACATCAGCAAAATCAAACGCCGTATCACGAATGCCGCCCGTCGCTGCCAGGCGATAGCCAGAGTGTTCGTTTTCGACTTTTGGCCATAGCATCCCAGGGGTATCATAGAGCATGATGTCATCGTCCAGCTTAATCAACTGCTGCGACTTGGTGACCGCTGGCTCATCACCTGTTCTAGCAACCGCGCGTCCAGCCAAGGTATTAATCAAGGTGGATTTACCAACGTTTGGAATGCCCATAATCATGGCTTTGATTTGACGACCTGTGCCAACTTTATTGGGTACAAGTTGTTTACAGATGGCGATGATACGCTTTACATCATTGGCTTTCTCGGTATCACAAGCAATGGCTTTGACACCGCTTTGCTGCTCAAGATAGTCCATCCATGCTTGGGTCAATTCAGGGTCAGCAAGGTCGGCTTTGTTCAGGATTTTGATCACGGGTTTTTCGCCGCGTAATGCTGCGACCATGGGATTTTCACTGCTATAAGGAATACGCGCGTCAATCACTTCAATGACGACATCCATCTGCGGCATGATTTCTTTGATTTCATTGCGGGCCTTGTTCATATGCCCAGGGAACCACTGAATACTTACTCTCTTATCCATCTGCTTTCATAACCTTTTATAAAAAATGCTCAAAGTAAGACGATCGTCATTTACTTTTTATGGCGTTCAGTTTACTACAGAACCACAGTGCTCACGCCACAATTTCGCCCAACCAGATGTGCGGCTACTCTTGTGCCTGATTGACGCT
Organism: Psychrobacter okhotskensis; assembly: GCF_013248965.1. Lineage (GTDB taxonomy): Bacteria > Pseudomonadota > Gammaproteobacteria > Pseudomonadales > Moraxellaceae > Psychrobacter > Psychrobacter okhotskensis. Next base: position 27,520 of record NZ_JABRVQ010000018.1, on the reverse strand, counting down.
TTCCTCGCGGGCAGGCGGCAACGGTGCCAAATAACCAATTAATAATATTAAACTGCCTGCGCCAAGGAAGGAAATCACTCGCCAAATTGCCTCGGTCTGTGATAAATCGACAATTACCAGTTTTAGCACGACAACGCCCAACAGTCCAATGCCCATAAACCAAAGTGCACGCTGCCAGTAGCGACTGGCGATGATGGTGGCGACTAAAGCCAAGAGCGTCCATAGAATGGTTAGTCCTGTCTGCACTTGCTCGCTACTCCACGCGCCGCCCTGAATACTGTCCCATAGCGGCGTGCCAATAGTGGCATGTAAGGTTCTGATGAGCATGCTCGAGATCAGCCAAAAGCTGATAGAACCTAATATGACCAGTAGATTGTCAGCGGTAAAAATCCTGTTGCTACTATCGTTAATAGTGATATCAGCATTCGCTATACTTAGCTTTTGGTTATGCTGCTGATTTAGGTAATAAACACCAAAGCCAACGAATAGCGCCAGAATAGAGCTAATATCATATAGGTTCAGTAGCGGAAAATAAGACAGTCCCCAGATCACACCGTCATAAGACCAGTTGGTAATGACGACCCAAAATAAGGCGATAGATGCGAATATAGCAGCGCATTGGAATAGCGCTTGTTTCCAATCAAACCAGTACAGAAAACCTTGATTTGACACTTCATGCGTTTGCGTGTTTTGCTGACGATAACCGGAATCACGATAGCTGAACCATAATCCTGCTAATATCAAAACAGCTGGAATCAAGATAGCCATCACCCCAGCTGAATCTGCGAGTCCATAGTGAGCTGCGGCAGCGATGACTAAAATGCCAGCGCCTAACCAGCTCGCGCCATCGTAGCGTGACAATTCTGAATGCTCGTACCACGTCTTTAACCACAACTGTCCGATGACCAACCCACCAATGATTAGGCCAGTAAATAACAACCAATTTGTTGTCTGCCATGCTAAATGGAATTCGAATTTTTGCGGTAGCTGCAGGATGAGCATTATATAAAATACTACTAGTAAGCCATGACTCAGCTGTCTGATCTCTGCCCACAAGCGATAACGATTGATGGTCCAATAAGTGCCCAAGCTGATGAGTGCTGCGATTGCAATCAAAGTCGTCGTTGCCAATCGCCAACTGGTAAGCCAGTGATTAAAATCAAGCAATAATACTTGTAGTAGCCAAGCCATAGCAGTAAAAGTTAAAAATCGTATTAATAGAGGACTGCGCCAAACAAGGTTAAAGATTTTGCTTTGGCTATTGATTGAGGTTAGCCACTGCTGCGCGGCTTGGGTGCTGATGCCCAGTGCATTGGCGTAGGCCGCTACTGCATCTGATGTGATGGTTTGCTCTTGAGAGTACGCTAGGTTGCTATTTGAGTTATTCTTTAATTCGCTATCCAAGATAGTGTTTAAATTAGCTGGCGAGTTGCTAGCGCGCAAAATAAATACAGTGCTTAGATAAGCGATAGCCGAAATGGTTAAGGCCAATATTGGGTAGTCTTGAATAGCAAAGACCACATTTAGTATCAGCATGCCGATACTAATTAGCTGCAATAATAAACCAAATAATACTGACCAAGCGCGTAGTGAGCGCCGTCCGAACCACACCAATGCCAATCCTTGTACCGACCAGCCAAAAGCAATCCATTCAGCATCGAATGCCAGCGGAATGACCAACGCCAAAAAGCCAAACCCTAATGCCAACATGCCCTCGGTAATTAAAGCATAACGCTGACTGTGCTGGACAAACAACCAGCCAAGTCCTAAATAAATGACTGCTAAAACTGCGCTAGTAATGGTTAAAGCGTTAGGGATGTCATCTAATAAGGCAGCAAATAAGCCAAATGCCAATATCGGTACTGAAAACAGTAAGCCCGTATCAATGGGAAATACATAGCCGTTATTTTTTGAATCAACTTTGCCCGTGTTATCTGCGTTGTTTGCATTATCTGTATGAGAGGAACTTTTTTCATTAAGAATGTTATAGGCGATGATTTGCTGTGCGTAGCGAATGACGACAAACAGATAAAGCAGTAAATGTAAGGCGACCAGCAACACTAAAAGCCAACGCTGTGATGTAACCACAGCATTTAAATTTTCGCTCATGCCCCAGTAATAGGCCAGCCCAAATGTCACGACCACCCCGAATAGGTTGAGTATTTTCCAAGGGCGGTAATGGGCGATAATCGCAATCGTCACGTTCAAAAGTAAATAATAGCTGAATAACGTCACCAAACTGGCGGTATCGTTACCAGTCAAAATAGGCGCAAAGAAAGCACCCGATAATGCCAACAACGCTAAAGGAAAAGCGTTTTGACGTACGGCTAGAGCAATAGTAATGGCGGATAACAACCCGAGTCCAATAAAGCTCGGTAAACTTGGGATAATTTGATAGACACTATAGGCAAAAAAGGTGCTCAAATAAGCAATCGCTAAGCCTGCACCTTGTAAAGTAATCCCATACGAGAAACGTTTTGCCGTTAGCTTTAACCCTAGTGCTGCCAATCCCAGTCCTGCAATACCGATAGTCATGAGCTTTGCAGTAATCGAAATCTCTATATACTCGCTCAGCAAGCGTAGCAGTAGCACCACACCTACTAGTAATACTAATACGCCAACGCGCACGACCAAATTGCCACCAAAAAACCAGTTTTTGATTGAATGAATCAATGAGGTGACGATAGGTAGAGAGCGTTCATCAGGCTCTATCGGTGATAGATTTTTTGAGAGATTAGCGTACGCGTCATCGTCCTTGTATACCGTACTACCGGTAGCTTCAGTTTTAGACAGTGAAGCCACTTCCTCAAATAACTCTTCAGTAGTAAATTGGCTAATATCACTGTCGAGTAAGGCTGTCGGTGCTTCAACATTATTATAAGTATCAAGAGGGGTATCAAGTTTAGCGCTAGCCCCAACATCGTTGTCTTTATCGAATATAGGGGAGCGAAACCTTTGCTTTTGTATCTGCAACTCATTTTTCAGTTGCGTGATATCTTTTTGTAGCAGATCAAGGCGGGTTCTTAATTTATTATAAAGAACAACAATAACCGCTAGGCAGATAAATAGTACAAACCAACTGATATCAGACATGATCTTGGCGCACCGTTACTCAATATTAAATGAGAAGATAATGACTCGATTTAAGAACAAACACAAGTAACGCATTCACTTAAACAAAAAGGCTAGCCTGATATTATTAGGCTAGCCTTATTATATTAAGAAACTGTTTACTACTTACTGCGAAAAACTGTTACTACAAAAAATGAGTCTTAAATACCCTATGATCCTAAATTGGTTTTCATAAACTCAAGCATGTTTTCCCAGCTTTGTTTGGCTGCGGTCTCATTATAACCAAGATCCACCTCGTTTTTAGCAGCGCGCTCATCGGCATGCGGATTGGTAAAGCCATGCTTAGCATTGTCATAAACGTCGATAGTGTAGTCAACGTCTGCTGCATCTAGCTCTGACTTTAGACCTTCGATTGCCTCCATGGATACCATCGAGTCATCACGACCATGAGCGACTAATACTTTGGCTTTGAAGTTCTTGTCTGCTGGCTGTTTCGCTGATGGGTTGCCATGGAAAGTTGCCACCGCTTTTAGTGGCATACCATCACGCGCCATATCGAGGACGACTTTACCACCGAAGCAGTAACCGATTGCCGCTAGATTATCACCATCAACCGCCAATTGATCGCTAAAGTCATTGAGAATCAAGCGGCAGCGCGCCATTAGCATATTTTGGTCTTCTAATACTTGCTCCATCCACATGTTGGCTTGTGCTGCATCGGTGGTCAGCTTGCCTTCACCATAGACATCCATAGCGACTGCTGCATAACCTGCTGCTGCCAAGCGTTCGACCACTGATTTTGGATGATCGACCACGCCCCACCATTCTGGAGCCACTAAAATACCTGGCAATGCCGTATCATCTGATGCATTTTCTGGTAGCGCGACATAGCTGATAAGCTCAACACCATTTTCGGTTGTACTGATTAATTCAAAGGTCTTAATTGACATATTATTGTCCTTTTTCATGTTGTAAGTTTTATTTATTCGTCATTGTGAGGGTTCGTTTTTCTGACTTGTACTACCTTAACGCCCATATCCAGCAAAAACAGCTATAATACTGTAACGCTCTTTATCAAAATGTCTCTTTATAAAAAATCGACTACAATGCTATGACTATTAACTTGTTAAATCAATCTGCTGCTAATTTAAACGCTGATGCTGCTGGGCCGCTGAAATCAGACACAATCGTGAGTCTATTTCCTGACAGCGAATCAAATGAAGCGTCTGAAACTCTGCGCCCGCAGTTTTGGTCACGTTTTACGCTGGCAGAGTTAAATCATAGCGAATGGGAAGCGTTGTGCGATGGCTGCGGCAGTTGCTGCTTAATCAAATACATCGACAATGACGATGATGAAGAAATGGTCGAATATACCGATGTAACCTGTCAGCTGATGGATTGTGCGACCGGCTATTGTCAGCACTATGACACGCGCCAAGAACATGTCCCCGATTGTATTCAATTGACCATGGAGAATTTGCCGCAGATGATGTGGCTACCGTCGCACTGTGCTTATAAGCGCTTGTATAAAGGACAAAATCTGCCGAGTTGGCATTTATTATTGACCCAAAATGCGGTAGAGACCCAGCAAAAAATGCGCGCTGCCAATGTGGGCGTAGCAGGTCGCTGTGTGTCGGAGATTGGTATGTCTGATGAAGAGATGGAAACGCGCGTGGTGAATTGGGTCAAGCCGTAGTTAATTATTTGCTGATATAAAGGGTTATGATTTAAGGGTTGGAATATGCATAAAATTTGCCTTACAACAAGTTTGATATTCAGTGCTGCTTTTTTGTCAATCGGCTGCTCAAATATATCTCACTTGTCTGAGACTAATTTTCCTACTCCTCAAACGGTTCAAGCTATACCTGTAAAGGGTATGTCAGCACCAGTGACTGCTCCTAAATCAGCTGCAATGGTTATTGTCAACTGGCAAAAGATAGAGGCAGCCGCAGATAAAAAATATGAAGACGAGCCATTGGCTGATTATTATCTGAATATTTTATCCGAGGAAGAAAGGAATGGTGCTCCTTGGTTTTATGCACAAGATTTTAATGTTTCTATTGAAGAGGCGCAGCGTCGATTATTATTGCAAAGGATTAGCTTGCCATTGAATGAAGCAATTTCAGAGCAATTAGGCGCGAATATTGCGGAATTTTATTATGATAACAATGACCCTGATGAGTTTTCTATTAGGGTGACGACACTAACCAAAGTTAAAGCCGTCCCGCCAAAATATGTGTATCACTTTAAGCAAAAGGAATTTGAAAATTATTCCTTTCCTATTTATATCCAAGCCATTAGTGATAAAATGCGTCAGCTGATTGTTGCAATACAAGAAAAAGCGTGGCCTGAGGTATTAAAGCGTTATCCTGACGCTCAAAGTATTGGCTTTAGCCCAATGACCAATACTATTAATGTTACGATTTACCGCCCAACACCCAATGAAACCGAGCGCCAACGTATAGAGGCTGAGTTGAATGATATTCTCGATTATTTGGTGATGGTTGAATTTACACAACATCGAATAACTACGCTTTAATGATGAGTACTATTTAATATATGATCAATACTATTATTGAGACGCTTGAGCTGCTGACTTGGCCTGCTCTTCAGCCTCTGCTTGCGAATCAGCCAAAGGCGGAATAGGAATGCCTTGGCGAATCTGCGTAGAAAATTTACGACTATTATCAGCAGGTTCTGAACCAATTTGATTGTCAAAACCGCGAACTTTTGGATTAATATGGGTGCGTTCGTACCAAGTATCCATAGACCAGTTTTGCCCGTCCTGCTGTTCTTCATTTAATTGAGAGTTGGTATCGAGCATACCGACGTCATAGAGATAGTTTGGCAGCCAGCCAGAGACCCAAATTCGGTAATCCCACGGTAGACGATCGCCACTGACCAGCCGCGCCATATAAAAGATAATATTGGTACAATTACTGGTCAAGGTGTTATACCACGCAGGCTGCGCATTCAGCTCATCGGCAGCAGTCAGATAAGACTCAAATAATGACTTGACCTCATGCTGCTGCAAATGACTGATTGGCAATAGATAGACTTGCTCGCCGCGCGCATTCGTTCGTGTATAGATAATATCGCGCTCTTCTGCCGCAATCAGGCTTAGCTCATAACGTCTAAAGAACCCTGCGAGCGCCGAAAACGATTCGCCTTTTTCTTTACGAATCTCAAAGGAGAAGGCGAGGGGTCTATCATCTTCAAAACGAAAGCTTACCAAGGTATGGGCAATCAGTGGTCCCATCCAGTAAGAGTTCGCCACATCGACGCCAGACAATTTTGACATATCAATCGTTCGCGTCTCCCAGCGTGCCGTCGCGTCATCTTCGGTATGCCAATCAAAGTTTCGGACATTGGTAAGCGTAATCAAATCAGGATTGTTTGGATCACGCTCATAAGTGATTTTTTGACTGACTTCAGGCATCCAGTCGCGTTGTTGCTCAGGGGTAATAGACATAAACCAGCCGACACCTACGAACCAAATCGCCGCGTACAGTCCGACTAGCCATTTAATCTTTGTTTTCTTAGTTATCGTTTTTTTGCCAGTAGCTTGTCTATCCGCTGTTATATTATGCGGTGCTTTCTTGGAATCAGGCGTCCAATAACGTGTGGCAAACAAGGCGCTAAGCAATCCAATAATGACGATTATGGCCAACCACGTTAGCACTGAGCGCGCGCCAAACTGATACCAAATCGCCATCAGTAACCAAACAGCGGATAGCAGTAGAGTGGTAATGATTAAAAATTGTACAAGGTAATATCGCCATGTCGGCTTTTGCTGGTTGTTATGAGCCACACCACTCTCTGAACGATGGTTGTTTGAGTGCGGCGTGAGCAGTCGAGAAAAAAAGGAGCGTAAGGACATAGTGTTTGTTATTGATAAATAAAGGCTTTGACCATAGCAAAGTTTATAACACACTGACAATACAATTTGCGTGAATTTGTCGTTGAATGTCTTTAAGCCTTGCGATAAAGTGAAGCTAATTTAAACTGGTCTAGGTATTTATTAATTATTAACGACTGGTTTTATTTAGTACTTTCATCCCCATCTACGTTTTTACGCTATTAATTTGTCAACAATTAACATTTGCCAATAACTAAAGAGGTTAAATCACATTACCATGTCTGACGACACTCCAAGCCCGAGTAGTTGGTCGATGCGCGGCTTAAAACGCTGGCTATCGACCGCCCCCGAAACCCGTGATGAACTGATTCGTTTGGTACAGGACTCGCGCCAGTTCTTAGAGCCTGATACCGTGGATATGTTAGAAGGCGTGCTCGATCTGCCTGCGACCCAAGTGCGCGAAATCATGACTCCACGCCCGCAAGTGATTGGCCTGCACGAGAGCACCAGCCTTGCCGAAGTGATGGATATTATCCTTGAGACTACGCATTCGCGTTATCCCGTCTTTGACAGTCAAGATGATGATGCGGTCATTGGTATCTTATTGGCCAAGGATTTGATTCCTATATTAGTGCACATGGTGCGCGATCAAGAAGACAAAATCGATAGCAAGCGTCTAAAAGATTTGGTACGTCAGCCGCTCTATATTAGTGAGACGGCGCGTTCTGATACCTTGTTGCGCTCATTGCAGCGTACCCAAGTACATATGGCGATTGTGGTCGATGAATTTGGTAACTTTGGCGGTGTCGTTACTATGGAAGATTTGCTCGAGGAAATCGTCGGTGATATCGTCGATGAACATGATGACTTCGATGAAGACAGTGACATTAATAATATCGTCGCCGACCCCGACAAGCCAAACACTTGGCGTGTGCAAGCGTCGACCGTGATCGAAGACTGTAATGATGAGCTTGGTAGTCGTTTTGATGATACCGATGTCGATACGATGGGCGGTCTGGTCATGCAGGCACTGGGTTATGTAGGTGACCTAGAAGGCGAGAGCGTGGTGATAGACGACTGGCAAATCACCATTACCGATGTAGAAGGGCGTTTTATTCAAAACCTAGAACTGACCAAAACCAATCCTGAGCAGCACCTATTGATAGGCAGTCATTAATGTATTTTTGACGTCATTGTCATACGTGCCATGCATAAGTTTTATAACGCACTGATAATTTCTATAAAAACACGATTGCGATCGTGTTTTTTGCTGTCTGTCTGTCATTCACTTTTAGTAGCCACTTTCAATAGCCACTTTTAGTAGCTACTTTTATCAGTCGCTTTTAGCAGTCATTTTTTTACTACTCAAATTTACCCATTGATTGGCGCAGACTGGTATCATGGGCGGGTTTAATTTTTAGACGCTGTATTTATATCAATCTTATATAGTCAGTGAAAAGTAATATCGATACATCACGCACTGCTGATATCTATTTTTCTTGCTTGCTGTGCCTACGCAGACAGAGGCTACAAAAAATTGATATCAGCAGTATCGTCGCGTTTTTGGGGTATTTTGACTATATTTATAAGACGATTATCAAACAATACTATTGAAAAAATAGGGCGTTTATAGCCATTGAGCCAGCTTTAGGTTAAATATTGGCTGAATACTAAACATGTAACATTTTAGATACTATGGTTTTGGATAACTGCTATGCGTCTGTCTACTGTTGATTTGCAAAAACGTCTGAACCCCGAAAAACCGAAAGGTTTGCCTATGGGTTTGGCCATATTGATTGCTTGGCTGGCAGGGGCAATATTTATCTTTGCCCTCGCGCCTTATGGCATTTGGCCAGTAGCATTGGTGTCGCCGGCTATTTTATACGCGCTATTAATGCCTGAGATGACAGGTCGCCGCGCCTTTCTTATCGGCCAAGCATACGGTACGGGGCTGTGGTGCGTGGGCGCATTTTGGCTCTACACCTCTATCCATGTCTATGGTGCGACGCCCGTATGGCTGGCGTTGATTATGATTGCGCTGATGGGTCTGGGCATGGGCTTGTTTCATGGCTTTTTGGCGTTGATTTTTAATCGACTGGTTGGCAAGCAGCCCTTGGCTTTTGCAGCGCTTTGGGTGTTGCAAGAGTGGATGAAGACTTGGCTGTTCACTGGATTCCCGTGGTTGTTCGTCGGTTACGCCTTTACCGAGCAATATTGGCTGTCGTCATTAGCACCCGTTGCCGGCGTATTTGCTGTCTCTTTTGTCGCCATCCTGTTAGCGGCAAGTGCCGTTGAGCTGTTGCGTCGCCGTGGTGGTTATATGATTGCGACGGCTGCCTTGCTGGTGCTTAGCGTCTCGTTATGGTTGATAAATCCACAATGGACGAAACCTAAAGGCACGCCTGATTTATCGGTATCACTGGTTCAAGGCAATATTCCGCAAGATCTAAAATGGCTGACCGAGTATCAAGTAGAAACCTTAAAAATCTATGCAACCTTGACGCGTACTGAGTGGGGACGTGACATTGTTCTGTGGCCTGAATCGTCGATTCCAATGTTTCAGACCGAAGCTGTAGGGTTTATCAGTGAAATGGTAAAAATGGCCAAAGCCACCAATACCACGTGGGTCACCGGTATTCCTTACAAGGATGAAGCAGCATTTGATCCGAGCACGGATAAATACCCACCGTTTTATAATAGTGTTATTGCGTTAGGTGCGGATGCAGAGGGCATGTACAAAAAGCAACGGCTAGTACCTTTTGGTGAATATATTCCGTTTGAAGGTCTGCTTGATATTTTACCCAACTTAGCTGGTAGCCAAGAGATTATGAGCTATAGTCGCGGTAGCGACAATCAGTCACCACTGCGTGTACGTGGGCACAACTTGGGCGCGGCCGTTTGTTATGAAGTTGCTTATCCCGATACCACGCGTAAAAATGCGATTGGAACCGACTTTTTATTGACCATCTCAAACGATGCCTGGTTTGGCACCTCGGCGGGTCCACTGCAACATCTACAAATGGTACAAATGCGCGCGCTTGAGAATGGTCGCTGGTTTATGCGAGCGACCAACACTGGTGTGACCGCTATCATCGACCATAAGGGCCGTATTGTAGAGCGTGCCCCGCAGTTTGAACGGACGGTACTACGCGGTGATATTCAGGCACGGGTGGGTAATACACCATTCATGCGTTTTGGTAATTACCCGATTTTGTTCATTATAGCGCTCCTATTGTTATTGAGCTATCTTGGCAAGCGCGCGACCCCTCGAAGCCGTTTGGTCAGCTAATGAATCAGACTAATAGCGGCTAATTTGAATAATTTATTCGATAATAAACCCTTTAAATAGTTAAGGGTTTTAACAAATCGACATAAATTGCGATATAATAGCCAAATATTTCAAATATTTTGTGTAAGGTGGATAAGGTATGTCAGAACATATTGTCGAAAACAACCCTAAGAAAGAGTTCTTATTTGCTTTAGGCGGTGTTGCCTTATTTTTAGGTATCGTCTTACTCATTGGTGTTTCAGCATTCTTGCGCCCAGCAGGAGAGCACATTACGGCTGAGACGGCAGAAGAATCTGTTGCCACTGATACAGCCCCCGCTGAGACCGATAGCGCAGCAGCGCCAGTAGAAGCAGTCACTGATACAGCAGCACCGGCTACGGCTGCTGATGCAACGGTCACACCAGCTGCAGATACCAGTGGTGCGGTAGTGACAGCGGAAGCAGGTACGGCATCAGCATCAGGTACGGTAAACCAAGCCGCTGTTGGCGATGCTGACTTGAGCGCAGAACAAGCTGATGGCGACCTAGACGCTGGTAATACCGAAGAGACAACAACCGCAGAATAAGCGTGTCCTTACCTATACTGAATGCTATTCTTATAAGATTAATTTTGCAGAGCAACTTTTGACAAACAGCGTTTTCAAGAATGGCTAGTCTTATTATTAGGGCTCTATAAAACAGTTGACCGCATTTCTTCATTGATAATCCCAACAAAAACTCGCTCTTAGCGCTTAAGAGCGAGTTTTTTTATGGGTATTTGTGTAATTATTAGCCAACTTTTTCTTTACTTGGTTATAACCAAGTGAAACAATGTTCCGCCTATATGACCGTTCATCTGCGTAATTGGGTAGTTGGTCATCACTAATATGATATTTAAAGGAATAAATGTATGAGCAGAGAATCAAAGTTAGGGGTTGGTGCTGCTGAACTGGAAGCGCTAGACAACGGCTTTATGGGACATCCAAAACCATTACGTCCGCTATTTTTTACGGAAATGTGGGAGCGCTTTTCTTATTATAGTATTCGCCCACTACTCGTACTATTTATGGTGGCGACGGTAGGCAGCGGTGGTTTTGGTTTTGATGATGTTACCGCATCGGCCATTTATGGTATTTTTGCGGGTTCGCTATATTTAGCAGCAGTACCGGGCGGTTGGTTAGCCGATAATTGGCTAGGTCAGGAGCGTGCTCTGTGGTGGGGTAGTATCATTATCGCCCTTGGTCACTTATGTATTGCGCTCTCCGCATTATTTGGCATGACGCTGTTTTTCGTCGGCTTGATGTGTATTGTTATGGGTTCAGGACTATTTAAAACCTGTATTTCGGTGATGGTTGGGGCGTTGTATTCTGAAGGTGATGTACGTCGTGATAGTGGTTTTACCTTATTTTATATGGGTATCAATATCGGCGCATTATTAGCCGCACTTATCGTCGGTATCTTTAAAGAAAAAGGTATGTGGCACGTTGGCTTCGGTGTTGGTGGTCTTGGGATGTTGGTCTCACTACTCATCTACCGTTTTTCTGCTCAAAAAACGCTAACACACTATGCGCAAGCGAAAGGCATCACGCCTGAGTGGGAGCGCTCCAATGACCGTTATAAACATATAGGCCGCTGGGTCGCTGGATTCTTAGCGTTGCTAGTGGCAGTCGTCGTTTTAGTCTCTACAGGTCTGATGCCGTTTCAACCGCAGATGGTGGCGGAGTATATGACTTATATCATTGCAGGTGTAGTGATACTGTACTTTGCCATTATGTTCATCTCACCTAGGCTTGATAAAACCGATAAGCTGCGTCTATTGATTTGCTTTATTTTAATTATCGGCTCAACGCTATTTTGGTCAAGTTTTGAGCAGCAGCCGACGTCTTTTAACTTATTTGCTGACCGTTATACAGATTTGGATGTTTTGGGGTTTGAGATACCGAGTATTTGGTTCCAATCATTAAATCCTTTGTTCATTCTACTGCTAGCGCCAATCGTCAGTATTATCTGGGTTAAGCTTGGTAATAGAGGTGTTGAACCTAGTAGTATGGTGAAATTTGCTCTTGGTATGTTACTTGCCGCTGCAGGTTTTGGCTTGATGATTGTGGCCTCGAAAAGTATTTTGACCAATGATAGTGGGTTGGCATCACCTTTGTGGTTGGTAGGTAGTTTGCTACTACTCACCCTTGGCGAGCTGGCACTTAGTCCTGTAGGTCTGTCTTCAATGACTAAGCTTGCCCCAAAAGGGATGCAAGGCCAGATGATGGGACTTTTCTTTGCCTCTTTAGCCATGGGTAATTTGGTTGCCGCATTTTTCGGTGGCAATGTCTCAGCGGATAAGATTGAAGGCTTACCAGATCTGTTTACGACGATGACAATTTTATTGGTTGTTACGGCTGCCTTATTACTGGTATTAGCGAAGCCTATTAATAACATGCTACAGAAAAGTGAGCGTGCCGATAAAGTCAGCTAATCAATAGGGTTTTCAATAAGTCATTGAGCGAGTGTAGCGCACAAGTCAATGACAGAGGATGAGACGTGTTACCATTGCTGGTAGCACGTTTTATTGTTTCATTCGGTGAGATATTTCTCTTCGGCCATTGAAAGCCTGTTATCTGCCCAGACATCTAATGATGTTCTACTGTAATTCTATTTTGCTGAAATAATAATTGGCCTCATATATTTGGCATCTGACTTTTTACAACATTTTAATTCTCAAACTATTGAATTTGGCTGATTCAAGTACTGATCATTTAATTAAACTTTAAAGCGATTTTAAGCGCCCAAATAAGACGGCTATCCATAGTCGCCTCACAGTAGTATTTTTTACATCTAATTTCTCCAAAATCAATAAGGACACATTCAATGAATAAACAAACCATTCATGATCGTATCGATAGTTTACGCAAAAGCTTAGTTGCCCAAGACCTTACTGCGATTATCGTCCCCTCTGCTGATCCGCATTTATCTGAATACTTACCAGAATATTGGCAATCCCGTTTATGGTTGTCAGGATTTACAGGCTCTGTTGGCACGCTCGTCGTTACCGCTGATTTTGCTGGCATGTGGACCGATAGTCGTTATTGGGTGCACGCCGCTGATCAATTAGAAGGCACAGGTATCAGCTTAGAAAAGCTCGCGCCTGGTCAACCAAATCATATCGATTGGCTCGCCGATCATTTACAAGAAGGTGATAGCGTAGCAGTCGATGGCAATGTGCTGTCTATCGCCGAACAAGATAAGCTGCTAAATGCCTTTGATGCCAATGACATCACCTTAATCACTGAGCGTGACGTATTGACAGAAGTATGGAGCGATCGTCCAGCGTTGCCATCAGCAGAGTTATATCAGCACGATGAGCAGTTTCTCGCCCAGTCCGCTACCTCAAAGCTGGCCGCAGTGCGTGCCGGTATGGGCGATGCAGGCGCAACGCATCACCTGCTTTCTAGTTTAGATGATATCGCTTGGTTGACCAACTTACGCGGCGCTGACGTCGATTATAATCCGGTGTTTTTAGCGCATATGCTGATTAGTGCAGACAAAGCGACCTTGTTCGTCGATAATAATAAAGTCAGTAGCGACATTGAAAAAGCCCTAAAAGATAGCGGTATAACGCTTGCCGATTATGAAGCGGTACAAGAGGCATTGAGCGCCCTGACGCCAGAAGACTTACTATTGTTAGATCCAAGTAAAGTCGCCGTGGGTACGCTATCGCAGATGGCGGACGATGTGGGCTTTATCGAGCAAATGGCACCGAGCACGTTGCTTAAATCTGTTAAATCTGACGCTGATATCGATCATGTACGTGAAGCCATGCGTCAAGATGGCGCTGCATTAAGTGAGTTTTTTGCCACATTTGAGCAGCGCCTAGCAGATGGCGAGCGCTTAAGTGAGCTTGATGTCGATAGTATGCTGATTGAAGTACGTAGTCAGCAGCCGCATTATGTATCGCCGAGCTTTCCAACGATTGCAGGTTTTAATGAGAACGGTGCACTGCCGCATTACCGCGCAACGCCAGAAAAATTCAGCTACCTTGACATCGCTGAGGGCGAGGGCGGCTTATTACTGATTGACTCAGGGGCACAGTATCAAAACGGCACCACCGATATCACACGCGTGGTCGGTATTGGCAAAGTAAGCAGCGAGCACAAGCGTGACTTTACCACCGTGCTCAAAGCCCATATTGCCTTAGCAAAAGCGCATTTCCCTGATGGTATTGCTTCACCACTGATTGATGCGATTTGCCGTGCGCCATTATGGCAGGCACAGATGGACTATGGTCATGGTACTGGTCATGGCGTCGGTTACTTCTTAAACGTCCATGAAGGCCCGCAAGTCATTGCTTATAGTGCCAGCACGCCAAAAGAGCGGGCGATGAAAGAGGGTATGATATCGAGTAATGAGCCGGGTTTATATCGTGAAGGTAAATACGGTATTCGTATCGAAAACTTGATGGTAAATAAACGTGTTGCTCAGCCAGTAGAAACGGAATTCGGTAATTTCCTTAACTTTGAAACAGTGACTTACTGCCCCATTGATACCCGTCTGATTGAGCCGTCATTGTTGGATCAAGTAGAGATTGATTGGCTGAATGAATATCACAGCCAAGTCTTTGCTGAGCTAAAAGACCGTGTTGATGGTGCGGCATTAGAGTGGTTAACTGAGCGTACACAAGCTATCTAATTATGGTCAGAGCAATTTTAAACCGCTACGGTGTTACCCGCCCTAGATGTACTCAGTGTACTATCTGCGGTCGGTCGCCTTGTAGCGATTCTAAAATTCCTTGACTATACAAGCTTTGCAACTACCAACCTGAAATAAAAAAAGCCCTGTAAACGATTTACGGGGCTTTTTCTTACGTGAATACTACTTATTACCTGAATACGGATTATTGGCTAGGTGCTGTTATCCAGATGCCGTTTATTATCCAGATGCTATATTTAACTTTTTTGCACATCTTTATGAGTTACTGATTTATCTTGCTCACCCAAATGTTGAGTCATCTCAGCACGTAGCCAAGATTTTAGATTTTCAGACATCAACATCATTTGCTCACTGAGATAGTCATCAATCTGCATCTCAAGTTCACGGATCAATTCTTGATGCGTTGCGCTTAGTTTTGCATCTTTTAATGCCAGTTTGATGGCGGCGCTGGCTTTATCATTGACAGCTTTGATACTGTTGTCATTTTTAATGTCATTATTATTTTTGATGCCATCATCGTTTTTGCTAAGAGTATCGTTAACAGCGTCATTTTTTGCAGCATCTGATTCTTCGGCGACTGTGCTTTCAGAAGAATTATTTGCAGCGCTATTGGCAGTATTGTTATCAGTATTTGTCTGGCTGCTATCGGTAGGGGCAACTTTATTATCAAGGCTATTTTTATCGGCTACTAGCTGTTCATTTTTCAGTTGTTCTTTTTGTGCAGCTTTTGCTTCTTCATGCAGTCGGGCTTCTTCTTTTAATTTTGCCTCTTCTTTGAGCTTAGCATCCTCTACCGCTTTGATTCTTTGTTCTTCTTCGAGACGTTCTTTTTCAGCAGCGGCGCGCACTTGCTCTTGTTTGTCGGCGATGGCTTGGGCAATCGCTTGCTCGGCTTCATGATTTTCATAAAGCTCATCGACATGCGCATCTAGATCATGGGTGCTAAAAACAAAGCTCTCAAACGGCGTCTCGGTTTGTAAGAGGGTGGTGATATCCTTTAGCTCTTGGGTAATGGCTGCGCGAATAGGCTCAGGCGCACACGTCCAGCGCTGGTAAAACTGATGGGAAAATGAGTAGCTTGACATGGTATCTTCCATAAATATTCCAAAAATTACCCCTTATCATACGCAAGTACGATAAGGGGCTGCAAGTGGACAAACGTAGCAAATCTGACACCAAGGTTACAATGGATTGCCTCACACGCTTTTAGGCGTTCTTTTTCGCTTTAGGGTTGAACTGGCCAGCGCGCAAATACTAACGAGCCATTGGTGCCGCCAAAGCCAAAGCTATTGGACACCGCATATTGCAGATTTTCAACTTTACGTGATTGGTTAGCCACGTAATCAAGGTTGCAGTTATCTTCGACATTGTCCAAGTTAATGGTTGGCGGTATATGCTGATGTTGCAGGGCAAGGACAGTAAATATCGCTTCGACACCACCAGCAGCACCTAGCAAATGACCGGTCATGGATTTGGTTGAGCTGACCAAAATGCTGTCCTTGACGGGCGCAAATACCGTTTCGATAGCAATTGATTCAGCGACGTCACCGGCAGGGGTGCTGGTACCATGAGCATTGACATAGCCAACGGCGGCAGGCTCAATGCCTGCATCATTTAAAGCGTTTTTCATCGCTCGTGCCGCGCCGCTACCATCTTCTGGTGGCGCGGTAATGTGGCTGGCATCATCGCTCATACCAAAACCTACCAGCTCGGCGAGGATCGTGGCACCGCGCGCTTTGGCATGAGCAAGGCTTTCTAGCACTACCACGCCTGCGCCGTCACCGAGCACAAAACCATCACGATCTTTGTCAAAGGGACGCGAGGCTTTGGTCGGCTCATCGTTGCGAGTAGAGAGGGCGTGCATGGCACCGAAGCCTGCTATGCCCAGTGGGCTAGAGCCTTTTTCACTGCCCCCTGCCAGCATGACATCGGCATCACCGTAGGCGATTAAGCGCGCAGCGAGACCGATAGCATGAGTGGCGGTCGTACAGGCAGTCGACGTCGCGAGATTTGGGCCTTTTAAGGTATGTTTAATCGCGACCAATCCTGCTGCCATATTGACAATAGAGCCAGGGATAATGAAGGGTGAGACTTTGGTAGCGCCTTTTTCACGTAAGGTATCACGGCTGTTTTCGATGGTTTGTATACCACCAATCCCTGAGCCTAAAATAATGCCACAACGCTCTTGATCCACGCCTTGCACAGGGGCGTCAGCAGCGCTGACTTCGTCGATAAAGCCAGCGTTCTGTAATGCCATGCTAGAGGCAGCGATGCCATAATGAATAAACTCATCATAGCGGCGTGCGTCTTTGGCGTTCATATATTGTTTGGCGTCAAAGTCCTTGACCACACCAGCGATTTGCGCACGATATCCGGTCGTATCAAAGTGGCTAATTGGGGTAATACCACTCTCGCCATTGAGCAATTTCGTCCACGAGCTGTCAACGTCCAGACCCAGTGGCGTAATGGCACCCATGCCAGTAATCACCACGCGCAACTCATCAGAGCGCTCGTAGTGGGGCGGCTTATGACGCGGTTTGTGCGCCGAGGTTGCGCTAACTTGATCAGCTTGCGAAGTGGTTGAACTGCTGTGTTGACTCATGCGATATATCCTGTACTTACGGTCCTAAGAGGATGTTATTTCAGAAGCCATTATAAAACACATAAGTGCACGCGTGTAAACTAAAATCAGTAGACTATGCAAAACACACTTGTCCCAACACCACATTTTTACTCGCGCCAGTTACTGCAGGCAAGTTACCCGTTTCACCTATCAAGGTCTGCCGTGCCAACCAAGCAAAAGCAACGGCCTCTACCCATGTAGGCTCTAGTCCTAAGCTGGCTGTAGTTTCCACACTGCACTGAGGCAAATGCGTGCGCAAACGGCTCATTAGGTAGTCATTTAAGGCACCACCACCACAGACATAAACTGCACTGTGTTTATCATTTTTGATAAATTGGGTGATTTGGCTACTGGCACTGATAGCCGTCAATTCGGTCAAAGTTGCTTGCACATCAGCTGCTGCATAGCGGGTATCGACAGTGGTCTGCTCGAACGTCTGCAGCTCAGCTTGTAGCCAAGCTAAATTAAAGTCCTCACGCCCCGTGCTTTTCGGATAAGGTTTTGCAAAAAACGGATGGGCTAATAATTGATTGAGTAGCGGCTCGATAATTTGTCCAGACTGCGCCCAAGCGCCACCAGCGTCATAATCTTTACCCGTGTGCAATGCTGCCCATGCATCCAATAATAGGTTGGCAGGACCCGTATCATAACCAATCACAGCATTATTATTAATAACAGCCTCATTTACCGGCTTATCATTGACTGGTAAGACGGTAATATTGGCAATACCGCCCAAATTTAATAACACTCGCGTACTATCAGGCGTGGCAAATAAGGCTTGGTGAAAAGCCGGAACCAAGGGTGCACCTTGACCACCGACCGCCATATCACGGCGGCGAAAATCACTGACCACGCTAATGCCCGTACGCTCAGCGATAATATTGGCATCGACCAATTGTAAGCTAAAGCCCATCTGTGGACGATGACGCACGGTCTGCCCATGACAGCCAATCGCTAGCACTGACTCTGCGTCGATATCTGCTTGTGTTAATAAAGTATTGACCACCTCGCTGGCAAACTCACCATACTCGCGGCTTGCCCAACCGAACCACTCCAATTCGCTATGGCTTTCACTGTTGGGCTCAGCATCGCTGGCTATCAATTCCTTGACACCATTGGGCTGACATAAGGCCAATAACACTTCGCGCAGTCGTGGCGGGAAGTCTTGGCTATGAGTTGCTAACAGTCGCATCGGTGCTTGGCTATCTTCTTCAGCACTACTATCATTACTGAATTGACACAATACGGCGTCCATACCATCTAAGCTGGTACCCGACATCATGCCGATATATAAACCCTCATCGAAGCTTTCAAATACCGTCTGTTCAAGGGTTTCGGCGAGCGATAAAGCATCTGAATTTTCAGGTACACTTGAATCTGAAAGATCGTTATTTTTATTATCAATCGTTGACCGAGGCTTGGTCATGGCAATTTTCCTTAAAAAACGCTAGTATATCTGCCAAATTCTAACATTTTTTGCTGGCTACGAAACTTTAATCCCGTTCCCAAAAATCAGAGTAGCAAGAAAAACGAGCGCAAGTACTATATCTAGTGGACTAAACGAGTTTGACGCCGCTAATCGTATTTTGGGGCTTGGGATAAATAGGCCAAACGCTTTACCCTTTTAATAAAGACAATAAAGAGATCATCATGACCACGCAAACTTACACCCTAGAAGAACAACTTGCCCTAATTCAACGCGGTACGCAAGAAATCCTATCTGAAGAGGATTTAATTGCTAAGCTTAAACTCAAACGTCCACTACGTATCAAGGCAGGCTTTGATCCTACTGCCCCTGACTTGCACTTAGGTCATACGGTTTTGATTAATAAGCTGAAGCACTTTCAAGACTTGGGTCATGAGATTTACTTTTTAATTGGCGATTATACTGCCAAGATTGGCGATCCTTCTGGCAAAAATAGCACGCGTCCGCCATTGACTGATGAGCAAATCAAAGCCAATGCGACTACTTATGCTGAGCAAGTATTTAAAATTTTGGACAAAGAAAAAACTCGCGTAGTCTTTAACTCTGAATGGTTCAACGATATGTCAGCCGCTGATATGATTCAGCTGGCCAGTCAGCAAACCGTCTCGCGTATGCTTGAGCGTGATGATTTCTCTAAACGCTATGCCTCACAGACCCCAATCTCTATCCATGAGTTTCTCTATCCATTGGTGCAAGGTTATGACTCTATCGCGCTGAAAGCGGATATCGAGCTTGGCGGTACCGATCAGACCTTCAACTTATTGATGGGGCGCACGTTGCAAGGTCGTTATGGTCAAGAGCAACAAGTGTGTATTACCGTACCGATTTTGGAAGGGTTAGATGGTGTGAATAAAATGTCCAAATCATTGGGCAACTATGTCGCCATTTATGATGCACCGGGCACGATGTACCAAAAACTACTATCGATGCCAGACACTTTAATTCGCCGTTATTTTGAATTTTTAAGCTTTAAACCGATGGAAGAAGTCGAAGGCTTAATGGCAGAGATGGAAAACGGTCGCAATCCACAAGAAATCAAACGTATTCTTGCGGAAGAGTTAATCGAGCGCTTCCACGATGCTGATGCCGCTGCCAATGCGCACAAATCAGCGGGTAACGTGCTTGCTGATGGCGAATTGCCAGTTGATCTGCCAGAAGTGACCTTAGAGTTGGAAGGGCAGGACGCATTATTTATCACGCAGATATTAAATCAAGCAGAGCTTGCCAAAAACAGCTCATCTGCTAAAGACATGGTAAAACGCGGCGTAGTAAAAGTAGATGGCGACGTGGTTGATGCAGGTTTTAGCTTAACCTCAGGTCAGACAGTCGTTATCCAAGCAGGCAAAAAGGCTTATGCAAAAGTGACGGTTGCTTAAGTAGCTGTTGCTTAAGTGACCATTGCTTAAGTGACTACTACCTAAACTCATAGTGGCTTAAGGAAAAAGAAATGCTAGATTTACCGACATTATCCAGTAATGGTATTACCCTTAAGCCATTGATGCTCAGTCATGCAACTGACTTGATGGAGGCTTGCCAAGATGGCGAGCTATGGAAAATAAACGAGACATCGGTACCTGAGCCAGACAAGGTTATTGACTATATCAATACCGCAGATTCAATGCCTAACAGACAAGCATTTGTTGTTATTGATGAGTCAAATGGTAAAGCGATCGGTACAACAAGTTTTCATGATATTTTACCAACCAGCAAACGCTTAGAGATTGGCTATACTTGGTATGCTAAATCGTATTGGCGAACGCATGTCAATACGACTTGTAAGCTTATGCTGCTAACCTATATATTTGAAACCTTGAAGTATCAAACCGTAGGCTGGCGTACAGATATTGACAATCATCGCTCACAACAAGCCATTGAGCGCTTAGGTGCTAAAAAAGATGGCGTCATTCGAGGCAACCGTGTACGCCGTGATGGCATTATTTCAGATACAGTCATGTATAGCATGGTCAGCTCTGAATGGCGACAAATAAAGCCCAAGCTAGTAGAAAAATCACAAAGCGTTTATTAATCCTTTAATTATCAATATGAATCGAGCTGTTTATGTCCCAACAAAATCAAGCTACTGTTGCCCAAGGTATTTATCGGCATTATAAAGGTAGTCTTTACCAAGTGCTGCATACGGCAAAGCACTCAGAAACCGAAGAACCGCTAGTGGTTTATCGCTGTCTTTACGGCGAATATGGCGTTTGGGTCAGACCTTTAGGCATGTTTGCGGAAACCGTTGAAGTCGATGGCAAAGTCATACCACGCTTTGAGCTTATTAAATCATTAGCGGATTAATGAATCAACTTGGTTAAAATCCATTGAGCAAATAAAAAAGCGACCCATCAAGGTCGCCTTTTTTATGTCTATCAAATGATCATTAGCTATTTAAAAAGTCAATCAAAGCCTTATTAAATTCATCTTTATGAGTGACATTAATGCCATGTGGGCCACCTTTAACCACATGTAATTGGCTATCATTAATCATATCGTGCGAGCGTTGACCACTAGCTTCAAGTGGCACGATTTGATCGGCATCGCCATGAATAACTAAGGTTGGCACATCGAATTTCTTCAGATCATCACGGAAGTCGGTATAAGCAAAGGATTTAACGCAATCATAAGTCGCTTTTGCTGAAGCAAACGAGGCGATATCGCGGTTATATAAACGCATTGGTTTGCTAACTAGTAGCTTACCCTCTGCTGGCGTAAAGAAATTCTTGGTAAAGTCGTTTAAGAAGGCAATACGATCGCCGCTGACGCCATCTAAGAATGCTTGAATATCTGCTTCTGCTAAGGCCCCATCAGGGTTATCATCAGCTTTGAACAGATAAGGTGGAACAGCAGAGGCAAGTACCGCTTTGCTAATGCGCTCTGAACCAAAGTTGCCCAAATAGCGAGCGACTTCGCCGCCACCCATAGAGAAGCCAACGATATTAGCATCTTGCAGATCCAGCTCATCCATCAAGCCTTTTAGGTCTTGCGCTAAGGTATCGTAATCATAACCTTCCCATGGCTTAGACGATTGACCAAAGCCGCGTCTATCATAAGTAATGACTTGATAACCAGCTGCAACGAGCGCCATCAATTGCGACTCCCAAGATCGTCCGCTAAGCGGCCAACCATGGATTAATACCACAGGTTTGCCGCTACCTTGGACCTCATAATATAAATCGACAGCTTGATTGTCTTGCTGTGCAACGCTAACGTAAGGCATACATTGTTCCTTTTAGAATTATTATTAAAAATATTTTACTTTAACGCTAATGCGCTTACGCAGCTAACGTCAGCTTTTTATTATAAGAGGAGTCTTGAGCCATTACTATAAAGGGTTGTACAGTCCTAGTGTGGGTTATAGCATTTTTTTTGTGAGCTTTTAAGGGCGCAGTTACTCTTGTAAAAAGTGCTTTAACACTCGATAAAATCCAATCGGCTCATCCAACGGTATCGCGTGACCTGCACGTGGCAAGATAATTTCAGTGGCGTTAGGCAACATTTGGGTAATTTTCTGCTGCCATTTGGGATCATAAAGCTTAGAGCGACCACCGATGAGGTTGACCACAGGAATAGTCACATTATCTATGGCACCGCGAAAATCGTAAGGCAAAACCAAATAGGCTTGCAAGCAGCGCATCTTTTGATGCCAAATGCTGTGATCGTAAAGCGCGAGTGTGTGGTCGTTTTTATGAGTCGTCGCTTGTATAAAGGCTTTTGAACGCGTGCGATTGACGGATAAGAGAGAAAACAGCCTTTCGACATCGGTCGCACGGCGCTTGAGCGCAAAGGGCAGATGGGCAAAGCTATTAGAGTCCGCATAAGGTAAGGTCAGATCGATTACTTCTTGAAAGATATCGAACACTTCTTGCTGCCGCGTGCCAAATAGTCCCCCTTGCCAGTCATCTTGATTATGAATCGCTGGGTTTTGATCAATATTAAGATAGCGACTGACCCTTGAGGCACCAAAACGCTCAAAATAAGCCCACATGACTTGCGCGCCCATCGAAATAGCCGCCACTGGCAATGTCTCTATTTGACGCCATTCGCAAATTTGCTCAATCACAGCGTTGGCATCATCCGCATATTGACGGACAAAATCAAACTGTTCCATCATGATATCTTTTGCGGCACCAAAACCACGTAGATGCGGCAAATAAAAAGTATATTTGCCAGTTAGTGCCAAGATAAAAGGTAAGAACTCGCGCGCATCCATCCCATAGGCATGCAGCATCAGCACTGGCGTACCTTGACCAATGACTGAGACGGGCAGCGAGGTACCGTCGGCAGCAGTAACGGTCAGCGTTTGCAACTGGTAACGCGACTGGTAGCGACTGGGCAAAGTCATTAAATTGGTCATCATAGCGTCGTATTTCCGTGATAAATATCGTAAACATTAAAAAAAGCCAAAAAATCAGCCAATCATTTTAACTATTTTTTTACTGCCAAAGCTTTGCATAATGCACATCGCTGAGCGCCGCGATATCGAGTTCAGATTTTTGATACGCACCTGTATGAATTCCTGCGATAAACGGTAAATGGTCAGGGTTTAAGAACCATTCTAAGGTCAAAGTCAGCGCATTATTCATCATAAAATATCCTTATCTTATCGATGGGAGCTTGTTATAGTAAAACCTGCATTAATAAAAAATAGCTAAGCTGACCATAGCATGAAATGAATAGACAGTAAGTGGCGCTTGTGATTAACAGCCACTATCTAAACTTGAAATAAAACAATAAAGGGATGATGCTTTATGAGCATACCGACATTGGCATCACTTGATAGCAGCCTTTACCCGCAAGTTTGGGAGCAGCAGACATTTACCGATGCGCACAGCTTATTGATAGCGATGTTAATGGGTAATATCACACCAGATACCAAGGCTTTTACTCAGCACTTGCTGGCCAATGATATCTATCAACAGTGGATTAACTTTACGGTATTTGGCGGTTATCTGCAGCGCAACTTTATTGCTTTTTATCGGCAGACAGAAGACAGTTTTAATGCGGATATGCCAGCGTTATTTCGTCGAGAGTTGATACGTCATGCTCAGTATTTACCACTTGCGCAGACGTTGTTTTTGGCAGGAAATATGCCAAAAAGTGCGCGCTTAGATAAGCTGTTAACCGTAACTGTGAATCCTGCTACAGCAGTCATCAATGCGCAGCACGCTCATCAAAAATCTGTCATGAATCATTTAGAAGTAGTGATTAATCAGATAACTGTCGTCGGTAGGCAGGTAGTTGGATTTCCGATACGTCACAACAAGCGCACCAGTGAGCGCACGCGCAACGAGGTTCTGATTTTAGATTTTCAGGAGTTGCGCTTGATCAATGAAGAGAATGTCATTAGCAAAAAAAGAAGCAACATAGATGAGACTATGTTGCTTCGATATTATGAATTACGTTAATGAGTCAAACGCTTGGCTAAACGTTTAAGAATCTTGCTTAGCAATCGTCAAACCATTATAAGTTTGTGCCACTGGCATCACTTCTAAGCGATTGACGTTAATATGGGCAGGTGATTCAATCAGCCACAACAAGATATCGCCAATATCCTCACCCGTCATGGTTTTGAATCCATCATAGACTTTTGCTGCTTTATCGTCATCGCCATGATAGCGCACGTTTGAAAACTCAGTGCCTGCGACATTACCCGGTTCGAGATTGGTCACGCGCACTTGGGTACCGATTAAATCCGCGCGCAGATTTAGACTGAATTGCTTGACGAATGCTTTGGTCGCGCCATAGACGTTCCCACCAAAGTACGGCCAACTGCCAGCAATCGAGCCAACATTGATAAT
The DNA here is from genome assembly GCF_013248965.1 of Psychrobacter okhotskensis. Taxonomy (GTDB): domain Bacteria; phylum Pseudomonadota; class Gammaproteobacteria; order Pseudomonadales; family Moraxellaceae; genus Psychrobacter; species Psychrobacter okhotskensis. The sequence continues at coordinate 2,711 of NZ_JABRVQ010000018.1, read as the reverse complement.
ATAACCGCTATCGCGCGTGACCATCGCTGGCAAGACCGCGTGAGTCAGCGCCATGAGACCTTTTATATTGGTATCAGTCATACGCATCCAGTCATCAAGGCTACTACTTTGTGCAGGCTCAGTACCGAGTGCCAATCCCGCATTATTAACGAGCACATCGATTTGCTTAAAGTTAGCAGGCAGATCAGCGATAATTTGCGGGATAGCTGCTGTGTCACTGACATCCATGACTACGGGTAAAAACGCTTCGCCCAAGGTTTCTGCCAGATTATTAAGTTTATCTAGACGTCTAGCACAGCCAATCACCTGATGACCGTTGGCAATCAAACGTTCAGCCAACGCTTTCCCAAAACCGGCGCTTGCCCCTGTAATCAATACGTTCATTTTATATCCTTATCGTTGATGCTATTTGCTAGTGCCATGATTTTTATGACGATAGCTTGTTTAGGCTTACTGGTCTTACCTTAATGGCTATTATCTCAAAGGTGGCAAAATAACTACTTGTTTGATAACTGCTTACCAAAGATTTTATCACCCGCATCACCAAGGCCTGGAATGATATAACCGTGCTCATCCAAATGGCTGTCGAGGGCAGCGGTATAGATAGTCACGTCAGGGTGCGCCTCATTGACCAAACGCACGCCTTCAGGCGCGGCAACCAATACCAACGCTTTAATATTGGTACAGCCATTTTTCTTTAGCATCTCGATGGTCGCAACCATTGAGCCGCCAGTGGCTAACATTGGGTCAATGATAAGGGCTGGGCGTTTGTCCATGTGGCTGACAAACTTTTCAAAGAAGGGTACAGGTTGCAAAGTTTCTTCATCGCGTTGCAAACCAACGACAGAGATTTTTGCCGTAGGAATTAAATCGAGCACACCATCGAGCATGCCAATACCGGCACGTAAAATCGGCACAATCGTTGCAGTCTTACCGATGATTTGCTCACCAGTGATTTCACCACACCAGCCCTGCATCGGGAAGGTTTCAATTTCAAAATCGCGGCTTGCTTCATAAGCCATCAAGCGCGCAAGCTCTTTGGTCAATGTACGAAACTTATAGGTACTACAGTCTTTTTCACGCATAAGGCTGAGTTTATGACGGACTAACGGGTGATCGATGACGGTGATTTTTAAGTCGCTCATAAGGTCTCTCTTGGTTTTTGGTCTGATGCTTGCGCAGTTACTGCGGTTGCTATTAGTATAAAAGATACAAACACTTACCGCACTTCAACCCTATATTTAGCCCAGCAATAGTAAGCTTAATGCTTTACTTAAAAGTAAGCCAAAGACATTTGTAGCAAGGCTGTTTTCATTTAGACCGACTATATTTGACTGTAATAGCGTCATGATAGATGAAGTAGTGTTTAGGCCTGCTATGATAGCAAAAAAACCGCTTTTCTGATGAAGAATCTTATGACTACACAACCATCCAATACTGATAATCATGCTGATAAAGTGGATAATAACTCGATATTGTCCGCAGCTCGCACCGCAGAAGTAGAAACCCATCCATTCAGTCCAGTGTTACCACCTGATGCTACCGTGATGATGATGGGTACTTTTCCACCGACCGCTGATAAATGGGCCATGCGCTTTCACTATCCGAACTTTTATAATGATATGTGGCGTATTTATGGCAGCGTGTTTTTTGACGATGTGGATTATTTCAGAGTAGGCGATGAAAAGCGCTTTGACCCTGAGCGTATTCGTGCCTTTATGTTCGAGCGCGGCATTGCTTCTTGTCCTACCGTTACTCAAGCTATTCGTGAAACGGGTAACGCCTCGGATAAAAACCTTACCGTTGTCACCCCAGTTGATCTAGATAGTATCTTGCCCCAAGTGCCAAAAGTTGAAACCTTATTTACCACTGGCGGTAAAGCGACAGAAGTATTGCTCAATTTATTAGCTAAGCCACCTGCCAAATCAAAGTATCCGAAGACCAACCAAAGCATGGATTATCCTTATGAATGGCAAAACGAGCATAATAAAAAAGCCGAGGTGAACAATCTTACCTTATATAGGTTACCGTCAACCTCGCGCGCATACCCGTTGGCGTTAGAGAAGAAAGTCGCTGCTTACAAAGACTTCTTTAAAAAGATAGGTAAACTATAAAAGCGTTATGTATAAAAGAAGAGTATATAGACAGCTTCTATATAGAAGAAATAAGCGATTTTAAGCAGAAAATGCTATTTCTTATCATGATAAAACTATTTTTAATCTTAACTGACTGATAAATATAAGATATTAATAATAAGGCGAGATAATCTTTAAAATAGCCAACAAATCCCCTTGACCCTCATATCAAACCGAGTATAATGCGTCCCAGTCGAAAGGGAAGGCGGTTTAGATAAGTGGTTTACCACTTAGGAGAATCAGCAAAATAAATTACTTTTAAAATAAAATAATTTACCACTTGACTTACCAAATAAAGCGTCTATAATACGCACCTCATTAAGGCAAAGCAGGAAAGCTTATATGTAAATTACATATGAATAACCTAACTAACCTGATGAAACAAATTATAAAAAAGCTTGACAATTCCAATCGTTATGATAAGATAGTCGGCTCGCTAGATAGCTTAACCCGCAAGGGATTAGGGCTAAATGGTGAAAGAGACACCCTATATAATCACCTACTGGACGACAGTAGATGAACACTATTTAAAAGCATAACTAAAGAACAACTTGTGTGGATTTTTGCTGATTCAGA
>NZ_JABRVQ010000017.1 GCF_013248965.1 Psychrobacter okhotskensis | reverse complement strand
GACATTGAGAACAAACTAAATAACAGACCAAGAAAACGCTTAGGGTTTAAAACGCCTATGCAGGCGTTCTATAATATTAATTAGCGTTGCACTTGGTGTGTTAATCTAAGAGAATAAAAAAACGCCAAAGACGTTAAGTTAGATCATAAAAAATTTCGACCTGTTTTAGGGTCTGTTGAACATTCAATTGATCATATCTAAACGGACTAAAAATGGCTAAATTTTGCCAAACATCGTTAAATAGCTGGTTAATATCCCGATATTAACCAGCTATTTTCCTTGTTTGACTGCAATTTATCTCATTTTTATCACCATTTTTAAAATGAGGACACGCCCTAAAGACTATTTGTTTTTATGAAAAATAAATAGTCCCATTATTTGTAATAAAGAAAGTAAACGTTACGCTGATAAACTCGAACCACAACACGAAATAACAAAGTTTACTGTATGATATTGCTTTGTGAAATTACAAACAATCATTAACAATATTAAGGAATATTATGAAAAAACTATTAGCTGTTGCGCCTTTTGCTGTACTTCTAACGGCCTGTGCCACTAACGCTCCAACAACAACTATAACTACAGCAAGTGGCAGTGCAAGCAACCAAGTTCAGACACTAACGTGCGAAGACAACGGCAAAGTGACAGCCGCCTATACCGCAAATGGTCAAATTGCTAACTTAAACGTCTCGCTACCTAAAGTCGGCTTAAACAATGCAAAAATATCGTTAAAGCAAGTGGTATCAGGTTCTGGTGCTCGTTATGTAAATGACACCAACCCTAAAACGACATTCGATTGGCACACCAAGGCTGATTATGGCATTATGACCATCAGCTCAGATAACGGACAGCAGTACAGCGTAAACTGTCAAGTATAGTCAATAATAATAAAATGACTGACAGTATTTAATACTCGTTAAAAACAAAAATGCCAGTAGCGCCCATAACTTAGGCTACTGGCATTTTTTATGAGCGTCTATTGTGCAATATAGTCGATTCAATTTAAAAGTAGTACAAGGCAACCGAGTGTAGATGTATATTTGATACGTCAAGCGAGGTTAACTCAGTGATGCTTTTATAGTGGAATGATTCTAGTTAATTAATTGGTCTCTCTATGAATAAAGAGTCATAAACTGGCTACTGATATAAATTTTTTGTAGCATCGAAACTGCGCAGACACAGCGAGCAAGGAAAATTTATACCAGTGCCACGTTGTAATACTTGTACTCGTTTTATTTGGGACTGACTATAGGATAGCCCATGAGTGAATCAACCAGTCATAACTCGCTGTCTAACAAGCACATATGGTTGATCCCAGTGATTTGCCTGTTAGCCGGTGGCGGATTGATCGGAATTTCTACCAATCTGGCCAAGGTTGCTGGGCAAATTGGCTTATCGCCACTCGCCTTTCTGTTTTGGTCGATCACTGGTGCAGCGCTTATCTTATTGGTCGTAACGATTTTGCGACGTGACTTGCCGCCGCTGACGCTACGTAGCTTGGAATACTATTCGGTCGCTGCCCTTGTCAGTGTTGCAGGCTCTAACCTAATTTTCTTTTCTGCGATTCCGCAAGTTGGTGCAGGCTTCGTGGCTTTGATGATCGCTTTACCACCACTGCTAACCTACCTTGGCGCGCTATCCATGCGTATGGAACAATTCAATATCGTTCGAGCTCTTGGCGTAGTGGCAGCGCTGGGCGGTGTGGGTGTCTTAGCCATACGCAAGTTTTCGGCACCCGATGCCAGTATTTTTTGGATTCTGCTCGCACTTTGCGGCCCTGTTTTGCTAGCGATTGGTAATATCTATCGTACCTTACGCTGGCCAGACGCCGCTTCCCCCAGTTCGTTGGCTCCTGGCATGCTCATTGTCGCCGCTATCTTGTTAGGTCTGGTTGGTATATTGCCAAACTTCTCACTTGCAGTGCCAACGGGTGCGTTACTGCCAACGAGTTTGATTGTGCTACAAGCATTTATCTTCGCTGGGCAGTTTTTACTGCTATTTTTATTACAAAAAACAGGCGGTCCCGTGTTATTAAGTTTATTGGGTTCAGTAGGCGCAATCGTTGGTGTGCCTGTGGCCATCTTTTTGCAAGGAGAAAGTCCACCAGAAGGTCTGTTATTAGGCGCTTCATTAATAGCCATTGGCGTGGTATTGGTCACATGGGGCGGCATAAAAATGACCGTGATTCCAGATAATACGCATTACGAGCTATGACGATAGAGATATTATGATTGGTTGCATAATAAAATCGCTGCTTATTGTGGCACCTCTGTCTGAAAGTCATATTTATTGATGACAAAAAACGCCAGTAACTTAAGCTACTGGCGTTTTTAAAATATAAGCACTCTACTGCATAGAGCTTATATTAGACAACGGTCACGTGCAGGCGTGCATCAACATTACCACGCGTGGCATTGGAGTATGGGCAGACTTGATGGGCTGCTTCAATCAACGTTTGCGCTTGTGCTTCGTCGATACCAGACACTTCAACGTATAAATCTATATCTAAGTTATAGCTGCCATCTTGCTTCATGCCAATACCAACTTGGGTAGAGGTTTTCGAAGCCGTGATCGGCAGTTTCATGTGTTGCGCCGTCAGGTTCAAGGCACTATCAAAACAGGCTGCATAACCCATCGCAAAGAGCTGCTCTGGGTTGACCCCTTCTTTGTCTTGCTCTTGAAAAGAGACCAAATCAAAGCCTAATGAGCCATCATCTAAGCCTGTATGTCCTGAACGTCCACCTGTTGCTGTTGCGCGAGTTTTGTAAAAAATTTTCATAATATGTTCCTTGTTTGATGTGATTAAAAGTCGTGCTTGTTTCGTTTCAATAAAGTTATTATAGGCACTCTCACCTCAAAGCGTTAGAACAGTCCTCCAAACTTATTGCCTAATTCTATAAATAATTATATGATTAAGCCATTAATGACATCAGAAACACATTATAAGAGACAGCAAGCTTATAATCCATCCATTAAGAAGCTATTATCTAAGATAACGATTATGCAGCCAACAACGATTGAGCAATTACTTGCCATACTACCCAAAAACCAAACCATCGAGTCTGCCATTCCAGGTTTGTTTTTCTACTGTGCGGATAGACCCAATAGAACCGTTAGCTATATTCAAGAACCGAGTATTTGTATCGTTTTGCAAGGTGAGCGAGAGATTTACTTAGGAAATGACTGCCAAAAATTTGATAATAGTAATTTGATGTTCTGCCCCGTAAATATTCCTCTAAGCATGCATGTCAAACATGCCTCAGTAGACAATCCCGTCATTGTCCTGTCAATGAAACTAGACCTTGCCATGATCAGAGAGGTATTGGCCAAAATACCGCCCATACAAAATAAGGAAGAAAGACAGCTGGGTATCAAATGGCAATTGGATAACACCATACTTGCCGCATTTGAGCGGCTCATAAACTTGCTTGATTATCCAAATGATATCAAATTTTTATCTGAATTAATTCAACAGGAAATATACTATCGGTTGCTCTCAGCACAGCAAGGTAATAAATTACGACAGCTCGTTGTCAATGGTAGTCATACGCATCGTATTGCTCAAGCCACCGATTGGCTCAAAGCGCATTTGAATGAGTCTATCATCATCGAAGAGTTGGCCAGTAAATGTGGCATGAGTGTCTCAGGATTTCACCAACATTTTAAAGAAATCACTCAATTAAGCCCGCTGCAATACCAGAAAAGCCTGCGATTAATGAAAGCGCGACAGCTTATTCAACTCGGTGAGGCACAAGTATCACAAATTGCCATGCAAGTAGGCTATGAAAGCCCCAGTCAATTTAGCCGTGAATATAAGCGCTTGTTTGGAGTCAGTCCGAGCAGTGAGCTTAATTGATAACTGACGCACCTTGAGCGCTATAAAGGGTGTAGATTCATTATCTTAACCTTAACCATTATCATAATTATATAAGGAAATATCGTGCAAGAATTACGACGTTTTGAGGATTATTTATATGAGAGACCTAAGCCCACAGGTATCGACGTTGTCTGCGGATTAAAACATTTTTCCATTATCACGTATGCAGTGCCAGTACACAGATTCGAGGGAATATTTCCTGACAGGTTCAAGCTCGATACGGTCATGATAGACGGCGAAGAAAAAGGCTTGATCTCTATTGTACCCTTTATCGATGTTGATTTTACCTCTGCGGTTTATCCTTTTCCAACATTCACCATGGGACAGACCAACTATCGTATCTATATCATAGATAAAAAGACTGGTGAGCGCTGCGTATGGTTTTTGGGCACCACTTTAGATTCTTGGACATTAGCAGTATCAAGGTACTTATGGAGTTTGCCTTGGCATAGCGCGAAAATGACTTTTGATTGTCAATTTGATGACGCAACTGGCAAGTATGTAAAGTATTCGGTAAACGCTGAGTCAGAATGGGCAGCGGCGTCGGTATCGCTTGCGCAAAATACAGAGGATGATTTTTCGTTCCCAGGCTTCCCTGATACAGAATCGGCGCTTATTTATTTGACCCATCCGCTGGCAGGATTTTATCATCGCCGTGATGGCAAACTTGGTACTTATCGCGTTTGGCATAAGAGACTTGAAGTACAGCCAGCTTCTCTAATTTCTGCCAATTTTAAGCTATTATCAGACTTAGGCATTGTCACTCTTTCAGAGCAAAATACCCCCTATAGTGTACTTATTCAGCCTTTAAATAGGTTTACTATCTATTTACCGCCAAAAGTGATTGGTTGACCCGTTCGCTATCTGTCTGATGTATACATTATGAAATAACACTCAGGCTTTGATAACTTTTTTCTTCTAGATCAGTGTAGCTTTTGACTTCATTTTATTATTTTACGTATTCACGTCAAGGAGCCGCTTGGACGACTCAACTTCTCAATCGAATCACTCATGAAATATCCTAATCAAAAAAATAACAGTTGACTTGACCTATATATTCATAATATAACATATATGGAGTATTTATGCATTTAGGATTATCAAAACACCGTTATTTCTAGGTTAATCACAAGCATATTTCGTGAGGAGCTACTATGATTCGTTTAAGCTACACTCTCAAATGCTGGGCCTTAAGCATTGTCTTTTACTCGGTCTTTTACTTTGCCGTATTAATGACAGATCCTGATTTTGGTAAATATAACTATATGTTAGCGCTAAGCACATTGCTATTTCCCATTTCCAAGCGGGCAATTGACGTATTGAGTGACTCGTTAAGGCTCGATTTCGATATGTTCGATGGCTTCTTATCACCATTACTTATTAATATTACGATATGGATATTTACCCCTTTTATCGTCTTCTTAACACTTATCGCTTTTTTAGCTTATAGCATGGGTGTGATGAAAAGAAATCTGAATGGTTAAAACCAATAGCTAAGGTAACCTAGTGCCGCCTTAGCTGTTTCATTATAAGTACTTCTGAACAAATGGTATTTTTTAAATGTTAAAGTTCACGTGAAGTGTAATAAGCGAACTGATAAGAAACAGATCTAATGAAATTGGTGCGTTGGACGCACCCTACTCACACTACGTACAAATTCTACGAACTGTTATTTGCTTTTGATATTTACCTAGAGGACCATATTTACCCAGAGAACTAATGTCACCAATGACGCAAGTTTCAAAATATTTGTAATAGCCTTTTTGATTTATACTTTTCGAATCTTTTATTAATAACTGCTTTGGATCTGATACATAGTAAGTGATGCCATTAGAAACTAATTCATGAATCTCAAAGCTTCTTTTATACTTACCTCGTAGCTGCACTTCTTTTTCGGTACTTTCTGGCGCAACTGCTTTCACGTCACTGTTGTTACTAGCCTGTGTTTCATCACAACCTGTGCTCATAAATATAGTTGATATAAACCCTAATATTAGCAATCTACCTTTAATCATTACTTTTTTATCCTACTCAAAAAACTAAACCAACTTATGGAATAAAATCAAAAAAACTCTGTTCTAAAAAAAGAATAGCCCTTCATTTTAATCGAATATTATCGACTAAAACAAAGAGCTATACAAGTTAATTGCTTTGCTTTACTAATTTAAAAGTTTTAAAACTCAAATCAAACCTTAACTTACCTTATCCCATATCTTACTGAGACGCTTTGGAGACACTGCTATACGGGTTTTCATCGGTTGGGCAAACAGCTGGATACGATATTCCTCGACCATCCAGCGGTACTCGCTGATAGATTCATTGTTGGCACGACCTGCCAGCCGCTCCATGTGCAAGTCCAGCGCATAGACACCGTCGAGGTCGGATTCAATGTTATGCTCAAGCCGTTCGATACGAATCTCCAGTGCCTCTAGGTAGCGTGGATACTGCTGCCAATGGCTATAATCCATCCGATAAACAAAATCAGCCAAATGCAAATCTTCAAGCTGATCTTCAATATCTTCGATAGACTCGCCGAATATTTCTCGATCGAGCATAAGTAAACTCTGACGAATACGTTGCCAACGGGCATAGACATTTTTGAGCGTTTTTATGACGCTTTGACCAGTCAATAAGAAGTTGCCAGCCACCACCTCTAAGGTTTTTTCATACTCCTCTGGCGTAAAAGGCAATTCTTCAGCGAGCGCCACAGCACTATCATCAGCGCTTTCAGGTAAATCAGTACTATGATTAAATAACACGTAATGCTCTTCAAGCGCCGCATCTAACGCCGCATCGATGACGATGGTTTTGAGTTTTTCCATATCACCAAGTGGCGCAAACGCCAATTTAAATATCTTATCGATTTGACTGGTCAGCTGTTTTCTCTTAGCGCCAAGCTTGCCTTTGATTAAAGTCAAAACGCCGATACGATGCGCCTGCAATGCAGCGTTTACATCGGTATATTGATGAATCGATACTGCCTCGCCGGCCTCGTCAGCGACCAAGGCGGCAAACTGTTTCATCACCACGCCTGCGCTATGATGGTTTTTGCTAAAGGCAAAGTGCTCAGGGAATTCGGTATGCGTGCCTTGCTGCTCATTCACGGCTTGTCTGGTTTCACTAGCATGGCGAATTTGTAGCGTTTGTAGGTCGCGACCTTTTTCGATAATACGGTTTTTGTCATCGACCACACAGATTTGCGGCTGCAAATAACGATCGATACTAGAGGGATTAAAATTGTCTGCTGTCACCGACATAATGCCGCGACGATTTAAGGCTTGGCAAAGCTGCTTAAGTAAGCCTTGACCACCAGCGGGCTGCAATTCATCAAACAAGCTATCAGCGGTGTCAGGAATTGGTACGATTTGACGGCGGATATCTTTGGGTAATGACTTAAGTAATTGCAATACCAACTCAAAACGCCAACCAGGTACGCCCCATAACAGCTCGATAGCATCTAGCTGCGGTAGCGCAACGAGTGGCACGCGAATCGTCACTCCATCGTCATCGCTCGCCGGATCGAAGACATAACGTAGCGGCAGCTTTAAATCACCCAACTGCCACACTTCAGGAAAGTCACCTGTGGTCGGTGCTTGACTATTGAGCACGTCATCATCGGTGAAGAATAGATGCTTGGTATCAGTTTTTTCAACCTCAGCCCGCCAGTCTTCAAAGGCCTTGCGACTGGCGACATGCTCAGGGATTTTTTTGTCGTAGAACTGGTATAGCGTCTCTTCATCGACGAGTAAGTCACGACGGCGCAGCTTGTCTTCGATACGCTCAACATGAGCGATTTTGTCCATGTTATGCTGCAAGAATGGCGCTTGGCGACCTAAGTTACCCGTGACCAAACCATCGCGGATAAAGATTTCTCGTGACTCAACCAGATTGACTTGCTCGTAATTGGTCAGCTGCTTACTGATAATAATCAAACCAAATAAGCTGATCTGCGCGTAAGCTTTGACACGCCCCGTCTTTTTCGACCAATGCGGCTCAAAGTAGTGATACTTTAATAAGTCGCCTGCCGCTGAGATAATCCATTCTGGTTCAATCTTGGCAACGGTACGCATAAAGACTTGCGAGGTTTCGACCACTTCAAAGGCTAGAACCCAAGGTGGTATTTGCTTAAATACCGTACTGGCTGGAAAAATTTTGGCTTTTTGCTGGCGAGCTGCTAAGTATTCACCACGATTTTCAGTCTTGTGAGCAATCGTAGACAACAAGCCTGTTAATAATGCGCGATGTAAATTGGCATATTTAACCGCTTTAAGTTCTTCATCTTCAATCGCCGTTGGATCGTTAGTCACGTTTTCTAACGTATCCGTAGTTTTTGCCTCTTTAACATCCGTAAGCTTGAGGTCGGTGACCATTTGCACCAACTGGCGATGGGTCTGACTCCATTCACGCACCCGCGGAAAGCTCAGATAGTTTTTCTTCGTGAATTGCTTGCGTTGATTACCAGAGAGCTTATTGCCGTCTTCATCGGTTTCAAACAAAGCCTTCCACAGACTTAGATAAAACAAAAAATCCGAGTCATCTTGACGAAATTCTGCATGCTTTTGATCTGCTTGTTGACGCTTATTGGCAGGGCGCTCGCGAGGATCTTGTACCGCAAGCGCGGCGACCACGATAAGCATCTCTCGAATACAGTCAAAATCGCTACCGGCAACTAGCATACGTGCTAGCCTTGGATCGATTGGCATACGTGCCATCTTTTGACCAGTGGGCGTCAGGCTTAGATGATCGAGACCTTTTTTTGCTTTTGGCTTGTTGGTTTGCTTAGTAGAAGTTGCTTCATCTTTAGACGTAATCGCCCCTAATTCATCAAGCAATTTATGCCCATCTGTGACCAAGCGACTATCGGGTGGCTCAATAAACTCAAAGTCATCGACACTGCCCAAACGTAGATTGGCCATCTGTAAAATAACGGACGCTAAATTGGTACGTAGAATCTCAGGCTCAGTAAACTCAGGACGACCAGTAAAGTCCTCCTCACTATAGAGACGAATACAAACACCCGGTGCGACACGACCACAGCGACCTTTGCGCTGATTGGCAGCCGCTTGTGAAATCGCCTCAATCGGTAAACGCTGTACGCGTGAGCGATATGAATAGCGTGAAATCCGCGCAAATCCTAAGTCAATGACATAGCGAATGCCGGGTACGGTCAGCGCAGTCTCAGCGACGTTGGTCGCGATCACAATACGTCGACCTCGACCTGAGGGCTGAAAAATACGCTGCTGCTCTTCATAAGTCTGCCGTGCAAATAGTGGCAGTACTTCGGTATGCTTGGGTCCATGACGTTCAAGTACCTCTTGGAGTTCACGAATTTCTGCTTCAGTGGCGGCAAATATCAAGATATCTGCTTGGTCAGCATGACCTTTGCTTTGTGCATCACCAAAGCATTCCTCTACCGCAGCCACAACCGCACGCGGCAGATTTTCTTCAAAATCATCGTAGCTGTCATCATCCGAGCTGTTTACTGGCTCATCAGTCAGCGGACGATAGCGAACTTCGACGGGGAAGCTGCGCCCTTCGACATTAAAAATCGGCGCAGGTACGTTACGCTTTAGTTTATTATCATAACGGCTAAAGTATTCACTAAAGCGCTTGGTATCAAGCGTTGCTGAGGTAATAATGACTTTTAAATCGGGGCGTTTTGGTAGCAACTTTTTCAGATAACCCATAATAAAGTCAATGTTTAAGCTACGCTCATGCGCTTCATCAATAATAATAGTATCGTATTTACTTAAAAATCGATCATGACCCAATTCCGCCAATAAGATACCATCAGTCATAAGTTTAACGACTGACTGCGCGGTACCTTGTTCATTAAAGCGAATTTTAAAACTGACCGTATTACCAAGCTGCTCGCCCAATTCTTCAGCGATACGGTTTGCTACACTTCTAGCCGCTAGTCGCCTTGGTTGGGTATGCCCTATCTGTCCAGTAATACCACGTCCTGCTAGCATTGCCAATTTCGGCAATTGCGTTGTTTTACCAGAGCCCGTCTCCCCTGCGACGATAATGACTTGGTTATCGATAATAGCCTGAATTAAGTCATCACCACGTTGGCTAACGGGCAGATCAAGATTTAACTTAGCAGGTAAATTTTCAGGAATACTATCCATACGTGCCTGCACCGCTTGCTGCGAGCGGGTTTTGATTTTGTCGTACTGCGCGCGTTTTTTGGCAAGAATCTCTTCTGCTTTATCGTTTTTCTCGTTCGCGTTGTTATCCGATTTCTTATTCTTAGCAACAACAGCACGCGCCAGCTCACGTTCTAAGCGGTTTAAATAATAGCTGTCTTTTGCCAGTACGGGCAGTTCTGCAAAGTTATTTATATCATTTGTTTCAGCTAAATCGCTAGCTACGTTATTTAAATTCCTAGAAAAATCATTGCTTGCTAAATTTGGACCATCATTAAAAGTATTAGACATATTTGCTTAGGCTATTTATTGTTTATAAGTGGTTTGATTATGGGGATATTTCCAGTGTGATTCAAGAAGGGTTTGTATGGATTACATTTGCATTTATGATAATTGTTGGTGAGGCATGAAAATTCATATTGTAAATTTAAGTTTAGTAATTCAGACAAATGTCATTTAAAATAATGGTCTCTGATTACTCTACAACCTTCAACTATGGACATATTATGTCAATTTTCTTATATAAAAAGATTACTTTATTATCTGTGTTAGCCATTACTCTTATAGGGTGTTTGAGCACAAAACCTTATGAGCCTCCTAGAAACGCTGATACAGCAACACTGGCTTACGAGATTGACCCAGCATCATTTTATAGCCCTGCTAGATTCATTGACAAAGGTTATGTTGAAAGAGTTGACATCCAATTAGTACCAAGCCCTCTCTCTATTGCTCTTGCCGTTAATGGTCAGGCTGAAACTGTTTACATGAATTTGGGTAAGCGCGGTGCTTTCAACGAAATAAATACTTTTGAGGCCAATAAAAAATTAAGGTTTTCTTATCAGCATCAAATGGTCAAAGGTCTAGGCGATTGGCCAATATTATGCGTTGTTACCGTAGAGGCTATCCTAGTACCCAATGGAAGTTACTTACTAAAAGGCAATACAACCAGCGAAAACTTTAGAAGTAAAACGAATTTTATGGGTGAAAAGATAGAAGCTGAAGATACTGGGTGTCAAATTCAAATTATCGATACTAAATCAAATAAGGTTGTAGCAGAAAACCGTACATCAGTATTTGAAAAAATAATCCCCTTTTATAATCGATTTTAAATACTCTAACGTGATTCTTAAATGAAAACAGTACAGCCATTACAACGTGCTACTCGTATGAATAACCTGTTGTTTAGTAGCAGCCTCCATAAAAAAGGTCTGCAAATTTTGCAGTGGCACCCTAGGAAAAGGTAGGTGTAGCGAGAGTATTAACTTTTCAAACCCTACCATCTCATCAGCCAATGCTTGAGCAATATCAGGTTGAATCTGCGGATTGTCATACAGCTTATCAATTAACCAAGTGAGTTGCGGAAAATTGGCATTGTCATGAATCTGATATAGGGCGGGTACTAGCTCATCAGAGATTTGGCAGCGCGTTTTGCGAATTATGCCGTTCTTAAAGTACATATTTAAAGCCATATTATGTCAACTTCCTTAAATTCTTAATACTGAGGTAACCGACGTACTCTTTATCATCGTCGGTTTTTGCAAGTGCATGACTATCATGAGCAATAGGTTCAATTAAAATCTGTACGTTTGAGATAAGATCATTAACGTTATAAATATCATCGATATCCACCGCAAATTTATCATCAATATGCGATGCGGCATCGAAAGGTGAATCTTTATCTTTAAAAGTAAATTCTTTATAAAATGCACTCTGTTTGGCTTGTTTGACAGCATCGGCTTGAGTGGCAGCAACGATAAGTAGTTTATAATGAAACTCTTCGAAGCTCCCCTGCTGATAGCCGCCTAAATTAATAAAGAACAGTTTTAAACCATTATTGCCATCACTAGTTGCTGATTCGACTAACTTTATCGAGTGATTACCGACCTTAGTAATAGCGCGATACGAGTCGATGTGCCATTTATTTTTGACTTCAGGCCAATGGTGATTAATATCCTCTATCAACTCGCTCACCTGATTGGCCACACCAAAAAACATGTCATGTTGCTCAATCAAACGACCTTTTGGACGACCACCAAGTTGCACCATAAATAGTGTTGGCATCTTATGCAATCCTTATTGGGTATATGGAACTTGTAATCAATTTGCTCTAAAAATTATTTAGCTGTTTTTATAGTTATAACACCCGCCCTGTCCTTAGCGCAAACGCCCAATCTTCACGACCGTTCATTGCAGCAAATTTAGCCGCAGCTTCATAATCATAAGGCACTTTGATATGCTCAACTTGCCAGCTTGTATCTTGCTTAGTACTTTGTATAGTACCTTGCTCAGCACCAACGCATTTTTTAATAAGCGCGTAACTGGCATGGGGCGAATAGGTTTGCATTTTATGCGCGATAGGCAAATTATCTTCATAGGCTGGATAACCAACGCTACCTGTATTGACTATCGTTTGCCCTGTCGATAGCGTAACGGTACGCGGGATATGAGTATGACCACAGATGATAACGGCACTTTCAATACTGTTAAGCAATGTCAGAATATCTGCGTCATCACGTACTATCGGCTGCCCTGTTTCGATATTCTCGAGCATATATACCATGTCATCGGTTGGTGACCCGTGGCATAGATATACATCTTCACTGACATGATAATCAAACGGCAAAGCTTGCATCCATTCAACCGCTGCTTTAGGTAAGTCTTCAAGGATAAAAGCCATGGTTGCGTTATCAGAAATATCCGCCGCTGTCGCTTCATAAATCTGTCTATCCTGATTACCTCGAATCGTAATGATATCGTTCTGATGCGCCATGAGAAGCGCATAGGTATCTTTAGGGGCAATAGGTCCGTATAAAATATCACCCAGATTGACAATTTGATCGATATCGCGACGTTTGATATCAGCCAACACAGCTTCAAGCGCGAAGACGTTGCTATGAATGTCGGAAACAGCGGCTATTGTCGTTATTCGTTTGTTTTTTGGATTATTCATCTATTTGTTCACCAACCAAAAACTGCTGTACTACTTTAACCGTCGCTACGGAATCCTCTTCGTGTGGTACATGTCCCAAATTATCAAATACCTTTAACTGGCTATTAGCGATATCTCGATGAAACCGTTTGGCGTTTTCTACTGGGATTAGGTCGTCTTGCGCACCCCATAAGATGAGGGTTGGTAAATCCAATTGTTTGATTTGTGCTTGATTTGCCGTGTTATCCATCTCCAGCAAGCGGCGGTTTAGCGCCAGACGGTTGCCTTGACGCAAAGTCAAATCGTAATAACGATCCACTAAAGCCTCATCGACTTTGCTGTCGTCCGCGTAGACGCTTAAGATACTTTTTTTCACAACATCACGCGGTAGCACACGGCTAAGCAGTGGGGTCAGTATGGGGTATTTCGCCAGTTTAAAACCAATAGGCACCTGTTTTGGCGTTGCAGGGTAGCCAACTGCATCGATCAATATGAGTTTATTAACCCGCTCAGGATACAATGTTGCAGTACGCCAAGCGATTTTACCACCTAGCGAGTTGCCTGCTAACGTCACGCGTCCCACTTCTAAATAATCCAGCACATCAATGACGAACTTAGCATAATTGGCACTGTCATACCGAGTGGATTTATCAGTATAAGGGCCGGTCAAGCCAAACCCCGGCAGATCCATGCTGATAACACAGTAGTCATCACTTAACTCATGCGTCCAGCCCTGCCATGTATGCAAACTCGCTGAAGTGCCATGTAACAAAACCAGTGTTTCCGGTAGCGATGCGCCAGTGTTCACTGCTTCATTCATTTTGGCTTGGCTACGAAACACCTCACACTTATCTGACCGTACAACGTGTGCCTGCATTCCTTGCACACTTATAAACTCACTATTGGGTAGTTGCCAGCGCTTTAAATCAGCGACGCTTCTATCGGCCGCCCAATAGAGTGCGATTAAAGCTATCAATAAAACAAGCAATCCTAAAACAATAAAGACCATGATTTTCGTCAGACGTTTTGCCATTTTTATTAAATCCGTTTAATGAGATGACGCTAATATGTGATGTTAATCTCGTTCAAACCTGTTATTACTTATAAACAAACAAATATTAAGTATTTTATACAGACATTCAGGCCAATAGTAAATAAAAACCCGATGCTCGAGAGTAACTCAAACATCGGGTGTCATGGATTTATAGTCAGCTTATTATAAGACTAAATTAAGAAAAAATACGCCCACAGCCCAACGACAAAGGTGGCGATAATATTGAGAATGATACCCGTCCGTATCATCTCTGACTGCTTGATAAGCCCCGTACCAAATACAATCGCGTTTGGTGGTGTGGCGACAGGAAGCATAAAGGCACAAGAAGCACCAATACCGATGACCAATACCAACACTTCATGTGGTAAACCCATTTGCTCAGCAATAGCAGCGAATACCGGCACTAATAACGCGGCAGAGGCAGTATTAGACGCGAACTCTGTTAAGAAGATAATAAATGCCGATACCGCAATCATTACGATAATAAGTGGTGCCGAAGACAACGCATTGGCCACGGTCTCGCCCAGCACTAAGGAGGCGCCAGAAACTTTCAAAATTGTTGATAGTGCGATACCACCACCGAACAACATGAGCACACCCCAATCAGTATTGTCAGAGACTTGCTTCCACGATACAAGTCCCAAGCTCACTACCGCTGCTGCTGCAGACAATGCAATGACCGCATCGGTATCGGTGATATCAAGTGCCGCACCGATTTTTTTGGAGAATATCCAACTGAGTGCTGTCACGATAAAGACAATAATCGTCACTACCCGAGGCTTATTCCACTCAATAGGTTCCTCTTCGACAAGGACGACCGTACGATTAAGATTGGGTTTCAGGAACAAATACATCGCCCCCAGTAATAGTGGCAATAGCACTAACATCATTGGAATACCGAATTTCATCCAATCGATAAACGCAATATCAAGCGCTTTTGCCGCGATGGCGTTAGGCGGTGAACCAACAATCGTACCCAGACCACCCAAACTGGCAGAGTAAGCGATACCCAATAATACAAACACAAACGTACCGCGATCTTTTTCGCGGTCAACCTGCGTCAGGATACCGAGCGCAAGAGGTAGCATCATCGCAGCTGTGGCAGTGTTCGATATCCACATCGACAAAAATGCAGTGACCCCAAATATTAAAAATACAGCCGTGCCAAGCTTGCCACCTGACATGGATAGAATTTTTAGCGCAATTTTTTTGTCCAATTGCTGTACATGCAAGGCGGCAGCCAAAGCAAAACCACCAAAAAACAAGTAAATCGTTGGGTTAGCAAAACTCTGCAAGCCGATTTCGGCATCGAATTCTGGAATACCAATTAGCGCGCCAACCACCACCACTAATAGTGCAGTAATGGTCACATGTAGTGCTTCTGTCAGCCATAGCACGCCGATGAAGAACAGCATGGCCAAGCCTTTATTGGCATTGATATCGAACGGCAATACATTATAAATAACCATACTGACAATGGCAGCAATGATGACCACTATCAGCCCTTTGCCTGTACCCTTTGGAAAGGTGTCGGTAAATAAATACTCATTGCCATCATCAGGAAGATGGCTGTCTAACTTTTGCTCTGACATAACATATCCTTATTGTCCTCAAAGACGTTGAAAAAACTAAAATATAAAGATAACTTTTAATCATAATTGCTAACAGCAATTTATTTCGAAACCTATTCTCTGCTATTGTAAATGACATTGAACAGAAATCATCAGCATCCCAGTGATACCTCGTTACACATCGTCACTAAACAAGCCTACACCGTACCTGTACAACAAGGTAGCTCTATCTCATACTTACTATGTGAAATAAAACCAAACGCCCATAAATATTGCATATAGCTATTTTTATTGGCAGTTAACAAAAACAAACAGGAGCACGTTATGACAGACCCAAACAAAACAGATGCAACCACGAAGATGGCACCGAAGGATATCAATCAAGATGGTCTAGATAAAAAAGACCAACAACGTACTGATGACTCTGCCTTAGATATGATGCAAGGTATGCACGAACATGAAGATCACAATCCAGAAGAAGATAAATAGTTCGGTTCGGTATAAAAAGCCATAAAATATAGTCTAAAAGCGCCTATCTTGCTGATGAGCGCTTTTTTGCTTGTGGTGGTCTCTGTTCTGGCAAATGATCTGAGGCATAGTTATAGACAAATGCCGCCGTTAGCACGATAGTGATCGGTACAAACAATGCGCCATAGCCAATTTTGGCATATAAAAACGCACCCACTACCCCGCCACCGCAAAAGCAATACCAAATAATCGCCTGAAAGCCCAATGTCGGCCTACTGATTGAGCGTCCTGCTAGCCAATTACCGATAGCAGCACCCATGTCTGACGTTAGACCCGTTAGATGAGTAGTACGAATGACTGCGCCGCTATAGGTCGCCACCATCGCATTCTGTAATCCGCACGCCATGGCAGCGGCCAATTGTCCTAGATAATCATGCTGCTGATATAACCAATAACTGAGCAATAATAACGCCGCTTCAATATAAAGCGCAGTGCCATAGCGCCGTCCTAACTTCAATGAGGTTTGCCCAATGACAAAACCACTCAATACTGCCCCCGCCAAAAATGATAACAACGACGCGCCAATATATAGAATACTGACAGCATCAAAATGAGCAATAGCGGCAGCAAATAGGCTCACATTGCCAGTGACATGCGACACGGATAAATTGGTAAATCCCATTAATGCTGCCGTATTGAGGCAGCCCGCACTAAAGGCAAGTACAGCACCGCCCCACAATATCCACCTTGGTAATTTGGTTATCATATCTAGCACCTAAAGGCTTGTTACCAAAAAGCCCGTAGTATAACCAAAAAAGACAGCCGGTTGGCTGCCTTCTCTGTCATTACTATGATTGCACTAAAGGTTTGTCATGGTCAATGGATTTTATAAATCTCAAGAATTAGAGCATATTGAATATTCAACACACCCTGATAAAACACAATTAAAGACCTTTTAAACAATTACTGCTGTGGCTCATCAAGCATCATCAATTGCTCACTGATAGCAACAGTATTAAAACCAGCGTCAACGAACATAATCTCACCAGTAATACCTGAAGCCCAAGGCGACAATAAAAATAGTGCCGCATTTCCCACTTCTGTTTGGCTGACATTACGCTGTAGCGGTGCAATTTTTTCGCTAATATCCAGCATTTTACGGAAAGACTTAATACCACTGGCAGCTAGCGTGCGGATAGGACCTGCCGAAATAGCATTGACGCGGATACCTTCACCGCCCATAGAGGTCGCTAGATAGCGAACACTGGCTTCAAGACTGGCTTTTGCCATACCCATGACGTTGTAATTTGGCAATACCGAAATACTACCTTCATAAGTCAAGGTCAGCATTGAGCCGTGACGCATGGCCAAAAGCTCTCGTGCTGCTTTGGCTAGCGCGACGAAACTATAGCTGGAGATATCATGCGCAATATGGCTGCCTTCACGCGTTGTGGCGCTAACGAAATCACCATCGAGTTGATCCATCGGGGCAAAGCCAATCGCATGTACCACACCATCGATACCGTCGCCCCAATGTGCGGTGACTTGCTCAAAACACGCCGCGATAGACTCATCAGAAGCCACATCACACTCTAATACCAAGTCTGCTTCGAACTTCTCCGCAGCCATATCAACGCGTTTTTTAATCTTATCATTAGGATAGGTTAAGATGAGTGACGCGCCTTCGCGGTGCAACGCCTCTGCGATAGCCCAAGCAATAGAGAGTTTGCTGGCGATGCCAGTGACGACGAACCGTTGTCCTTGCAGTAGCATAATATTTCCTTTTGAGTCGATCAACGTTATTTATTTAGTTTGTTTTAATAAGATAATAACCATGAATAAAAAAGATAGATATAAAGATGACTTATTATACACGAAATAATTTAAGTATACAGTCGTAAACTATTTTGAGTGTTCAACGAGTGACTATATTGATTAAACACTTAACTACTGCCACAGCGGTATGAAGTTGAGCAGATTTAAAGTATAATCACAGCCCTCCCAGCTTGCACAATTTTTATAAAAATCCTTTATAACCGTTGTTTATAAACAAGGATTTAGCGTTAAGCTACACCCACATTTTGGATGGCTGCCAAACTTATGAGTAACACCCCTATCGTCTCCTCAGATTATCAAGAAAGCGTTGTATCCTATCGTCAACTGATTGAATCAACTGGCGAAGACTTAGATCGTCCTGGATTGCTAGATACGCCCATTCGAGCGGCAAAAGCATTTGCTCATTTAACCCAAGGCTATCATCAAAGCTTGGATGAAGTGGTCAATGACGCGGTATTCCCGTCGACCAATCGCGAATTGGTTTTAGTACAAAATATTGAGTTTTATTCGTTATGTGAGCATCATATGCTCCCCTTTCATGGGGTGGCACATATCGGTTATCTGCCAAACGGACAAGTCTTAGGGCTGTCAAAGTTTGCGCGTATCGTCGATATGTTTGCTCGCCGTTTGCAGATTCAAGAAAACCTGAGTGAGCAAGTGGCACAGACCATCATGGATGTAACGGGCTGCCGTGGTGTAGCTGTGGTAATGGATGCATCACACATGTGCATGATGATGCGCGGTGTCAATAAGCAGCATTCAACCACACGCAGCACAGCGATGCTTGGTGAATATGTGCATGATAACCAAGCACGCAACGAATTCTTAAATGCCGTACCTAAGCGTCAACCAGCGTTTTAAGTTGGTATCCTATAGTGAATGAAAAGTAATATCGAACCATCATGCACTGCTGATATCCATTTTGCTTGCTGTGCCTGCGCAGACAGAGGCTATAAAAAACTGATATCAGCTATACCGTCACGTTTTTAGGATGTTTTGACTATAGAACAAAAAAAGGACACTCATCAAGTGTCCTTTTTTTATGCAATTCAGATATCTCTAAAACAGGGATACTGTGCCGTGTTGAGAAAATTCTAACTCACTGATTTTACCGCATCAATCCAGTTACCATAACCCGCTTCTTCCATCTCCGCTAGCGGAATAAAGCGCATTGCCGCTGAGTTCATGCAATAGCGTTTGCCCGTCGGTGCTGGACCATCATCAAATACGTGACCTACATGAGAGTCAGCATAGCGGCTGCGAATTTCGGTACGAGTTGAAAAAATACCACGATCTTCTTTTTCGACGACCACGTCAGCGCTCAACGGACGGATAAAGCTGGGCCAGCCTGTGCCAGACTTGAATTGGTCACGAGAAGAATATAGCGGCTCGCCCGATATCACATCGACGTAAAGCCCTGGCGCTTTATTATCCCAATAAGCGTTATCAAAGGCGCGCTCGGTACCTTCTTTTTGCGTAACTTTATATTGAATATCACTCAGCGACTTTTTCAGCGTTTCCTGTGTTGGCTTCACAAAGGTTTTTGGGTTGAAGCCCGTGCTTGCTTTAGTTGCTGTTTCATTTAAAGCTGCCTGTTTAGAGCTGGCCGCAGTCGGTTTAAACTGGTTGAAATCTAGCTCATAGTTTTTGCCATAGACGCTTTCGATAAATTGATAGCGACCAGAGTTGAAGGTATAAGCCTTATAGCGTAGCGGGTTTTTTTTATAATAATCCTGATGATACTCTTCTGCTGGATAAAAAGTGCTCGCAGGTACAATTTCGATCACCACTGGTTTGTCATATACCCCAGAGTCCTGCAATGATTGCTTGGCAGTTTCTGCTATCTGTTTTTCTTGCGCATTATTATAAAAAATAGCGGGGCGATACTGCGTACCTCGATCCACATACTGACCTTTATTATCAGTGGGATCAGCAATGCGCCATAACGCCTGTACGATACCGTTATAGGTAATCTGTGTAGGGTCATAATATACTTGCGCCGCTTCCGTATGACCCGTACCACCTGCTGATACTTGTTTATAAGTTGGGTTTTCGACATTACCACCTGTATAGCCAGACACCACTTCTATGACCCCAGGGATTTTCTCATAGCCTGCTTCCACGCACCAAAAACACCCACCAGCGACCGTTGCTACTGCCAGTCCTGGAGTCGTCGGCGCATAAGGATTGGCAGCATTTACATCCTTCACAGCGGTGTTGGTTTCGGTAGAAGCACAACCTGCGTACAACGC
Organism: Psychrobacter okhotskensis; assembly: GCF_013248965.1. GTDB lineage: Bacteria > Pseudomonadota > Gammaproteobacteria > Pseudomonadales > Moraxellaceae > Psychrobacter > Psychrobacter okhotskensis. The sequence goes on along the minus strand of NZ_JABRVQ010000017.1, from coordinate 57,645 downwards.
ACTGCTTGCCACGATCACTAATCCGATAATTCTAGACGGCAATATACGATTCATAACTATTTCCTAAAAGAATTTTCGTGTAACTATAGTGACCCCTTGGTGTCACCACAATATTCCTATATTGTTATATATATAAAACGAGTTCAATTGTTTCTAATAAAAAAAGCTTATTATCCTATGATAATAAGCTTTTTTAGTTTATCAGCGACATGATTAAATAGATAAAATAATCTATGCTGCTATGCTGCATTGTCACTATTTTTATCTTTACCAGCAAGAGCTTCACTTTCTTGCATAATCTTGGTCAAGATTTCCTTGATACCAGACGCTGGCATATAAGTCGGCACTGCATAGGTATCACTGACTTCTTTAGCAGCGGCTTTAGCGATACTGTCAAAGTCACTGCTTTTCATACCTTTGACGGTTGGATCAATATTTAAGCTTTTGATCAGCTCTCGTACTTGGGCGATTAAGTCATCTGCTATCTGACCATTGCTACTACTCGCTTGATCGTGCTTGACCATGCCCGTTTTTCTTGCCAATGTTGCCAGTCGTTTTTCACTTGCTTTACGATTTAAGTCCAATACATAAGGCAAGACGATGGCATTCGCACGACCATGAGGAATACTATAATACGCGCCTAATTGATGAGCGATAGCATGAACATAACCTAGACCAGCTTTATTAAAGGCAATACCACCGTAGTGAGCCGCAATACCCATCGCTTCACGGGCTTTTAAATCCCCACCATCTTTATAAGCCATCGGTAGATATTTCATGACAGACTTAACAGCCGAAGCTGCATAGTAGTCAGTCTCTACGCTTGCGTTCACGCTCATCCACGCCTCTAGTGCATGGGTCAATACATCAATACCGGTATCGGCTGTGATATGCGCAGGCATGCCTTTCATAATGACCGGATCGATGGCCGCTGCTAATGGCACCATTCTTGGATCAATAGATAAGGCCTTTTGATGGGTTTCATCGTCTGACACTACCGCACCAAGCGTTGCCTCTGAGCCCGTACCAGCAGTAGTAGGAATACAATATAGCGGCGTAGAAGGTTTTCTGGCTTTTAGAATTCCAATAAGTTGTCTAGGTTTACAATTATTGCCCTGCGACATTGCAATCATCTTAGCCGCGTCGATGACTGAACCGCCGCCGATAGCCAGTATAGAGTCGCACTTAGCATCGATAGATTTGCGCAGGCCTTCTTCTATGACCTTAAAAGTAGGGTCTGGTGTCACACCATCATAGAGCTGATAGCGGATGTTTTTACTATCTAGATAGTCGGTCACTTTGGCAGGTATACCAAGCTTATTCAATACGGCATCAGTGACGATAAATACATTGCTACTGCCTTCATTGATGAGCATATCACATAACTCATCACAGGCAGTCTCACCAACGAATAGCATCGGTCTTCTGATAGGCACTACGTAAGAAAAGGCTTTTAGCACTTTGGCACGCGTTTTGGCAACTGCCAAATAACCAGCATGCTGCAATGGATTGTTATTTACTAACTTAGAAAGACTGCTTTGTTTTTTACTGGGCATAAAAAATCCTTTTTTAATAATGCTTTTAATAGCAGTTATAACTGTGTTGATTCCACCAACTAGGGCGTGTCTCAATTCAAACAATAGTCATCTAAATGGACTAAAAGTGGTTAAATTTCGCTAAACAGCGTTAAATAACCCGTTAATATATCGATATTATCTGCTCTATTTTCTTTGTTTAACTACGATTTATCTCATTTTTAGCACCATTTTTAAAATGAGAACATGCCTTGGGAGCGAAGCCAAACAGGTAAATATAAAAGTAAAATATATATATCGATAGAGTGGACTAGTGTTCAAATTTATTGTACCACTACATTTTTTAGGATGTCGTAATTATTATGAACTGCTATGTTCTGATTTTTTAGAGGTTTTTATCAAATCGTCAAATAGCAGCAGTATTAATAAATAAGTCAGCCTTAAACATCTTCTTTGACCAGCCAATGCTTATTGTCTTGCCCAAAATACCAAATCATCACCACAGGTGCCAAGATACTCAGCCAAATGCCATAGGTGATGGGCAATCCTTGCGTGACCGCTGTATAGCTCAGTCCAATGATGGTCAGTGCAAGGAGCATTGCAATAACATTATGGCTCGATCTACGGCACATCAATTCTCTTAATATAGTCAGCGTCAATAAAAACACCACCAACATGCTCATTAACATGCCCATTGCATAAGGTTCTGAAATGACTTTTTGGACGCTATCACCATTCTCACCGGCGACAGATTCGGTAACCAAATTCAGCATACTGCCCAAACCTGCTAAGGCAGCAAAGATAAAAAAGTGCCCATAACCAAATAAAAACAAATCATGACGTCGGCGCTCTTTATTTAAAATGGTATCAAAGGGCACGATAAAATACAGCCACCATAAAGAAAACACGAGAGCGACTAAGCTTGAGCCGAGTAACAGGATGCTACTCGCAGCAGAGGTAGAGTTGACCAAAAAATATTGAATACTGTTACTAACCCCTACCACACCCTCGCCCAATACGATAATGGTCAAGAGTCCATAACGCTCAGCAATGTGTCCAGGGTGCCAGTTATCAAACTGCTCTGAACGTGCCCATACTGGCATGAGTAGTTCTGCTGCTATGAACAGAAACAAGGCGGGCGTTTGTAACGCGGATGGTAAAAACAACCAGATAATCCACAACGCCTGTAAAGTTAACAGACCGACCATACTGCGCCCAGCGACTTTTTTATGACCTGGAACTTGTCGATAGACACGCCACCATTGACTACAGCTTGCTAGCCGCATGATGGCATAACCCGTCACCCCAATCCAAGTCAGCCCTTGCTCATAAAACTGATGAATGTTGGCGGCTATCATGAGAGAGCCAAACATCTGAAACATGACTGAGATGCGATAAAACCAGTCGTCAGGGTCATAGCCTGACGCAAACCACGTAAAGCTGGTCCACGCATTCCACAAGATAAAAAATGCCACAGTAAAGGTCAAAAAACCTGAAAAATCGTGCTCACTCAAGCGATTATAAAAACCATTGGCAGCGGTGGCGACAGCAATGACATAAACCAAGTCAAATAGCAGCTCAAGCGTGGTTGAGGGACGATTTGACTCGCTGATATCTCGGGCTTGGATAGGTTTTATTTTGAGCCTGCCGATCATGTAGAGTGTTCCACTTATTTCAAAATTAGTGCAGCTACATGATTATGTAATTACGTAGCTATTCATTTCTGACTGTTGATCTTTTAATAGGGTCTGTTGAACATTCAAATATTAGGACTGCTGATCGCTAAAATCGTCCCAAACCTTTTATCAAATCAGGCGTAAACCGATGATAATGTCGAGACCTTAGCTAGGTTTACAACAACGTTTGGGGTGGTTTTAGCATCAGCCTTTTAGGGCAGTAGCTATTTTTTGCCAATACATGGCGAAATTGTCTAACCTAGAATGACTAGGCATCAAAAATTTCACTGCGCATTGTCTAAAAAATAGCTACTGCCAGTGCCACATTTGAATGTTCAACAGACCCTAGGCTAAATCATGCTTGCCTGTAATAACTGCTGAGCATACGGGTGCTGTGGATTATTGAAAACATCTTCGCTACGACCAAACTCAATACACACGCCGTCTTTTAGCACCACAATATGCTGACATAAAGCGCGTACTACCTTTAAGTCATGGCTAATAAAGACGTAACTGATTTGCAGTTTTTGTTGAATCTCTCGTAGCAAGCTGACCACAGTGACCTGCGTAGTGCTATCAAGCGCAGAAGTTGGCTCATCTAATATCAACAGACTGGGCTGCATAATGAGTGCACGCGCAAGGGCTACCCGTTGACGCTGACCGCCTGATAACTCATGCGGATAACGCTGCGCAAAATCAGCTGGTAGATGCACAGTAGCCAAACTATCCATCACCGCCTGCTGACGTTGTGCTTTATTGACACCTTGTACCAATAATCCTTCTTCGACGATTTGCATGACCGTCATGCGCGGATTAATACTGGCAAAGGGGTCTTGAAACACCATTTGAATCTGCGAGCGGAAGGTGCGCAGTTCACGTTTGGACAATGCTGTAATGTCTTGCCCATTGATCATTATTTGACCACTGATATGTGCTTGATTGCTAAGCAATTGACTTAGTGCCAGCGCTATTGTGGTCTTTCCAGAACCTGATTCACCAACGATACCTAATGCTTGTCCTTTTTGCAGGGTCATATCGACATCTTTTACCGCATCGAACCAACGTTTGGTGCCGCCAAACAAGCTTTTTTCTACAGGAAACTGTACTTGTAAGTTGCTGACTTGCAATACGATTGGTAACTGACTTTCATCATCAAATAAACTGAGCGCTTGCCCGAAGTCTTGCTTGATAAGCGAGCGCGTATAGTCGGCTTTAGGCTGACTAAATACTGCTGCAGTTTGCCCTTGCTCAATCGTCTGTCCTTGACGCATGACGATGACTTCATCGCTGTAGCGTCTGACCAAATTGAGATCATGGCTGATTAATATCATCGCCATATTATGCTGACGTTTAAGATTATCTAATAAGGCAAGAATCTCATGTTGCAGAGTCACATCGAGCGCGGTGGTCGGTTCATCAGCGATTAAGATATCGGGCTGCTGCGCTAATGCCATGGCAATCATGACTCTCTGACGCTGACCACCAGACAGCTCATGTGGATAGCGATTCAGCTTATCAGCAGGATTGGTGATATTGACATCGTCTAGCAAGGCAATACTTTTCTCTCGCCACTGCTTTTTTGGCACACCGCTGAGACGCAAAGATTCAGCAATTTGTTTGCCGACCGTATGCAATGGGTTTAATGCTGTCATTGGTTCTTGAAACACCATACCGATACGTTGCCCACGAATAGAGCGCAGCGCCTCATTACGCCCTTTTTCATTGATAATTGGCAGCACCGTCATACCTGTTGTATCTGCTAACTGCACTTCACCGCTAACCGTCAAACTATCGGGTAACAGCCCTAATAACGCGAGGCTAGCAATCGACTTACCAGAGCCCGACTCCCCGACGATGGCCAAGGTTTGTCCTTGTCTTAGCTCGTAAGTTAGCTTATCGACCAGTTGGACGCCTGCATGAGTTGTGATGCTAAGCTTATCTACTGCTAGCATGAGCTTGCTTTGGGCATTGCTATTATTTTCGCTTGAAAGTTTATTTTTTTCAGCAATGGTTGTCGTATTAGCGGTTATCATCTTAGCAGTTGTCATATTAAGAGCGCCTCGGATCAAAGGCATCGCGTAGCGCTTCGCCAACGAAGATGAGCAAGGATAAAATAAAGGTTAAGCTAAAGAACCCTGATAGCGCAAGCCATGGTGCATCAAGGTTATTTTTGCCTTGTACCATCAGCTCACCCAGCGACGGTGAGCCGGGTGGCAGACCATATCCTAAAAAGTCTAAGGCTGTCAGTGCAATAATATTGGCCGTTAAAATAAACGGCAGCTGTGACAAGCTTGACGCTAAGGCATTGGGCAAGATATGTCTTAGCATGATCTGGCTGTCCGACACCCCGAGATTACGCGCCGCACGGACATAATCAAAGTTACGCGCACGCAAAAACTCTGCCCGCACCAGACCAACCAGCCCCATCCAACCGAATAACAGCATCATCGCAAATAGCATAGTAATACTAGGGCTAAACAAGCTGACCAAAATAATAATCATAAACAGCTGCGGCATACCGCCCCATACTTCCATAAAGCGCTGCCCTGCTAAATCTACCCAACCACCATAATAACCTTGTATCGCACCAACGATAATACCAATAAGCGCGCCTGCTAGCGTCAAGGCCAGACCGAACAACAAAGATACCCGCATGCCGTAAAGTATCCGCGCCAGCACATCACGACCCAAATCATCTGTCCCAAGCCAATTTTGGCTATTGGGCGCGGCTGGATATGGAATTCCTAGCTCAACGTTCGGTGTCTGATCAGCAAAAGGGATGGGCGGCATAATATAAAAGCCCTGCTCATCAATCAGCATTTGTACCGCAGGGTCTTTATAGTTGGCTTCGGTCTCGAACACCCCGCCAAAAGTCGTTTCGGGATAGGCTTTTAGTACGGGAAAATAATAATCACCTTGATACTGCACCAGTAGCGGCTTGTCATTGGCAATCACATTGGCTGCCATACAAATAACAAATATCAGGGCAAAAATAAATAGCGATATCACGCCGAGACGATTGCGGCGAAAACGATTAAGGCGTGCCTGCCAAATAGGGTTTAAGCGGCGCTTTTTCTCTAGTGGAATAGAAGAGGCAGTTGAGGGTGTTGAGGATAATGGATGACTTGACATTAGCGCCCCTCAAAATCAATACGCGGATCAATTAAGTGATAACTCAAATCACTAATTAACTGCAATAATAATCCGAGCAAAGTAAAGATAAATAGCGTACCAAATATCACGGGGTAATCACGCTGCTGAATGGCTTCGAAACCTAACAACCCCAAACCATCAAGCTTAAAGATAATTTCAATGAGAAAATTACCGGCAAAGAAAATCCCAACGATAGCCGCTGGGATACCAGCAATAATAATCAGCATGGCATTACGAAAGACATGACCGTATAACACTTGACGCTCACCCAAGCCTTTCGCGCGAGCAGTAAGCACATATTGCTTACCAAGCTCTTCTAAAAAGCTAAACTTGGTCAAATAGGTTAAGCCTGCAAAGCCGCCAACGGTACTTGCTAGGAGCGGTAGCGCCAGATGCCAAAAGTAATCTTTTACTTTACCAAGTACACTTAATTGATCGAAATTCTCGGAAGTTAATCCTTGCAGTGGAAAAATGTTCCAGTAGCTGCCACCAGCAAAAAATACTAGTAATATGACGGCAAATACAAAGACGGGTATCGCATGGCCGATAGCAAGTAGCATGGCAGTGACTTTATCAATCCCCGAGCCATGATGCATGGCCTTATACACGCCCAGTGGAATGGCGATCATATAAATCAGCAGCGTGCTCCAAAGCCCAAGCGAGATGGATACGGGCAGCTTTTCGACAATCAAATCCGTCACCGATTGACCTTTAAAAAACGACTCACCAAAATCAAGCTTGGCATAATTCTTTAGCATCAGCCAAAAACGCTCAGGGGCTGACTTATCAAAGCCATATTGCGCATTAATCGCCGCCACCATCTCCTCAGATAGACCACGCGTACCTTGGTAAGTGCTATTGTTGCCACCGGCACTACCCGCGCCAAGATTACCACTTAGCGCACTGTCTTTTGCGCTTTGCTCAATAAGTGCCAGTTGCTGCTCAACAGGACCGCCGGGCGCCGCTTGGACAATGACAAAGTTCGCCAGCAATATCAAAAATAGCGTCGGTAATATCAGTAATAACCTTTTTAAGATATAACGACCCATAATGGCGGCTTCCTAAAATAAAGAGAGATGACAACTTAGTATTTAGAAGTTATTTTTAAGCTCACGTAACGCGGCGAACACCGTCAAAGACTTATCATCGTCTATAGTGACTTTAGACTTTACCCCTGCTATCACACTTGGCTCTTGCGTCCGCAAAAACACATTGATTGCGCGTTCATGCTCTAAAGTGACTGGCAGCGTCGGGATACCTTGGGCGGTTTTTTCTTCTGCTTGAGCCAGCGCTTGCTGCATCGCTCCATTAGCCGGTTCAATAGATAAGCCAAAGCGTAAGTTGTTGGCAGTATATTCATGGGCTGGATACAGCAGCGTCTCAGCTGGCAAGCCATTTAAACGCTTAAAGCTGTCATGCAATTGCTCAATCGTGCCGGTAAAGACGCGTCCGCAACCGGCACTAAATAAGGTATCACCGCAAAAACAATGCTTCTGTCCATCGATATCCAAAATATATGCCACGTGGCTTGCGGTGTGACCGGACACATCCCATACTTGCGCGGCACAGCCCCAAGCGCTGACCGTACTGCCGTCTTTAATAGTTTGATCTTCATCGACATTGTGCTCGGTATGCGCAACCAAATGCGTCATTGGATAAGATTCTTGTAGCTCGGCGACGCCTCCGATATGATCATGGTGATGATGTGTGGTCCAGATGGACGTCAGCTCTAAGCCGTTTTCTTCTAAATAGGCGATAACTGGCTCGGCTTGACCCGGATCAATGACAATCGCCTGCTTATTATTTTCATTAATGAGTGTCCAAATATAGTTGTCATTGAACGCTTTAATGGGGTGAATACGAATACTCATATAAAATCCTTAGCAGTGATTGTCTTTATTACTGATGTTTTTTATTAAATTTTAAAAACCAAATGAAACACGATTTTATTTACTGGTTTAAATGATAATTTTTAAATAACTGTTTTAAGCCATTATTTTAAACTATTGCTTTAAGTATAGATTAACGCGAGCTTCTGCTTCTTTATCTGTCCACCAATAATCGATACCGATAGCATTGGTCGGGAGTTTTGCAGTATGACGATATTGATTCCAGTAGGCGACATTGGTGCTAGGTTTGCCGTATAAAGGGACTAAATAATGTCCTGCCCGTAGCAGGCGATCAAGTACGTGCGTATATAAGACGATCTCATCGCGATTTTTAGCGTCGCCCAGTTTTTTAATAACACTGTCAATCGCAGGATTTTTAATACCGATGGTATTGGCGTTACCCGCTTCATCAGCGGCTGCACTGCCCCAAAACGCCGCCTGCTCAGCACCAGGTGATAAGCTCTGTGCAAAGACGTCGACCACCATATCATAGTCAAAACGGCGCATACGCTCGTAATATTGTGGCCCATCGACTTGACGTAAGGTTGCATCAAAGCCCAAACGCTTTAGATTACGGATATAAGGCAACAGCACGCGCCCCATGGTCTCGCCTGTCATCAAAATCTCAATCTGAGCAAGCTTGCCGTTTGGCTGATATAACTTCATATCTTGATAATAAAAGCCCGCATCTAGCAACAGCTGGCGCGCCTCTAATAAGGCTTTACGATTAAAGCCGCTACCGTCACTGGTTGGCAATCGCCATTCCGTTAATACCGCTTGTCGCTGAATCGGTTCAAGCTTGGCCAGCAATGGGCTTAATATCTGCATCTCAGCCGCAGATGGCGTACCAGTAGCAGCAAGCTCTGAGCCATGAAAGAAGCTTTGTAAGCGCTCATACTGCCCATGGAATAAAGTTTTGTTCATCCACTCAAAATCATAAGCTGCCGTCAATGCTTGGCGGACGCGAATATCTTGAAAAAGTGGCCTACGCATATTCATGACCAAACCCTGCATCGGTACTGGGTTTTCACTGCTGATGGTTTCTTTATTAATTAGACCTGCTTTGACGGCGGGGAAATTGTAACCTGTTGCCCAATTCGACGCTTTATTCTCCGGACGGAAACGATATTGCCCAGATTTAAAACCCTCAAAAGCAATCTCATCACTTTGATAATAGACGAATTTAATCCTATCAAAGTTATAACGACCACGATTGACCATCAAATCACTGCCCCAATAATTGGGATCACGCACATAGCTGACCGCACGCCCCGCATCAACGCGACCAAGTTTATAAGGACCACTACCCATCAATGGCGTGAGCGTGATTTTCTCAAAATCTGTATCAATCGAGGATTTAGCAAAAATAGGGAATTGCCCAACCGTTAATAATATCTCTTTATTATCATCAGACTTAAAAACAAACTTTACCCGCTGCTTATCGATAATCTTAATGTCTTTAATATCGCCCAAATAGCTGCGGATATACATCGGGCCTTTATTCAATATCGCATCATAAGTGGCTTTGACGTCACTACTGGTCACTGGCGACCCGTCCCAAAAGCGCGCAGCAGGATTAACATGGTAAATAATCCAACTGGTATCGTCAGGATCATACGTGACTTTATTTGCCAGCTGCGGATACATGGTAAAGGCTTCATTGAGTGAGCCCGTCATCAAGGTATCATACAGATAGTCCGTACCAACCATTGCCACGCCTGTGGTCATCCATTTATTGGCCGCATTAAAGGTGCCGCGTGCATCCAATGACAGCGTACCACCTTTGGGCGCCTTTGGATTGGCATAGGGCATGTATGGTACGTCAATATACTCAGTGGTACTATTGTGCCCAAGCGCAGTCGTGGTGATTGGCGCTGCGATACTGACAGGTATCCAGCTGCTAGTCATGACAAGCAAGACGGCTTTTAGCATGGTGTTTTTTAGCATCATGACTATGTAATACCCCTCATAACGACCTTCTACTCTAAACCGACTTGGATAAAAAATGCGCGACTGACGGCAAAATAGGCAATTGAAGAAATTTTATCATAACAAACTTAGGTTTTTTAACCTAATGCTTTGCGGTGTTAAGGGTGCTACATAACGCATTATGCTACTTAAAAAAACGCTAATAGACATAAAAAAAGACGCAGCTCTTAAAGTTGCGCCTTTTGTTTCAAAGCCTGTACTAACTTAAGCGTGCTTTTTTTCAAAGGCGATCATAAAGTCAACCAACTGCTGTACCCACTCTAATGACACTGCATTATAAATGCTGGCGCGCATACCACCGACATCGCGGTGACCTTTTAGATTCATGAGGCCCGCCGCCTCTGACTCTTCTAAAAACACTTTATCAAGGCTGCTGTCCGCTAACGTAAACGGCACGTTCATGATAGAGCGATATTTGGGGTCAACGGGATTACTATAGAAGCTGCTGTCATCAATCGTTTTATAGAGTAAATAGGCTTTTTGCTGGTTGATTTTACCAATAGCAGCAACGCCGCCCTGCTCTTCTAACCAATCAAATACTAGTCCTGCTAAATACCAAGAATAGGTCGCTGGCGTGTTTGACATCGACTCTTTTTCAGCTTGGTGTTCATAGTTCATCAGTAGTGGGCACCACTCACTCGCTTTGCCCAATAAATCCTCACGGATAATGACGATAATTAGTCCTGCTGGCCCGATATTTTTTTGCGCACCCGCATAAATCATGCCAAATTTAGAGACATCGATTGGCTGTGACAAAATGCAAGAAGACATATCGGCGATAATCGGCGCATCGACTTGTGGCGGCTCAAAAATCTGCAAACCATGAATGGTTTCGTTGGTGCAGTAATGAAAATATGCCGCATCTGCGCTCAGATTCCAATCACTTTGGTCTGGCACATCGGTAAAGTTATTGTCTTTACTCGTTGCGACCACATTAACCTCGCCCAAACCCAGTTTGGCATAGCGCTGCGCTTCTTTAACCGCTTTGCCAGACCAAGTACCCGTCGTTAGGTAATCTGCGCGTCCACCATTTAATAGATTTAACGGAATCGCTGAAAACTGTAAGCTGGCACCGCCTTGTAAAAACAGTACTTTATAGTTATCTGGAATGTCCATTAGCGAGCGCAATTTGGCTTCGGCTTTTTCGGTAATCGCGAGGTACTCTTTACTACGGTGACTCACTTCCATAACCGACATGCCGCGTCCTTGCCAATCAAGCAACTCTTCTTGAGCGCGTGATAATACGGCCGTCGGTATCGTAGCAGGTCCCGCTGAAAAATTGGGTACACGGTTAGGAGCGGCTTTAGTGGTCATAATCAATATCCTAAATATGATGAAATCATCGTGGTTATTAAAGGTTAAACGTTAAATATGAATGTTAACGTTATTTTTAATCTCTGTCGTAGTAGTCGTAATAATAGCAAGTGGCAAGCCTTTAACTCTGGCTCGATAACTGCTCCCAAAGCTGACCTTTAAGGTTACTATCAACAAGCATGTCATCAAGTGTAGGCACAGTCATAAAGTTCGGATGCTCAAGGCCATCAGGTAATACGGTCAATGCCGCCACTTTTATCTCTTCGCGACGACCAATCTTAAACACATATCCTGCAAGGCTGGCATTGGCAAGCTCAGCGGTATCCATACCCTCACAGATAGGAAAGGATGTGGTCTCACAACTGATGAATAGCGCTTGGATGATATTTTGCCACAGTTTTTGGCTGTCATGATTAAGGGCTTGAATATCAACCAAAATTACCCAATCGCCATAGCGACCACCTTGTAAATCAAATGGTACTACCTTTTTGAAGCTATCGTCTTTAAAGTTATTCTCTTTAAAACTGCTATCTTCAAAGCTTGGAGCATTATTTACATTGTCCATCGCAGCTTGCTGAACGACCGTATTTACAAGTGAGGTAACGGCGGGCTTAGAGATGTCAGGGACAGTCGAGTCAAAACTATAGGTGACGGGGCTTTGTTGGTCAGATTGGATTAAACCTGTCTCATTAGCGTCATCATAAGAATGATTAGACTCATCATCTACCATACCTGATATGGCATTAATATTTGGGGATTCAATATTAGAAGATGCAAGGCTTGGCTGTTCAGTGCTCGTCGCAGAAGAAGCTGTAGCATTAGATGGAGTGCTGGCATTAGCTAAAGTTGAGTTAGCTATAGTCTGCTCAGGCAGAGTAGGCGCAGAAATATCAGCGATACTCAATGTCTCAGAGCTTGGCTGCACCCACTGATTGATACCCATCATCGCTAAAATCTGGCGCTGCTGCATACGATGCTGCAATACAATTAGCGGGTCTTGAATATCACTCATGCTTATTTACTATCCTACTTATCTAAAATGGATTTACAGGCTTTTACTATCAAAAGAATACTCAAATGTAATTAATGACACTGCTCAAAAAAGCTGCCGAACGCCTAGCCAATGATTGGCAAGCTCGGTCAAACAATCATACTCATCTTGACTGACTATCGTATCGTGTAACATCACTGTATGCAACGTGCTCAGCCATTGCCAGTAATCATTATAACCATGAGGCTCATTATTAATCGCATTATAATCTATTTGAGCATCGCCCTGTTGCCTCTGTCGATAATTATCATCACCTTTGGCTTTAGAATCAGACGATTGACTGGCAGACGCTATAAAAATAGGCACCGCTTCTATCAATGCCAGTAATTGAACACTATTTAAACTTTGCGCAGTCAATAACAACCATTGCAAATTTGCCTCACTAACGGCTGCTAAATCAATATCAAGCAAACGTGCATGACGGCGTAAATCTACAAGATAATGAGCAACGCTAGCACTATTATAGCTGAGCACTGAAATAGGTGTTGAGATAGGTGTTGAGATAGGTACTGAGCTATCTAGTGCAGATACGACCTGACCCTTGGCATCTTTTGCTAAGCGATACGCCAATAAAGTCAGCATGGTTTTTGCGGCAACATCGAGACCATTAAACACCTGTCCTGACGGGTCAAGCTGAGCATAAATATCATCCGTGCCAGCGTGCAATACTTGCTGCCATTGATAGTATAGATATTGAGGGTGAAGATGCGACTGAACCTGTGTATCATTTAATACGGCAGACAATACGGGCAACAATTGCTGCAGCTGTAGCGCTTGCCATAACGCTAAAATCGAAGGCGACCGAGACAACCGAGAGCGCGTATTCTCTAAAGGATTTAATACGGATGTAGACTTATTAATAGAATCATCATTATCTATAGTATCAGCGATATTTTGACTTAGATCAGCCGTTAAGGAGCTTTCAAACAGCTCAATGATACCCTGCTGATAACGCAATAGCATCGTCCGACACTTTTCTTGCTGCATATAATGTTGATGATCTTGATTGCTATGACTGGCTTCATATTTTAAGCGCCATTCATCAATAGCACTTTCTGATAAATCATGCTGGCGTAGTTGCTTTAGCGCCAACGCAATCAAAGCACTGTCTAATCGTCTGTCAAGATTTGCCACTGCCGCTAATAATTTATGATCGAGTGTATGCGGTAAAATTTGTGTGTTATTTATATCGACCTTAGTTTTAGTAGCAAAAGCTCTATCGCTATCGAGCCCGAGCCAGATATCAGTTAAGTCATAAGTTGCTGTTGTTGACAGCACATAACCCTGATGACAAAGCAGCACAGCTTCAATCAAAGCTTGCGCCCCTAGCGGGTGATAACTGTGATTGAGCATATACTGCGGTAGCGATACTTTTTGTATGTCATCAATACCAACCAATGTATCAGACGGCAAATCACTATCAGGTTTGGCTTGCCATGGCTTAAGCAGCTGCTGAGTACCGACATCTTCTGCTTGCACCTGCAAACGCCCATTAATAACAACATCTTGCTCTACAAAAAATTCAAGCCCGTTATCGTCCTGCAATTCATTATTTATCTCACTAGTCGAAAAGGTTGCAATTTCTTTTTCGATAGCAGCTTTTTGAATAATATCTTTTTGAATAGCAACTTTTTGAATAGTACCTTCGTCAATAACATCATTGAAGTTACTATTAAGTCTTTTATCAGCCGAATAGCGGTTTTTATCGGTCGCGCTTTTATAAATATCTGACGCTGATTGAACTGCAGATACTCGCGATTGATGTGCATTTTTCTCTTGCTTATTATTGCTTAGGCTATTTACTACTATTACACCCCAATCACCCAAGCGGCGCTGCTCATAAATTTCTTTTATCTTTTGCTGATTGAGACGTTTTTCTTTAGCCACTTGCACGGCGAAATCATGATAAGCATTGGCATTGATGGCACTCATGCGCTCAGCCAAACTTGGATGCGTGGCAAACCACGATACGTCACCCAAATCGGCACCACTACTAGCAAAAAAGAAATGACTTAATCCATTAATATCGGTGATGCCAGTTAAGCACGAACCAAGCGAGTCTTGATGAATGGCTTTTAGCGTTGCCATAATCGCCGGTGAGCGGGTCAACTGTACGCTGGTCGCATCGGCGAGCAACTCGCGCTCACGGTTAAAGCTGTGTTTAATCAGTTGCGCACTGGCCATACTGGAAAAGCTCAATCCATGTATTAATAATGTCCAAATATTGCGCGGTGCTTGGCTATCGAACTTATTATTATTTTGCAGCCACATCGACTGAGTTTGTGTTGATGATTGCTGGCTTTGTGACTGTTTATTCGACTGAGCTTGCCAATAGCTTACCCATTCACTATGAGTGTTAAAGTTTGCTGTTAACGCTTCAATGCGACGCGCATGGCTATCAATTGCTCTTTGCGGCAAGGGGTTGTTTTGCTTAACCGCACTATTAATAAAAGAGCCATCAAAATAGTTTTGCTGACTGTTTTTATGACTGCCTTTATAACTAGCACCAAAATTATTAATAGAATCACTCCAATCATAGAGTAATTGCAAACCTGCCAGTATCACCATTAACTGCAAATTAAACGTCGCATCACCATGCAATATATGAGCATACTCATGCCCTATTAGCCCGTATAGCGCTTCATCAGATAGCTTATCAAGCGAGCCTTGGGTGACGACGAGTACCATATCTTGGCTATGCCGACCCGCTACAAAACCATTAATGCCTTGTTCTTCAGGCAGCACATATAAAATTGGCATATGCAAACCTGAAGCAATGGCTAGCTGCTGGGCAATCTCATAATAACGCCGATAGACAGGCGGAAAATCGCGCTCATCACGCACTGCAATATGAAGGGTGCTAAAACGAACTTTTTGTACAGGCTGATGCTGATGGGCAACCCCCTGACTATGCTCCCACGCATCTTGGCTGTGATCGATAAACAACCGCACTGCACCCACACGTTGGGCAATAGCGCGACCACCTGCTTTTAGGCGACCATATTCCAAAAAACTACCAATGACAAAGCTACCTAGCGTCCAAACAGCAACCAGTATTAATACCCACTTATAAACGCCACCAGTAAATATCGTCAGCAGTAGCGCCATGATAGCCAGCGCTACTGCCAAATGGGCAAAGACAATGAGAAAAAACAGCCCATAGAGCAATAAGCTGCGCTGAGTACGGCTACGCTGTGCACCAAAAAAATCCATCTATTACTCTTACCTAACCATAACTAAGTGCATTTGACAGTATGTAAATATCAGCCCATATCGACGACAGGTGCTTGAGCAATGAGTTTTCTATCTTCAAATACCAATGGACTAAGTGGACGAAAGCCAAAAGTTGTGCTGACAAGATTATTAGGAAACACTTCGCGATCATTGTTATAAAACATCACGCTATCGTTATAATGCTGACGGGCAAAGCCAATCCGGTTTTCGGTATTGGTCAGCTCATCCATCAACTCCTTAATCAAGCTATCTGCTTTTAGCTCAGGATAAGCCTCCACAACCGCAGAAAATTGCCCCAACGCTTTCGACAACATACCCTCTGCTTTGGCAAATAGCGCCATATGCTCAAGCGAGTCTGGCTGATGTTTATTAGAGTCTTGCAAGCTTTGGGCGTGATTACGTGCACTAATCACACGAGTCAGCGTCTCTTCTTCATGCGTCAGATAACGCTTGGCGGTTTCGACTAAATTGGGAATCAAATCATGACGCCGCTTTAGCTGCACATCTATCTGTGCAAAGCCATTCTTTGCTTGGTTGCGGGCGCGTACCAATTTGTTAAATATCGAGACGCCACATACCACCACTAGCACCACGAATGCAATGAACAGCCAAACGAACAATTTCATAAAAGAATCCCAAAGTATCTAGAATGTTAATAAAAGTTAATACATTGTATTTTAACCTATCTTAATCAATGAGAAGTTAAAATTTAACGAAATGCGAGCCAAAAAAAAGCCCTTTACAATGAAGGGCTTAATATAGCAAATGAGCGTTGTTTATATTTTATTAAGATCGCACTCAAATTTTAGGCAAAAAAAAGCGACTCCAAAAGCACATCCTCGGCACACATCATAACTATTACCGTTGCTACCTTCCGGTCCTGGCGGGATTCATAGAACAATGTTGCGAGGCTACCAATGGAGCCACCAGTTGCAGATTATACAAGAATTTTTTGTGATTACAACCCCAATCGTAAAACTCTTCGTTTAAGAGGCTAAATAATGGCAAAAATTAAGGTAATAAAGGAGATAACCACGTCATTCTTATAACTTAGCCTGTAACTTAAGTGACAAAATTCTCACAGCAACCTCTTTAATTTTTGCTATTTTAGTTGAGGTATGTTGAATAAGAAACGATACAAACAACATACCGTATAAGAATAAGCGTAATCAATACACGACTCATATAACTATCATTTATTAGGAGATCATAATGAAAACCACTCTACTCAATAAAGCGGCTCTGGCTACTGGTACTGCGGCCCTACTGACAGCAATGATGGGCAGCGCTCATGCAGAGCCAACAGGCTACGATCAGCTTAGCTTTCAGGCAGAAGTCAAAGAAGATATTCAAAACGATGAAGTACGAGCCAGCTTGTATAAAAAAGCACAAGCCACCGATGCTAAAACGCTGGCCACCACGCTCAATACCTCTATCAATAATGCGATGAAAATCGCTAAGCGCTACCCTAAGGTGACAGTGACTACGGGACAGCAGCGCACCTATCCACGCTATGATAAAAATGACAAAATCATTGGCTGGACTGGACAAGCAAACATCGATCTTAAAAGTACAGATTTCGCCGCAACGAGCCAACTTATTGCTGATTTGCAAGAAACCTTGGTCATGGACAATCTAAACTTTGGGGTTTCAGACGTGAAAAAAGATGCCTTAGAGCAGAAGCTAATGACAGCAGCCTCTCGTGCGTTTCAACAGCAAGCTAAAAACCTCACCCGCGCTTGGGATGCTCGCGGTTATCGTGTCGTCACTGTCAATCTAAACACCGGTAGCAACTACCCGCGTCCGATGTATAACGCGATGAGCATGAAAGCGGCCTCTGCTGATGAATCGGTACCAAGCCAAAGCTTTGAGTCTGGTGAAAGCACCATCTCAGTCACTGCCAATGGCACGATTGAGTTAACCAAATAAGTTAAAAAGATAGATATAATTAGGTTCTATTAAACATTCAAATAGTTTTTGAAAAAAAGGGCAATCACTGAATACAGTGACTGCCCTTTTTTTAACGTCTAAAAACCAAATAACCTATACTTTATTTAGCTGCCTTAATAAATAAGCCACTTATTTAATTACTTAGTAAAAGCATTGCTAGTCATAGGTTTACTGCTCTGAGAGTTGGCCTGCTTCCCGTTTTTTTGACGCAACTTTAGCATCACTTTTTGATGCCACGGCAAGTTCTGATACGCCAAAAGCTGCTGGGCAATTTTTTTATTGTTTTGCAAGGTGGTATTATTTTGAATCACATAGACAGTCCTTGTGACTTGCTGCAGCGTTTGACCTTTTTCACTTTGAATGACGGCCGTTATCGTATGCGCGCCTGGCAAAGTGTCTATTGTCGCAATCGTTACATTTAGACCTTGAGCAACTTCGTTACCATCAAAGTAAATACGGACACTAGCGCCTGCTTGCAGCGCGGGCTGAACTTGTAGCGCTACGTTGATACTCTGCGCTGGACGCCGATAAGCGCGTTCTTCGCTCGGTTCAGTGATGGTCAGCTGATAGTTGACCGCTGCCTTAGCTGTTGAGTCATTGGCGGGCGCGGCATTGCTAGCAGTTTGACTACTTTCAGTGCTATTGCTGTTTGAACTATTCGTTTCATTACCGGTTGTCAACGTCGTCTGGCTAATCTCTTTGCCCGCTTGCTGCTCGTAATTTTGTGGACGATCGGTAAAGGTGACTTGACCGGTCTTCTCATCAACAACTTTATAAATAGCGGCGGCATTTGCCATCGGTGCGTAAAGACTGGCTGCGCTAATGATGAGCCCTGTCAGCAGACTTAGCGACAACCCTTTATTTAAAAAAACAGTACTTTTTAATGATGAAACCATAGTCAGTTAACCTAATAAGTGCGCGTGTTTAATAAGTATAATAATACCATTATGGGGTATTTTTAAAGTAATAACAGTAGCGTCTGTTATATTAGATAAATGGAAAGCAAACTCTAATCTAGAATAGTACATCTACGACAGCAGCACTTTTATGTAGGCATTTATGAGGATATGACTTCTTGAGTTAATCCATGTTTACTCTATTGGCGATATATTCCAAGTGTCTAATAGTCGCCAAATGGCAGCATCAATCTCTTGCCAATGCTCTAAGTTACTACGATGAAAATACCATTCAACTTTGATACCACCATAAATAGGCTCGTATGAAATAGCTTTGACTTTCTCATTATTCCAAAATGAAAAAACTATGCCAGAGACTTGACTGTTAGTAGAGTTACCAAAGCAACCTAATCCAACATCGTCTCGAATGTCACATTGAAGATTGTATTGATCAGACATTTCTGATTCATATTTACCTTTCTTATCTATAATCTTCCAAGTGACGATGTCACCCTCTTTATAAGGATCTTGCTTTTTTTCTTGTTGCATACAGCCTATTTGAAATAGTGACAAGGTGATTACTAAGAAAAGGCTTAAGGTTGAGCGTTTCATGGCATTGCCTGCTGTTATCATTATTATGGCTGGCTATGAAAAACTGAGCATTGCAACTCACTGTCCGCGCCGTCCTGTAGAAACTGAAACCGTGGGCTTAAATCCTAAAAAAATTCATCAGTAAGAAACGGTATCGCGAGTAAAAATGTAACGAGCACTTATTATCAAGCATTCATCATCAGCCTCTCATTCTAGAACAATTGTTGGTTTGAATGCCATAAAAAAAACCAGCCAAGATTTACTTGACTGATTTTTTAATTAGAAACTCAAACTTTTAACGATGGATTAGCAGCTATAGTACAAGTCAAACTCTACTGGATGTACCGTCACATTGACACGCTGCACTTCTTCTTCTTTCAGGGCAATAAATGCTTCTAGCATGTCTTGGGTGAACACATCGCCTTTTAACAAGAATTCATGGTCATCACGTAATGCTTGTAGCGCTACTTCTAAGCTCTCAGCAACCGTTGGAATTTGTGCTTCTTCTTCTGGTGGTAAGTCATATAAGTTTTTGTCAGCGGCTTCGCCTGGATGCATCTTGTTCTGAATACCATCAAGGCCTGCCATCAATAGCGCAGCAAACGCTAAGTATGGGTTGGCGGCTGGATCAGGGAAGCGCGCTTCGACACGGACGGCTTTCGGGCTACTAACATGCGGAATACGAATAGACGCTGAGCGGTTAGACGCTGAGTACGCAAGCTTGATAGGTGCTTCGTAATGCGGTACTAGACGCTTATAGCTGTTGGTCGATGGGTTGGTAATCGCATTCAAAGCGCGGGCATGTTTGATGACGCCGCCGATGAAATATAGTGCCGTTTCAGACAGACCAGCATACTCATCGCCTGAGAAGGTATTGACACCATCCTTTGAGATTGACATATGCACGTGCATGCCCGAACCATTGTCGCCAACGATTGGTTTTGGCATAAAGGTCGCGGTTTTGCCAAACTGATGCGCAACGTTATGAACCACGTATTTTAACTGTTGTACTTCATCCGCTTTTTTGACAAGCGTATTAAACGCGACGCCAATCTCTGACTGACAAGGTGCCACTTCATGATGATGCACCTCGATACAGCCTTCGCCGATGATTTCTTCGATACGTTCGCACATCACCGCACGCATATCGTGTGAGCTATCGATTGGTGGTACTGGGAAATACGCCCCTTTAACACGTGGACGGTGTCCCATGTTGCCCCACTCATAGTCATTATTGGTTGACCATGCAGCTTCTTCCGCGACGATTTTATGGCTAACCCCTGACATCTCAATCGACCATTTTACTTCATCGAATACAAAGAATTCTGGCTCAGGACCAAAATAAGCCGTATCACCGATACCAGTAGACTTTAAGTACTCTTCTGCACGGCGGGCGATAGAGCGTGGGTCACGGTCATAGCCTTGTAGCGTAGAGGGTTCGATGATGTCACAAGTCACCACAACGGTCACGGCATCAAAAAACGGATCCAAAAAAGCGGTCTCAGGATCAGGACGCAAGATCATATCTGACGCTTCAATGCCTTTCCAGCCAGCGATAGATGAACCATCGAACATTTTACCGTCTTCCATGACTTCTTCGTCTACGCTATGCGCTGGAAAACTGATGTGCTGCTCTTTACCACGGGTATCAGTAAAGCGAAAATCGACCCATTTGGCATTGGAGGATTTGATAAGATCTAGTAGTTTGTTCGACATGAATAATCTCCGTTATGGTTATGACGTTATTACGATTTAAAGTAATAAATTAAAAAATTACGATTTAAAGTAATGAATGAAAACTTTTTAAAATATGGGACTGGCTTTTGGATCTACATAGCGGCTTTGTAGCGCCTGCAAGTTCATGTTTATCAACACTCGTGACACTATCCGTCAGTGTGCGCAGCTATCATTGGGCTAAAATTACTGGTCTAAAATCATTGGCCCAAAATAGTCATCAGCCAAATGCAGACTGACCCCATTTTAGCAACATCTGACTCATAATGCTGAACTCTTCAATTGCTTATTAACAATTATTTTTAGAGTAACCAATATCCAATATCTAATAATATTGATAACACTAATGGTGCAACTGCTGTGCCAAGTTACCTTGCTAAATATAATATTTAGTACTAACAACCCAATTATTGGCAATAATTTCAGTAATTTATAATAGTAATTTAACTATATTAAGAGGTAACTGAGCCATTATTTTTATGGACAACATTTAAGAGTAGTATATATAAGCGCATATTCGCACTGTATTAGTGCAGTAGCAAGTGCACCAATGATTAACATTGCATTTTTATGGTGCATTTTAATTTTTTGGCTCTTTGAAACGCTAGGTCATGTCCTACATTTTATAGACCACAAAATAGTGGTAAGATGATGTCCTTTACAATAACTAGCCAGTAAAGCAAGCCGCTTTTATGTTGAGTTCAATGCATAAATAATAAGAGCAAATTTACCTTTTGAAAAATAAAATCAATGAGTTGACTACACAATGATTCTAATGATCGATAATTACGACAGCTTTACGTACAATATCGTACAGTACTTCGGTGAGTTGCAGCAGGACATCACGGTATGGTGTAACGATCAGGTGACCATTGAGCAGATTGAAACCTTGGCTCCCGATGCCATCGTGATTGGTCCAGGGCCTTGCGATCCAGACCGTGCCGGAATTTCTCTAGAAATTATCGAAACTTTTAAGGGTATTATCCCTATATTGGGCATCTGTCTCGGGCATCAGGCGATTGGACAAGCATTCGGTGGACAGGTGGTCAAAGCTGGCGAAGTGATGCACGGGCGCTTATCTGCCGTTTACCATAGTGGTAAAGGCGTGTTTGCCAACTTACCTAGCCCCTCAAAATTCACGCGTTACCATTCGCTGGTCGTTGACAAAACCAGTCTACCCGACTGTCTAGAGTTGACCGCATGGACGCAGCACGCCGATGGTAGTATTGAGGAAATCATGGGCATACGTCATCGCACATTGGCCATTGAAGGCGTACAGTTCCATCCTGAGTCCATCTTGAGCGAAGCCGGTTATCAGCTACTCAATAACTTTTTGCAAACTCATAATCTGGCAGTATCAGCCTCAAAGGCATTGCCGCAAGTCGGTTAATGTTACTAAAAATGCATGATTGATAATAAAAATTCTGACCACCCTATACACCAATATAAATAATATAAAGCGAGAACCTAATGAATAATGTAAAGATAGAGGACACCCACACCGCAGCTAATATTGCACAACTGTCTGACGAAGGCATCCATAAGCTACTAACGACGGCTTTGGGTCGAATTTTTCAGCATATTGATTTGACCTTTGATGAGATGTATCAAGTCATGCTGGTTATCATGCAAGGCAGATGTAGCGACGCTATGATGGGTGCTATCTTGACGGGTCTACGTATGAAGGGTGAATCCATCGACGAGATTACGGCATCAGCCAGTGCCATGCGCGCTTTGGCTGCGAATATCGAACCTAAGAACTGTGCTCATTTAGTCGATATCGTCGGTACGGGCGGTGATGGTGCGAATTTATTCAACGTCTCTACAGCGTCGGCGTTTGTGGTGGCAGCGGCAGGCGCTCAAGTTGCCAAGCATGGTAATCGCGGCGTCTCTACCAGATCCGGTAGCTCAGATTTGTTGGAGCAAGCGGGTATTAGTCTGTCGCTCACACCTGAGCAAGCAAAAGACTGCATCGAAAATCAAGGCGTTGGCTTTTTGTTTGCGCCCAATCATCACAGCGCGATGCGTTATGCCAATCCAGTCCGTCGTGAGCTCAAATCGCGCACTATCTTTAATATCTTAGGGCCATTAACCAACCCTGCTGGCACACCCAATTTGGTCATTGGCGTCTTTACTGCTCAGCTGTGTGAGCCAATCGCCAAAGTTATGAAAAATCTAGGCGCACGTCATGTCATGGTCGTCGGTGCAAAGGATGGCTTAGATGAAATCAGCCTCGCCACTTCGACCACAGTAGCTGAATTAAAAGAGGGTGAAATCTCTGTCTATGAGATGATGCCAGAGGATGCGGGTATCGAATCACAAACGCTGATTGGGCTTGATGTAGATTCTCCAGAACAAAGCCTTGAGCTAATACGCGCCGCTTTATCAGGTGAAGAGACTCATGATCGCGCGGTCCTAAAAGCTCGTGATATGATTGCCCTAAATGCAGGTGCGGCGATATATACCGCAGGACTTGCCAGCAATTATCCTAATGGTGTCAGCCGTGCTCAACAAATCATCCAAAATGGCGATGCGTTAATCAAGCTTGAGTCTTTAGCCAAATATACTCAGCAGCTAGCGGCTAGCTCTTAACGGATACATCCGTGTTAACGAGATGCAAAAATAGCCATTGTTGCTTATTTATTTACCTTTAACAATATTCGGATACCAGTATGAACACAACCAATACAGATATTCCTTCGGTATTACAGCGCATCGTCGCCACCAAAGTAGAAGAAGTAAAAGCCGCTCGCGATGTGCTATCTCTTGAAGCGTTAAAAGCGCAAGTAGCGACTGATAAAAAATCACGTCGAGGTTTTGCCGCTGCTCTAAGAGCTGTGGGAGCTGTAGGAGTTACCGCTGCTAAAGACAATGGTATCGGTATCATCGCTGAGATTAAAAAAGCCTCTCCCTCTAAAGGCGTTATCAATCATAACTTCGCGCCTGCGTTGTTTGCCAAACAATACGAGCAAGCTGGCGCGAGCTGTTTGTCTGTATTGACGGATCGCGATTATTTCCAAGGCGATGACAGCTACCTGATTCAAGCTGCCAATGCCGCAAGCCTACCGATACTGCGCAAAGACTTTATGATTGATGAGTATCAAATTTACCAATCATATCTCATGGGTGCCGACTGTATATTATTAATCATGGCTTGTCTGGATGATACTCAAGTACAAAAACTACATGCGCTCAGTATCGAGCTGGGCATGGATGTATTGATTGAGGTCCATACCAAAGCTGAGCTTGAACGCGCATTAAAACTGCCACGCTCCGAGCATAATATCTATGGTATCAATAACCGTGATTTGAATACTTTTGATGTCGATCTACAAACCACGCTTGATCTAAAAAATATTTTAATCGAAGCATTGGCGGATGACGCTAATAGCGCAGCCACAGCACAGAAACCGCTTATCGTCACCGAAAGCGGTATCCATAGCAGCGATGATATTCGTTTGATGCTCAATAACGATATTCAGCACTTTTTGATCGGTGAGCAATTTATGAAAACGGATCACCCCGGACAAGCGTTACAATCCTTACTTGCGGGCGTCGCAGCAGACGGGTAAAGTGGCTTCAGTCTTCTGAACAGTTTAAATCAATCAATCATTCCTTCATTAACCAACGATACGTTAACTTTTATGTCAAATTCTCTATTTTCAAAAGAAATGCAAGACCAGCTCAAAGAGCTCAAAGGACAACTGAGCAAAGGTCGCGATACCAATTCGCCTGATGGTGACAATGGCAAGCCCACAGAACCTGTCTCGCTACTTACCCAAAAGCAGGTCAAAAAAACGGTCAAACAATTAGACAGTGAGCATATCGATGATGATAAAGTTCTCTTTATGCAAGCGATGCATGGTGTAGATCAGCTAGAGGACAAAAATGTCCGCTCCCCTGCCAATGCCGCAAAAGTGCGCAAACCTGACGCCGCGACTCTGTCGAAACGTGCCGCTGCGCAAGGCAGTGAAACGAGTGACTTGGGTGCAGGCTTATCAGATATGCAAGCGCTACTCAACCCCGTCGCTGGCGAAGCGTATTTGTCTTATAAGCAGCCAACGCTGCAAAATAAGGTTTTTACCCAGCTAAAACAGGGCAAGCTGCGTTGGTATGACGCAGTAGACATCCATGGCTGTACCATTGACGAAGCGCGCGCGGCTATGACTCAACTATTGAGCCAAGCGAAACAGAACAACGAAACCATGGTAAAAATCGTTCATGGTAAAGGTTCTGAGGCTATTTTAAAAACCTGCGTCAACGGTTGGCTACGTCAATTGCCAGAAGTATTGGCATTTTGCTCTGCGCCGCCCAAAGATGGTGGCAATGGCGCTGTATTGGTACTGCTTAAAAAGCCTAAAACTGATAGCGAATAAGCTGCTCGGTTAAAGAAAAAAAAGGACTGCATCTATGCAGTCCTTTTTGTTATGCTCATCATCGAAGCAACTGTTTGCATCTATAGTCCAAACATCCTAAAAACGCGATGCTGTTGCTGATATCAATTTTTTGTCGCCTCTATCAGCAGTGCGTCATCTATCGATATTACTTTTCACTCACTATAGCTTTAGCGGTATCTAAATCAATGAGGATAAGATATTTATGAGTCTACAAACTATTGAAAATGCTAAAGCATTAGAAGAGCATATCATCGCCTTGATTGCCATCGAACCGAGATTTGCACCTGTTTATGAGCAAGTTGGCGTGCCCAGTCTCAGGCACAATGCCGGTGGCTTTGAACAATTAATGAGAGCGATGGTTGGGCAACAGCTATCGGTAGCCGCGGCGGCCAGCATTTGGCAACGGATTGTTGCGGCAGGTTTGACCACTCCTAAAGCCATTAGCGAAGCGACGGATGAAACATTGCGCGCTCAAGGACTATCTAAGCAAAAGATACGTTATGTCCGCTCACTAGTAGACCATAACATAGACTTTGCGGCGCTAGTAAGGATGGCAAATGCAGAGGTTATAAACACACTGACAGCAGTCACTGGTATTGGGCGCTGGACGGCTGAGATGTATTTACTATTTTCTTTAAAACGTGCAGATGTATTGGCAGTCGACGATTTGGCGATTAAAGTCGCAGCGATGGAATTACTAGGTCTAGCAGAGCGTCCGACTCCAAAACAGCTAAACCACTTGACCGAAAGTTGGTCGCCACATCGTAGCGCCGCCAGTCTGCTGCTATGGTCGTACTATGGCTTGTTACGCGATAAAACTGCCGTACCATTATAACTGGATAACTGGCAGCCCCTTTATCGCTATCAAACAAAAAAATAAAGGGATGGCCAACGACCGTCGCCCTCATTTCACCCGCTACCGCCTGCTTAAAAGTCAGTTCTGCAAAGCCATTTTCACAAAGTCGATTCACCATAAATACTATGGCTGGTTCCAAATAGAGAAACCAAATTTTCTTTTGGAATGCTTAAACTTACGTTTTGCAAACGCATAAGTATGAATTTTACGGGCTTTTTTTGACTGAGCTTTTTTAGCCTTTTCTTTCTGTTTTTCAGCGACTTTGTCGTTGTTCGCACTGCTGGCATCTTTGCTGCTATTTTTACTGACGTTGATAGCTTTATGCTCGCTATCACTAGCAGTACTATTATCCGCATTGTTATCAATATTAGCGTCGTCATCATCACTAAGATTATCATTGCTATTGTGATAAGCATTGTCATCATTCGGCGTATTTGCAACAGAGTCAAGCGCAGTATTATTATCACGACCATTATCCATATGATGCTCAAGCTCCGCTTGATTGACAATCAACTGTTGGGTTGGTAGCGCATGCTCGACCTTATATTTTGCCACTTGATTGAGCACATCAACGAATACCACATTTTGCTTGTCATAAAACTCCATGACGTCGTTAGCATTAATATAAGCTTGTAACTGAATCACATAACAGTCTTGACGCAGCTCTAAAATATTGACTTGATTCCATTCATTATTGGTCAAATAATGCTCATTTAAAAACTCGTCTAAGTCTTTGACCATTTTGAAGACCACGTCAATATCGGCAGTACGCTTGAGATATAACTGATGAAAGAAGCGAAACATATCACGCGAGGTAAAGTTCTCGATTTGCATGGACGAGAAGTCACCATTGGGGACAGTGACAATCGTGCGCGTCAAGGTGCGTACACGTGATGAGCGAATACCGATATCGATGACCGTACCTTCATAAGTGCCAAACTTACAGTAGTCGCCGATACGTACGGGCGAATCCGCCACGACGACCACACTTCCCACGAGGTTCTCGATGGTTTTTTGCGCACCAAGTGCTAAAGCCAAACCACCGACACCTAAGGCTGCGATACCTGTTGTCAAATCAAAGCCTAAATTACCAAAAATGACGATCACAGCAAATATCAGTAGTAAGGCCTTAACAATTTTTCGCATCAACCCTAATATCGAAACCCGTTCAGTATGGTTTTTCTTATAGCTTAAGTTAACAGCACGCGTGAAAATAGCATCGATGACACGTAGTAATAACCACGTTATAGCGAGCCACGATGCAATCTCGGTAAAGCGATTGACTGGCTCACGCAGCGTCACTGACACCCCAGAATAGACCATCACCTCAGACAATATCAGCGCCATAATCACTACCGCAAGGGGCAAGATAACCTTGTCCGGCACTGGTAATGCCACACCGCGCACGCGTGGATAAACGAGCTTCAACAAATGATACAGCAGCCATACCATGACGTAGGTCAATAAAAAACTGCTCACAGTCATGGCCAAGGCGGCGAACAGATCCACCAATTGATAGCCGAAAAGCTTTTTACCTTCTAGCGAGTCGATCGTATAACGAGACACCAAGGTAGGATCGGTGTTTTCTAGAACTTCTGGTATTGAGCTGAGCGTTTCGGTAGAAAACTGCCAGTATTGTTCACCTTGCTTTGAGACGACGCGCTCAAGCAATAACGGCACGCTTTTATCACCGATACTGATGTTACCCACATTTTCTTGGCTGGGCGGTAGTTGGTCGGCTAAATTGCCTTCGAGCGTATTATTAATCTGCAAATCAGCTGAAAAGCGTCCACCCGCGTCAAGCGCTTGCTTAAATTGACGCACAGCAGTCGTTGGATTGTCTGATTTTGACAAATTAAGATAATTGCTCGCCAGCAAATAATCATTTTCGCCAAGCGCACTAATGAATCCTTGCACCGTATGCCGCGGGGTATCTCGTCCGAACGAATCAGGTAGCGGCTCGCTGGTACTAGCAGCCTCACTAGTTCCGCCAATTCCCAATACACTGGCCTCAGCAGCAAGGGCAGCATTTGGCAGTATCAGGCTAAATAATAAAGTCAGCAATAAGCTCAGCACAATCAGTGTTCTTGATAATGATGCCGTTAAAGACAAAGGTAAGCTAGCAGGACTCATACGACGCTTAGTAGACAAAACAAACCTCTTAATTTATAGATAAAATATTTATAAATATCAACAGTGATACATAAAAAATAGCTGAAACAGCCAATAATGAATATGACCTGCTGCCATGATAGCAATTATAACTAACGGTCGTGTTTTTGATTACATATTTTTATAACCGACAATGTTTCTGATGATAAGTCATCATTGTCTATAAACACAGCCTATACAGCACAATTATGCTAATTAACGCATAAAAATGGTTCAATAATCAATCATCATGAAAACAGCTCAGCTTACCGTGAATAAATATTGGCTAAAAGTGGTTTATAAAACAAAAGTATTTATAGATAATAGGCGCTGTTTAACTTGTCTACTTTTTTTTGTAAACTTTACCTTCTTAACCTTTGCTCATGTAACCTTGGAAATCATTATGTTGTTAACACGTTCTTCTTCGTCTACTTATTTACGCTGCTGTATTTTAAGTGCGCTTGGTGTATTTGCCGTAAATACAGCCATGGCTGTCACACCAGCTGACACTGACTTAGAAACAGTCAATGATAGTGAATTACCTCAAGTTGAGCTTGATAAAATTGTTGTAACGGCGACACGTACGCCGACTAAGACCAGTAATGTCATCGCTCAAACTCGGGTGATCGATAGCGAAGAATTACAACGCTCTCAAGGTCAAAGTGCGCTTGATGTAATTAAGCGCCAGCCAGGAATTAGTCATTACACTAACGGTGGTTCTGGCACCACATCAAACTTTTATATGCGTGGCTATAATAACAACCAAATATTAGTTCTTATCGATGGTGTACGTTATAGCTCAATGAGTGCAGGCGGCGCTACTCTCAGTTTGTTACCTGTAGATCAGATTGACCGTATTGAAATTTTATACGGTGCTTCAGGCTCTAGTATTTATGGTGCAGACGCGATGGGCGGCGTTATCCAAGTATTCACTAAAGGCAATAATATCGAACAAAGTAATGTTGCTGTGACCGCAGGTATTGGCTCTCATAATCAATATTTATATGGAGCGAGCGCTCAATTTACTAATGACAAGGGTACTACGCTGAGCCTAGCAGCCAGTCATAACGAAACAGACGGATTTAACGCTACTTTACCTGGTGACCTACCAAGTCAGACTGATGATGATGGCTTTGAGAGTGATAACTACAGCTTACTTCTTAATCAAAAAATTAACGATAGTTTAAGATTTGGAATTAGCGGTCTTTATTCAAAATCAACAACAGATATTGACGCTTATGATGATTACATGACGGGCGCTCCTGCTCTAAAGCATGCCTTTTCAGATCAAGAAAGTGGGGCTGCTAGTGCCTATCTTGAACATTTTACTGATAGCAGCAACACCAAACTTCAATATGGTTATAGTATCGACGAATCAACGACTTATGAGACTGACGCAAATAATGGCAGCCAATATGATACTAAGCAGCAGCAAATAAGCTTAATAAGCGTTCAAGACTTGCCAGTCGGCAAATTAACTCTGGGCGCTGAGCATTTGAAGCAAAAACTTGAGTCAAATGTATATGATGCCGATGATCGTAAAACTACCAGTGGTTTTTTGGGTTATTTGCTGTCATATAATGGCTTCGACGCGCAAGCCAATATACGATATGACGACTATTCAGACTTCGACAGCGAAACTACTTATAACTTAGGCGGTGCTTATAATATTAGCCCTGATTTTCGTATTGGCGCAAGTTACGCTAAAGGCTATCGCATACCGACCTTTAATGACTTATACGGACCTAAAAGTTGGGGCAGTAATCCAAATCTAAAACCAGAAACTAGTGATAACTACGAAGCTTTCATTGAATATAATACTTCACTGCAATCGACACGCATCACAGGTTACCATAATAAGGTCGACGACCTTATTGCCAGTGATGGTAAAAGCACCCCTGAATACATTTATGGACAAAGAATAAATACTGACAAAGCCAAAATCAAAGGGGTGACATTGACTTCAGATTGGGTAATTGATAATTACCTATTTGGAGCCAGTTACGACTACCAAAAAGCTAAAGATGATAGTGATTACACGGGTAAAGTCGACTATCTTGGTAATCCTATTGATTACAATGGTAACTACCTCCCTATTCGCCCTGAGAACAAAGGCCTTATCTACTTAGGCTATCGTTTACCGAGTTTAGATATCCGTGCTGAATATGAATATATAGGTCATTATTATTACAGTGTAAACAATGCTGATTCACAGATCATAGACAGCTTTGGTCTATTTAATATTAGTGGCAATTATCAGTTGACGGATAATTTAACAATGAGTGCTCGCTTAAATAATATTACTAATAAAGACTATGTGACAGCGCTTGGCTATAACACTGACGGCACTAACTTCTTTACCTCATTAACTTATAACTGGTTCTAAACCCAATCAAATTGCACAAAATGTATATCAACAATCAAGGTCATCCAACGATGGCCTTTTTTTGTGCCCACCAAAAAGGCAAAATCACTCATACCTTTACTGCCTAATATTTATGTTATCCAATAGGTGACAATCACTGATTCATCTATTACAATAACGACCTCCGAGAGGTGTTGCGCCATAATAAATTTTATTGCATATAAGCTTTATCGCTTTGCAAATCATTTGTTATGTTAGGCTCGGTTAACTGTTCATTGCCATTTATGGTTATGAACAGCGCAAATAACGGCACCTGCGTTTTTATTCTTTTTATCTATTAACTGATAGGAGCATATTATGGACGCAGTGTCTAACACCCCATCTGCCCATACGATCGACCCCTCTTTCACCGACTATAAAGTCGCCGACATCAGCCTTGCTGATTACGGTCGCCGTGAAATCACTTTAGCCGAAGCCGAAATGCCTGCCCTAATGGGTTTGCGTCGTCGCTACGAAGCCGACCAACCGCTTAAAGGCGCGAAAATCGCTGGCTGTATCCACATGACAATTCAGACTGCGGTCCTTATCGAGACACTCGTCGCGCTAGGTGCTGAAGTACGCTGGACTTCATGTAATATCTTCTCAACCCAAGACCATGCTGCTGCGGCTATTGCTGCTGCGGGTATCTCTGTTTATGCTTGGAAAGGCGAAACCGAAGAAGAGTACGAGTGGTGCTTGCGTCAACAAATCCACGTTGGCGGCGAAGCCTCAGGTCAACTTTGGGATGCAAACTTAATCTTGGATGATGGCGGCGATTTAACCGCATTGATTCACAATGATTATGCTGAGCTACTTGATAATATCCATGGTATCTCTGAAGAAACTACTACAGGTGTCCATCGCTTGGTTGAAATGCTTAATAAAGGCACGCTAAAAGTACCAGCGATCAACGTCAACGATGCGGTTACCAAGTCTAAAAACGATAACAAATACGGTTGCCGTCATAGCTTAAATGACGCCATCAAGCGTGCCACTGACATGTTCCTTGCTGGTCGCCGTGCCTTAGTGATCGGTTATGGCGATGTCGGTAAAGGCTCTACGCAAAGCTTACGTCAAGAAGGCATGATCGTACGTGTCTCAGAAGTCGATCCTATCTGTGCCATGCAGGCATGTATGGATGGCTTTGAAGTATTGTCACCTTATATCAACGGCGATAACACCGGCGGCGCAGAGAATATCAACAAGCGCTTGCTTGAAGACACTGACATGATTGTCACTACTACTGGCAACTATCATGTTTGTGATAGACACATGCTTGCGGCACTTAAGCCTGGTGCGGTCGTTTGTAACATCGGTCATTTTGACACTGAAATCGATACCCAATTTATGCGTGACAACTGGCGCTGGGTTGAGATTAAGCCACAAGTGCATCAAATCTTCCGCTCAGACGATGAAAACGATTATTTGATTTTGCTTGCTGAAGGTCGTTTAGTAAACCTAGGTAATGCCACTGGTCACCCATCACGCGTGATGGACGGCTCATTTGCCAACCAAGTATTAGCACAAATGTATTTGTTTGAAGAAAAGTTTGCTGACTTGCCAGTTGATGAGCGCACTGACAACTTATACGTCAGAGTATTGCCTAAAAAGCTAGACGAAGAAGTCGCTGCTGCCATGGTTGCTGGTTTTAACGGTACATTAACTAAGCTGACGGAAAAACAAGCAGAGTATTTGGGTGTGCCTGTCGAAGGTCCGTTCAAGCCTGACGCTTATAAATACTAAAAGGAGCTAGCCTGTGAGTAAGCCTGCTTTCTCCTTCGAGTTTTTTCCGGCCAAAACCGAGCAAGGACATGAAAAGCTCCTCAGCACTTATGATGAGTTAAATAAGCTATCACCTGCTTACTTTTCAGTGACCTACGGTGCGGGCGGTTCAACCCGTAGCCGCACTTTGGATATCGTCCAAGCTTTGTGCGCGCGCGGTGAGACGGATATTGCGCCGCATATGTCTTGTATCGGTGATGACAAAGCGGAAATCGCTGAATTGCTCGATCTTTATAAAGGCTTAGGCATCCAGCGTTTGGTCGCTCTGCGTGGTGACTTACCATCAGGTCAAGTAGGTATGGGCGAGCTACCGTTTGCGTTAGACTTGGTGAAGTTTATCCGTGAATATTCAGGTGATCACTTCCGTATCGAGGTCGCAGCCTATCCTGAGATGCATCCACAAGCGCGTAGCTTTGAGTTTGATGTTGACAACTTAGTCAATAAATATCAGGCTGGTGCCGATGCATCAATTACCCAGTTTTTCTATAACACGGATAGTTATTTATATCTGCGTGATACGTTAGAGAAGCGCGGTATCGATACAGTAGCGCAGCCGTTAGTCGCAGGCATTATGCCGATTACCAACTCTAGCAATCTCGTACGCTTTGCCGATAGCTGTGGTGCTGATATTCCTCGCTATGTGCGTAAGCGCTTGGCAGATTTTGGCGATGACCGCACCGCTATTCGCGAGTTCGGCTTTGATGTGGTCTATCGTTTATGTGAGCGCTTGATTGCCGAGGGCGTACCTGCCATGCATTTTTATAGCATGAATAAGGTTGAGCCAAACAAGCGTTTGGTTGAAGCGTTAGGTTTGATTGCTTAAATATTGACCGAATGTATTGCTTAATGACTGGCGTTCTTAGGAGCGCCAGTTTTTTTGTTTTGCTGATGACTCATCTTATGCTAAGAACAGCCTTATTTGAGCTGTTTTTATTCCCCAAACACCTGTAACAATACCCCTCTCTTCTCAGCTCATATTCTGCTAATATATTGGGATGGATTATTGTTCAATTAAAGGATTAAGCGACTGTGCGACGTTTTTTTTATGCCTCCAGTAACGATACGAACACCCCCTTTCCCAAACTTAGCACCTTGCCTATGGGTGCTAGTGTCGAATTAACAGACAGTATTGTCCATCATTGGTGCCGGGTACTACGCGCAAATATCGGTGACCAAGGCATTTTGTTCGATGGCTTTGGCGGCGAATATCAGGTACAGCTACAAGCGATCAGTAAAAAAAATGCCACAGCGACTTTACTGACCCAGATCGAGAATGACCGCAGCGCTTCTATATTAACTAAAATCGGGCTGGTGATGAGTCGTGGCGAACGCATGGACTATGCGATTCAAAAATCTACCGAGCTTGGCGTTACTGCGATCCAACTCCTCAGCAGTCATCATGGCGAGGTCAACCTCAAACCCGCACAAGTTGAAAAAAAGTTGGCGCATTGGCAACAAGTCGCTATCGCCGCCTGTGAGCAATGCGGCCTTAATCGCCCACCACTTATTCTTGCGCCATTATCGATTGATGACTGGCTATTAAATATAGCCGCTAGCGAAAAATTAAACGAAAAAGAAATGGTGGTCAGCCCTATAGTAGCTGAGCTGAGCCAAGATTCTTATTATCAAGTATTACAGCAACCGGCAGATTTACGTTTGCAACTGAGCGTGCCAGCAGCAGGACAACCTTTGCGGCCAGAGACGCTATCAATTGCACTAAAAAGAGATAAACCCTACGTAGAGTTGCTCATCGGCCCCGAGGGTGGTCTGAGTAATGATGAGCGCGCACAAGCACAAGCAATGGGCTTTGCGCCTTGGCAAATTGGACATCGCGTATTGCGCACTGAGACTGCGCCGGTCGTTGCCTTGGCGACATTGCACGCGCTTCGTTATTAACGACAAAATGTTATTGCCAATATCATGCTGATAGCTAGGGTAAACGAAGCGTGCTGATACGACCCTTTTCATTGCCTTGCACGCTGGGGGTATAACTTGTACCGCTAAGCTTACGATATGATTTACCAAGGTTATATCTAGCAAAGACTGACCAACTTTTTTGACTTGATGTTGATTTAATGAGTCCAACTATGACTACTTTTACCACGCTTCCACTCTCGGACAAGCAGCAACTGTTGACCCAGTTATGCGAGCAATCTGAAGACGCTATCTTTATCCTAGATGCAGACTTTCGTTATCTATCAGTCAATGCCATTTATGAGATTATGATTGGTTACAGCGAATCTTTTTTGCTGGGCCGACCGCTTGGTATATATGCGGCTGAATTCTTATCAAAAGAAGAGCAAGCAATTTTACATGATCTCACCAAAGCCTTAGACAGCGAAGGATTTCATGAAATCGATTTTTCGATGGCGAATCGCTATGGACAAGTCCTAAACTGTCACATTACTTATCGCAGAATCTATGTGGGGCAAACGGCTTATTATGTCGGTGTGGTTCGTGATATGTCGTCTGTTGTCGAGGACAGAAAACAAGTGGCTCATCTGCTTAATTACGATCAACTGACCGGCTTGCCCAATCGCAAGGTGTTTTTGAGTCAGACCAGTGAGCTGTTGTTAGAGAGTTATCAAGAGGTGGTGATTGTACGTCTTAATATTGATCGTTATCGCAATCTTGCCAGCCTACTCGGCCCTGACGGTATCAATACACTCATAGAGAACTTTGTACTGCGGGTCAAAACCTTAAAGCTTGACAACTTACGCTGTTTTTCTCATTTTGGTGGTGATGATTTTGCTTTATTGTTCGAATGTAATGACGCCAATACCGTACGTAATCAGCTAGATAGCTTGATGCAAATGTGTGAGCATCCGTTCTCTATCAATGATGAGCCAGCCGAAGATGCGGACATTTATTGTCATATCTCCGTTGGCGTCAGTTACTTCCCTGAAAATGATCACGAAATGGCGGGGCTATTGACCAAAGCCGAGAAGGCCTTACATTATGTGAAGCAACAAGGTGGCGACGACATCTGTTGGTACAATAAAGCAATCAGCGAAGCGACTGCCAATAGTTTACAGCTAGAGGCCGAGCTTAGAGCAGCCAGCAATGAAGTTCAGTTTATACCCTACTATCAACCCAAGTTTGCCTTAGATACCGGAGCCATCACTGGCTTTGAGGCGCTGGTACGTTGGCAGCACCCCACTCGCGGACTGCTAAAACCTGTCCACTTTATGAACGCCATCATTACTCACAAACTGTCGTTTGAGCTATTCTCACAAATGGCAGTCCAAATTGCACAACAGCTATCAATTTGGCAAAAACTTGGCTTCGATCAGCATATCTGTATCAATGCGGATGCTGCTGAATTTAGCCATCCTGATTTTTATGAAATGGTCAGCAACTTGTTTTTACAGTACGACATCAGCGCTCAACAATTGCATATTGAAGTAACAGAATCCTCATTGATACAACGCCATGCCAATGTCAAGAAACAGCTCGATTTACTAAAAGAGTTGGGGATTTGTTTGGCGCTAGATGACTTCGGCACAGGTTATGCATCTTTAAGCTATTTACAAGAATACCCTTTTGACTTTATCAAAATCGATAAAAGTTTTATATCAAAGATTGAAACCAACCGTACTCAATACGCCATCGTCAAGGCAATTTTAGATTTGGCAGTGGCACTTGACATGCAAGTTATCGCTGAAGGTATCGAAACCGAGCAGCAGCGTGATTTACTATTAGACATGGGTTGCCAGTACGGGCAAGGCTATTGGTTCGGCAAACCAGTGACTGCTGATATCGCAACCGAACTGCTAAGGCAGCAGTACTCATCCAAATAAGACATCTTAAGATATATATTGACTTTGGTAATGATAGTAAAGGGCAAGAGAAATATCAGCAAACTAAAGTCAGTAAGGCAGTTAACATAATGATATTAACAACTTATTTAATACCATTTTTCGTCGATTTTGCCCTTTCTAGCTTATTAATCCCTTTTTTGTCCAGATTGAAGACAAATTCAAATCTTTTTGTAAAAATGACTCGCTAGTTTTTTAGTCGATTATTATCATTCATTTTTTTCGCCTAACGTTGATTGCATAACGGATGCAAGGTAGGTTCATGACT
The DNA here is from genome assembly GCF_013248965.1 of Psychrobacter okhotskensis. Lineage (GTDB taxonomy): Bacteria > Pseudomonadota > Gammaproteobacteria > Pseudomonadales > Moraxellaceae > Psychrobacter > Psychrobacter okhotskensis. Next base: position 20,957 of record NZ_JABRVQ010000017.1, on the reverse strand, counting down.
TATCAGTGCTGTCACTAAACTTGTATAATCGCCTATGAAAGCCTATCTTTTATGGTGCATTTGTTAGAGCCAATTGAACATTAAACTGACTTTAACAATCACCATTCGTTTCAATACTATTTTATACAATCGACACCTTAGATGAGCCGTATCCGTCTCTACCATTCCAGTAGACACTTCGGATACAGTCAGTTCTGTCTCATGCGCGAAACTTTAGCGCATGAGACAGGATAACCAGCTATTGGTCTCGATTGCATTCCAAAAAGGACAGGAAGTTATGCAATACAAAGCGCCCTTACGTGACATTCAATTCGTGATGCATGAGTTACTCGACAGCGAAAGTCACTACAAAACTTTGCCTGCGTTCCAAGAAGCAGATCGCGAGTTGATGGACAGCCTGTTTGAGATGGCAGCGAGCTTTGCTGAAAATGAGCTATCACCACTGAATCAAAGCGGTGATGCTGAAGGTTGTCAGTTTAACAATGGCGCTGTTACCACGCCAAAAGGTTTTAAAGAAGCATACAAAGCGTATTGTGAGCTTGGCTTCCCAGCGTTGTCTGCTGAAGAAGCATTCGGTGGTCAAAACATGCCGTTTTCATTATCGACGGTCATTAATGAGATGGTTGGTACAGCTAACTGGTCATTCTCTATGTACCCTGGCCTATCACACGGTGCCATCCAGACCATTGAACATCATGGTACTGATGCACAAAAACAAACTTACTTAGAAAAAATGGTCACTGGCGAATGGTCAGGTACTATGTGCTTGACTGAAGCGCATGCAGGTTCTGACTTGGGTATCATTCGTACCAAAGCTGAGCCAAAAGAAGATGGTAGCTATAGCATCACTGGTCAAAAAATCTTTATCTCAGCTGGTGAGCATGACTTAACCGATAACATTATTCACATCGTTTTGGCTCGTCTACCAGGCGCTCCTGCTGGCACCAAAGGCATCTCGTTGTTTATCGTTCCTAAAGTCATGGTCAACGAAGACAGCAGCTTGGGTGAAAATAATAAAGTCGTTTGTGGTTCTATCGAGCACAAAATGGGTATCAAAGCCTCAGCGACTTGTGTCATGAACTTTGATGGCGCAACTGGTTACTTGATTGGCCCTGAGAACCGTGGTTTACAGTGCATGTTTACCTTTATGAACGTCGCTCGTATCGGTACGGCAGTTCAAGGTTTAACGGCAGCAGAGTATGCGTTCCAAGGCTCACTGACTTATGCCAAAGACCGCTTAGCGATGCGTTCACTATCAGGTGCTAAAGCGCCAGAAAAAGTGGCCGATCCTATCATCGTCCATCCAGCGGTTCGTAACATGTTGTTGACCGAAAAAGCCTTTGCAGAAGGCGGTCGTGCCCTAGTTTATTACCTCTCGCATTTTGCGGATACCGTTGCCAAAGGCGAAGGCGACAACCTGAAATTTGCTGACCAAATGCTGTCATTATTGACACCAATTGCTAAAGCATTCTTGACTGAGACTGGTCTAGAAGCGGCTAACCATGGCGTACAAGTCTATGGCGGTCATGGTTTTATCAGCGAATGGGGCATGGAACAAAACGTCCGTGATACACGTATTGCTTGTCTTTATGAAGGTACTACTGAAATACAAGCGCTCGACCTCTTAGGTCGTAAAGTGTTGGGTTCACAAGGTAAATTGCTTGCCAACTTCGTACAAATCATCCAAACGTTCTGTGAAGAAAACAGTGACAATGACGAGATGGGTCAGTTTATCCGTCCACTTGCCAAGCATCTAAAAGAATGGGGCGATTTGACGTCACGTATCGGTATGCAAGCGACTGAAAACGCAGATGCAGTCGGCGGCGCGGCAGTTGATTACTTATACTTCAGTGGTTACGTCACTCTAGCCTACTTATGGGCTCGTATGGCATTGGTCGCGCAAACTGAAATCGCTAACGGTAGCAGCGAGCAAGCATTCTATGATGCCAAGATTAAAACCGCACAATTCTACTTTGCAAAACTATTACCACGTACCACTACTCACGTACAGCGTATCGCTACTGGCGTTGAACCGTACATGACGATGGATGTTGATCAATTTGCTTTTTAATAAGCCCTAAGTAGATCCAATATTTGCTTAATGAACATCACTATTGTAATTAAAATCGGCAACATACCAAGGTGTGTTGCCGATTTGCTTATTGCGATACAGTTGCGCTTATAAAAACGATTATTTGCCAAAAAAACATTTTTGGTGTACGCGCAATTCACGAAGAAATACACAAGCTAAGCCTCTAATTTGCTAAACTTTAGCTATTGATCATTAAGGTTAACTCAAAAAGAACAACCGATAACCTTAACGTATTTAATTTTTATTCAATTGAACCAAAGGAATGTTTATGGCTGTTTATAATGCCCCTCTTAATGACATGCGCTTCATCTTAAATGATGTTTTTAAAGCGAATGAATTTTGGCAAAACAACGACAATCTGGCTCATGTTGACATGGACACTGTCGATATGATTTTAGAAGAAATGGCAAAACTGACCAAAAACGTTCTGCTACCTATTAACCGTAGTGGCGATGAAGAAGGTGCTACTTTTCAGGGTGATGGCGTTGTCACTACGCCAACAGGTTTCAAAGACGCTTATAAACAATATGCCGAATCTGGCTGGGTTGGTTTAAGCGGTAACGCTGAATACGGTGGTCAAGGCTTCCCAAAAATGGTCACTATGCTGACCGAAGAGATGGTTTTCACTGCCAACCAATCGTTTGCCCTCTACCCTAACTTGACTGTTGGCGCCACATTGTGTCTTAATGCTGCCGGTTCAGAAGAACAGAAACAAACCTATCTAGAAAAAATGTATAACGGCGAATGGGCTGGTACCATGTGCCTAACAGAGCCACATGCCGGTACTGACTTAGGTATTATCAAGACCAAAGCGGTGCCAAATGATGATGGTAGCTATCAGATTTCTGGTACTAAGATTTTCATCACAGGTGGTGAACACGACCTAACTGATAATATTATTCACTTAGTATTGGCAAAAACGCCTAACGCCCCAGAAGGCTCAAAAGGCATTTCTTTATTCGTCGTACCAAAATTCTTGGTCAAAGAAGATGGCAGCTTGGGCGAGCGTAATACCTTGGCTGTTGGTTCTATCGAACATAAGATGGGTATCAAAGCGTCGGCCACTTGCGTCATGAACTTTGACAATGCAAAAGGCTGGATGGTTGGTGCTGAAAACACGGGTCTGTCTTCTATGTTCATCATGATGAACTATGAGCGTGTCACCATGGGTCTGCAAGGACTTGGTGGTTCTGAGCTTGCTTACCAAAACGCGGCACTGTATGCCAATGACCGTGGTCAAGGCCGTAGCGACACCCAACTACAAAGCCCAGAAAAACCAGCTGACGCGATTATTCATCACGCCGATGTCCGCCGCATGCTGTTAAATGCTAAGACCAATACTGAAGCATCACGCTGTTTTGCGATGTATGTCGCCAAAAACCTTGATGAAGAAAAATTTAGTACCGATCCTGAGGCCGCTCAAGCAGCCGCTGCACGCGTTGCCTTACTGACGCCAGTTGCTAAAGCTTTCTTGACCGATAAAGCGTTAGAAGCAACCATTGATTGTCAGCAAGTATTTGGTGGTCACGGCTATATCCGCGAATGGGGCATGGAGCAAATCGTCCGTGATACCCGTATTGCGCAGATTTATGAAGGCACCAATGGTATCCAAGCGCTTGACCTACTAGGTCGTAAAGTGGCAAAAAATAACGGCAAATACGTCACTCATTTCTTAGGTGAGATTCGTGACTTTGTCAATAATATGCAAGCAGATCATGGCATCAAGCAAGCAACGCTAAACGCTGCTGATACGATTGAAGAGTTAACCACCACGGTACTTAGCAATATTGGCGCACGTAAGAGTGAAATTAATGGCTGTGCCGTTGATTACATGCATGCGTTTGGCTACCTTGCCTACTCGTATATGTTTGCACTCATGGTCGAAGCTGCGAATGGTAAAGAAGGTGAGTTCTACACCAATAAAGCCAAGCTTGCCGATTATTTCGTCGGTCGTATCTTGCCACGCATCGACGCTCACGCGCAGATGGTAAAAGCTGGCAGTGATCCAATGATGAACTTTGATCTTAGTTACTTTGATGTACCTGCTAGCTAATTGTTTACTTTTATAATAAAGTAAGCCATACCGTACAACGATAAAAGGGACAGACACGCTACTGTCCCTTTTTTTGCCAAAATATTGTGGCAGCCATTAAAGAAATTAGACGAATCAAAGAAAGAAGAGAAATCAGCATAGTAAAGGTCAGAATAACTGCTAACAAAATAATTAAGCGCCGAGAGATGGTTACGATTAAAATAACGCAGAGCTAAGCGTATTAACTTTAATAAGGGTTTTTTAGTTTTAAACAGTAAAGTGATGCATTGGCACGCTAAAAATTAACACTCAAAAACTCCCCTCACTTATTACAACATTGATAAACACAGCATTTGCTAAAAAAAATATCTCCTTGCCCATACTCAATAATAACAATGATTGAAATAACCACCATAAGGGATGCAATGTGTCAGAAATAAAACACATTTTACAACAGATAACTGCCTTAAGTGATGTGCCAGATCCTGCGGTACTCAAGCGCTTAATCGATGAGCTACGTGTCAGCGACAAAGAGCCAGCGTTAGCCAATCAAAAGATGCAAGATTTGATTGATATTTTACGTCAGCATCCAGAATATGCCGATGGACTGTCAAGCTTCGTTTTAAAACTCATCATTGAATATCGCCAAATTGCGTTATATACCGATACGGGCATCATGTCGGATCAAGGCTTTTTTAATAGTCTGCGCCGCCTTATCGGTCATCGTTTTTTACCCCTGCTGCCACAAGAAGATTCTGTCATAGAATTGGTCGGTTATTTGTTTGACAGACGCTCTGATGAGCGCTGGCTTGCCAATATTGACAAAGACAAATGGGATGAGATGGTCGGCCTACTCAAGGTCAATGAGCAGCATTTAAACTTGGTCGCAACGGCAAAAAACAGTATCTTGAACGCGATTATCATTTTATCGTATCGGATTAGCGGCATCGGCTTGCATCCAGATTTGATGGAATTTTATCCGCAAATGCTCAATTACTCGGCGTCATTTGTGGCACAAAATCAAGAAGCTGTGCTGTACGTCAATCAATACCGAGAAGCGCATGAGCTTGACACTCTAACCGATATTATCCCTGACAAAGCGGTCGATCCTGCGCCATTACTAGTGATGATTGAGCAATGCGAAGATATCGTTGCCACCATACGTAAGCGCATTTATAAAACCGGTATCTCTATCCGCCTAACCAACATGATGCTGCGTTTGGATCAAAGCTTACAACGGATGCGTATTTTAACTGAGCTGGTAGCAGACAACTACGATAAGCGTGATCAGGCTATTATTGAGCTCATTCAAGCGCTGATTACGAGTGCCAGTCGCCGCTATAGTATTGGTTATTTGATTGATAATAATACCAAGCTGCTATCGCGCAAAGTCACCGAAAACGCCAGCCGCGTCGGTGAGCATTATATTAGTACCGATAAAGCTGGCTACCAGAAAATGTTTAAAAAAGCTTCCATCGGTGGCTTTATCATTGCTTTTATGGCAACTACTAAGATATTGGCGTACCATCTGGCGCTTGCACCGATGGGACGCGCCTTTATCAATAGCATGATTTATGGTTTGGGCTTTGTTTTTATTCATATCGTCCATGGTACGGTCGCCACCAAGCAGCCCGCTATGACGGCAGCGGCAATCGCCTCTACCATATCTGATGGTTCTGGTAAGAAATCGCATCAGTTAAATAAGTTATCAGAATTGGTAGTCGATATCTTACGAACACAGTTCGTTGCCATCATGGGTAATGTTATGGTGGCCATACCCGTTGCCCTAACTATCTCTTTCGTTTGGCTGCATAATACGGGCGAAGCAATGGTGAACACTGATAAAGCCGCACATTTGCTGCATAATCTTGACCCCTTTCACTCCTTAGCGCTTCCTCATGCGGCTATCGCTGGCGTGTATTTATTTTTAGCCGGTCTTATCGCGGGTTACTATGATAATTTGGCGGTTTATAACCAAATCGGCGCCCGTATTCAGCGTCATAAGCTTTTGCAATACTTATTACCCAAAGCTTGGCTTCAGCGTTTGGGCGGCTTTATAGAAGCCAATCTCGGCGCCATTATGGGCAACTTTTTATTCGGGGTGTTCTTAGGCAGTACCGCTACCATAGGTTTTATATTTGGCCTACCTATCGATATCCGTCACATTGCTTTTGCATCTGCGGATTTAGCTCATGGCTTATTTAATCTATCGTCGAGCCAACTAGATTGGACCATTGTACTTACCTCTATTTTAGGGGTTGCGCTCATCGGTATGACGAACCTTGTAGTCAGCTTCTCGCTGGCATTGTTTGTCGCCCTGCGCTCTAAAGAAGTCAAGTTTATGGAATGGAGCCTTTTAACCAAGCAGCTTTTTAGTCATATGCTGACCCACCCGTCCGACTTTTTTTGGCCACGTGACAAACCTATGAAGTACGCACGTATCGACAGCCAAGGTCATATGATTTTTGATGATACCAATGCTCATAAAGGCGGACAGACCATACCGCATAATTACGTGGTACGCCGTTTATCTGACGTCAAAATCCTGCCCAAATCTAAGCAAAAAAGCATGCAAAATGAGCAAGCTATTACCGATATAGATTATAATAATAATATATCGGATAGCTATGCCGACGCGGCGCTGAAAAGTCGAGAAACGCACAGTACTATTAAGCCAGTAAGCGCCAAAAAAACGATCGACCTCGATGATGGGCTAATAGATGAGGAGCTAAATAGCGTCCCTTATAGTAATGACATTCAATACGATAAGTCGTATAAAGACGACGACAGCAATCCTGATAGTAAAGCTGCTGGCGATGCCAAAACGCCCTTGCCTAAACCAAAAAAACCACCAAACCTACCCAGTTAAGGGGACGGTGTTGGTGGCTTAAATAGCAGCTTGACTAACGGTTTTTTTAACTTACGAATTAGATGATAAATTATTTTTTTACAGATTTTATCTCAGAAAATATAGTCAAAATAACCTAAAAAACGCTACGGTATTGCTGATATCAATTTTTTGTACCCTCTGTCTGAGCAGGCACAGCAAGCAAGAAAAGTTGATATCAGCAGTGCGTGATGTATCGATATTACTTTTCACTCATTATAGCATATAATGTGGTATGACTATTGTTCTGTTGGCTCTTCTGTTGGTGCTATACAGTGAGTGTTTGAGGTGATGGCTTTGCCGTCGCCCAAGCGATAAGCAAATAAATAATTACCCCAAACACAGCCACCATCAAGCGCACGCGCATGCGGTAAATCAACCTCAGCGTTAAGCGCCGCCCAATGACCAAATAAAATCTTGCGTGCACGTGGTACTTGCCATTCAAACCAAGGCAAAAAATCCTTTGGCATGGGCTCATCTAATCCTGCTGAAAAATTAAATTCGAGCGTGCCATCTTGTTTGCATAAGCGCATACGGGTGAAATAATTGGCAATTGCTCGCATTTTGGTATAGCCATGAATGTCTGCATGCCACTCATCGGCAGTTTTGCTATATAGATTCGGCAATAAGCGATCAAGCTGTTCTAAGCTGCCTTTTAGTTGGACCTCTAACTGCTGTGCATATTTCGCCGCCGCCTTAATCGTCCAATGCGGTGGGATACCCGCATGTACCAATACCGTCTGCTCATCAGGATAAGCCAGTAGTGGCTGATGGCGTAGCCATTCTAACAATTCATCGCAATCATCGGCAGCAAAGATAGGTGCGGTCTTATCTTTTTTCTTGAGCGCTGTTGCCCCGCGCCAAACCGCAATTAAATTGATATCGTGATTACCCAATACCGTTGCCGCAGCCCCTTGTTCACATAGCGCTTTGACATGACGTAGGGTACTTAACGAATCTTCACCGCGTGCCACCAAGTCGCCGGCAAACCATAATTTATCTTGCGCTGGATCAAAATCTAAAGTTTCAAGTAATTGCAGATAGGCCGCGTAGCAACCTTGCAAATCACCGATGACATATTGATGGCGAAAACTCATAAACCCTCTATCATTTTTGCTTGATAAATTAAGCGTCTAATAAATTAAGAGGCTAAGTGACGCGCTTGATTGCTTAAATTGACAAAATCTTTCACACTTAACACTTCCGGACGCGCTTGTGGATCGATGTCGCAAGCGGCGAAATCGGCTTCGCTCAGCGTCGGCAATAACGTAGAATTTTTAAAAATAGCGCGTAGTGTCTTACGGCGATGATTAAAGGTTTCGCGTACCACAAGTGCAAAATACTCTTCATCTTCAGCCACGATTGGTTTATTGATATGCGGCGTCAAGCGAAAAACCGCACTGGTGACTTTTGGCGGTGGATTAAAGGCGCCGCGCGGTACGGTCAATAAATAATCGGTATCGCAATGGTATTGCATAATGACTGATAGACGACCATAGGTTTTGCTGCCAACTTCGGCGGTGATACGCTCAACCACTTCTTTTTGCAGCATAAAATGCATGTCTTGAATGACATCGGCATAACTGAGCAAATGAAACAGTATCGGCGTAGAAATGTTATACGGTAGATTGCCCACCACGCGCAGCTTACCGCGCTCAGGACTATACAGTTCACGATAATCAACATGCATGGCATTGTCTTTGATAATCGTAAAGTTTGGATGGCTATTAGCCCCAATACGAATGCGCAAACTATCTGCCAAATCACGATCCAGCTCGACCACGGTCATCGCATCGACTTCTGCTAATAGCGGCTCTGTTAGCGCGCCCATACCGGGTCCAATCTCGACCAAATTATCGTCACGCTCTAAACGAATGCTCTCAACAATCTCACGTATAACACTACGGTCATGTAAGAAGTTTTGACCAAAGCGTTTACGCGGTTGGTGTTTGGCAGCGCGTAGGCTGTTAGAAATAGATTGAGCATCAAACGTAGTTTTGGACATAAAAAGGTCTTAATCGATAAAAGATAAATGGACTATAGCGCTATGGCAGCAATGTGCTAGATTTATATGCGCTTTTATTTGCTGGCTTTGTGATACGAAATTATAGCACAGCTCATAATTACACTGTATTTTTGAGACATTATTATTAATAAACTACCCATACCTTATCACAACCGACACAGTGCCTTATTTTTGTTCTAAAATCCTTTATTATAACGACGATCATGAGAATAAGCATGGTACCCTAGTGAGGACTTGAACGCTAAACTGTGGGTTAATGGTATTAACGTTTTAACTTGCTGAGATAAGCACAGTGTACTTCATGGTGTACTTACCACACATATTCTATTAGTGATTGGTGCGATTCAGGTTAAGGAGAGATGCGCCGCTATTCGTTTTCCCCATTCAGAGTTAGAAATGAAGCCAATATTTTCTGACTTTATTTCTTCTAAAATAGTATAACAAGCACTAAGCTGGTTAATAGTATTAATGATCTCAGTTTTTTGACGTTTCGCTTCAGTAAGTTTTTCGGAAATAGTAATTAAATCTTTATCAATATTGAGAGTGCCATTGAAATGATCATTAAGGTATCTTTTAAATTCATTAAGAGTAAAACCGATGGCTTGTGCGTCTTTAATCATTTTAATACGCTCAATACATTCAGGATGAAATTCGGTGTATAGGCGTGATCCTGCTTGGCGTTTTCGAGATTTCAGTAGCCCCATCTCATCGTAATGACGAATAGTATCTTTGGTTGTGTTAGCTTGTGTTGCTAAAGCTCCTATTAATAAGAATGATGTATCAGATTCCATACTATAACCTTAAAAATATAATTTTTATCTAGTTTTAAATAACTATACCGCAACCTATAAAATACTATTGGCTTCTGAATATGGTGTACCCCAAAACAGACGTAGGGCTTGTTCTGTTGGTCTAAAAAATAGTAAAACCTTTAGTTTTCCAGAGCCTACCACACAAAGCTTCATTACCTGTGAACAGGCGATTGGTGATTTGCCTAATGAAACTATTGGAGATGTTGAGGGCTATTCCATTGAAGCCCAAATTAACTATCAGCGACTAATGCGAATGGATAGCAATATTTCATATTTTTTTGTTTTCTGTGCTGACACAAAACCGCCTTTCAAGGCAACGCCTTAGTATCAATATCACGGTTACGAGGTAGGGTAAGATAAGGGAAACGGCTCACCTTGGCCCGTATCTTTTTTTGTCGTTTGCTTGGATTACCCCAGATAACTTCTAAGGTGGTACCTTCGATGGCATACTCGGTTTCAATAACCGCCAAAGAAATCATACGACGGTAATAAAACGAATAAATACGTCCGCTTGAAATACCTATACTGCGACTATCTATCTGCACCTCATCTGCCACAACAATAGAACTCTGCGTTGTCCAAATAGGATTGGCTGGGAATTCCATAAACTCAAAAGGCTCACCAGACTCAAAATAAGAGGCATAGATATCCTTAATATCGTCCGCATACCATTCAAGCGTTACAATTTTTTTTGCTTGCTGCTGCATGGCAACTTCAAGGGCGGCTCTGCCAACGAAGTCATGATCAAAGGTGATCATATGCCCCCAACCTAAATCGATAGGGTTAAAATAACGACGGGTGATATCGACACCTGCACTGCCTGGCAGTTTGGCAAGCAAAGCATCGTATTTGCCATTTAGATAGTCCATAAAGTCTTCATCTTGGGTCCAAGCAGGTAAAAAGTGGATAAAGGCTTGGGCAAAACCATTTTCCGTATGATTCATACCATAAGCACGCATCCCTAGACGAACTAAGTTAAACGGTTGTCCTGCTGCCATTAAGGCTTGGTAAACCAACGGAGCATCTTTGATATCCCCATGCACCTCATATGCCAGTGTGCCTGCTACGCCCAACCGAAAAATCCGCACAGCAATACCTGTTGGTGGTAGTTCATCCCCGTAGATATGCACTGTGCGATGCCAAATAAATTTAATATCGCTGAGGGATTCTTGGGTGGCTGCCTCGAGAATTTTCAAAGATAAGGAACCACCCAGTTGGAACAGAAAGGTTTTGCCTGTCAAATCTTCAATATTGACATCATAGTTGCCACGACTGGCAATGTATTCTAGGTAAGGTGATAAAAAATATGATACGAACGCATTATCCTCTGTGCGAAGCAGCATACCATCCGCCATCACATTACCCTTATAGTTACACATCACGGCATGCTTTGATGCACCAACGCTAAATCGGCTAAAATCGTTGATACAATGATCGCGAAACAATGTTAATGCATCGGGTCCTGTGATGCGTGCAGGCATTGGTGGGTTTAGCCCAGCGTGCAAGTAACAGCTCTCTTTCCATGAAAGGACTTCTGTTTTCCAGTCCATAAATTGATAGGGATAAAGATGCCCAAACGCCACATTGTAATCGGCAACGTCTTTAAAAAAAGGAATATAAGGGCTATAGGGAATAGTATTCTCTTGCTTCATGAGTGACTCCCGTCATTAAGTAGCATGCGTCATCTCAAGTAATTGCTGTTTAAGGGCATGTAAATCTTTTTTGGCAGTGAGCTTGCCGCCGTGTAATAAATGGGTGAACCAAATGCCATCGGCTGCCATTCTGACTACTTCAAGCTGTAGGCTGTTATCGGTCTTTTGATGCTTCACCATACGCCCTGCCATCCACACATCCCAACGCTCAACTAGCTCAGGTCTGGCACACAGCGAAAATGTCAAAGCTGAAGACAATCTATCATCAATACAGGCAAAAAAAGTGGCATGGATATAGGCTCTAGTAAAACGACCATAATCGACTGTATCTTTAGCTAATAAATCGTCAAGCAACTTGTCAAGCATCGCTAATTCACGGTCAAATACAGCTTCAATTAGAGCCTTTTTATTGGGAAAATGATGAAATAAAGCTCCTTTAGTGACCCCTGCTTCAGTTGCCACCTTATCAATGCTTACCCCTGCAAAGCCGCACGTGGTCATTAAACTTGCGGTACTTTGTAATAAGCGATGCCGCACCATCTCAGGATTTTTTTTTGGTCTATTCAGATTAGTCATTAGCTATGCCCACTCATTTTAGAAAAGCCATTAATCACTACTACCCCAATCACAATCAGTGCAATACCTACAATAGCTGCCATATCTGGTTTTTGCTTAAAGACCAAGACGCCAATAACCACTGTTAAGATAATCCCGAGACCACCCCAAGTTGCATAAGCAATGCCAATGGGTAAGGTGCGTAATGCCTGTGCCAGCATAAAAAATGATCCTGCATAAAATACCCCACAGATAAGAGTCGGCACAAGGCGAGTGAAATGCTCAGATTTGCCTAAAAACGTGGTAGCGATGACTTCAAGTACGATGGCAAAAAACAGAGCAGCATAGGATAAAAGCGAGTTCATAAAATTAACCAGTAGGAAAAAATCCTATTATACATACCAACTAGTTGGTATACATAATAAAATTTGTAACTTTTTTATGTTAAATTTCTTTAATGGGGTCAGCATAGAATCTGGAAAGATTAGCCCGCTAAGTAATTTCTTTGAGTTGATGAGCCAAAAGCAAAGCTCTCAAGCCATCTTGTTTTCTTTAAGTATATTACTAGTTTTTTCCCTGTACAGAACCTGACGTAGTGACACTAACTGTATTGGTATAATGATATATGCCATTGTGGCAGGCTATGCTCGACAACGATTAAAAAGCCCAAAATCTCGTTAGAATTTCAACCGAGCTGGTGCATCGTTTATGGGACTTGCAGGAACTTGGCTAGTGGCAAAAGGTTAAGAATTTTTACAGCTACTATAAGCTATATACGGTGTACCTTCAGCTAAATTGATATCAGGTCTGTGAATAGAGTATACCCCAAGGGAACTAGCTATTTCACCCTTCAAACCTATTAACAGACCACTTATAACAGACTGGTATAATAGAACCACTTATATTAGACCGTGTTTGATGATTCATAAATAGCCGTTATTCACAACAAAGTTACCCAGTACTGCGTGACAAATGCCGCTAAGGTACCGACTTATGCAAGAGATCTATCAATAAGCGATTCATCTGCCATCTCATTAGCCATCAGGAGTGCTTGGTATAAGCTGGTTGCACTTGCGCCGCCGCGCCCTGCTAAATCAAGCGCCGTACCATGATCAACTGAGGTACGAATATAGGGCAGCCCCAAGGTAAGATTGACTGTATCGCCAAAGCCGTGCGATTTGAGCACCGGCAAACCTTGGTCATGATACATCGCAATCACAGCGTCACAGTTGGCTAAATGTCTTGGGGTAAATAAGGTATCCGCTGGCATTGCTTCTGATATATCAACGCCTACGTCGATAAACTCACGCAATACGGGATTGATAATCTCAATCTCTTCAACGCCCAAATGACCGCCCTCACCTGCATGCGGATTAAGACCGCAAACCAAAATACGTGGCTGCGTTAAGCCGAACTTCTCGCGCATATCGTCAATGACAATTTGTACCGTTTGGCGTACATTATCAGCAGTGATAGCCGCAGGTATGTCTTTTAATGCTAAATGCGTGGTAACAAGCGCCACTTTCATGGCTTGATTGGCGAGCATCATCACGACTTTCTCACAGCCACTTTGCTGCATAAAAAACTCGGTATGACCGCTAAACATGGTGCCATCGAGCAGTTTAATATCAGCATCTATTAAGGCAGATTTTTGCAATGGCCCTGTGACGATGGCAGCGACTGTTTTATTAGTCGCTAACTGATGGGCGATGTCCAATTGTTTGGCAACCATGGCCGAATTGCGAGTATTAATTTTTCCGCAGACAACGGCTTCAGCACAAGGCGTATTTAACAAAATAAACGCATTATCATCATTGTCATCCATAATTTGCTGTGACATCTGTTCTAAAAAGTCATCGGCTGCGATGTCTAAATCGACAGTTTGCCAAAGCGGACAGTTTTGGAGCACGCCTGCTGTTACCAGTATATCAGCGCGCTTTTGCATTGCGGCGCTATCAGCAGTGACCCAGATTGGACGCTTAAAATCCTGCAATTTACCCTCAGCTGCTAATAGCAGCACGATATCCATACCAATACCAGCAGGCTCACCGGTTGTGATTAATAATGGTCGTCTTTTTTGCATAGTAAAATATCCTATTTTGACATTAAGAATGTGATTTTATTGTATTTATTATTATGAAAACGAGCGTTCAAGAGGTTTTAAGGGGACGCAAATTTTATATCATAGCAGATAGCATTTTTATAGATAGTTACTGATAGCAGCCGAAAAAACGCTAGAATGTGTTAAACTTTCGCCTTTCATTGTAGCATTTACCAGCAAGCGCTGAGACCACCTTTTGGTACTTCTCTCGTAGAGCTATGTCGCGCTTGCTTGACCGTATCACTCCTAAAATAAATACTGATAGCAAATAGCTATTTATACTCTTATATAATTAATTTTATACCGACTTTTGAAACTGACTTTTAAGACACTGGGCACCCATGGCAGACAACGAAAAAACCGACGACTTACTCAATCAGACACCGCCGCACAATATCGATATTGAAAAGGCCTTGCTGGCGTCTTTGATGAGCATCGAAGAGGCATACGATAAGATTGCAGATATCGTCACCAAAGACGATTTTTATGCGGGGCGTCACCAGTATATTTTTGATGCAATTGCGCATTTGGCAGCGGTCAACGAGCCTTACGATACGGTCATGGTGCATGATTGGTTGGAAGCACAGAAACTGCTTAAAGGTGCCGGCGGTGACAGCTATTTGGCCGATATTTTGAGCCAAAGTCCTGCCACTTTGTTTAACCTCACTGCTTATGCACAGCGCGTGCGTGAGCTGTCGACCTTACGTCAGCTCATTACCACGGGCAATGACATGCTGACCCTTGCCTATAATCCCAAAGACCAAACGGTAAGCGATATCTTGGACAATGTTGAGGCAAAAATATTTAGTATCAATGAGCAGCATAATAAACGCGCAGAGCAACGCGGCCCCGTTGGTATTACCTCAGTATTGACCAATGTCATTGATAAGATTCAAGAGTTAAAGTCTAATCCTGACGGCATGATAGGTTTACAAACGCCATTCGTCGAGCTAAATAACAAAACCCAAGGCTTACAAGCCGGCGATTTAATCATTGTAGCGGCGCGTCCGTCTATGGGTAAAACCACCTTTGCTATGAACTTAGCAGAAGGCGTTTTGTTTAATGAAGATTTGCCCGTGGTGGTATTTTCGATGGAAATGCCCGCAGAGTCTATCGTCATGCGTTTGCTGTCGTCTTGGGGTGCGATTAATCAGACGCACTTGCGCTCTGGGCAAATGAATGAAGATGAATGGGCAAAAATGATGAATGCCATTCAGCATTTGCAATCTAAGCATTTATATATCGATGACAGTACCGCCCTGCCGCCCTCTGAGCTGCGTTCGCGCTGTCGCCGTATTGCCAAAAATCATGATGGTAAACTTGGCGCTATCGTCGTCGATTACCTACAGCTAATGAAAGTACCTAGTCTTGACGGCAACCGTGTGGGCGAAATCTCGGAAATTTCTCGTAGTTTAAAAGCCTTGGCTCGTGAGCTTGAATGTCCGGTTATTGCGCTGTCGCAGCTTAACCGCAGTCTAGAAAACCGTCCAAATAAGCGCCCTATCATGTCGGATTTGCGTGAATCGGGGGCGATTGAGCAGGATGCCGATTTGATTATGTTTATTTATCGCGATGAGGTTTATAATGAAAACTCAGACCACAAAGGTGTGGCTGAAATCATCATCGGTAAACAGCGTAACGGCCCTATCGGCACCGTCCGCTTAGGCTTTGAAGGGCAATTTACCCGCTTTATTAACCTGACACCAGAATACTATCAAAACGTCAGCTTTGAGAATGATGAATAATCGGCTGACTAAACAATACATATAATAAGCTTTAACTTTAAAACGACTATGAATAAAACTAGCCAGTGCGTCATCAGCCAAATTGATGACGCACTGGCTTTATTGCTTTACCCCATTACTAATAACACCATTTGTTTAATGAAATCGTTTTACTAATAAAAATAACTTTGTCAATAAAGAAGGCAATTATGCGCACTATCACAATTAATCCAGCCGCCATTACTCATAATGTGGCGCAAGTTAAAAAACTGGCACCGACGGCTAAAGTTCTTGCTATGGTCAAGGCCAATGCTTATGGTCATGGCGTCGCTGCTGTCTTACCAGCATTGCAACAAGGTGAGCAACAGGCTGATGGTATCGGCGTTGCAACTTTTATGGAAGCTTTAGAAGCCCGTCAATTAGGTTGGAATAAAACCATTGGTCTGATTGAAGGCGCATTTACCGCCGATGAATGGCAGCTAGCGATAGAGCATGATATCAGCTGCGTGATTCATCATGAGCCACAACTAAACTGGGCATTAGAAAATACGCCGCCTATTAGCAGCGCCACTCGAGTGGTTTGGCTAAAATATAATACTGGCATGAACCGCTTAGGCTTTAATGACCAAACGCTGATTCCAGCAGCCAAACGTTTGCATAAAGCCGGTTATCAGCTGATTTTAACCACTCACTTTGCCAATGCCGACGACTGCGCTCATCCTCTAAATGCCATTCAAATTCAGCGCTTTAACGACATGCTACAGACGTTACGAGAAACGGTGAACAGCGATGTAGAAGGCTCATTGTGCAACTCAGCAGGTATCGTCAATTTTCCCGAGCATCATCACGATTGGGTACGTCCGGGCATCATGCTTTACGGTAGTACGCCTGTCACTGATAAAAGTGCGCGTGATTTGGACTTACAGCCAGCAATGGAATTTAGCGCCCAAATCATCGCGCTACAACCAGTCAACGCAGGTGACGGCATTGGTTATGGCAGCCGCTGGACTGCGATGCAAGATACCAAAACAGCGTTAGTCAGCATCGGTTATGGTGACGGCTATCCACGCGTGGTGAGTGCTGATGCCTATGTTTGCGTCATTGATGAGACCAACAACCAAAGCTACCCATGTGCGGTCATCGGACGCGTAGCCATGGATATGATTGTCATTGACGTCAGCGCTGTGCCAAACAGCGTGGCGTTAAATAGTAAAGTATTACTGTGGGGTGACGCGCCGCACGTCGATGAAGTCGCCGCCCATGCTGAAACCATTAGCTATGAGCTGCTATGCCGCCTAAGCGCGCGCCCAACTCGAAACATAACAGAATCCTAATCGTTAGATATGAACATCATGACAGTTTGCCAGATAAAAGAGACAGCGCCAAATCATGGCAAATTGAACATTTACATTAAGCCCAATTGCGCTATACTAAAAGTTTGTTGTCACCACAGTATACGCACTGACGCGATATAATTACTGACTGACAACGTAACATTTTTATCGATTTTTCATCGATTGTGATCGACTGCTAGGATTACTATGAGTTTGCGCCATTTTTTGACCCTATCTGATTTAACCAAACAAGAACTAGAAAACCTCATCAAACGCGCTTGTGAATTACGCAAAATGCAACATGCCGGCGAGATATATCAGCCCTTCGTTGGGCGCACGCTTGGCATGATATTTGAGAAATCATCCACCCGTACGCGTATCTCATTTGAGACGGGCATGGGACAGTTTGGCGGCAGCGCTATCTTTTTGTCGCCAAATGACACGCAGCTTGGGCGCGGTGAGCCGCTAGAAGATTCGGCGCGTGTTATCTCAAGCATGGTCGATATCATTATGATTCGTACCTTTGGCCACGAAAAAGTTGAAACCTTTGCCGAATACTCTAGTGTGCCTATCATTAACGCGCTGACTGACGAATTTCATCCCTGCCAGCTGCTTGCTGATATGCAAACGTATTATGAGCATCGCGGCAGTATCGAAAACAAAATCGTCACTTGGGTTGGCGATGGCAACAATATGTGCGCCTCCTACATGCAAGCGGCCAATCAGTTTGGCTTTGAGCTGCGTGTTGCTGCCCCTTATGGCTTCGAGCCTGATCCTGAGCTGATGGAGCGCTTCTCACATTGCGTGAGCTTGGTCGAAGATGTGCAAGATGCAGCAAAAGATTCAAACTTAATCGTCACCGATGTTTGGGCAAGTATGGGGCAAGAGTCTGAACAAAACACTCGCGCACGCCGTTTTGCGCCCTATCAAGTCACGCCATCACTGCTTGATAAAGCTGACCCCGAAGTGGTATTTATGCATTGCTTACCTGCGCATCGCGGCGAAGAAATCTCTCACGATATGCTCGATGATCCACGCTCAGTGGTTTGGGACGAAGCGGAAAACCGCTTGCATGCGCAAAAAGCCTTGATGGAGTTTTTATTAAAAGACAAAATTAAGCTACCTGCCTAAAAATAGGTTGTTAAAAACATATCGTGATATTTTGCTAAACCAGCAAGCAGCAGATGAACAGATACGAAAAAGGCAGCGCATATTTTAATGCGCTGCCTTTTTATTGTTTATGACTTTATTTAGCGATAAGTTATAGCATTAAATTCTATCAATAATGCATTAACGCGTCAAAGTTGTCACCCCATCACTGCCCGCTCTAAGCAACACATCGGCTTGATTGGCAGCAAAAATACCATTACAGACCACGCCAACGATATTATTTAACTCTTGTTCGAACGCCAATGGATTACTGACATCCAAATCATAGGTGTCTAAAATCACATTACCATAATCGGTGACAAAATCTTCACGATAAACCGGCTCACCGCCCAAACGGGCTAATTGCCTTGCTACATACGAGCGCGCTTGTGGCAGTACTTCTATCGGTACGGGAAATTCGCGCCCCAAGCATTGCACACTTTTGCTTTCATCAACCATACAGACAAACTTGTTGGAAGCCGCAGCGACGATTTTTTCACGTGTGAGCGCACCGCCACCCCCTTTAATCAATTGCAAATGTTCATTTACCTCGTCAGCGCCATCGATATAGACATCAAGCTGACCGGCAAAGTTTAAATCGACGATGTCGATACCCAAGGCGCGTAGTTTATCTTCGGTGACCTGTGAGCTTGCGACCGCCCCAGCAAGCCTTAACGTCGGCAATAACTCAATCAAACAATTTACCGTACTGCCTGTCCCAACGCCAAGTATCATGTCATCTTCGATATAGCGGAGGGCAGCTTTGGCTGCGGCTTGCTTTTGTGCTTGCTGATCACTCATCATAAATCCTTGGAAAAATAAACGTCTCACTCTAAAAGAGCTAAAATGATAAAAGAGGTAAAGTGCGCCGCTATTATAGCTGATGGCTTTAATGGATGTCAGCGTAATAGCCACACTAATCGCAAGTCATTTACTCAACTTTTAAAATGAAGACAGATAAGGCAACCAAAACACCAAGGCCAACAGCGTGACTAGTAATACTGGCGGCGTAATGAGCAGACCGATTTTCATATACTGCCCCCAGCTTATTTTATAGTCTTTTTCTGCCAATACATGGAGCCACAATAAAGTCGCCAGACTACCGATAGGCGTAAATTTCGGTCCCAAATCATTACCAATCACATTAGCATAAATCATCAGCTCACGAGTGGCTGCGGGTACTTGCGCACTATCAATAGCCAGTGCGCCCACTAAGGTCGATGGCATATTATTCATGATAGAAGCCACGATAGCCGAAAGGAATCCAGTCCCTACTGTAGCGATAACATTGCCCTGCTGCCCTAACCAGTTAAGTATTTGAGCACCATAAGCCGTTAATCCTGCGTTACCCAAGCCATAAACGACTAAGTACATACCGATTGAAAACAACACGATTTGCCAAGGCGCTTTACGTACGACATCAGATACAGAAACAATAGCACCCCGACCACCTTGCCAACAGCGCCCTGCAATAGCTATTAGCAGCAGTGCAGCAGCGCCAGTGACGAGGGAAATAGGAATACCTAGTGATTCAGTCGCGAAATAAGTAACCATTAATAATGCTAATAGCGGAAAAGCTGCCCTAAACACCATCGGATCTTCAATAGCGGATGCAGGTGCACTAAGACTGGCAATAGAATAGTGTGTTGGAATTTGGCGGGCATATACCACCCATAGCACTGCTAATGTCGCGATGACAGAGACAATATTTACCGGCACCATGACTGCTGCATAACGCCCAAAGCCAATATCAAAATAATTGGCGCTAACAATATTAACCAGATTAGAAGTCACTAACGGCAGGCTGGCGGTATCAGCGATAAAGCCAGTGGCTATGATAAAAGCCAACGCAGATGGCGGTGAAAAATTAAGACGTAGCAATATAGCGATGACAATCGGTGTTAGTAGTAACGCGGCACCATCATTAGCAAAAAATGCGGAGATAAACGCACCAAGTATCACAATCATGGGAAATAACAGACGACCTTGCCCATTGCCCAGTCTAGCCACATGCAAAGCTGCCCAACCAAAAAATCCCGCTCTATCTAAGATAAGCGAGATGATGATTAGCGCCACAAAGGTGAAGGTCGCATCCCAAACGATGTCCCATACAATACCGACATCGGATAATTGCACCACGCCAAAAGCTAAGGCGACCAATGCTCCGCCCATCGCGCTCCAACCGATGCCCAATCCTTTAGGCTGCCATATCACCAAAACCAAAGTCACGATAAAGATAATTAATGCGAGCATGGAGCAACCTTATTTGAGCTGGCTTTTTTAACCGTATTGGTTTAACCGATTTTGTTGAGCTATCTGGTTTAGCCGATTGAATCTATAATCAGTTCGAAATAAAATCGATACGCTGATGTTATCGTGCAGTTGGGATAAATTTTCCTTGCGTGCTGTTATCTTTCGATGCTGCACAAAATTCATCCCAACCGTACTGTATCGTTTTTAAAGTGGGTCAACTATAGTCAATCCCACCTAAAAGTGTTATAAACTAACTATCAAATTCAATTGTTATTATAAAGACCATGACTTACTCGCTAGATTTTCGCAAACAAGTACTAAAAAGCTTAGACGAGGGTAT